>NZ_JAALJI010000109.1 GCF_011064595.1 Paludisphaera soli | reverse complement strand
AGGCTCCGCAACTATCGCCGGGTCACCCCTCGCGCGCCCGGACCGCTCTCATCCCGCCCCGCCGCGTCCATGACGGCGACGCGAGCAACCTGACATGGGAGAGCCTAGCTGGGATCTGAATCCGGCGCAGAGGCCGGTCCGCGGGAATGCCGCCGCGTCAAGCGCCGAGCCGGCAGAGCACGTCCGCTCATTCGTCCCAAAATCCGGGCAGACACCTTACTGATCTGGGCCGCCCGGTCGGTGAACTCTATCTAAGATCCGGGTTACTACCGGTCGAGCCGGCCATGAGGCAGGGATTCGGCCATTCTCGGCTGCTTCTCGGCCAGCTTGGGCGTCGCGGCCCCCTCGAGTTGATGGCTGAGATTCACTCGTCGACCTGATTCGACTTGCTGCCCCACGTGAATCCGCCGTAGGCGGAACCGCGATCAGGCGGCCCCCCCCGGACGGCGTAGGTCTGGACCAGTCGGAGATAATGTTCGAGGTGCTCGGCCGGGGCATCATCAACAGGCAGTAGGGCTACCGCAGGAGCAACCCGACGGCGCGGGCGGTCTCGGACATATGCGACCAGGGGAACCCGGTGGATCCAGACTCCCGGCCGCCGGTCGCCTGCAGGAAGGCTTTCCGAGGTCGGGCGCGGCCGCGAAAAGCTGTCGGACTCGACATATCGGACCGCCGCGACGTCCCAGGCCCACACGGCCTGGGGCTAGATGCCGACCGTCTCGTCGACCACGGCGAAGTCGAGTCGGTTCGGCTCGACTTCCTCCATGGACGGCCCGCACGATCGCCGGGCCTTAATCGGGCCGTAGCGGCCTCCAATCTCTCGACGCCTCATCTCCGCGTCGACCCGGTGCAGGAAGTCGGCGACGCGGTCCCAGGACTTGACCGCCTCCTCGCCTGGCAGTAGGCGGACCGCGTGCAACAACGCTCCGGCTCCTCCCGGGCCGGGAACAGAGGTTGCCACGACAGCATGTATTTGATCCGCTCCTGAACTTACGACTCGGCCGTCGCCTCGGATGAATCGGCCGATCAGGTGCATTAGCCAGGGACCGACCACGGCACAATCGACATTCCTCTGCTCGCAGGCCTCGCACGCCGTCTGGAAGTTGACTATCGCCAGGTGATCGCGGATGGGGTGCGGCGGGCTCGACCGTCGGCCGTCCGTGCCGGCAGAGCAGGCCCGCACTCGGTGGGGGGCCGTGGCCGCGACGCACGGGCTGGACCAGACCCGCACACTCGTCGGGGATCGATCCCTCGTCGATGGGAACGCTCCTCGGATACGTGGCGA
>NZ_JAALJI010000108.1 GCF_011064595.1 Paludisphaera soli | reverse complement strand
GCGGCGGGGCCTGGGGGGAGCGGGCCCCGCTCGACCGCCTGCTGCAGATGTACGCGGTGGAAAAGGCCCGGATCGAGGCGAGGAGACGGGGCCACACCATCGCCGAGCGCCTCCTCGGCGACGGCTCCATCAGGCTCACGATCCAGGTCGGAGGTGCGTCTTGAAGAGGGTCGTCGAGATCTCGGTCGGCCCCAAGGGCGAGACGACCGTCCGAACGCGGGGCTTCGCCGGCCCGGAGTGCCGCGAGGCGAGCCGATCCGTCGAGCGGGCCCTGGGCCGGCGGACGTCCGAGGCGCTGACGGCCGAGTTCCACCAGGGCCAACGCTCCGATCTGCGGCTGGATCAGTCCACCTGACCCCGCCCCCGAATCCCTCGCCGCCCACTACCTGCGACCACCTCCCCCACACACCATCGAGGAGCCTTCGATGACGCTCGCCGAGCGCCTCGAGGAGTACGTGCGCGCCTGCTTCACCGGCCTGTGGCTCCGGTCCTCCGAGCACCAGGACGCCCTCGCCGAGGTCGCCGGCCTCTGCCGCGCCCGGGGTTGGACGGTCGCCGCCTGGGACGTCGGCGCTGGCCTCAGAATTCTAGAACGAGAAACCGAGGCTATCGCTCCCGTCGACGCCGCCGACCCGCTGGCGGCGATCCGGGCCCTGGACGCCATGGCCGCGCCCGAGGGCGCGGCGCTGCTGGTCCTGGTCAACTTCCACCGCTTCCTCGGCTCGCCCGAGGTGGTCCAGGCCCTCGATTCCCGGATCGTCGCCGGCAAGCAGGCCAGGAGCTTCGTCGTCGTCCTGTCGCCGGTCGTCCAGATGCCGGTCGAGCTGGAGAAGCAGTTCGTCGTCCTGGAGCACGACCTGCCGGGACGCGATCAGCTGGAGGCCATCGCCCGCTCGATCGCCTGCGAGCCGGGCGAGCTGCCCGGAGGCGACGAGCTCGACCGGATCCTGGACGCGGCCGCCGGGCTGACGCGGTACGAGGCCGAGGGGGCCTGCAGCCTCTCGCTCGTCCGCCACGGCCGCGTCGCCGCCGGGCCGCTCTGGGAGCTGAAGTCGTGCATGCTCAAGAAGTCGGGCCTGCTGACGCTGCACCGCGGCGGCGAGGCGTTCGCCGACCTGGGCGGGCTGGACGCCCTCAAGGCGTTCTGCTCGCGGGCCCTGCGGCCCGGCCGCGAGGCCGGCGTCCGCGCCCGGGGCGTCCTGCTTTTGGGCGTGCCGGGCACGGGCAAGTCGCAGTTCGCCAGGGCCCTGGGCAACGAGACGGGCCGGCCCACGCTGACGCTCGACGTCGGGGCCTTGCTCGGCAGCCTCGTGGGCCAGACCGAACAGAACGTGCGGCAGGCGCTGCGGATCGCCGACGCGATGGCCCCC
>NZ_JAALJI010000107.1 GCF_011064595.1 Paludisphaera soli | reverse complement strand
TGAGGATGACTATAAACCAACCTTGATCGCCGGACCGGCCTCCGGGTGCACGCTGCGGACCCGCCCAACTGGTGCCTGCGATCTCGCTGCCGACGTCTCCGCTCCGCACGCTTGCCGCCCCACTCGAACGGCGTCGGCGAGCGGTTCCAGTGCTCCGTCACCGCCTCGATCCAGGCGATGATCTCCCCCGGACTGCCCGGCTCCTGGCCGTCCAGGGCCCGCCGCTTGAGGATCCTTTGGAAGCTCTCGGCCATGTTCAGCCACGACCCGCCCAGCGGCGTGTAGAGCGGCATGATCCCGTGGGCGAAGAGCCAAAGGACGAAGGACGGCGTCTTGTGGCCGGCCAGGTTGTCCAGCACCAGGAGCATCCGCAGCGGGGGCATCTCGGCCGACGTCGGGCCCGTCCGGCCCCCACGCCAACGCTCCCATGTCCCTCGCATCGAAGCGGCGGGCGTCGCCGGCGGCGACGCCAGGATCGTCGTCAACTCCTCCTTCAGCCAGGCGTGGAGCACGGTGTTGGGGCAGGCGGTCACCCCCTTGACCCGCGCCCGGCCGTCGGCCGGATGGAACAGCGTCAGGGCCTTGGCCGTGCCGTTGCGGACGTACTCGTGCGGCTGTCGGGCCGGCCGCCCCTCGGGGCGCCACGACTGGCCGGGCTGGGGGGCCGTCTGGAACGGGCCGGCCTGGTCGGTGCACCAGACCGTCAGCCCCATCGCCTCGCCGAGCCGGTAGGCGTCCTCGATCAGCTTTTTTTTGACGAAGCGTCCGGGTCGGTGACGACGACCGGCCCATCCTTGCGGACGCGGAGGACCGTCCCGGTGGGGCACCAGGTGCGGCTCCTCTGATGCGAGCACCCGGCCTGGTGGAGCACTCGCCAGATGGTGTAGGTCGACACCGCGGGCAGGCCGTCGGGCGCCGATCGGAGGGCCCGGCGCAAGGTGGTCAGGCTCCAGGCGGCGGTGCCGTCGGCCTTGGGCGTGGGCGTGCGTCGGGCCTCGCGCAGGATCCGCTCGGCGGCCTCGTCATCGTAGCGTCGAGGCCGGCCGCCGCCGTGGCGTGGATCGAGCGCGGCGAGGCCCTCGGCGTTGAAGCGGGCGACCAGGCGGGAGACGGCGACTCCGGAGCGGCGGCCGACCGATCGAGCCGCTTGCTGATAGCCGTCGCCCCGTGCCACGGCCAGGAGGATGGCGGCTCGGGCGAAGCGTGCGGCGGGTCCGGCCTGAGCTCGGCCGATCTTGCCGAGGAGGGCGACCTCATCGTCCGTCAATGGTCGGAGCGGATCGATCTTGCGGCGTGACATCGTTGACCTCCGTGTGATCAGAGGTCATCGATGCTATCACGATCGTCGCCTTTATTGTCACGAGCGAGCCAA
>NZ_JAALJI010000106.1 GCF_011064595.1 Paludisphaera soli | reverse complement strand
GAACGCCCTTTATGTTACTTCCGGTACTGGTCGTCGCTCACGTGCTCCAGCCAGTCGACCATCTTGCCGTCGAGGGCCTCCTGGATAGCGGTGTGCGTCATCGCCGTGGTCGGGCTCGCCCCGTGCCAGTGTCGCACTCCGGCAGGGAACCAGACCACGTCACCAGGTCGTACCTCCTCGACCGGCCCGCCTTCTTGTTGCACCCAACCGAACCCGCCGTGATGATGAGCGTCTGCCCGAGCGGGTGCGTGTGCCAAGCTGTGCGAGCCCCCGGCTCGAACGTGACGCTGGCCGCCGCCGTACGGGCTGGGGCATGCGGTTGGAACAGCGGGTCGATGCGGACCGTGCCGGTAAACCAGTCGGCGGGGCCCTTGGTGGAAGGCTGAGAACCCCCTCGGGTGATTTCCATCGTTTTCTCCTGCATCGGGGTGGAAGGGACGGCGTGTGCCCGTCGCGTCGCGAAGCACGCGAGCACGGAGCCCGCAATGGTCACGAACGCACGACGGGAGAACGACACGGTGGAAACTTCCTCGTTTCTCGCGTTAAGGTTCATCATGCGACCGTCATCCCGCCGTCGATGGTGAGGGCGTGGCCGACCACGTAGCTCGCCCCAGGGCTGCAAAGCCAGAGGACGGCCGAGGCAATCTCCTCGGGCCTGCCAGCCCGGCCGATGGGGACGTTCTTCGCGATTTCGCCATACGCCTCCTCGCTCCCGGCGACGACCTCGCGAGCAACTTGCGTGTCGATGAGGCCGGGATTGACCGCGTTCACCCGGATGCCGTGCTTGACGTACTCCAGGGCCGCCGTCCGCGTCAGACCGACCACGCCATGCTTCGAGGCGATGTAGGAGCCTATGCCGGGGTTGCCCGTCAACGCACCAACTGACGCGTTGTTGACTATGGCCCCGCTCTTCTGGCGTTCCATCTGACGCAGTTCGTGCTTCATGCAGCTCCAGACGCCGCGAAGATTGACCCCGATGACGCGGTCCCATTCCTCGCGTGTGCTCTCGGCCGTCGCTGCGATGCGGGCCATGATGCCCGCGTTGTTGAACACGGCGTCGAGCCGGCCGAACTCGGATACGGTCCGCTCGACCATCGCCGCCACCTGGTCGTCGTCCGCGACGTCGCAGCGGACGGCAATCGCCTTGTGCCCGGCGGCGACCAGCTCGGCCGCAGCCGCCTTCACGACGACTTCCTTGTAATCCGCGAGGACGACGGCCGCACCCGCCTCCGCGAAGGCCCTAGCCGTCGCGAGCCCCATGCCGGCGGCCGCCCCGGTGACGAGTGCCACCTTGCCGCTGAAATCGAGTGTATCCGTCATCTCCCGTCTCCTCATCCGTTCTCGTTACTTTGCCGTGTCGTCCGTCACTCAGCCTCGAAGGTCACCTTCACGCTCCCCGACCCGACCGCAGCCGACAGCCCTTCC
>NZ_JAALJI010000105.1 GCF_011064595.1 Paludisphaera soli | reverse complement strand
TTCCAGTAGAGCCGCTTGAGGTCGAGCATCGGTCGGGTCATGCGGCGGTGACGCGACTGGTGCATCCGCAGGACGCTGTTCATCCCCTCCACCGCGCTGCCGGCCCGGTGGGTGTCGCGGAGGACGGCCTCGACGCGGTCGGAGGAGGTCCGTTCCTCCCCGTCCAGGCGGCGGGCGAGGGCGACGGCCCGGATCAGGGCCGTCGCCGGGTCGGCCGGGCGAGGCCGGCGGCGGCCCAGGCGCCATCGCCAGGCCATCGCCTCGCGTCGCTCGCGATCGGGCTCGGCGACGGCCAGGCGGCGGTGCATCCGGTCCAGGAACGCGAGGCCCCGCCGGTCGCCCAGGAAGTTCCGCACCTTCGACCACTCGGGGCCGGCCAGGTCGCCGAGGGCCGCGGCGATCTCGGCCTCGGCGCGGCCGCGATCGTTGAGCCGGCCGTCGGGCGTGAACGCGTCCAGGGCGGCGTGGGCCCGGGCCCACGCCGCCTCCAGGCGGTCGACCTCCCCGAACGCCGTCGTCGCCCGCCGCCAGGCCGCGCGGGCGGTCGCGGCCGGGGCCCGAGCGTCGACGCCCCGGCGTCTCGAGGCCGCGACGGCGGCGTCGGCGGCCTCGGCCCGCTCCCAGGCCGCCTCGGCCCCGCCCCAGCGGCGGGCCAGGACGCGGCGGGCCTCCATGGTCGTGAGGAAGAGGTCCAGGCCGTGCTCGAGGGGGCGCGCGTCGGGGTCGCCTCGGCGGGCCTCGGCCAGCCGCGCGACCGCCGAGGCGATCCCCGACGCGGCGTCCGAGACGACGAACTCCAGGCGGTCGAACGGCCCCAGCCGGCGGGCCCAGGTCGCGGCCTTGCGGTCCGGCTCGTCGCCGCAGAAGAGGGCCGTCAGGCTCGCCGGCTCGACCCCGACCAGGGTCGGCCGCCCCCAAAAAAGAGCTCGTCGAGCGCGAGCGTCCGGACCCGGGGGACGCACGCCGCGTCGGCCGCCTCCAGGACGGCCCCCGCCCGGGCGGCCGCCTCGGCGACCCAGCGGCCTATGGTCGAATGGTCGGGGCCGTCGCCGTCCAGGACGATGCGGAGCAGGTCCTCGACCTGGCGGGTGCTCAGGCCCATGGCGAAGGCCTCGACCGCGAACCGCCGCCGGGCGTCGTCGTCGAGGGCCGGCGGCGGTCTTCGCGCCGCCGCGGCGGGCGCGGCCTCCAACCGCCGCTCGACCCGGCGGGCGTGTTCGTAGACCGTCTGCCGGCTGCACCCGGCCCGCCCGGCCTGCCGAGCCACGGCCCCGTACTCGCCGACGAAGACGGACGCCGCGTTGCAGACCGACGTGCGCAGCGATAGCGTGTCCATGGGGAGGTCCTCCGGGTCGTTGGGGATCGTGGTTGTGAACCAGTCGATCACGGGGCGGCCTCCCTTTCAACGCCCCCCAGACTGTCAACCTCGCCGGCACCCTTCGCGACAGTCCCCGC
>NZ_JAALJI010000104.1 GCF_011064595.1 Paludisphaera soli | reverse complement strand
GCGACGGACGACGCCTGGCCCTCGCTGGCGATCCGCCAGACTCCGGCCGTGGAAGGCTTCCCGCTGGACGTGCTGCCGCCGCCCGCCCGACACCTCGCCGAAGAGGCTTCGCGGTCGATCGGCTGCCCGGTCGACTTCGCTGCCGGGGCGACCCTGGCCGTCGCCGCCGGGGCGATCGGTCGATCCGTCTCGCTGCCCTTGAAGCCGGGGTACTTCGCGTCGTCGTCCCTGTTCGTGGCCGTCATCGGCAAGGCGTCGTCCGGCAAGTCCCCGGCGGTGGAGAACGCCGCGAAGCCCGTCTACGCGATCGACCGCGACCTGACCATCGAGCACGCCGCCGCCGAGCATCGGTGGAAGGAAGAGTGCGACGCGCTGGGGCCGAAGCCGAAGGCGTCGGAACTGCCCCCTCGCCCACGACCGCGAAGGATCGACCTGGACAACATGACGCTGGAGAAGCTGCCCCGCCTCCTGAGCGACAACCCGCGAGGCCTCCTGATGGTCCGCGACGAGCTGTCCGCCCTCATGGGATCGTTCGGCCAGTTCAAGGGGGGGCGCGGGACCGACAAGGAGGACATCCTGTCGGCGTGGTCCGGCAAGCGGATCATCAAGGATCGCGTAGGCGACGACAACGGCGTCCCCCTGCGCTCTCCCCACCCCTGCCTGTCGATCGTCGGCGGGACCGTCCCCGCCAACCTGCCGGGATTCGTCGACCCGGCCAGGCCCGGAGACGGGTTCATCGAGCGGTTCCTTTTCTGCTGCCCCGACCCGTTCGACCTGCCGGAAGAGGAGGACGAGGACGGCGTGTCCGAGGCCGCGTCCGCCTATTGGTCCGCCATGGTCCGCCGCCTCTGGGATCGTCCGATGGACGGCGAGAACCCGCACGTCGCCCGCCTGACGCCCGACGCCAGGAAGGCTCGGAAGCGGCTGCGGAAGGCCCACGCCCGCGAGGTGAACGACCCCGGCTTCAACCCCTCGCTGGAAGCCGCGTGGGGTAAACTGTCCGCCTACGCCGATCGGCTGGCCCTGGTCCTCGCCCTCATCGAGCACGCGGGCGACCCGACCGCAGATCCGCTGGCCGTCCCCGACATCGCCGAACGCCACGTCGAGAACGCCTGGCGACTCGCGGCCTACTTCAAAAGCCATGCGCGTCGGGTACACGCGGGAAGCGATCCGACCGGGGCCGGCCCCCATGCCGCCGAAGTCAACGCGATCGTCGAATGGCTGCGCGACGGCCGCCGCGAGACGTTCACCGAACGCGACGTGAGACGGGCGCGGCCGTGGATCACGGCCGAATCGCTGGTCAAAGCCTTGACCCATCTCGCCAAAACGAACGCGATCCGCGCCCAAGAGCCCCCGCAGAGCCCCGCCGGACCCGGCCGCCCGTCGTCCCCCGCCTACAGCGTGAATCCCGACCTACTGGCCTGACGAAATTGACGCAATTGCCAAAAAGCCCGGCTGACGCCTGAGGGCCGGGGTTTCGTCAATTCCGTCAATTGTGTCAAGCGGTGGAAC
>NZ_JAALJI010000103.1 GCF_011064595.1 Paludisphaera soli | reverse complement strand
AGGACGGAGGCGGAGCTGATGGCGGCCCAGGATTACGCTCACCACCTCGCGTTCCCGACGCTGACCGATCCCGAGCTCGAATGCCTGGCCGGGCTGGCCTCGGTCTGCTCGTTCGTCGACGGCGAGCTGATCTACCCGGCCGGGAAGCGAGGCGTGCCGTTCTACGCGGTCGAATCGGGCTCGATCGCCATCGTCGACGAGTCGGCGGACGCCCCGAAGACGATCGTCGTCCACGGGCCCCGCGAGTTCGCGGGCGACGTCTCGCTGCTCACCGACCGCCCCGCCGTCGTCTCGGCCTACGCCCGGGGCGCGACCCGCGCCTTCTGCGTCGGCCAGGCCGACCTGCGCCGGGTCATCCAGGAGGCCCCCGACCTCGGCGACAAGCTGCTCGAGGCCTTCCAGACGCGCCGGATCATGCTCGAGCGCTCGGGGTTCGTCGGCGTCCGCGTCTTCGGGCGTCCGGGCACCCCCGAAGTGACGGAGATCCGCGAGTTCTTCGACAAGAACAAGGTCCCGCACACCCTCGTGGACGTCGACGAGCCGGACGGCCGCTCCGCCATGGAGTCGCTGGGGATCGCCCCGGAGCAGCTCCCCTTCGTGGCCTGCCACCGGGGCACCCGCTCGCCGCGCCCCACCGTCGCCCGGATCGCCGAGTGCCTGGGTCTGAAGCGGAAGATCCGCGCCGAGCCGTTCGACCTGGTGATCGTCGGGGCGGGGCCGGCGGGCCTCGCGGCGGCCGTCTACGGCGCGTCCGAGGGGCTCTCGACCCTGGTCCTCGACCGGTTCGGGCCGGGCGGCCAGGCCGGGACGAGCTCGCGGATCGAGAACTACATGGGGTTCCCCGCCGGGCTGTCCGGGGCGGACCTGGCCAACCGCGGCTACCTCCAGGCCCTGAAGTTCGGCGCCGAGCTGGTCGCCCCGGTCGAGGTCCGCTCGATGGGCCGCGAGGGGGGGCTGCACCGGCTCGAGCTCGACGACGGGCAGGTCGTCCGCGGCAGGACGGTCCTGATCGCCACCGGCGCCAGCTACCAGAGGCTCCCGGTCGCCGGGTGCGAGCGGTGGGACGGCGCGGGGGTGTACTACTCCTGCACCTCGGTGCACGCCCGGACCTGCCGGGACGGCCGCGCCGTCGTGGTGGGCGGCGGGAACTCGGCCGGCCAGGCGGCGATGTTCCTCGCCGACCATACCGCCGGGGTGACGCTTCTCCTGCGCGGCGGCGACCTCCGCAAGAGCATGTCCGACTACCTCGCCCGCCGCGTCGAGAACCACCCGAGGATCGAAGTCCTCCGCCACGTCGAGGTGGAAGGCGTCCGGGGCGACGGGCCGCTCGACGGCCTCCGGCTCCGCGACGCCGGGGGCGGCATCCGCGACGTCGACTGCGCGGCGGTCTTCGTCTTCATCGGGGCGCGGCCGCGGACCGACTGGCTCCCGCCGAGCATCGCCCTCGACGGCAAGGGCTTCATCCTCACCGGGGCCGACGCCGCGCGAAGCGGGCGGTGGCCGCTCCCGGACCGAGAGCCGTGCACGGTCGAGACGACCTGCCCCGGCGTCTTCGCCGCGGGCGACGTCCGGAGCGACACGACGAA
>NZ_JAALJI010000102.1 GCF_011064595.1 Paludisphaera soli | reverse complement strand
CGCCAGGGCTGTTTCGCACCGCAAACTATTGCTAGCAAAACGCTTGCGACCGGTGCCGCCGGGTGCGGCCTGCATGGTTTTCGGTCGACGTCGACATACCCAAATACGAAGCCTCACGGGGGGCCCTCCCCGCCGCGGCCTTTTGAGTCCACGACGTCGTGATCGACGCCCGCCGCCTCATCGCGGCGACGCCTATCGTCTCGCGGCGGCCGGCGTCGGGCTCAGCAGGAGCAGCAGGCGGGCATGCCGTTCATGGAGACGCAGCAGGCGCAGCCGGACGCCATCATGGCCGTCATGCAGTCGCAGCAGGTCTGGATGATCTTGCAGCACTCGGCGTCGCCGCTGGTGCAGGTGATGCAGACGCCGTCGTCGGTCATCTCGCACTTGCACATGTCCGTCGCCATGTTGCAGCAGCATATGGTCATGCCGTTCATCATCATGCAGCAGCTGCACATACCGCCGGCCATCATGGTGCAGAGGTTCTGCATCATGCTCGCCGACATCTTGTCGTCGGCCTTGCACGTCATCTTCATCCCGCCTTCGCACTTCTCCATCATGATCGTGCAGCGGGGGACCGTCATCATCTGCGAGCCGGTCGGCATCGTCGAGCCGGCGGCCATGCCTCCCATGCCCATGTTCATCCCCATCGCGCCCCGTTCCATCATCATCGCGGCCATTTGGATGTCCCCTGGTGAAGTTCGCCGACCTCTCGGTCGCTCGACTCGGGGGTCGGACGTCGCCCCCGCACTGCCCCAGTTTTAATGCAGGAAGGAGCGAGTTTCAAGCGGATACGTAAGAGAAAGTTTATGAGTCATGGCCTTCCAGATAAGCCTAACAAGGTCTGACAAAACCCTCTGGCATCCGGTTTGCGCCCTGCCTCGGTAGCCCTTCTCCATCGAGGAGACTACCGCCATGGCAAGTGCCCGCATGCCCGATGAGTTCTTCGAGACGGTCGCCCACCACCTGCCGCCCGAGCAACCCGTCGGCCCGAAGGGCGGACGGCCCTGCATCGGCCACCGGGTCGTCATCCGGGTGATCTGGTTCGTCCTGACCCCCGGCGCCCGCTGGGAGGACGTGCCGCCGGAACTCGCCTGCTCCGGGAGGACGGCGCACCGCCGCCTGCGGGCCTGGGAGGAGGCGGGCGTCTGGGACCGCCTCCATCTCGATCTGCTGGGCCTGCTGAAGCGGGCCGGTAAGCTCGACGCCGACACGGTGATCGTCGACGGCGTGACGGTGCGGGCCTTCGGCGGCGGCGAGGCGACCGGCCCGAGCCCCGTCGATCGCCGCAAATCCGGCACCAAGCACACCCCGCTCGTCGATCGCCACGGGGTGCCGCTGGCGATCCGCACCGCCGGGGCGAATGCCAGCGACCATAAGCAGATCATCCCGGTGGTGCTCGAATTCCCCCGGATCAAGGGCACGCCGGGCCGACCGAAGGAGTTGCCCGACTAACTGTACGCCGACCGGGGCTACGACAGCGAGGCGACGAGGGCGCTGTTACGGTGGCTGGGGATCGAGCCGCACATCGCCAAGCGGAAGACGCCACACGGCAGCGGCCTGGGGAAGGTCCGGTGGGTCGTGGAGCGGACCATCAGTTGGCTC
>NZ_JAALJI010000101.1 GCF_011064595.1 Paludisphaera soli | reverse complement strand
GTAGTCTTCACCTTCGCGGACTGATCGTTGGCAGGCCACGCTCGCCGATGCCGGTTGTTCCAGCACCTGCTCAGTCTCATCGATCAGGAAGATCCCCTCGGGCCGGAGGTCGAGAGCACGGCCGAGCCAGGCAATGATCTCCCCCGCCGAAAGCTCCCGGTCCACCAGGATGTCTCCCAGCGCCCACCGTTCGGTACGACTCATCCGAGCCGGCCCTCGGCTCGCATGGCGGCGACCGCCGGGCCGTCGTCCGTGAGCGCCACTCCGGGCAGGAGAGAGGGGCATCCCCGGCCCGCCAGGTGGGCCCGATGGCACTCCGTCACGTAATCCAGGACGTCTCGGCCCTGCTGGCGGCACGTGGCCACCGCCGACAACATCCGCTCGACGAACCGGCTCCCCGCCTCGCTGTCGGTCCCGCCGCTGGTCCGCCGCCAGATCACCGCGTGCCTCAGGGCACGCTCGGCCGCGTTGTTGGTCGGCTCGACCCCCTCGACCCGGGTGAAGGTCCACAAGCAGTCCCACAACCGCAGCAACTCGACGCACGTGGTCGCCGTCTTCGGGCAGGTGCATGCCGCCCCCGACTCCAGGGTCAAGCGGACCATCGGTCGGAGCCAGGCCACGGTCTGGAGGAAGGTCGTCCGCCGGATGGTGCCGTCGCGGGCCTTATGCCAGGACTCGAACAGCTTGCCCGACTGCCAGAGCAATCGGCGTCCGACCTCGGCCCCGTCACCATCGCGGTCGACCATCGCCTGCATGTCGCGGCGGAGATGGGCCCAACAAACCTGTCTCGACTTCAGCTCGATCCACTCGTATCCGGGGAAGCGATCGCTGATGACGATCGGTTTCGGCTCCGCGCCGAGCAGGCCCCGCGCGATCGCCCCGGACCGGGAGCGGGCGACGCGGAAGACGACCCCGAGTGAAGTCGCCACGACCCACAGCCAGGCCTTGGGGCCTTCCTCCCGCCAGCCGGTCTCGTCGATATTCGCCGCCCCGGCCGCCTTCACCCGCTCGGCCAACTCGGCCACCGGTTGCTCCAGCGCGTCGGAGGTGATCCGCTCCAGCTTGGCGATCATTCCCAGGGAGATCCGCAGGCCCAGCAGGTCGGAGCAGATCCGCGTCACCTGCCGCTTGCCCAAGCGGTAAGCCCCGGTCAGCACGCTCAGGGCCGCGTGCAATCGGGGGCCGAACGACGCCCGGGGTACGCCCTCGGGCAAGGCGGCGCTGGTAACCGTCTTGCAGTGGGGGCAGGCCAGCCGGTGGAGCCGATACTCATGCACCTCGGGCTCGATCGGCGGCAGGTCGGCCACCTGATGACGCCTGGGCTCGGCATCCTCACCGCCCAGGGGATGGCCGCATCTCCGGCACTCGGCCGGCTTGCAGTCGGTGATCGATGCGACTCGGTCGGGCGCCGCGAAGGCCCTGATCCGCCGGGGATGCCCTTTCTGGCCACCCCGGGATCTTCTGGAAGGAGGCGAGGGCGGCTTCCGCTTCACACCGATCGGGTCGGACGATGGCGGCCTGGAGCTGTTGGCGGAGTTCTGGTCGACGCGGGCCTTCAGGCCCTGGACCTTCTGCTTCAACTCGGTGACCTGGCGTTCCAAGCCATCGACGACGACCCCGATGACGACGCGGGCCTCGTCGGAAAGGCTGTCCCAGATGTGCTGAGGGATCGACGCCGGCCCATTCATGATGCCGCTATAAACTGGCGGGATGGGCCGAGCAACTCGGAGCGTGAACGGCTAC
>NZ_JAALJI010000100.1 GCF_011064595.1 Paludisphaera soli | reverse complement strand
GCCGCGAGCCGCAGCAGCCTGTCCGCGGCGGCCTGGATTTCGACGTCGGACGGGCCGGCCCGCAGGATCGCGAGAATCTCGCCGGCGAGGATGTCGCGACGCCAGGCCCGGCGCTTGTCGGCGTGGCTGGGGCGGCGGGTCGGTTCGTCCCACGGCGACTCCGAACGGTCGACCAATTCGAGCGCCGATCGGCTCCAGGCCCAGGCCTCGGTCAGGGTGTAGGTCCAGAGGCAGACGTGGAACGCGCCGACGCCGGCGTGGATGAACCGCACCTGCTGCTCGCCGCCTCCGACGACCTTCTTGATCTCGCGGAAGGCGGTCTCCAGGCTGAATCGATCGGCGATCGTGGTGAGGACGTCGGCGACCGTGGCCTCCGGGTCGGTGCAGAAGTAGGCCCGCCAGCCGTGAGGCTCGTCGACCAGCACGACCCGGATCACGCCGCCGGCCGGCCGCCAGGTCGCCAGGAACGTCTTGTACCGCTTGACGGCGGCCCCGTCGTACAGGTCGAAGCGGCCTCGCGACCAGCCCCGCCTCTGGCCGGCCCGCTTGGCCAGGCTGATCGCCCCCTCGCCGTAGACGCGAGGGCGGCCGCGCCTGCCGTACGGCCTCGGTCCGGGGACGGTCCGCAGGGCCGCGTCCTTGCGGAGCCGGCTGACGACCGTCATCCCCAGGGCCTTCGCCGGCCTCGGCAGCTCCTTCTTCGCGTAGGCGCCGTCGGCCACCACCCAGATCGGCCGCCTCAGCAGGCCCAGCCAGGGCTTGGCCCATCGCAGCAGCTCGACCGCCATCTCCAGCTTGGTTCGGAACGCGGGCCGATGCTTCGGGTCGATCGCCGGCAGGTCGACCTTGCGGACGTAGAGCCGCGACAGCAAAGGCAGGGCGATCACGCCCCACCGCCCATGCTCCACGAGCAAGGCGAGCACGACGAAGACGTGGCCGTAGACGTGCGGCGACCCGGCCGGGCCGGGCGTCGGGTTGTGATGCACGCCGGCGCCCTGGACGTACGGGCCGTAGCGTCGCGTCGGCGTGTCGTCGATGGCCAGCGTCAGCCGGCCCGATCCGGCCGCCATCGGGGCGACGTCCTCGTTCAACAGGCGGACGGCGATGCGGTCGGCCCGCCTCACGGCCGCGGCGACGGCGATGTAGCAGGAGCGGAATCGATCGCTCAGCCTCGCGGCCCGGATCCAGGTCGTCACGGTCCGCCGGCCTCGAGCCAGCACCGCCCCGACGAACAGCAGGGCGAGCCTCGACGCCGACCGCTTGTCGAGCACGCCGGCGAGGCGGACGAACCGCTGGCAGGGGGCGGGCGTCGGATGCAAGGATGACATCGGGGGTCGGCTCCGGTCGGGTCGATGGTCTGGCGTGGTAACCGCCATCGTCCCGACCGGGCCGGCCCCCGTCCACTCAACGCCGAAGCGGCGAGGGCGAGTTGCGATGCCGGCCTATGGCTACCAGAAAACGGTCGTCGATCCCGAGTACGGCCTGCTGGAACTTCGCGAGGTGAGCTTCGACCTGAGCCCCGACGGGCTGCGACGACTCGCGGCGTTCCTCCGCGACTGCGCCGACAGGGCCGAAGCGGGCGACCTCCGATCCGATCACGTGCATATCGAGGAATTCGACCGAGCATGGAAGCGAGAGAGTCCCGACCTGGACGTCATCGTCTTGAGCCGATGAGTCGAGCCTCCCCCCGTACGCCCAGCGGAGGGTCGTGACATGGGCCGCTCCGATGGCCCGGTTGTCATGAAATCCCGGAAAGTGCAG
>NZ_JAALJI010000010.1 GCF_011064595.1 Paludisphaera soli | reverse complement strand
CGACTGTGAACGGGTACGCGGAATCAATTCGTCGGAACAAATGAGATTCCGACGATGGTTGGAAAATACCTCTTGGGTGGCGCGGCACGGTGCCGTCGCCGCACTCCAACCGAGAGGGTTTCCGCATGGTCGCCGCTCAAACTCAGATCACCGCCGCACCGCGACGGCTCATCGACGCCGTCCAGGTCGCCGCCAAGCTCGGCATGAGCCGACGGCAGGTCTTCCGGGCCGCCGACTCCGGCGCGATCCCGATGGGCTGCCGACTCGGCAGGCTTCGCCGCTGGGATGAATCCGCGCTCGACGCGTTCATCGCCGACGGCTGCCGGCCGACCCGACGGGAAGGAGGTCGCCGATGACGACGACCTCGCCCGACCATGTCCTCGACGGACCCGCCCCCCGACGGCCGCACCGCCGAAGCGGAAACCTCGCCGCGACGGCGACGGCGCGGTCGCCCGCGAGCGGGGCCACGACAAGCACCGGCGGGGCTGCCGCCGGAACATGAGGATCGCCGCGCACGCGATCATCGACCGGCTCCTGACGGTCGGCGTCTGCACGGCGACCGACCTGGACGACCTGCCGCCGGCCGAGTCCGGGTCGCGCACCTACGTCGGGACCGCGTTCCTCGACCTGCGCCGGGCCGGCGTGATCCGCACAGACGGCCCCCCCGTCCCCACGACGGTCGGCGGGCGGCATTCGCCGTTCCTGTTCCGATGGCGGCTGGTGTCCGACGCCGCCGCCGCCCTCGCCTACAAGGCCGCCTTTCCGATCCCGACGGAGGCGGATGTCGACGACGCCGAACCCACCAACGAAGACGCCCGGCGGGATGGCACTCCCGGCCGGGCGGATGTTCTTCGGCAGAACGAAGGGGCCACGAACCATGTCGACTGACAATCGTCCGCGACTCGACGACATTTTAACCGGGGGCTCGGGCGGGGGCAACTTCGACGACCTCTGGAACAGCACCGAAGCGGCGGGCGAGCTGGAACCGCTCCCGGCTGGCACCTACCGCGCCCTGGTGACGAACGGCGAACTGGCGACCAGCCGGGCGAAGGGCACGCCCTCCTACAAGCTGACGCTCGACGTGATCGACCCGCCCTCGCACGCCGGGCGGCGGATCTGGCACGACCTCTGGCTGACGCCGCCGGCCCTTCCGAGCACGAAACGCGACCTCGCCAAGCTGGGGATCGTCTCGCCCGCGCAGTTGCGGCAGGCCCCCCGCTCCGGCATGGTCGTCGAGGTCAAGCTCGCCTTGCGGACGGGCGACGACGGCGCGACGTTCAACCGCGTCGGCTCCTTCAAGGTCGTCTCTGACGGGACGCCGGCGGGCGCCCTCGACCTCGACGCCGCCGAGTTGACCGGAGGCCCCGACGACGGCGAAGGGGACTCGCGGGACGCCGGTGGTTTCGACTGGCGCGACGGACGCCAGAGGGGGGCCGCCCGACCATGACGACCGCGCCGATCGGCTTTCGGGTCGTCGGCGCGACGGAGAACCGCCGGGAGGTCGTGAGCTACCGCAAGGCGATGCTCGCCTATTGCCACGCCGACCCGGCGGTTCAACCCGCCTTGCCCGCGTTCCTGAGCGCCTTTGCGTTCCCGGTCGCGTTTCGCGACCACGTCGCCGCCACCGGCTCGACCCGCGCCTACGCCGGGCCGGTCGGCGTCCCCGCCCTCAATTTCGACCTCGACCGCACCGACCCGGCCGCCGCCCTGAGCGACGCGCGGCGGCTGTCGTATTACCTCGCCGACCGTTACGCTTGCGACATCGTCGTCGCGTTCTCGGGCGGCAAGGGATACCACGTCAGCGTACCGACCGGAGGATTCATCGCGCCGTCGCCCGCCGCCCACCGGGTCGCGGGCGCTCTCGCGGTGCGGCTGGCGGGCGAGGTCGGCGTCGACATTGACACCGGCTTTTACGACGCGGTGCGCCTCTGGCGGGCGCCCAATTCCCGACACTCCCGGAGCGGGCTGCACAAGGTCCGCCTCGACCTCGACGACCTGCTTTACCTCGATCCGGCCGGCGTTCGTCGCCTCGCCGTGGACCCGATCCCCTACGATCCCCCCTTCGCGCAAGCGCCGCCGCTCAGGCTGGTGGACGATTGGCGAGAGGCGGCGCGGCAGGTCGATCGCGACGACCAGGCCCGGTGCGAGCGGCACGCCGGCGCACCGCGCGGGGGGCGGATCAACCCTTCGACCCGGCTCCTACTGACCGACCCGACCGCCGTCGCCGTCGGCGAGCGGCACAAGGTCGTTTTCAGCGCCGCCGCCGACCTCGCCGGATTCGGGACGGTCGAGGCATTGGTCGCCGCCCTGGTGACCGACCCGGCCCTCGACACCGGCCTGCCGCCGGGCGAGGTCGCGCGGCAGATCGCGTGCGGAATCCACCACGGCCGCCCCCCCGGCGAAGGGGGGGCCGTATGAGCCATCGCACCGGCACCGACCTGTACGGCGGTTGGTGGGAGGATGTCACCAGCGAGAGGCCGCCCCCCGGCTGGAAGGCGGGCGATCCAGTTTTCGATCATGTCGAGGTCGCGCCGGGTCGAATCATCCTCATCGGCGGGCCGCCCGGCGGCGGTAAGACCTCGCTCGTCAACCAATGGGTCGGCGGGATGCTGGCGACGAATCCCGATATGCGCATCCTTGTCGCGAACGTCGAGATGCCGCCGACCGCTCTCCTGTCCCGACACCTGTCCCGCCTGAGCGATGTCCCCCTGAGCGACATCCGCCGGCGGCAGGTCGCCGACGCCGACCGCGTCCGGCTCTCCGATTCGGCGGGTCGGATGCGAAGCTGGCTCGACCGCCTCGCCTTCGCCGACGATCCGCACCGCCTCGACGCCGTCGCGCGGGCGGGGGCCGATTTCCGCGCCGACCTGATCGTCCTCGACTACATTCAACGAATCGCGCCCGCCGACAAGTCGAGCGGGCTCAGGGAGAGAATGAACATGCTCGTGTCCGACCTGCGCCGCCTTGCGGACCAAGGTGGCATCGCCGTCCTCGCCGCCGCCGCCGTGAGCCGGTCGCGCGACGACTCCGGCCGCTCATCCTACGCCGGGCGGCACCTGAGCCTCGCCAGCCTGCGCGAATCGGGCGAGCTGGAATTCGGGGCCGATGATGTCCTGTTGTTGGCCGCGACCGACGAAAGCGACCGGACGGCGAGCGTTCGGTCGATGCTGTTGTCGCACGCCAAGTCCCGATATGGTGAGCCGAAAGACATCGCCCTGAGCTTCGATCGCCGCGTCCAGCGCTTCACGCCGGACGAATGGATCGAAGCGGCATCCCCTTCGCCGCCGCCGAGCAACGGCCGCACGACGCCGAAGGACCACGTCAACGGCGAGCGCGGCCGCTGGATGGGGGGCCGCTCATGACCGAGGATCGAGAACCAGGGGGGGCGCGGACGAAGGCTCCGGCAGGTCGCCCGCGCCGGTCGCCGGCCGGGTCGAAACAACCCTACTACCGCGCATGGTTCGCCACGCTGGCGGGATTCGCCGACCACGGGGTGAAGACGCTCAAGCGGGGCGAGCTGGCGGTCTTCCTGCTGCTGCTCCGGGACACTCGACCCGACGGCACCGCGAGGGCCGGTCTGACCGACCTCGCCACGCGCGGCGGCATGTCGAAACGATCCGCCATCCGAGCCGTGCAAACTCTCACCGAACGTGGTGTCGTGCGGGTCGTGCGGCCCGGAGTGCGGGGCAAGGCGACTCTCTACACAGTCTTCCCGGTCGAGGTCTTCCGGCGACTCAACCCGATCGCCGCAAGGTGGCTGGACGAAGCCGAGAAAGGCTGAACGCAGCGACGGGCGGGTAGGGAGGGGCGAATGTTGGGACCGTCCGGCCCGCTGACCGCCAACCATCGCTCACCGCGAAAAACGGTGGAATTTCGACCCCTTTTCGCGCCCCCGCCTCTCCCCCAGCCGACCTGAATTCAGTTGAGAAGGGGTGACACCCATGTCACGATTAGGGTGACGCCGCCGTCCGCACACGCATAGACACCGCGTGCAAACTGCCGCCGCACGCGGTGAAGACCCTCGACCCGGCGGCACGGAGGCACGAATGGGAAGCGTCTACCGAAAGACCATCCCACGACCCATCCCGACGGGCGCGACGATCGTCCGCAATCGGGACGGAACCCAGACGGCGAAGTGGACGCCGCGCGGTGCCCGACGGCCCCTGACCGCTCCGGTGCGGATCATGGACGACGGCCGGCAGGTCATCAATCAGGAAACCGGCTGCTACTACGCCAAGTACCGGGACGCCGACGGCCTAGTCCGCACCGCCTCGACCGGCTGCCGGGACAAGGCCGCCGCCGAGCAATTCCTCTCCGAGCTGGAACGACGGGCCGAGCGGGTACGCTCCGGGGTGATGTCGCGGGCCGAACTGGCGGTCGCCGACCACGTCGCCGCGCCGATCCGGGGCCACATCGTCGACTATGCGGCGACTCTCGGCGAGGGGCGGCACGCCGCCCTGACGCGCCGCTATCTGGAACGCCTCGCCGAAGCGTTCGGCTGGCGCACGCTCGCGGATCTTCGCCGCGACGATCTGGAGCTATGGTTGGCCGATCAGTCCCGACCGCGCGAAGACGGCAAGCCGGCCCGGTCGGCGCGATCCCGCGTCGGATTCCAGACGGCCGCCGTCGCGTTCTGCAACTGGTTGGTCGAGGTCAGGCGACTCGCCTCCAACCCGTTCGATCGGATGTCGAAGCCGCGAATCGATTCCGACCGACGCCGCGTCCGTCGCGCCCTGTCTCGCGCCGAATTGCTCCGGCTCATCCAGGCCGCGCAGGAGGCCCCAGAACGCCCGCCGTGGATCCGAGGGGCGACCGACGCCCACCGGGGCGATCGTCCCGCCGTGCGGCTCTCCGGCCGGTCCAGGGCCGCCCTGTATGCGTTGCTCGCCGGGACCGGACTCCGGGTCGGCGAGGCACGCAAGGTCCGCGTCGCCGACCTCGACCTCGACGGCGACCGCCCCGGCATGGTCCTGAGCGGGGCCGCGACGAAGAACGGCGAGGCGGCATTCATCCCGCTCCGGGGCGACCTCGCCGCCATGCTCCGGCTGGAAGTCGCCGGGCGCCGCCCCACCGATCCGGTCTTCGACATCCCCGCCGACCTGCTTCGCCGGTTCTACGGCGACTTGAAGCGGGCCGGCATCCCGAAGACGGACGGTCGAGGTCGCATCCTCGATATCCACGCGCTCCGGACGACGTTCGGCACTCACCTCGCCGCCGCCGGCGTCCCTCTGGCGACCGCCCAAAAGCTCATGCGGCACGCCGACCCGAAGCTGACCGCCAACGTCTACACCGACGCCGCCTTGCTCGACCTACACGGTGCGGTCGAGGCCCTGCCGGGGGCCGCTTCAGTAGTAGCTACGGTAGCACCAACCGGCGGCACTACCGGGCATTTCGTGTCATCTCCTGACACCGACCGGGACCGCGATGGGCACGACGCAAGTGCTTGTCGCGCAACAAAAAACCCGGCTTTTCGCCGGGTTTCCTGAAAGCTGGGGATCTAGGATTCGAACCTAGACTAACTGATCCAGAGTCAGCCGTGCTACCGTTACACCAATCCCCAAATCGGCGGGCGTCGGAGGATCCCGACGTGTCTTTGGGCATGATAGAAACCCGGGGCCGTTCTTGCAAGCCCGGCTTGTGCCGGGATTCGAAGTGAGGTCGGCTCGGAGGTTCAGAAACTGACGCCGGGGACCTGACGTTCCTTCTCGGAGCCGAGTTCGAAGAGCTGGGCGGGGGCGAATCCCATGGCGTTGGCGACCAGGTTGGTCGGGAAGCTCTCGCGGGCCGTGTTGTAGTGCTGCACGCTGGAGTTGAAGGCTTGCCGCGACGAGGCGATCAGGTTCTCGGTCGCGCTCAACTCCTGCTGAAGGGCCATCATGTTCTGGTTGGCCTTCAGGTCGGGATAGGCCTCGGCGACGGCGAAGAGGCGGCCGAGCACGCCGTTGAGCTGGGTCTCGGCGGCGGCGAGGCCGGCCATCGACGAGGGGTCTCCGGGGTTCGCCGCGGCCGTCCGGCTGGCCGCCAGGGCGGAGTTCCGGGCCTGGACGACGGCCTCGAGGGTCTGCCGCTCGTGGTTCAGATACCCTTTGGCCGTCTCGATCAGGTTGGGGATCAGGTCGTAGCGTCGCTTGAGCTGGACGTCGATCTGGCTGAACGCGGTCTTGAAGCGGTTTCGCAGGGCGACCAGGCTGTTGAAAGCCATGGCGATCCAGCCCAGCACCGCCAGGACGACGACGCCCACCACCAGGAAGACGCCCCAGATCCCTGAAAACATCGCTGCGTTCCCCTGTTCGTGCCCGGTTCGCGCGGGGAGATCGGGCGACCGACGCCCCGGTCAATCCCCGCGGCTACCGATCTTGCGGCCGGGCTCGCCGCTGTTCAAGTCGGTACTCTTCCGGCTTCGCGCGAATCGAGGAAAGAGAGGGGGGATTTGCCTGACCATGCGGGCCTCGCGACGGGGACGGCAGGCTTCCCATCGAGTCTCGCGTTCCCTCGCGGGGGACTCCGGAGTAGAATCCGCCGGCTCGCGGTCGGGATGACCGGGGCCACGTCGCAGGTGTAAGGATTCCGAAACGCATGCACCGACTGTCCCGCAGGAAGTGGGCGGCCGCCGTCCTGGGCCTCGGTCTGTCAGGGCTGTCCGGCTGCGCCGCGATGCGTCGGTTCGCCCCCTCGGCCGACCTGAGACCCTGCACCGAGGAGTTCGCGGAGACCACGGACGGCTGGCGGCTGGGCGTTCGTCGGTATCGCCCGGCGCGTCCCGATCCCGGCAAGCTGCCGGTGGTCCTCTGCCACGGGCTCGGCCTGAACGCGACGTTCTGGACGATCACCGACGACCACCTCCCGTCCCAGCTCGCCGCCAACGGCTATGAGGTCTTCCTGTTCGACCTCCGGGCGTCGGGCGAGAACGCGCGACTCGGCTCCTGCGACGTGTTCAATCGGTTCCTCCGCGAAACCCCGTTCCGCGAGCGCGGCGAATCGGGCTGGTCGGTCGACGACGTGGTCCGCTTCGACATGCCGGCCATCCTCGCCCACGTCGAACGCGAAACCGGCCGGAGGCAGGTCAACTGGATCGGCCACAGCCTGGGGGGCATGATCATGTTCCCCTTCCAGGAACTGAGCCCCGAGCCCGACCGGATCGCCAACTTCGTTGGGATGGGGAGCACCATCATCCAGGCCACGACCCCGCAGAAGCAGATGATCCAGGCCAACGCGGGGATCCGTCTGTTGCTCAACGTGGCCAGCGCGGGACGCCTGGGGCGGCCCCTGACCTACTTCCGCATGCCCGGCATGGACAAGATCGATCGGTTCTACTACACGGCCGAGAACGTCGAGCCGCTGACCGTCTCGCGGTTCTACGGATACACGCTCGAAGATCCCGGCCCCGGGGCGCTGCGGCAGTTCGCGTCCTACCTGCGATTCGGGCATCTGCTATCGGCCGACGGGCGCGTCGACTACGTCGAGCACCTGCCCGAGGTCGTCGTCCCGACGTTGATGGTCGCCGGCGAGAGCGACCTGATCTCGGACGTGCCCTCGACCCGGATGACCTTCGACCGGATCGGCAGTCCGGACAAGACCCTTCTCGTCTTCGGCGAGTCGCAGGGGAGTCTCGGCCGGTACGGGCACTGCGACCTCGTCTGGAGTCGTCACGCGCCTCGCGAGATTTTCCCGGCCGTCATCCGATGGCTCGACGAGCGACAGCCGGGGCCGGCGCCGAGCGCCCAGGGTGTCCCGGCGGGGCCGGCTCCGAGCCCGCAGGACCTCCCGAACGCTCCGGACCAGCACGTCGCCATCCGCAAGACGCCGCGGCCCCACGAGTCAGCCCCGAGCCAGTAGCTCGTCGATGCAGAACCGGGACCAGGTCTCGAACTCCTCGCGAGCCGGGGCTAGCTCCGCAATCGGCGTGAAACGCGAGTCGACGAGGCCGGCCTCGCGAGGCGTGACGAGGGGATTCTCCAACTCGTAGACGTGGACCACGCCGAGGTGGACCGCGCCGACGGGAGTCGAGTCGTCGTTGATCAGGCCGGCGAGCCTGAGGACGCCCCGGCTCCGGATCTCGACCTCCTCGTCGAGTTCGCGGCGCATGGCCGTGTCGTATGCCTCGAAGCCGCAACGGCCGTCCGCGTCGGCCTCGTCCACATGGCCGCCGACGCCGAGCGAGCGGAGGCGATGCAGGCGGGACTCGCCTTGCGAACCCCCGCGGGTGTAGCAGAACACCGCGTCCCGGGAGCGGAGGACGACGTAGGGGATGATCTGCTTGAGGCCGGGGTCGTCCTCGACCTCGCCGCGAGGTCGGAAGGAGGTCAGCTCGGGGCGGAGCAGGGCTTCGAGGTAACGTTCGGCGTCGGCCTCGAAGCCCTGGAACCGCCCCAGCCGGTCGAGCTCGGCGGCGGGGACGACCAGGACGCGTTCGCTCGATTTCGCACTCACTTCTCTGGCCTCGCGATCGGGACGTCGGTTCATGACGGGATCCGAGGCTACTTTATCATCCTCCAGCAGCAGAGGAGGTAGCGGGCCGCCGGGCTCAGTGGCGAAACAGGAACTCCTTGGAGTTGATCAGCACCCAGGCCAGGTCCTCAATCGAGGCCCGGAGGTCCTTGGCGTCCTTCAGGTGCTTCACGGCCGCCTCCATCTCGGAGGGGTTCGGGGCTCGGCTGAAGGCGACCATGTACAGCTCCTCGGTGACGGCCTCCGGGGGCTTGCCGCTCTTCGCCAGGGCGGCGATCCGGCCGCCGTCGTTGCGGAGCTTGTTGTTGACCGTGGCCCCGCCGATGAGCTGGAGGGCCTGCGAGAGGTTGGAATCGCTCTCGCGCTCGCATTCGCAGGCCAGCTCGCGCGCCGGGCGGCCGAAGGTCTTGAGGAACGGGTCGTCCATCTTGCCGTCCGGGATCTGGGTCGCTCGCGCGGCCGCGGGGAGTCCCGGGAAGGCGTTCGGCGAGCCGGTGACCTCGGCGATGGCGTCGAGCAGGACCTCGGCGGGGAGCAGCTTGGTGGTCGCGTGCGAGAAGTAGATCGAGTCGTCGGCGTTAAGCGAGGTGGTCGCCGCCGAGAGCTGGTAGGTCCGGCTCTGCAGGACCGTCCGGATCAGCGACTTGAGGTTGTAGCCCCCCGCCGCGAATTCCTGCGTCAGGCCTTCCAGCAGCTCGTCGTTCGAGGCGGGATTCGAGTCCCGGAAGTCGTCGACCGGCTCGACGATGCCTCGGCCCATCAGGTGATACCAGATCCGGTTCACCAGGCTCTTGCCGAAGAACGGGTTCTCCCTGGACGTCAGCCAGGACGCGAGTCGTTCGCGACGGTCCACGGCCGCGTCGTCCATGACCGGTCCGCCGAGGGCCTTCGGCGGCATGACCTTGCCGGTCCGGGGCTGCTTCACGTCGCCGGAGCCGGTCGGATAGACGACCTCCTCGCCCGGCAGGGCCCCCGGCTTCCGGCCCACCTGCGAGAAGAACGCGGCGAAGCCGTAGTAGTCGTCCTGGGTCCACTTCTCGAACGGGTGGTTGTGGCACTTGGCGCACTGGATGCGGACGCCCAGGAAGAGCTGGGCCGTCGTCTCGACCGAGGATTCGGGATCGCGGCTGATCCGGTAGTAGTTGGTCGCCGGATTGGCGAACGTCGAGCCGTCCGAGGCGATCAAGGCGTGGACGAATTTGTCCATCGGCACCCCGGCTTCGAGGGCCGAGCGGATCCAGCGGTGGAAGACGTAGGCCCCCTTGGGCTCGATCAGCCGGCCGTTGGAGCGGAGCACGTCCGCGAATTTGAGGGCCCAGAAGTCGTAGAACTCGGGCCGCTCCAGGAGGGCGTCGATGAGCTTCGCGCGGCGATCGGCCGGGCTGTCCTTGAGGAAGGCGTCGACCTCCTCGGGACGGGGCAGGGCGCCGATCACATCGAGGTAGGCGCGGCGGATGAACTCGGCGTCGGTGCAGGGCTCGGAAGGGGCGATCCGCATGCGGTTGAGCTTGGCGTAGACCGCCTTGTCGACCACGTTGTCCTGCGGCACGTCGGCGACCTGGAAATCAGGCACGTCGACGAGGTGGGTGAGCCGCACGATTGCGACCAGGCTGAGGTAGTGGGCGATGATCGCCGCCTCGCCCCGGCTCTTGAACGTGACGTAGCCCTCGGCGTCCACCTCGGCGACGTCCGGGCTCGACGAGTCGTAGTAGCAGATCGAGGTCACGTCGCGCTGCGAGCCGTCGGCCATGGTCAGCAGGACGGCGATCTGCTGGTTCTTGGCCGGGGCGTTGAGGACCCGGGCACCGGGGACGATCTCCAGCTTGACGGGCTCGACCGCGGCGGGATCGTCGTGGGCCCCTTCGGCGATCCAGTCTCGGAGGTACTCGAAGCTCTTGGAGTCGCGCTTCAGGCGGATGCCCCCCTCGTGCGGGGCCTCGCCCAGCGGCTTGCGCAGGATTACGCTGGCGTCGGCGTCGAACGTGTTGATGCGACGCCCGCCCGACTCGCGGCTGAGGGTGATGAAATCCTCGTCGGGGAGGTAGCCGCGGAGGCTGAGCTTGAGCCCCCCCTTGCCGGTCGGCGTCCCGTGGCAGGCCCCCATGTTACAGCCGGCCTGGCTGAGCACCGGCATCACGTCGCGACGGAAGCTCACGGGCGCAGGCTGCGTCATCCCCTCCACCCGGACGGTCGTGGTCGCTTCCACGCTCCCCCGCCGGGCGGTGATCACGGCCTTGCCGTCGGCCCTGGGCGAGACCAGGCCGGTCGCGGAGACCACGGCGACGGCCTCGTCCCCGCTCGACCACTCCAGGGCCCGGGTGAGGTCGCGGACGGTCCCGTCGGCGTAGGTGGCCGTGACGATCAGCCGTCGCGTCGCGCGACGCCCCGAGAGCACCGGGTCCGCCGGCCCGATCTCGACCGACGCCGGGGCGCCGACGAGGGCGTCGATCGACTCGTCGGCCCGGCCGATCGAGGCCGACGACGCGAGGAGTCCGGCCAGCAGCATCCATTTCCGGCGGGCGTCTCGGATTCGGCTTCCAATCATGGCGGGGGTCCTCGGGATCGGGGCGGGGAAACGGGGCTTTCCCCGGTGGGTGGCGGCATGTGGCCAGGGGCGGTGCGGGAGGGCGGCGGCGTGGGGGCGACGTCGATCCCCGCAAGCCTTACGGCAATTGTTTAACAAGCTACCCGGGATCGGCGAGTTTTTCAAGCATTTGTGCAATCCCGGTTTCGCAGCTCGCGCGGCTGGAAAAGGTGGGAGGCGAGGCAGGGCTTGTTCGGAGGGTCCGAAATCATAAAAATAAGGATGACGAGCACCGGTCGCGGAATCGACACATCTCCCGCGGCCGGCGAAGCCTCGTCGCTTCCGTGGCCCGATCCGTCGAAACTCTCGGAAAGCGTGTGATAGACTGAAGTCGAAAAGCCCACGTCGTGCGCGGGCGGCCTTGCCGCATCGACTCATCCGTGGGGGGCGGCGTTCGGGACGAGGGCCGGCCGGGATTCTCAGGGAGGGGTGTCGTATGAAGGTTCGCGACTGGAATGGGGTGGCGCGATTCGGAGTTCCCGGCTTGATCCTGGGAGTCGCCGTCTCCTGGCTCGGAGGGGCGCGGGGCCCGCAGCTCTCGGCCCAGACCGCGGGAGAGGAGCGGACGGGGCAGGGACGGCCGCAGCCGCCCACGCAGCCGTTCGATCCCGGCCGGGCCCTGGCGGTGCGGCCGGCGGGGGCGGGCGAGGCGGGGGGGACCATGGCGTTCGTCACGACCTCCCCCACGATGCCCGGCCAGTGGCTCTATCTGATCGACGCGAAGGCCCAGGCGCTGGCGGTTTATCGGTTCGACCCCTCGAATCCGAAGGGGTCGCTCAAGCTGGAGGCCGCACGCCAGTACGAGTGGGACCTGAAGCTGGAACATTACAACAATATGGCGCCCGAACCGAGCGCCATCGAAGCGACGGTGAAGGCGCTGTCGCAGCCCGGACGCACCACGAAGGACCGCTAGGCGGGCGCGCGAGTCGGCCGCGGTCCTCGGCGCACTTGGAATCGACCCACCCACGGCCCCCCTGGGCCGATATCGATCGCGAGGACCCTGTCCATGGCTCAGTTCTACACGCTTGAAGAAGCCGCCCGCGTCCTGGGGATGAGTCCCGAGGAGCTCAAGGCGAAGGCCCAACAGCGCGAGGTCCGGGCGTTCCTCGACGGCGGCACCTGGCGGTTCCGGGTGGTGGACATCGACGAACTCGCCCGCCGCCACGGCCTGGGGAGCGACGCCGAGCTGCGCCTGTCCGACCTGGAAGTCCCGACCCCCACGGCCGGCGACCTCGAGGAGCTCGACCTGTCCGAGTTCCAGCTGGGCGTCGCCAAGGCGGACCTCGGCGCCGAGACGATGCATTTCGGCAGCACCGCACCGGCCGAAGAGGCCGGCTCGGACCACGAGCTGATGATCGACGACCTCTCCGTCCCCCCCAACCCGGTCACGGGCTCCAGCTCGGTCATCATCGGCATGTCGTCCGGCGGCAAGCTCCCCAGCGACTCCGACGTCCGGCTGGTCCCCGACAACATCAAGGGCGCCAGCGACTCCGACGTCCGCCTGGCCTCGCCGTACGACCGCCTCCCCAGCGACTCCGACGTCACCCTCATCAAGGACGACACCTCCGAGCACGGGCTGTTCGCCTCGTCGAGCGCGTCCGAAAGCTCCGTCCGCCCCGGGCCGATGCTCGGCTCCTCGGCCGAGGTCCCCGCCGCGGGCACGTCCGACAGCGACTTCGAACTCAACCCGTCCAGCGAGCTGGTCGACGCCCTCCAGCCCGAGTCGGGCAGCGATTTCGAGCTCAGCGCCCTCGACGCCAGCGACGAGTTCGAGGCCACGCCCCTGAAGCCGAGCGACTCGGACGTCACCGCCGCCGACCCGAACCTCTCGGGCATCAACCTCTCCCGCCCCAGCGACTCGGGCATCAACCTCCTCGGCTCCTTCAACGCCGGCGGAGGCGGGGGGGAGTCGATCGAGCTGGCGCCCCTGAGCGACGAGGAGATGCCGGCCAACAGGTCGCGGCCCGCCCCGACCGCGGCCCCCGGCAAGCCTAAGCCCTCCCTCTCCGCCACGCCGCCGCCCGCCGTCGGCAAGGGCGAGAAGGACATCTTCGACGACACCGACTTCGAGGTCGACGCCGCCCTCGACGACGACTCGGACGACAAGACGGTGCAGCTCAACGCCGGCAGCGACTTCGACCTGGAGGACAGCGACAGCGCCTCGGAGGTGTTCGCGATCGACGAGGAAGACGTCGACATCAATGCGGCCACCGCCATGGCCCCCGCGTCCTTCAGCGACGAGGACGACGAGGACGAGGACGACGGGTTCGACGACGCGGTCTCCAGCGAGATGGCGACCGCCTGGGCCTCCGACGACACGCCCAGCAGCTCCGCCTCCGCCCCCGGCGTCGTGATCTCTCGCGAGGCCGCCGTCGACTGGGACGGCCTCTCCGTCGGCCTCCTGGCGGTCGCCAGCGTGTTCGTGCTGGTCTCCTCGTTCCTGGCCTACGACCTCGTCACGAACCTCTACCACTTCAACGACGGGGGCCCCGCCTCCGGCCTGGTGAAGTCCATCGCCGGGCTGGTCTTCCAGTGATCGCCCCGTCGACCGGCCGGGTCGGGCTTGCCCGATCCGCCGGAATTCGATAAGACGGCCACGCGAAGCCCTCGCGAGACACCCACGACGACCCGCCCCCGCCGATTCTCGCGCGGCGGCGGGTCGCGTCGCGTCCCGCACGCGGGGGCCCGCGGCATTCCTGGAGGAAATCGGCACGGATGAGCTCTGCGCCTCGCCGACGAGCCTGGTCGACCTTCGCCCTGGCGTGCGCCATGGCCGGGCCGGGGTGCAGCCAGTTCAGCTCGCGTCAGCGAATCGAGGAGAGTCGGCGCTACATCCAGGCTCTCCGCTCCGAGAACGACCAGCTCAAGGATCAGGTTCTCGCCTACCGGAACCAAAACCAGGACTTCTCCGAACGGGCCGTCGACGACGCCCGCCGGCTGGCCGTGCAGGCGGACGTGATCGACGACCAGAAGCGCAGCATCCACGCCTATCAAGCCGAGCGCGAGGATCTCAAGACGGCCTTCCGGCAGGTGCGCGACAGCCTGCCTTCCGCCGTACGCTCGGCGATGTCCGACGCCGGTTCGCGTATCGCCCTCGACGGCGATCGAGGGGAGCGAGACACGCCGCCGGACCCCGAGCCCGCCGCCCGCGAGGAGCGACGGAAGCCCGTCCCCACCGGTCACGAGTCGTCCGATGGGCCGCGAGGCGGGTGGGGGCCCGCCCTCGAGGAAGCCCCTGGCGACGAGCCCGGCCTCGATCCGTCCCCTTGACGGCGTAGGGACTCGGCTCGGATAATTTCGCGGACGACGGGCGCGATCGCCCCCAGGGCCGTCCGCCCAGGGGCCGGCGGCGCTCGGCATCGCCCACGGACGCCCATGATACCGATCCCCCTCCTGCTCGCCCTCTTCCTGGCCTTCGGCGTCGACGCCCCATCCGCGCCGCCGGACGACCCCCGGGAGGCGATCGGCCGGGTCGTCGCGATCATGGCGGCCGTGGCCGCGGCCTCGTTCGGGCTCGGACTCTGGACCGCCTTCCGCGTCCGTCGGCGAGGCTTCGCCGCCGCCCGGGTCCGCCGGGCTTTCTTCCACGGCTCGCGCGTCATGGGGATGGCGACGGTCGCCGCTTTCGGCTGGATCATCCACCAGGAAGACTGGCCGGGCGTGGTCCTGGGGACATGGGGCTGGCGGGGCTCGATCCTCGTCGACGACGCCCTCCTGATCGCCCCGTTCCTCGTGATGCAGGTCCTCTCGTGGTGGGGCGCGTTCTACGGCGAGCGTGCGATCCAGGGACTGCCGGCGATGCATTCGGGCCGGAGCGTCCTGCGGCATCTCTATCTCCGCGAGCGTCAGTCGCTCGCCCTGGTCCTCCCGATCGTCTCGATCTTCGTCGTCCGGAACGACGTCGTCGGCCGTCTCTGGCCGCGATGGCAGGAAGACCCGTTCGCCGAGACCGTCGAGCTAGCGGTGCTCGGCGTCCTGGTCCTGTCGGTCTCTCCGATCTTCATCCGGATGGCCTGGCCCACGCGATCGCTGCCGGACGGCCCCTTGCGGCGTCGCCTGCAGGCCGTCTCGCGACGTTCCGGATTCCGGTGCGCGGACATCCTCGTGTGGGATACGGATCATCTGATGGTCAACGCGTGCGTGACCGGAATCCTCCCCCGGTTCCGCTACGTGCTCCTCTCCGATGCCCTGATCGACTCCCTGACTCCGCTGGAGATCGCCGCGGTCTTCGGCCATGAGATCGGGCACGTCGCTCACCGGCACCTCCAGTACTTCCTGTTCTTCTTCGTCGGGTGCCTGGCCGTCCTGACGATGGCCTCGGACGCGTTCGCCGGCCTGGAGACGTGGATCGCGACGCTGACGACGGCCGATCCGACCGCCCCCTCGGCCTTTCGCGACGTCATCGAGGGGCTGGTCGTCCTCGTCGCGGTGGGTGTCTTCTTCGGGGTCGTCTTCGGGCACCTCTCGCGACGCTTCGAGCGGCAGGCCGACGTGTACGGTTGCAAAGTCGTTTCGTGCGGCTCCCCCGACTGCCCCCCTCACTTCGATTTCGAAGGCCCCAAGGCCGACGACTTGCCGATCCGCGGGGTCTGCCCCACGGGGGTCCGAATCTTCGCCGACGCGCTCACGTCGGTCGCCCATCAGAACGGCATCGACGTCGAATCCCGGTCATGGCGACATGGCAGCATCGCCAGCCGCAAGGCGTTCCTCCAGCGTCTGGCCGTCTCCCCGGAGCGTGAAATCGCGTTCCAGCGGCATGTGCGGAACGTGCGGTACGCGCTCGGGGGCGGCCTCGTCGCCTCGATCGGGGTCGCCGTGGCGGCGCACTGGCTGGGCGTGCTTCGCTGAGCCGGGACCGGCCCTTCGGTTTCTTCGCGATGTCGCTTCAGTCGGATTTGAGCGATCCGGGGTGATCTGGTATAAGGTCACGGCTCGCCCATGGAATGGCGGCGGGGCCGCGGCCTGGATTGCCCAGCCCACCAGCACGACAAGGAGGTCGTCATGGTCCGATGGCCGATTCGCATCAAGCTCATGGTCGGCCTGTGCGTGGTCGTCGGGATGATGCTCATCCTGATGGGCGGCTCGATCTTCGGGCTGCACTCCTTCCACGTCAGCAACCTGACGCTGACCGATCAGCTCCGCGAGCTGGGGGCGTCGAAGGACCTCATCGAGTCGGTCTTCCGCCTCCACGCGCCTCGCGAGAAGAGCGAGCAGGAGCGGGCGGAACTCATCGCGACCGCCGAGGCCGCCCGCGCCTCGCTGGTGTCGTATTTCCACGAGCTGAAGCAGAACACGATGCGCGGCAATCGGGCGAACAGCGGGCTCGACGAACTGGGGCTGTCCTTCTTGATGGACGACGGCCTGGCCCAGGTCCTACGCGACCTCAGGCCGACCGAGCCGCCCGCCGAGCCGGTGCTCCACGGCACCACATACTACGTGACGCAACATCCCGAGATGCTCCCCCAGCTCGAACCGGCCACCGACCTGGCGTCGCGGATCGAGCGACTGAAGCACATCGTCATGCTGCTGCCGAAGGAGCTGCACGAGGATTTCTTCGAGATCCTCTCGATGTCCAAGACCCAGTATCAGGCGAGCCGAGTGATCGTCTGGACCTCGGCCTTGATGGTCCTGGGGATGCTCTGCGGCCTCATGGCCCTCTTCCATCGCTGGGTGTTGAACCCGGTCCGGCTCCTTCAGCGCGGGGTCCGACGGGTCGCGCGGGGCTCGTTCGACTACAAGATCGACCTGAATTCCGGAGACGAGATGCAGGACCTGGCCGCCGCCTTCAACGAGATGACCGCCCGGATCAGCATGACCTACGCGGAGCTTGAGGAGCAGGTGCAGGAGCGGAGCCGTCAGCTCGTCCGCTCCGAACGCCTGGCGGGCGTCGGCTTCCTCGCGGCCGGCGTGGCGCACGAGATCAACAACCCGCTGGCCTCAATCGCCTTCTGCTCCGAGGCCCTGGAGAACCGCCTGGGGGCCCTGGCGGGGTCGGCCGACGATCCCGACCATCGGGTGATCGGCAATTACCTCAAGATGATCCAGGAAGAGGCGTTCCGGTGTAAGAGCATCACCGAGAAGCTCCTCGACTTCGCCCGTTGCGGAGATATCAAGCGCGAGCGGGCCGACCTCCCCAGCCTGATCCAGGGGGTGGTCGACATGATCCGCCACATCGGCAAGTACCGCGGCAAGACGATCCAGTTCCAGCCCAAGGAGGCGGTCCTGGCCCATGTGGACGGCCAGGAGATCAAGCAGGTCGTCCTGAACCTGGCGGTCAACGCGCTGGAATCAATGGACGCCGGGGGCGTGCTGCGGATCGACTGCCGCTACGACCGCGGGATGGCCGAGATCGTCCTCGCCGACGACGGCTGCGGCATGTCGCCGGACGTGCTCGAGAACATTTTCGAGCCCTTCTTCACCCGTCGCCGAGACGGCAAGGGGACCGGATTGGGCCTCTCGATCACCCACCGGATCATCAACCAGCATCACGGCGAGATCACGGCGAGCAGTCCGGGTATCGGGCGAGGCTCGACCTTCCGCGTGCGCCTGCCGATCCACCCGTCCGAGAAAGCCGAGGCCGCCGCGCGCGAACTCGCCGCCCCGGTCCACGCCGCTTGAGCGGGCCGAGACGCCCCGCTCGCGGTCGCAGGCAGACATCGAATACAACGCCCGGGAAGAGGTCAGGGAGGAAGTCATGATCGACAAGTCGCATCGCGGAGGTTTGCGGATCCTGTTCGCCGACGACGAGGCGCACCTCCGCGACCTCATGCAGATGGAACTGCCCCGCCTCGGCCATGAGGTCACCGTCTGCCCGGACGGCACCGCCGCCTTGAAGGCCCTCGAGCGCGGCAGCTACGATGCCGCCCTGCTGGACATCCGCATGCCCGGCATCACCGGCATCGAGGTCCTCACGCAGATCAAGCAGCTCAGCCCCGAGACCCAGGTCATCCTGCTGACCGGCCACGCCACGGTCGACACGGCCGTCCAGGCGCTTCGGCTGGGGGCGTTCGACTACCTCACGAAGCCCTGCAAGTGGGCCGAGCTGGAGGTGATCCTCAACCGGATCGCCGAGCGGCGCGACCTGTCGAACAAGACCGTCGCGTTGGAGAGCCGGCTTAAGGCGGCCGAGGGCGCGCCGTTGCTCATCGGCGAGACGCCGGCGATGCAGCAGGTCAAGCGGCTGATCGAGACCATCGCCCCGACCGACGCCACGGTCATGATCCTGGGCGAGACCGGCACGGGCAAGGAACTGGTCGCGCGGAACCTCCACGAGCGGAGCGACCGCACCCAGCGCGTCTTCATCCCCGTCAATTGCGGCGCCCTGCCCGAGAACCTCGTCGAGAGCGAGCTTTTCGGGCACCGCAAGGGGGCGTTCACCGGGGCCGAGTCGAACCGCAAGGGGCTGTTCGAGGTCGCCAACGGCGGCACGCTCTTCCTCGACGAGGTCGGCGAGCTGGACAAGAGCGTCCAGGTGAAGCTGCTGCGCTTCCTGGAGTCCGGCGAGATCCGCCGCGTGGGAGAGAACGAGCCGTTCCGGGTCGATGTCCGCGTCGTCTGCGCCACCAACCGGGACCTCCGCGAGATGGTCGCCAACGACCACTTCCGGGAGGACCTCTTCTTTCGGCTCAACACCTTCGAGATCATCCTGCCGCCGCTTCGGGAGCGTCGCTACGACATCCCCGAACTGGCCCGCCACATGCTCTCGCGCTATGCGGCCCGGAGGGGTCTGACGGAGACCTCGATCTCGCCCGAGGCCGTCGAAGTCCTCACGTCGCATGACTGGCCGGGGAACATCCGCGAGCTGGCCAACGCCGTCGAGCGCGCCCTGATCCTCGCCGGCAACGGCCCGATCCGGCCCGAACACCTGCCGACGCAGTTCCCCGCCCGGAACCGGGTCCAGCCCGGCACGGCCCAGCCGATCGCCGCGCCACATTTCGCGATCCCCGATGGCAACCCCACCCTGCGCGACATCGAGATGAGCTACATCCAGGTGGTCCTCGAGAAGCACAGCGGGAACAAACCGGCCGCCTCCAAGGAGTTGGGGATCAGCCTCAAGACCCTCTACAACAAGATCAATCAGCTCCAGCAGATGTGAGACGACCGACGACGGCCTCCCGGTGGGTCGTTCCCTTCACCTCGCCCGAAGCCTACGATGACCCTGGGTCGCATGGCTCGAACTCGAGGGCAGGGGGGTGCACCATGGATCGTGGCTTGCCGCGTCGGGATTTCCTGCGTTCGGCGACGCTCGCCGGCGCTTCGTTGGGGAGCTGGGAGCTGTCGCGCCAGGTCGCGACGTCGGCCGAGGAGGCCGTCGTCCGGCCGGAGGTCGTGCGGCTCCGCCCCGAGATCGAGCCCGTCGTCCGCTGGATCGAGGACACACCGCGGGAGAAGGTCTTCGAGAAGGCGGTCGCCGAGTTGAAGGGCGGGCTCTCGTACCGATCGCTGCTGGGCGGGCTGTTCCTCGCCGGCGTGCGGAACGTCCAGCCTCGCCCGGTCGGATTCAAGTTCCATGCGGTGCTCGTGATCAACTCGGCCCACATGCTGGGCCAGTCGTCGGCGACCTCGGAGCGACTGCTGCCGTTGTTCTGGGCGCTCGACAACTTCAAATCGTCCCAGGCGCAGGACGTGGCCGAAGGGGACTGGTCCCTGGGCGCGGTCGACGAGGCGCGCGTTCCGAAGCCGCATCAGGCCAGGGCCGATTTCGTCCGGGCCATGGAGGCCTGGGACGTGGACGGGGCCGATGTGGCCGTGGCGGGCCTCTGCCGCGGAGCAGGGGCCGCCGAGGCGATGGAACCCTTCTGGAGGATGGCCGTGCGCGACCAGCGCGACATCGGCCACAAGCCCATCTTCGCCGCCCAGAGCTGGCGGACGCTCCAGGCGGTCGGCTGGGAGCACGCCGAGCCCGTGCTCCGCTCGCTGGCCTACGGCCTGCTCGACCTCCGAGGCGACCGCCCCGGTCCGATCGGCCCATACGAAGAGAACCTCAAGAACGCCGGAGAAATCGGCCCCGACTGGCAGGAGGGCCGTCCCGACCCGGCCGCCACCTTGGGCCTGCTGGCGCTCCTCCGCTACGCTTCACCCGAGGAGGCTTCGGCCGAAGTCGTCAAACTGCTGAAACGGGGCGTCGCGCCGGGATCGATCTGGGACGCCGCCTTGCTGTTCTCCAGCGAGTTGATGATGCGGAACCCCGGCATCATCGCCATCCACGCTACGACGGCCGCCAACTCGCTTCACTACATCTACGGGGCGAGCGGCGACGACACCACGCGCAAGCTGGCGCTGCTCCAGGCGGTGGGCTGGCAGCCGCTCTATCGCGAGCGGATCAAGTCGCCGAATCCCGTCTGCATCGATGCCATCCCGGACGACGCATCGATTTCGACTCAGCCCGAGACGATCGACGGCATCTTCGAGGCCGTCGGCCAGGACCGAAGCCGGGCCGCGGCCGAGGCCCTGAGTTTCTTGTCGCAGGGCGGCTCGTCGCACGCGCTGTTCGACGTGGCGTCGCGGATGATCTTCCACAAGGGGACGGACAGCCACGACTACAAGTACGGGGCGGCGGTGTGGGAGGAATCGTTGAACACGACCGATCCCAGGTGGCGGCCCAGGCTGGCCGCGGCCGCCATGTACCACCTGCCGGGGTCGAATCGACCGGACAGCCCGCTCATGATCCGCGCCCGCGAGGCGGTCGCGAACGTTCTGGGCTGAGACCTGAACTCGTTGAAGCGGGGCGGACCAGCCTCAGATGGGGCGTCCGTTCCGCTTCAGCTCCTTGTACGCCTCGACCGCCATGCGGTCGCAGGCCTCGTTCTCGGCATGGCCGCGATGGCCGAGGACGTGGGTGACGCGGACCTGATGGCCGGCCAGCAACTCATCGAGCCGCTTCCAGAGGTCCACGTTCATGACCGGCTTGAGGACGTTGCCGTCCTTCCGCTGCCATCCTCGCCGTTTCCAGTTGGGCATCCACTCCTTGATTCCCTTCGCGACGTACTGGCTGTCGGTCACCAGCTCGACCTGGCATCGTCGCTTGAGCGAGGCGAGACCCTCGATAGGGCCCATGAGCTCCATCCGATTATTGGTCGTTTCCCATTCGGCCCCGGAGCCCTCGCGGACCTGACCGCTGGCCGGGTGCTGAAGGATGTAGGCCCAGCCTCCTGGACCCGGATTGCCGCTGCAGGCGCCGTCGGTGAAGAGCTTAACGAGGTCGGCGGGGGCCGAGGCGTCCGGTTCCATAGTCGCGATTCGATCCTTGAGGGGGCCGCTCGCAGGAAGCGAGCGGCTCGAAGAAATCGGCAGCGGGAGACTCCTCCCGGCCGGAACTCCGATGATCGACGCAACACCGGACGCCGTCAAGCCGGGGCGGAGGTCAGTACTTGCGGACGACCCCCACCAGGATCCCCAGGATGTCGACGTGATCGCGGAAGATCGGCTTCATCGCGCGGTTGGCGGGCTCGAGCCGCACGCGGGTGCGATCGCGGAAAATCCGCTTGAGCGTCGCCTCGCCGTCCTCGTCGCGGACGGCGACGATCTGACCGTCGCGGGCCTGGTCCTGCTTCTTGATGATGACGAAGTCGCCGTCGGCGATGTGCTCCTCGATCATCGAGTCGCCCGTGACCCGGAGCGCGAACTTGGCGCCGTCCTCGACCCAGTCCGAGAACGTCAGCTCCTCGTCCTGCTCGATCGCTTCGATCGGCTGCCCGGCGGCGATCCGGCCCACCAGCTTCAGCCCCCCGAGCGGCTGCAAGGTAGCCGGATCTTCCAGGAGCTGGATCGCCCTGGACATGTTCGGCTCGCGATGGATCAGCCCCTTCTTCTGCAGGGCTTTCAGGTGACACATCACTCCATTGGGGCTCTTGATCTGGAAGTGAAGGCCGATCTCCCGAACCGTGGGGCCGTATCCTCGTCCCTGAATCTTTCCGCGGATGAAATTGTAGATCTCACGCTGCCGCGCGGTGAGCGAGTCAAGGTCGGCCATCGAAGGCTCCGTTCATGACATATCCGGGTGAGGGCCGGCAAGCCCGCATGCTTCGTGGAAGTAGAACTAGCACACGGACGATCAGTATCTGACCCTTTGTAGCTAATGTACACAGGTCGTCTAGCGCACGCCAGAACATTTTTCCTTTGACGGGTCGATACCACGCGACGACCGCCGCTCTCATCACGCAACAGTAGGTAGTCAATTGTCTTAGGAACGTCGTCGGGGTATCCTGGGCTCGTCGTGACTTCCCACTCGAGCGTATTCGGATCGATCAACGATGCACACGCAAAAGCGCGTCCTGGCAATCCACGCCCATCCCGATGACGTCGAATTCCAGTGCGCGGGGACGCTCGCCCTCCTGAAGCGGGCGGGCTGCAAGGTCACGATCGCGACGATGACCCCGGGCGACTGCGGCAGCGCCGAGCACGACAGCGAGGCCATCGCCGCGATCCGCCGCGCCGAGGCCAAGGCCGCGGCCGACCTGATCGAGGCCGAGTACCTCTGCCTAGAGTTCCGCGACCTGGCGATCTTCAACGACGATGAATCGCGACGCCGGGTGACCGAGGTGCTCCGACGGGTCCGCCCCGACCTGATCCTGACTGCTCCGCCGATCGATTACATCTGCGATCACGAGATGACGAGCCTGCTGGTGCGCGACGCCTGCTTCGCGGCGGGCTGCCCGAATTATGCCACCCGCCAGTGGGAGCCGGCTAAGGCTTTGGACCACATCCCGCACCTCTATTTCGTCGACGCCCTGGAAGGGATCGACCGGGACGGCCGACCGGCGCCGGTCGACTTCCATGTCGACGTGACCGATGTCTTCGAGGTCAAGCGAGCGATGCTGGCCTGCCATGCCAGCCAGCGAGACTGGCTGATGCGCCAGCACGGGATCGACGAGTATCTGGAGAGTCAGAAGAGGTGGGGCGGGGTCCGGGGACAAGAGATCGGCGTGGCAAGGGCCGAGGCGTTCCGCCAGTACCAGGGGCACCCGTACCCGCACGACAACCTCCTGCTCGAATTGCTCGGGCAGGACGGTCGCGGCGGGCGGGTCGCAAGCGGCACGGCCTGAGGACGGCCTTCGATCACGTGGTCGTGTAGTCGATCAGCTGAGCGATCATGCTCTTCAGGTCGCGTCGATGGACGATGCGGTCCACGAAGCCGTGCTTGAGGTGGAACTCGCTGGTCTGGAATCCTTCGGGGAGCTGGACGCGGACCGTCTGCTCGATGACGCGGGGCCCGGCGAAGCCGATCAGCGCCTTGGGTTCAGCGAGGATGATGTCGCCGAGCGACGCGAAGCTGGCGGCGACGCCGCCCATCGTCGGATGGGTCAGGACGCTGATAAAGAGGCCGCCGGCGGCCCGATAGCGGCCCAGGGCCGTGGAGACCTTGGCCATCTGCATCAACGAGTAGATTCCCTCGTGCATCCGGGCGCCGCCGCCGGAGCCTGAGACGATCACCAGAGGGAGTTTCTGGCGGGTCGCCTCCTCGATGGCCCGCGTCAGCTTCTCGCCGACGACCGAGCCCATGCTCCCCATGATGAAGCCGCTGTCGGTGATCCCGAAGACGATGCGTCGCCCTTTGATGAAGCCCTGGCCGACGAGGGCGGCCTCCTTGAGGCCGGTGCGGGCCTGCTCGGCCCTGACTCGTTCGGGGTAGGGGCGACGGTCGTCGAATTCGAGCGGGTCCGCCGGGAGTAGGTCCGGGAACCAATCTTCGAAGGTATCCTCATCGAGGAGTTGGCGGATCCGCTCGACGGCCGTGAGAGGCATGTGGTGGTTGCATTCCGGGCAGACGCTGAGGTTCTGCTCGACCTGCTTGCGGAAGAGGGTCGCTCCGCAGCCGTCGCAACGCATCCAGACGCCTTCCGGGACGCGTTTCGCTTCGAAGTGGCCATGCCAGGCGTGCAGAGGTCCTCCTTTGGCGGCCATGAGCGGTCTGACTCCTGAGGGATCGATCTGAAGGTCTTGCCACGCACGCGGCATGCGTCGGATCGGCGGGACGATCCCACACTTCCCGGGCGGGACGATCTTGTCAAGAGGAGCCGGGGCCGCCTAGGAGCTCGGCGGGGACCTCGATGCGTTCGAAGCCGCAGCAAGGGAGGAACTCGTCGAGCTGGACCCGGGGGGTTCGCTTCAGGTATCCGGCGATGAGACGTCCGATCGGCTCGCCGGCGACCAGGCCGAAAGCCTCCTCGGGATGGCGACGGAAGAGCGGGCGGAAGGCCCCTCGAATTCGTTCCATCGCCTCTTCGATGGTCTCCCCTTGCGGGGGGCGAATGGTCCTCGGGTCGTCGATCCACTGGCGGAAGAGCTTGACGTTCCGGCGGCGGATCTCTTCGATCTGGAGTCCCTGCCAGAGACCCTGGTCGAGGTTCCGGAAGTCGTCGATCCGCTTGGGGCGGAGGCCGAGGGCCTTGCCGACGATCTCGGCCGTCCGGACGACGCTCTCGCCGGGGCCGCAGTAGAGCGCGGAGAGCCGACCATGCTCCTGCCGAGCGGCCAGGTTATCCGCCAGCCGGGCGACCTCGATCCGCCCCTGGTCGCTGAGCGGTATGTCGAGCACGCCTTGCACCCGGTTCTGCTCATCGTAGAGCGTGGCGCCGGGGCGGATGAGGAGGACCTGCGATGACATCGACACGGCCATCGTTTCTCGTCGGGATCGACCCAGGCTGGTGCGATCACGGCCAGTTGGCGGCCGGTCGCCTTGGTCGATCCTTTCTTGCACCTTTCGGTTGAGCCGGAATTCCACCCCAGGACCTCGAACTTGGATCGCCAAAAAGGCGCCGAGGGGGAGTGGCCTGACCCCTCATCGTCTCGACTTCGATCGGTTTCGCGAAGAAGGAGGCTGGACGGTCGGGAGATCCGGAGGTCGAACGATTCGGAAATCGAATCGATGCACGGGAGGGATGCGATTCGTCTCGGTTGACGCAGGAACAGGCCGCATCGTATGGTCTCTTTCTACCATTTTCTCCCCGCCCTGACAAGATTCCGCATCGCCGGGCGGAGGCGGCTCGCCGACCCCGCCGGGAGGGAGTTCTTCATGAATCGGCCCTGTGCGGCGTGGCTCATCCTGTTCCTCGCTCCCGGCGTCTGCGCGGCTCCTCCCGAGACCGAAGACACCCGGCTGAACACCTTCTTCGACGGCTACATGGAGGAGACGTTCCGTCGCCAACCGCTGACGGCGACGCGACTGGGCGAGCATGCCCACGACGATCGACTCGATGACGTGTCGGCCGAGGCGCGGCGGGCGCTCCTGGATTTCCAGCGAGAGACTCTTGCCAGGCTGTCTCGCGAGCTCCGGGCGGATCGGCTTTCTGCCGCCGGCCAGGTCGACTACGACGTCCTCCGAAGGCATCTGCAGGGGACGATCTGGCAGCGCGAGACCTTCGATCCCTACCGGGAAGATCCACGCGTCTACACCGATTATGCGGCGGAGAGCGTCTATCTCCTGCTGACGCAATCTTCGCTGCCGCGCGAGGTGAATCGGCGGAACGCCCTGAGGAGGATGGAGGAGATCCCTCGCGTGCTTGAGACGGCGCGCCGGGAGATCGGCGTCTCGCCTCGGGTCAAGGTCGAGACGGCGATCCGACAGGCCGAGGGGGCCGTCTCGTTCTACAAGAAAGACCTGTTCCTGCTCGCGGGCGAGCAGCCTGGGGAGGGGGAGTTCGCCGTCCCCGCCGCCAAGGTGGTGGAGGCCCTGGGGGCTCATCTCGCCTTCCTCCGGGACGAGGTGCTCCCCAGGAGCGACGAGAGCTGGCGGATCGGCCGCGACAAGTTCGTCAAAAAGCTCGACTTCGAACTGGACGCCGGGCTGTCGGCCGACGAGGTGCTCGCCGAGGCGGAGAGTGAGGCGGGCCGGGTCGAGATCGAGATGGCCGTTCTCGCCAGGCAGCTTTGGGCGACTTACTTCCCGGGCGAGGTCGTGCCGGTCGACGACGATGCGGGCCGTCGCGCTATGATCCGTCGCGTGCTCGCCCGGATCGGCGACGACCACGGCACCGCCGAGACCCTCGTGGAGGATGTGCGGGCGACCGTTCAGGAGATCCGGGAGTTCATCAAGGACCGCAAGATTCTCACGCTCCCCGAGCCCGATCAGCTCCGAATCATCGAGATGCCCGAGTTCATGCGAGGGAACTCCGTCGCCTATCTCAACCCGGCGCCCCCGCTCGACGCGCGAGGGTCGAGCGAGTATGCGATCAGCGCGCCGCCGTCCGATTGGAGTCGCGAACGCGCCGAGAGCTTCTTCCACGAGTACAACCGCCCGATGCTCAAGATCCTGACGGTCCACGAGGCCTATCCGGGGCATTACGTCCAGCTCGAGTACAGCAACCGCTGTCCCAGCCGCATCCGACGTCTCCTCTCGTCGGGCACGTTCGCGGAGGGCTGGGCGGTTTACACCGAGCAGATGATGCTCGATCAAGGGTTCGGTGGCGGCGACCTGGCGCTGAGGCTCCAGCAGCTCAAGTTCTACCTGCGGGCCGTCGTGAACGCGATCCTGGACGCCAGGATGCATTGCCAAGCCATGACCGACGAGGAGGCGCGCGAGCTGCTAGTCGGGCGTGCGTTCCAGACCGACGGCGAGGCCCAGGGCAAGATCATCCGTTCGAAGCAGTCGTCGTGTCAGCTCTCGACCTACTTCGTGGGGCGTACGGCCTTCACCCGGCTCAGGCGTTCGATCCAGGGCGAGCAGGGCGATCGTTTCGACCTGGGTGCGTACCATGAGGCCGTCCTCGCGGAGGGTACGATCCCGGTCAAGCACCTGCCTCAGCTCGTGAGGGCCCGCCTCGGCATGGCGTTAGAATCACGTTGAGCGGCTTGCGGCGAGGCCGGGACTGGCGGTCGAAAACCCGCGGGGTCGAAGGTGCGAAAAAGCCCCGCTCGCGAGCCGAGGGGTCGCGAGCGGGGCCTACGTGTTCCGTCAAGGCTCGATGTCGACCGTCAGGGCTGCGGGGTCGGCGGGGCGGGAGCGGGTGCCGGATTCTTCTTGCGGTCGATGTACTCGTCGCCCATGGCCGAGAAGAAGTCGTGGGGCTGGGCCTTGTAGGAGGGGGTCTGGTTGTTGTCGAGCTTCAGCTCTGCCAGCAGCTTGTCGCGGACCCCGTCCATCGTCGGGAAGAGTTCGGAGTAGGCGGACCGCTGCGGGGGCGTGTTGGCGGGGCCGAAGCGCAGGTTGAAGGTGTGCATGAAGCCGAGCAGGTTGCCGACGTTGGTCTTCTCGATGTTCTTCAGTTCGTTGAGGACGTGTTCGACCTCGGGCTTCTCCAGCAGTCGGACCATGGCGACGAGCGTCTTCGCGAAGTTCTGGGCGTCGATGTCCTCGCGCTTGTTCTCGAGCGGCATCTCCGCGAGCTTGCTTTTGATACGCTGGGCCACGCCGCGGAGCTGTTCAAGGGTCTCGTTCGAGATCTCTCCCGCCTCGTTCTCCTTGCGGGCCTGCGTGACGAGTTTTTCGAAGTCCTTCTGCTCGGGCGCGAGGCGGGGATCGCGGAGCCGGGCGGGCCACACGGAGGCGTCGCGAAGCTTCGCCAGGCTGATCGTGATCGCCTCGGAGGCGTTGACGAACGGGATCTGACGGATGAGCTGGGCGTCGACGGGGGCGTCGACGGTCCTCAGGGCCGAGGGCGGGATCCGCGGGTCGGAAAGCTGATCGAGGATGGCATTCAGCGCATCGCCCTGCTGGATGTCGCGGGCGCTCGGATTGGTGTGGATCCGATCCATCTGGGCGTTGAAGGCGTCTTTGTCGCGGGCGATGCTCGCGTCGCGACGGCCGTAGTACTGCCGGGTGGCTTCCTTTTGCGACTCGTAGACGTACTGATTCCAGCGCATCACCGTGTCGGTGTTGATCGAGTTCGCAACGGCGGTCTTCTCGTTGTAGACGCCCGCGCCCATGTTGAACATGCCGAGGCCCTGGGCCACGCTGCCGCCCACGGTCGAGCCGGCACCGCCCCACCCGCCCCAGCCGTAGCCCCCGTAGCCTCCGGGGTACATGCCGTAGCCCCACTGGGCCCGGGCGTCCGCGGGCGAGAACGACAGGGCGAGCGCCAGTCCCAGGGCGGGGATCGTTCGTTTCATCATGCTTTTGCCTCTCGAGGTGATGTCAGCGGCGGCGAAGCGAGGTCGATCGACGCTTAGCAGGAGTCCGGCACGGCCCCATACGCAACAACGCGGGGGATCGCCGTTGGTCCCACTCCGGGACCGCGACGGGCGGTCGTCCAGGCGGGGCAATCCTTCATGCTAGACCGTTTTTCGAACTATAACACCGCCAAATCGGAAATCCACACGATGCACCCCCTCGCACATCGAACCGAGTGCCGGCGGGACCTTCCAGTTCCCGAGGTTGCGTCGCAGCCGGCCGCTCGGACGCGGGAAATCGCGTTCAGACGTCGTCCAGAGGCACAAGGTCGATCTCGGGCGACTTCTCGGCGTCGGCGTCGGCGTCGGCGTCCGGGGTCGTCTGCCTGGAGGGCGAAGGAGCGGCGGGGGCACCGCCCGGGGGGGCTTCCTCCTCGACGAGGAAGATGAGCGGGCCGATGGCGACCTCGTCGCCGCGAAACAGCTGCGACTCGATGACGTCCCGGCCGTTCACCCGAACTCCGTTGCGACTGCCCAGGTCCCGGATCAAGAGGCGGTCGTAGGCCAGGGCGAGGCAGCAATGCCGACGAGAGACCTTCGGCTGATCGAGACGGAGGTCGCACTCCGGATGGCGTCCGACGAGATAGATCGGCCGCTGCAGGACCACGGTCGGGCCGTTGCCTTTCACCAGGGGGCGCAGCTTGAGCGTCATTCCGAAGACTTCTCGGCATGGGAACTTGACATCCCGACCGGGGTCGAGTCGTCGGACTCGTCGTCCATCCTCACGATGACCTGGATTCGACATCGTTCGGCCACGGAAGAGGGCAGCATCTTCCGGACCGCGGCAGCCAACGCGTTCTCCTCTGCCGGGAAGGGGGGGCAGGGCTCGACCGAGGAAGTGCCGTCGGGGGAGGCGGCGAGATCGAGCGCCTCGGCGGAAGAGGATTCTGCGAGCGTCCGATCATGGCCGAGGCCGTCGTCGAGGCGATAGCGGATGTGAGCGATCGAAAGCTCGTCGCCGGCCTTGAGCCGGCCCATCTCGACGCGTTGGCCGTTGATCCGGATACCGTTGGTACTGCCCAGATCCCGGACCAAGACGTCCCCACTGTCGTGCGTCATGCAGCAGTGGTGGCGGGAGACCCTCAAGGAATCCAGTCGCGCGTCGCACGCAGGATGTCTCCCCACGACGACCATGGCGCGATCCAGGCTGATATCTGGACCTTCGTCGAGGGCCACGAGACGGGCGATCATGGGGCTTGATCCTCGGACGACGCCATGGCGAAGGATCATGAAGTTCCTCCCCAGGACAGGGCATGAATCCACTATAAACGAAGGAAGTCGCGCCGATCCACCAGAAAAACCCCCGACCCAAGCGTGTCGACATTCATCATCACCCAGCCGGCCCTTTCGCTATGGGCGAGACAGGGATTTCTTCGTATCTCCTAGGAAACCGTGATCGCCAGCTGAAGACGACAAGAAAACTTTCGGTTTTTTGCAATCTGACGTCAAGGCGTCAGGTTGTGATTAGAAACGCGCCTAATCGATCGGAATCTTGTCGAATTCGAGCCTGCAAACCATCAGTCCTCTCCAGATTCCCACCTAGGTTATCGATCGGTTTTTTGGATGATTTCCTTCGAGGAGATCGGACGACTTCGGTTGGGGTTCGTCGCGAGCGGAAGGGTGAGTGCGGACGGGGGGATTTCGCTCCTCGAAAGAACGCCGAAATCGCGGCTGAGCTTCCGTCGGTTTCCGATCGAGTCGACGTCGGCACTCCAACCGTCAGGATCCTGGGATTGCTTGCTGGAGCTTCAGAGCTCCGAGTTCGTCGTCGCGGCGGAGCCAATCCACGGCGTCGGCCAGGGACTCTCGAATCGGTCGGGGAGTGAGATCGATCTGCATCAGGGTTCTCGATGCGTCGAAATGCATGATTCGACGCGTCAGCCGAAGCCCGGTGACGCTCGCTCTCGGCGCCACGCCGGAGACCTGGTTGGCCCACAGCTCGCTGAGATACGCAAACGCCAGGCCGACTCCATAAGGAACTCGCCAGCGTGGCATCGCGACGCCCGTCAATTCGGACAGGATGCGCAGCAGATCGACGAGCGCGAGGTTGGTCCCTCCCAGGAGGTGTCGACGACCGGGCTGGCCGACTTCCAGGACGCGAGCGATGCCGACGGCCACGTCCCGGACGTCGATCAGGTTCAGGGTGCAATCCATGACCGCCGGCAGGGACCCGCCGCAGAAGTCGCGGATCAGGCGGGTGGGGGGCGAGCACCCCCGGTCGCCGGGGCCGACGGGCATGGTCGGGTTCGCGACGACGACGGGCTTCCCGGCGCGAGCGAGGCCCATCGCGTAGTTCTCGGCCCGCAGCTTGGAGAGGCAGTAGGGGCCGACGGCGTCGCTCTCCTCGATCCGGACGTCTTCGTCGATGGGGCCGGAAGCCCGAGCCTTCGTCAGGATGCTCTCGGTGCTGGTATGCAGGACTCGCTCCGCGCCGGCCTGAAGGGCGGCCTCCAGGACGTTCACGGTTCCCTGGTGATTCACGGCCTCGAACTCCCGGCGGTCTCGGACCCAGAGGTTCGGATTCGCCGCCAGGTGATAGACGAACCGGCTGCCGCTCAGGGCCTGATCGAGCCCCTCGCGGCGTCGGATGTCGGCGAAGATCACCTCGACGCCGGGCGGCAGATGGGCCACGTCGGCCCCCGGCCGCTCGACCACTCGGACCCGGCGTCCGAGAGACGTGAGATGGTCGACGAGGTGGCTGCCGATGAATCCCGCGCCGCCCGTCACGGTGGATAGCCCGCTCATGCGACTCCTTCTATCCTTCGCTTCAGGCGCCTAGTAGCATGGGCTCGTCGAAGCGGACGCATCATTTCAAACCCTGGGAGAAAACGCGATGACCCGATTCGGAAATCGCATTCTCGACCCACGCGTCGTCGCGTGGGCGGCCTGCATCCCGATGCTTTTGAGCACGGCTGCCTCGCCGGCCCGGTGCGAGATTCTAGCAGGCGCGGCCGTCCGGGTCATCACCCCCGATCCGCTCCTCCCCGTCTCCGGCGGCATGGGGCCGACGAAGCCCGCCCGGGAGAAACGAGGCGATCTCACGGCGCGGGCGTTGGTCCTCCGCAAGGGGGAAGTCACGGTCGGCGTCGTGGCCCTCGATCTGCTCGGCTTCCCCTCCGTCCTGGGCGATCGGGTGCGAGCCAAGGTCCCCCGGATCCCGGGATCGAACGTCCTGATCGGCTCGACTCACACGCACAGCGCCCCGGACTGCTACGCGCTGCCCGACGGCAAGGGGGGGCACGCCGGGGACCTGGCGTATATCGACTCCGTGTGCGACCGGGCCGCCGAGGCCTTGAACCAGGCGCTCGATCGCCTCGAACCGGCCCGACTCCAGGTCGCAACCGGCGAGGCCCGAGGGAAGATCGCCTACAACTACTACGCACCGGACCTCTACGACCGCCGGATGAGCGTGATCCGCGCGAGCACGCCGGACGGCCGATCGATCGCCACCCTGGTGAATTACGCGATCCATCCCGAGGTGCTCGGCAACGACATCGGCATCCTGAGCCCGGACCTCGTCGGGCCGCTCTGCGAGACGATCGAGGCCGAGACCGGGGGCGTCGCCCTCTTCATGAACGGCGCCCAGGGGGGGATGGTGACCGCGGACAACCGCCTCCTGGATCAGCCGAGCGACCTCGCCCGGGGCTACTGGAAAGACGCGCGGAGCTGGGAGGAGTGTCTGCGGATCGGCCGCCTGATGGCCTCTGAGGCGATCCGGATCGTCGCCGAGGCGACTCCGCAGGACGACCCGAAACTAGCCTGCCACTCCAGCATCGTCCAGTTCCCCGTCACGTCCGACCTGATGTGGGGGGCCGTCCTGGGCTCGCCGCTGAACTATCCCCACGGGGACCGGTCCATCTCGACCCGGCTCAATCTCGTCGAACTGGGAGACGCCCGGATCCTCACCGTACCCGGAGAGGCCTTGCCGAACGTCGGCTTCTACCTCAAGCGGAAGATGGGCGGCGCGCAGAACATGCTGTTCGGACTGACCAACGACGCCTTCGGCTACATCCTGTCGCGAGTGGATTTCCACAGCTTCCCGAGATATGAGTACATTTCGCGGACGTCGCTGGGCGAGGAGACGGGCGAGATCCTCATCGAGCAGGCGCTCAAGCTCGTGGAGCAGGCGGGCGCGCCCTGAGGTCGGGGTCAGAGCACCTCGTAGAGGTCCTGTTCCATGCCGACGGCCTTCGGCCTGCCGAGGACGCCGGCGGCGACCCACTCGTTGAATCGCGCCGCCGTCACGAAGTCGGTGAATCCGTAGCCGGCCGGGTCGCGGTGGCGCCGGATCTCCTTCCAGTCGACGTAGACGTGCGTGACCTTGCGCTCGCGAAGCGCCTCGCGGAACTCGACGGGGGACTTGCCGGCCGCGATCGTCTCGATCAATTCGGGGTTGAAGACGGTGTTGTAGAGGACCGGGTGCCGGAGGTGATAGACCGCCGCCTGGCCCACCAGGAGGATCCTCGCGTCCTCGGGCAAATTGGCGTCGATCGCCGCGAGGGGGCCGTTCAGGCGCCGAGGGATGTCGGCGCGCAAGAAGTCCAGGTCGCCCGTCCACTCGTTCAGCCCGGCGAGGGCGGTGGAGGTGTAGGCGAGGTTCGTGGCGACGGCCAACGCCAGCACTCCCGCCCTCACGAATCGCCAGGCGAGCGATTTCGTCCAGTCGGCCCCAAGGCCGGCCAGGATGGCGGCGGTGGGGAGCATCGGCAGCCAGAAACGATCGAGCCGGTGCGTCAGGAACCACCACGTAAGGAACATCCAGGCCAGGTAGAGCGACAACCAGCCCGCGACTCGACGTGACCTGGGGTTCAGGAAGGCCAGGGGGACGAAGGCCGCATACAACGGCGACTGCCAGTCCGAACGGCCGACGATCTCGCTCACCGAATACCGGAAGAGCGGCATGGTGATCGGCCGAGGGCCGTGCGCCCGATTCCACTGGAGTTCGCGGGCGTCGGTCCAATCGCGGCCGCCGAAGATCCGGGAAGCGAGCGGATAGACGGGGTTTCCCGTGTCCACGACGTTCTTGAACATCCAGGGGCCCATCACCACGGCCCAGCCCAGGATGAACGCGAGGACCGCCCGAGGAGAGCGGTCGCGCCAGGCGGCGACCAGGCCGAGTATCCCGAACGGGATCGCCGAGGGCAGGATCGCCGTGTACTTGCAGGCCATAGCCCCGCCCGCGAGGAAGCCGAGCATGGCCCAGTGACGACCCGTGGAAGGCCTGGGATCCTGACGGCCCCGCACGAAGGCCCACAACAAGGCGGCCTGGAAGCAGCACAGGGGGCCTTCGACGTAGGCGATGACTCCGAGGCGATAGATCCAGGGGGTCGTCAGGTAGACGATCGCCGCCAGGCATCCCGCTCGCCAGGTCCCCAGCCGACTCGCGGTCGAGGCGATCAGCACCGCCGCGCACGGGGCGTAGAGGGCGACAAGGAACTGGCCGACGAGCCCGCCCCACCACCAGTCGCCCGAGACCGCCATCCCGAGGAGGTGGAGCATCTCCACGCCGAACGGCATGTTCGTGTAGACGTTGTGAGGCAGGAAGGCGATTCGGCCGTTCTGGTAGTACTCCTTGGGGCCCTGGAGGTGATACTCCAGAACGTCGAAATCGATCGCCGGAAGCATCGAGCCCAGGAGCATCATGACGACGAACGGCGAGACGACCGCACCGGCGATCGCCGCGCTCGAATCGAGGCGTGGGAGATCCCATCGCCAGAACCTTGAGGCGTAAGCGCCCGCCAAGGCCGCCCCCGCCAGCGCCAGTCGGACCAGCCAGACGTTCGGGATGAACAACCGGCCGACGACCAACGTCGCGAGGCCCAGCACGACTGTCCCGAGCGCGTAGTCGATCGCCAGCCGCGTCGCGACGCCGCAGGCCGCCTCCATCCGGGCTTTCCGAAGGAGCCAGTCGCCGATCCCCATCGCGGCCAGCGCGATCAGCGCCGCGGCCGCCACGATCGGCGCGCGTTGCGGGAGATTGCCGAGGTGGCTCAGCTCCTCGACGGCCTTCCCCACCAGGGAATCCTGGAGGGTGACGCCCGGCACGATCCCGGGGACCGAGTCCAGCAGCAAGATCCCGCGCGTGATCGCCCCTCTCGGCGAGGGGGCGTTGGGGAGCGGCTCCGAGAGGAACCAGCCCAGCCAGGCCAGCTCGATCAGGGCGAGGATCACCAGCGGCCAGCCGCTGCGTCCCAGGAGGCCGAGCCGCGGGGCGGGGGGGCTGGCCGACGTGGTGGAGCCTCCGGGGGCTCTTTCACGGTTGTTCATGTCAGAGGGTCGGCCCGATGGTCCAGGGGGCGAATTCATCCTCGCCCATCCCGACCCGCTCGCTGCGCGTGGGCTCGCCGCTCGCGACGTCCAGGATCAGGTCGAACAGCCGGCGCCCCACTCCCTCGACCGATTCGCCGCCGAGGATCGTCCCCGCGTCCAGGTCCATATCGTCCTTCATCCTCTCGTACATCGGCGTGTTCGTCGCCACCTTGATGCAGGGGGTCGGCTTCAGTCCCAGCACGCTCCCGCGTCCCGTCGTGAAGACCAGGACGTTCGCCCCCCCGGCCACGAGGCCCGTCGTGCAGACCGGATCGTACCCGGGCGTATCCATGAAGAAGAGGCCCGGCCCGCCGACGGGTTCGGCGTATCCGAGCACGTCGACCAGGGGGCTGGAGCCCGCCTTCGCGAGCGCCCCCAGCGACTTCTCATAGATCGTCGAGAGCCCCCCCGCCTTGTTCCCCGGCGAGGGATTGTTGTTGATCTGCGCCCCGAAGACGCCGGTATACCACTCCCACCATTTGATCCGATCGACGAGCCTCCGGCCGACCGCCTCTGAGACGGCGCGACGGGTCAGCAGGTGCTCGGCGCCGTAGATCTCGGTCGTCTCGCCGAGCACGGCCGACCCTCCCTGGGCGATCACGAGGTCCGACGCCACCCCGAGCGCGGGATTGGCCGTCACCCCGGAATTGCCGTCGGATCCGCCGCATTCGAGCGCCAGGCAGAGCTTCGACGCCGGCTGCTCGGTCCTTCGCCAGCCCGCCGCCGCCGGCAGGAGCCCCTCGACGGCCGCGACAGCCGCCTCGACCGTCCGCGAGACCCCCCCCTCCTCTTGGATGGTGAAGACCCGAGGCGGTGCGCTCGAAGACCCTGGTTTCTTCCCGGGCGCGGGGCCGAGCCGCAGGTGCTGGGTCTCGATCAGGTGCTGGGCGTAGGCACCCTCGCATCCCAGGCCCACGAGGACGTAGGCCGCGACGTTCGGATGGTTCACGAAGCCCGCCAGCACGCGTTCGAGGATCTGGTGGTCGCTTCCTTCGAAAGGCAGCCCGCAGCCCCCCTTGTGGGTGATCGCAAAGACGCCGTCGACGTTCGGATGCGTCCGCCGGAAGTCCCGCCCTCGGAATCGCTCGGAAATGTACCGCGAGGTGCTCGCTGAGCAATTCACGGTGCTGACGACGGCGATGTAGTTCCGAGTGCCCACGCGACCGTCGGGCCTCAGGAAACCCCGGAAGGTTCGGGGAGCGTCCGCGTTTCGACCTGGCGCCGACTCCGAGGCGAACGCGTAATCGCGCTCAAACAGGTCGGCGCGGAGGTTGTGGACGTGGACGTGATCCCCGACCCGGATCGGCTTCGAGGCGAATCCGATCACCTGGCCGTACTTCCGCACCGGCGAACCCTCGACGACGTCGCGGACGGCGATCTTGTGGCCAAGGGCTATCGGCGCCCTGGCCTCGATCGTCGAGCCCCGAACTTCGACTCGCCCCGCCGCCGGGATCGGCGCGGGGGCCACCGCCACGTCATCGTCGTCTCTGAGCAAGATGGCCCTGATCGGTCCCGATCCCGTAGCGGTCGCCATCTGCTGTCCCTCGCGGCAGGAAGTCGTCGGCCCTCCAAGGAAGGCCGGGTCGCGGGCGGAGGGCGGACCGAATCGGCTCCGGCTGGCCCCCCGAATTCCGCTTCAGTCGGACGCCGGGACCAACTCGTGGATCCGGCCGTCGAAGGCCAGGATCAGCAGTTCGCCTTCCGGCGTCTCGTCGAACGACGTGATGTTCAGCTTGGTCCGCGGAGTGACGTCGACGATCTCGCCGTTCGCCGTGACCTTGCCGTTTTCGTACTTCAGGCCCCAGATGCGGCCCGAGTCGTAGTCGCCGTAGACGTAGCAGCCCTTCAGTTCCGGGATGGCCTCGCCGCGGTAGACGTACCCGCCGGTGATGCTCAGGCCGGAGTCGGGGCGATCCGCCGTCGGGGTGTGGGGATACTCGGCCAGAGGAGGCTGGATCTTCGAAGCGGGGTCCGCCTTCTGCCGTCGCTGAGGTTCGAAGGCGTGGAAGGCCTCGCGGATGCTCCACCCGTAGTTGCCACCCGAGTCGATCTTGTGGACCATCTCGTAGAGGTTCTGGCCGACGTCGCCGGCCCAGAGGTCGCCGGTCTGGCGGTCGAAGCTGAACTTCCAGACGTTTCGCAGCCCGATCGCGAAGACCTCCGGCGCCCAGTAGGCGTGGGACTTCGACTTCACCGCCGGGTTGTCGGCCGGGATGCCGTAGGCCTTCCCCGGCGCGGGATGGTCGACGTCGATCCGCAGGATCGAGCCGAACCAGTCCTTGGGATTCTGGCCGGTCGAGAGCGGATCGCCGCCGGCGCCGCCGTCGCCGAGCGTGATATAGAGGAACCCGTCGGGCCCGAACAGGATCGTCCCGCCATTGTGGTTCTCCCACTTGTCGACGTCGGAGACCCAGATCCGCTTCTCGCTCGCCGGGTCGGCCTTCTGAGGGTCGTCGGACGAGACGTTGAATCGCGAGACCACCGACCGCCGTTCCGGCCCGTCGTTCGCCGAGTAGTAGACGAAGAACTGACCGTTTTCCTTGTACCGGGGATGGAAGGCGAGGCCGAGGAGTCCTTCCTCATTCCCCTTGTTGATCGGATCGGGGAGTTGCAGGAACAGCTTCTTCTCGGACCCGTCGCGGGGGCTCGAAGGGAACGACCAGATCTTCGCCTGATGCTGCTCCGCGACGAAGAAGCGGCTGGGATCCTCGGCGGGGTAGGCCAGGGCGACCGGTCGGTCGAAGCGGAGGTTGGGATAGGCGACTCGCGTCGCCGCCTTCGGCAGCCGGCTCGCCTTGGTCCCTTCGGGAGCCTCGCCGAACGCCGGGATCGTCGAGGTCAGGCCCAGCGCCAGGCAGACGACGGAGGCGGCCCGCAAGCCGCGGGATCGGGACTGAGTCGAAGTCATCGTGGGAAGGGGATGCAAAGGCTTGATCTCCGGTTGTGGCCCGTTTCCAATCGCGACGGCGGTGGAGTCGGCGAGGGCCGCGCCGACAATTCAAGGTGAGGTGGCCGCGGTCGCAAGTCAAGCCGTCGGCACCGCCCTCGCAGGCGGATCTCGGGTCGTCGAATTCCATAGGAATTGCTTGATGGGGAAATTTCGCTCTGTTACTTTGAAGCGAGCAACTTCGATTCCGATACATTTCCTTCGTCGGGAACACGGGCGGGACGACCGAGGTCGATCGTCGCCGTCACGCCTTGCTTCTTGAATCCGTACTTGACGTTACGCCATAGTATCGGGCCCCCGTCGCTCGGTCCTTCGTACGCCGTCTCGGCGACGTCGGCCGCGTGACGCGGGCCGATCGCTCTTCCCGCGCCCGCCTGGTAACCCTCTTGGGAGTTGTGTCGTCATGGCCAAGAGTCGAGATTGGACCGAGATCCTCATCCGACGCGGCGTGATCGGCCCCGATCAACTGAAGGAGGCGGAGCGCTCCGGAGGGGACGTCGAGGACGCGCTCGTCAAGCTCGGGTACGCCGACGCCACCGACGTGACCAAGGCCAAGGCCGAGCAGCACGGCCTCCAGTACGTCGAGCTTCGCGAGGTCGAGATCCCGGCCTCGGTGATCAGCAAGGTCCCCGAGTCCCTCGCCCGTGAGAACATCGTCATGCCGATGGCCGAGGCCAACGGCTCGATCCGCGTCATCATGCACGACCCGATGGGCTTCGAGACGATCGAGAAGCTCCGATTCGTCCTCAACCGGGAGATCGAGGTCGCACTCGCCCCCCGTGAGGCCATCATCGAGGCTATCAACAAGTATTACGGCGGGTCCGCCGGCGAGACCGAGTCGGTCGATACGATGCTCGGCGAGTGGACCGACACGCAGATGGACTTCATGGAGGACGGGGAAGGGGGCAAACGGAGCACGACCAATACCCTGGAAGAAGGGGACGCCCCCGTCATCCGGCTGGTCCACCTCATCATTGAGGAGGCCGTCCGCAGCCGTGCGTCGGACATCCACATCGAGCCGTTCGCCGAGCGGGTCCGGATCCGCTACCGGGTCGACGGCGTGCTCATGGAACGCGACTCGGCCCCTCGCCGACTGCTCGGCGCGATGGTCAGCCGCCTCAAGATCATGGGGTCGATCGACATCGCCGAGAAGCGTCGACCCCAGGACGGCCGCATCAAGATCAACGTCGCGGGCAAGGATATCGACCTGCGGGTCAGCATCCTTCCCACCACGCATGGCCAGTCGGTCGTCATGCGGATCCTGGACCGGGACAACATCAAGGTCAGCCTCCAGGACCTGGGGTTCTCGGACGACGACTTCGGCAAGTTCAAGCAGCTCATCCGCAGGCCCAACGGCATCCTCTTGGTCACCGGACCTACCGGGTCCGGCAAGACTACGACCCTCTACGCCGCGCTAAATGAACTCAACCGGCCCGACGTCAAGATCATCACGGCCGAGGATCCGGTCGAGTACTACCTGCCCGGTGTGAACCAGTGCGAGGTGAAAGCGAAGATCGGGATGACCTTCGCCCGCATCATCCGGGCGATGCTTCGGCAGAACCCGAACATCCTGCTGGTGGGCGAAATCCGCGATCTGGAGACCGCGGAGACGGCCATTCAAGCGTCGCTGACCGGACACTTGGTTTTCAGTACATTGCATACGAACGATGCGCCCAGTGCCATTACACGCCTGGTCGACGTCGGTATCCAGCCCTTCCTCGTAGCCAGCTCCGTGCTTGCAGTCTTGGCTCAACGCTTGGTGCGGAAGGTCTGTCCCAAGTGCAAGGTCCGATACGAGCCTCCGGCCCATGTTCTGGCGGGTCTCGGGCTGCGTCCCGAGCTGGCCAAGAAAGCGAACTTCGCCAAGGGCAAGGGCTGCTCGAACTGCAACAAGAAGGGCTATCGGGGCCGGCTCGGCATCTACGAATTGATGATCATGAGCAACCAGGTCCGCGAGATGGCCTTCAAGGGCGAGTCGACGATGGCGATCCGTAAAGTGGCACGCAAGCAGGGGATGCGGACGCTGTTCGAGGACGGCGTGATCAAGGCCATCAAGGGCATCACGACCCTGGACGAGGTCCTACGCATCACTCAGCATGACGCGCAGCCCACTCCCCAGCCGGCCGCCGAGAAAAAGTAGTTTACCCGGGCGGGATTCGAGCCGATCAGGTCTCGGAAGGATCGCGCAAGGACCCTTCCCGTGGGCCTCCGGATCGAGCCGAGGCGGCGAGAATGGGAGCATTCCAAGGACTTGCGCGCTTGATCCAGTCGTGCCAGATCGAAATAATGAGACAGGCCGAGAGGTTTAGGGCTCGCTCGCCTAACTTCCGCACGGACCTCAGGAATTCGATGGACGCCTGGTCTTCAGGACAAAGTCAACTCCAGCAAGAAGTCGATCCGACGACCAGTCGACGATCCATCGCAAATCAGGGGAGGCCAGTGGCGGCATGGGCACGATCCTCATCGACAAACTCCTCCAAACGGTCTGCACGCAGCGGGCCAGCGACTTGCACCTGACGGTCGGCAGCCAGCCCATGCTTCGGCTGCACGGGCACATGCGCCCCCTGGCCACGAAGGTTCTCGAGCCGCCCGACACCGTGGCGCTGATGAAGAGCATCACGCCGGAACGCTGCCAGCAGGAGCTTCAAGAGGTCGGCGGCACGGACTTCGGCTTCGCCTTCGGCGAGATGGCCCGGTTCCGCGTGGCCGTCTTCAAACAGCGCGGCAATATCGGGCTGGTGCTCCGTCGAATCCCGAACGAATTCCTCACGTTCCAGCAGCTCGGCCTGCCGGCCGTCATGGAAGAGCTGATCCAGCGGCCTCGCGGCCTGATCCTGGTCACCGGGCCCACGGGCTCGGGCAAGACGACCAGCCTGGCCTCGATGATCAACTGGATCAATCACAACATGGACCGGCACATCATCACGATCGAGGATCCGATCGAGTATTTCCACAAGCACGAGAAGTCGCTTGTGAACCAGCGCGAGATCGGGATCGACGTGCCCGACTTCCCGGAGGCCATCCGCCGGGCCCTTCGTATGGACCCCGACATCATCCTCGTCGGCGAAATGCGCGACCTGGCGACGATCCAGGCCGCCATCACGGCGGCCGAGACCGGCCACATCGTCTTCGGGACCCTGCACACGAATTCCGCGGAAGGGACGGTCAACCGGATCATCGACGTCTTCCCCAAGGAGCAGCAGGACCAGATCCGTACTCAGCTGTCGGTGGCGATCATCGGCGTGCTGGCCCAGGCGCTCATCCCCAGGAAGCCCAAGGGGCTGGTGGCCGCTTATGAGATGCTTGTGGTGACGCCGGCCATCTCGAACCTGATCCGCGAAAACAAGACGTACCGCATCGACTCCTCGATCCAGACGGGCCGCAAGCACGGCATGATCCTGCTCGACGACAGCCTGTTCAACCTCTGGAAGCAGGGCCTCGTCGAGGAGCAGGAGGTCCTCTACAAGTCGCGCAAGGTCAACGAACTCCGCGAGCGGATCGAGAACGCCAAGAAGGGCATCTTCGACGAGGAGGAGGGCGAGGAGGAAGGCGAGGAGTGATCGAGGGCGGCCTCCCAGGTCGCTCCGAACGGCGAACGGCCCGGCTCGGCGTGTCACACGGCGTCCGGGTCCGAGTATCTGAGATGTACACGTTGAAATAGGTTCAAGCACGATTGGACCTCAAGGGTGATCGGGGCTTGCGGCGGATTCGACGCCGGCCTCCGCGGCCGGCCTCCGCCGGACCGCCACGAGAATCCCAGACCATCCGCGACGCGAAGCGAGCGGGCCCGCTCCGGCCCCTCGCGATCTTCTTCTCTTCGACACCAACGACAGACAGGTCCGACGACGAGGCGTGGAAGGGGGCCCCCTGGGGCCTCCCGGGGACGTCCCGCGCGTGAATCGATCGGGGGCGAGGGCATGGCGCGACGGCTCGGCACGATCATGGTCGACATGGGCTACCTCGACGAGGAAGGGCTGATGCGCGCCCTCGAGGAGCAGAAGCGCGGCGCCGGCGAGCTGATCGGCAAGGTGATCGTCCGGCTGGGCCTGGCCAAGGAGGACCACGTCCAGAAGGCGCTGGGCGAGCTGCTCGGGATGAAGGTGATTCGGCTGGGGGAGACGACGATCCCCGCCGAGCTGACCGAGCTGGTCAACGAGGGTATGGCGACCGCCTTCAAGGTCGTGCCGATCTCGCAGAGCAAGAAGGACAAGAGCGTCACGGTGGCCATGGCCGAGCCTCAGAACCCCTCGACCCTGGCCGACCTGGGCCTCTTCCTGGGGGTGCCGGTGAAGGGGGTCGTCTCGACCGAGGCCGAGGTGACCGCCGCGATCGAGCGGATCTACGCCGGCCACCACGAGTCGATCCAGGACGTGGTGAAGCAGATCGAGCAGGACAAGGGCCTGCAGAAGATGGCCGGGCGGAACGAGAACACCATCGACCTGGAGGCCATCGAGGAGATGGCCGACGCCGCGCCGGTGCGCAAGCTCCTGAACATGGTGCTGCTGCTGGCGATCAAGGACAAGGCCTCGGACATCCACTTCGAGCCCTTCGAGGAAGAGTACAAGATGCGGTACCGGGTGGACGGCATCCTGTACGAGCTGGTCCCGCCGCCGCGACACCTGGCGCCGGCGATCTCCAGCCGCATCAAGGTCATGTCCAACCTCGACATCGCCGAGCGTCGGCTCCCCCAGGACGGCAAGATCCAGCTCGCCCTCGGCGGCAACAGCGTGGACATCCGGGTCTCGACCCTGCCCACCATGTTCGGCGAGAGCGTGGTGCTCCGGATCCTCGACCGCTCGGTCGTGCAGCTCGACCTCAAGCGGCTGGGGATGCCGGGCGACACCCTGACGCGCTGGCTGGAGGTCATCGAGAAGCCCAACGGCATCATCCTGGTGACGGGGCCCACCTCCTCGGGCAAGACGACCACCCTCTACGCCACTCTGAACGAGCTGAACAAGATCGAGGACAAGATCATCACGACCGAGGAGCCGGTCGAGTACGAGATCGAGGGCCTGGTCCAGGTCCCGATCAATCCCGAGATCGGCGTGACCTTCGCGGCCTGCCTGCGGTCGATCCTGCGGCAAGACCCGGACAAGATCCTGGTCGGCGAGACGCGCGACCTGGAGACGGCCGAGATCTCGATCCAGGCGTCGCTCACCGGCCACGTCGTCTTCACCACGCTGCACACGAACGACGCCCCCTCGGCCGTCACTCGGCTCCGCGACATGGGGCTGCCGACGTTCCTCATCACCGCCACCGTCGAGGCCGTGCTGGCCCAGCGACTCGTGCGGAGGCTCTGCGTCAACTGCAAGACCGAGTTCATGCCCAGCCCCGAGGTGATCATGGAGCTGGGCCTGACGCCGGAGCAGGCCGCGGGCCAGAAATGGTTCTACGGCAAGGGCTGCGACCGCTGCAACAACACAGGCTACAAGGGCCGGCAGGGGATCTACGAGCTGATCGTCATGAACGACATCCTCCGCGAGATGATCGTGGCCGAGGTCTCGCTCGACGAGTTCCGCGAGGCCTGCCGCAGGTACGGCATGAAGACCCTCCGCGAGGCCGGACTCGAGGCGATCCACGAGGGCCGGACCAGCATCGAAGAGATCATGCGCGAGACGATGACCGAGGTCTGACGCCCCGAACCACCCCACGCGGACACGACGAACCACGCACCAACGCCCGCGGCAGGAGAAAGCCGATGCCGACGTTCCAATATGAAGCGATGGACCACACCGGGCGCGAGGTGAAGGACGCCATCGACGCCGCCACCCAGGAAGAGGCCCAGCAGCTCATCCGCCAGAAGGGCTTCTTCGTCACCAAGATCTCCGAGAAGGCCAAGAAGACCCGCAAGTCGGCGACGGCCAAGAAGGGGGGCCGGCGGAAGAAGAAGTCGTTCACGATCGGCCGGATCTCGACCAAGCAGCTCTGCACCTTCACGCGGCAGCTTTCCACGCTCCAGGACGCCGGCCTGCCGATCCTCCGCAGCCTCAAGATCCTCGAAGGCCAGTGCAAGCCGGGCGTGCTCAAGAACGCGCTGGGCGACGTGGTGGAGGACATCGAGAGCGGCCAGACCCTCTCCGAGGCCTTCGCCAAGCACCCCAAGGCCTTCGACCGGCTCTACTGCAACATGATCAAGGCGGGCGAGGCCGGCGGCGCCCTCGAGGCCATCCTCCAGCGCCTCGCCGACTTCAAGGAGAAGGCCCAGTCGCTGAAGCGGAAGATCAAGGGCGCGATGGTCTACCCGATCGTCGTGATCTTCGTCGCCTGCGTGATCGTGGGCTTCATCCTCTACTTCATCATCCCCAAGTTCGAGGCCATCTTCAACGACTTCGGCGTCCCCCTGCCGAACATGACGAAGGTCCTGATCGAGGCCAGCCACTTCCTGATCAAGTACTTCTACATCGTGTTCTTGACGCCCCTGTTCATCTGGATGTTCATCAAGCTCCTCTACCGCAACAAGACCGGCGCCTACGTCTGCGACCGCGTCCTGCTCATGATCCCGGTCATGGGGACGATCGCCGAGAAGTCGACCGTGGCCCGGACCATGCGGACCCTCGGCACCCTCGTCCAGTCCGGCGTGCCGATCCTGGAGGCGCTCTCGATCGTCCGCGAGACGGCCGGCAACGCCGTGTTCGAGCGGGCGTTCACCCGCATCTACGAGAGCATCCGCGAGGGCGAGACGATCGCCCAGCCGCTCCGCGAGGCGCGGATCGTCGATGACATCGTCGTCAACATGATCGACGTCGGCGAGGAGACGGGCGACCTGGACACCATGCTCAACAAGATCGCCGACAACTACGACGAGGAAGTAGAGGTGGCGGTCGAGTCGCTCGTCAGCCTCCTCGAGCCGATCATGATCGTCGTCCTCGGCGGCATCGTCGGCTTCATCGTCATCGCCCTGTTCCTCCCGCTGATCACCCTGATCACCAAGCTCTCGGGCTGAGGCCGGGCCCCGCGTCGGGCCGGCGGATCCGGCCCGACGCTTGAAACTTTCGCGAAGCGTCATACTTTGATATGAGAACGGACCCGCCGCGACGGCCTTCGCCCTCGCCCCGGCTCCCCGGAGGCCCGGACCGATGACTCGCCCCTCGACCCGCCGACGCACCCCGACCGGCCCCGACCGGCGCGGCTTCACGCTGGTGGAGCTGCTGGTCGTCTTCGTCGTCCTCTCGATCCTGATCGCCCTCCTCCTGCCGGCGATCAACGGGGCGGTCCGGACGGCCAAGAACACCGCCGCCTCGGCCAACATCAAGCAGATCGACCAGGCCCTCGCGTCGTTCAAGTCGGCGAGGGGCGACTACCCCCCCAGCCGCGTGATCCTGTACGAGAATGGCTACTTCCAGACCGGCGACGCCGCCGCCCTTGCCCCGGCGAACGGCTCGGCCGACATGACCCGCGGCCAGCTCGCCCAGCGTTCGCTGATGTACATGCGGAAGCTCTTCCCGAAGGTCAACTTCAGCACCTCGGGCGCCGTGTGGACGGCCACCGACAGCCAGTGGTACGACTTCAACGGCAACGGCGTCCGGGACTTCGCCACCCCCTACATCCTCGAAGGCCACCAGGCCCTGGTCTTCTTCCTCGGCGGCCTCCCCCAGAAGACCGAGACCGGCTTCAGCATGACCGGATTCGCCAAAAACCCCACGAACCCGTTCATCCCCGCCTCGCGCGTCGACGCGGCCCAGCCCGCCTCTTTCGTGAGCGCCAATCGCGAGACGCCGACCTTCGAGTTCTCCGCCGAACGTCTCCAGGCGGTGAACCCGGCCGACCCGCTGGCGTTCCCGGGCTACCTGGACTCGCTCGGGAACTCGCTGGGGAACGACCAGATCAACTTCATCGCCTACTTCAGCTCCTACGGCAACAACGCCTACGACCCCAACGACGTCAACTTCCCGACCGAGGCGGACGGCAACCTGGTCGCGCCGATCCTCTCGCGGTTCAACGTCCGGTTCCCCGTGCGGACCTCGGCGAGCCCGACGACCTCCAACCTGGCGGTCTCGCCGTCGCCGAACCCGTACACGACCTCCACCACGAACGCGGCGACGGTGGGCTACGTCAACCCCCAGACCTATCAGCTCATCTCCTCCGGGGTCGACGGGCAGTTCGGGCCGGGGGGGCAGTACAAGCCGAACGCGACGACCGGCGTGCTGCCTTACGACGCGGCGAACACCGTCAAGTCCGACGGCACGCCGCTCAACGAGGCCAACGTTCGGAGCCGCGAGAAGGACAACCTGACCAACTTCCACGGCGGCCGGCTCGACTGATCGGCGGACCTGGCTTACTGGATCCCCACGCGGGCTCGGGAACGTCCCGGGCCCGTCGCGAAGGCCGGAGATGGATGCGAACATGACGACCCCTCCCCGACAGACGATCCTCGACCCGCGGGGCGCCCCCCCGAGGCGCGGGTTCACGCTCATCGAGCTGATGATCGTCATGACGATCATCGGGATCCTCGTCACGTTCATCCTGATCGCCTCGCGCGACGGCATCCGCCAGGCCGAGGTCCGAGCCACCCAGGCCCTCATCCTGAAGCTGGAGTCGGGCCTCAACGACCGCCTCGACGCCCTCATGCAGCTCCGTCCCGACCCCAACTTCAGCCACGGCTATCTGGGCGGGGTGTACCTCGGCGGGACCGAGGACGACGGCCTCCCGCGGATGACCCCGCCGGCCCTGCTGCTCCCTTCGGAGTACCCCTCCACGAAGGTCCGGACCACCGGCCGAGCCCTGGCGTTCGCCACGGCCGACTACATGAAGAGCGAGATGCCCGACGTGTTCGTGATCCAGGCCGGGCTCTCGGGCACGCCGGCCGCGACGGACTATCCCATCGACTTCGCCTCGCAGCCCTACCCGGGGACCCCGATCACGGCCCAGGGCAACTTCATCCTGCCGCTGGGCCATGCGGTGCAGGGGCCTCGCAACGGTGCGGGCGCGTGGGTGCCCGGCTATGGCGACGGCAATCTGGACAACGGAGTCTTCTACTCATCGAACCCCCAGCTCGGCCTGACCGGCCGGGGGATCTACGGGGCCTCCTACGCGGTGGCGGCGGGCATCTACAAGAATCTCGGCTACCTGCCCGCGGGCTACGACCTGGTCGACAACAACGGCAATGGCTTGATCGACGAGTGGGGGGAGGGCGTGGACTCCTCGAACGAGGCCGACGTCCTTGCCCGACTGAGCCAGCACACGCACGAGACGGCCCGTTCGGAGATGCTCTACGCGTTGCTGGTCGAGGGGCAGGGGCCCCTGGGCTCGATCTTCAACGCGGACGACTTCAGCGACCGCGAGGTCCGCGACACCGACGGTGACGGCCTGCCCGAGTTCGTCGACGCCTGGGGCAAGCCGCTCCAGTTCTTCCGTTGGCCGCTCTTCTACCACTCCGACTCCCAGCGCGGCCAGAACATCGGCCCCGACCTCACCGACTCCACCGCCCCGCTCCGGTTCCTCCGCCCCTACGCCTCGATCTTCGAGTCCCGCGAGCAGGACGCGCTCGACCCGAACCAGAACCTCATGTCCCCCTCGTGGTGGCTGGAATCGCAGAACGCCGCGTATCCGCAGCTCACCGGCCCGGCCCTCACGCCGCCGGGGAGCCCGATCAACTCCAGCCTCGGAGTCCTGAGCTTCGAGCATTACTTCCACAGGCTCACCGAGCCGATGGAGTACTCGACCGCCTCGCCGACCGACGGCGGCAAGTACTGGGATCGCGGCGGCATCCCGGGGCTCGGGTATCGTCGGGCTTTCTCCAGCAAGCCCCTGATCCTCTCGGGGGGGCCGGACCAGCAACTCGGCGTGGCGATGTATCCCAACCCGCTCTCCCTGGGCACCGTCCGCGACGCGGTCGCCGGCCTGATCTCGTTCGAGAACAACGCCGCGCAGTTCCAGCCCAGCGAAGTCTTCACCGGCTCGCCGCCGACGATCCCGGCGACCCTCAACCTGAACCCGACCGGGCCTTCGTTCCAGATCTGGGACGCGGGCCAGGACGACGTGAGCAACCACACCGTCACCGCCAGCGCCGGATCGGGAGGCTGAGATCATGAACCGCCCCACAACGCCGCCGTCCGATCGTCGGCCCCGTCCCGGCTTCACGCTGGTCGAACTGCTCGTCGTGCTGCTGATCGTCGGCATCATCGCCGCGGTCGCCCTCCCGGTGATCATCCCGGCGATCAGCCACCGCCAGGTCAGCGAGTCGGCCCGGATCGTCCAGGGGGGCCTGATCGCCGCCCGCGACTCGGCCCTGCGGAGCAACACGCCGCACGGCATCCGTTTCCTCCCGGACACGACCTATAACGGGATCGATCCGGGCTCGCCCGGCGGCATCAATCGCTTCCGAACCCTGGCCTCGAACCGGTTCATCCCGATCGAGCAACCGCCGGGGTACCGCGAGGGGGCGGTCGTCCTGGCGTTCCGGCAGGGATTCCAGACGGCCTTCACGGGCGGGTGGCCGTGGGTGACTCCGCCCTCGCCGGACGGGACTTTCCCCGGGGTCTCCTCGTTCGACGTCTATCCCAACGGCAACGTCCTGATGATCGTCCAGGGCGTCTTTACTCACGAGCCGATTTCAGACACCTATCCGTATGAGAATCCGACGTCCTGGTACTGGAACGTCCGCAAGGGGGACAAGATCCAGGTCAACAACACCGGGCCGTTCTTCACGGTCGTGGGGCCGGTGGACGTGCCGAATCCCGAGGGGTTCATCAACATGGACCCTGCCAACGGACCGACGTTCGGCACCCCCCCGAGCGGCGCCAGCACCTTCAAGCCCGAGATCCTCTTCGTCGTGAACGGCGTGGACGACGACAAGGACGGCTACATCGACAACGGCCAGGACGGCGTCGACAACAACCTCAACGGCCTGATCGACGACCTCGGGGAATGGTCGGAGCCGGAATACTGGCCGTCGGGGTTCACGGCGGATTCGGCGGGACTCCCCGTCACTCGAGGGGTATTCGGCGACCTCCACGAAGGCGGCGTGCCCTACACGATCATCCGCCGCCCGGTCCCCTCGCCGGGGGCGCGGGAGACGGTGCTTCCCTCGAACGTGGTCGTGGACCTGACGACTTCATTCCTATCGACGCGCGAGCGCTCGCGGCTGCCGGTCGACCCTTCCTCGGGGACCGTGGACATCCTGCTCGACTCCACCGGGAAGGTGGTGCCGGCGATGCAGTATTCGAGCCCCTCGTCGTATGGGATGGCGGCGTCGTTCTATCACATCTGGCTGGCGGAGCGGAGCGACCTGGCCGAGGTGGTGGTGGACACGTCGACCACGCCGCCGTCGGCCGTCCCCCTCGTCTCCGGCTACCCCTTCCTGCTCCCCATGCCGGTGGGGCAGAACGCCGGGGGCACCCCCAACGCGTACGACGTCCTGATGGGCTCGAATCCCACGCTGCCGTCCCTGAAGGGGGAGATGCGACTGCTCACGCTCTTCACCCGGACGGGGAACCTGATCACGACCGACCGCCCGTTGTTCAACGTGGCAAACGTGAACCAGCCCTACCACGCGCCCCAGCTCGGCGAACAGGGAGACGCACCATGATCCGCCCCGGCGACCATCGCGACCGGCCGGGCCGGTCGGGCATCACCCTGACGGAGATCCTGATCGGGATCATGATCCTGGGGGTCGGGCTGGTCTCGATCGCCACACTGTTCCCGATCGGCCTGCTGCGGCTCCGCGAGGCCCAGAGGCAGTCACGCTCGGCCCTCCTGTTCGAGTCGGCCGCCGCCGACATGGCCGCGCGGAACCTCGTCAACGCGCAGTCGTTCGTTTATGCCGATCTGCTGAACCTCTATGCGGGCTTCAGCTCCTGGTACCCTTGCCAGGTCAGCGTCAGGACGCCGGACGGCCTCTTCAACCCGCTCCTGCAGGACGCCGCGAGCTACGGCGGGGACGTCTACGCCGGTGCCGCTTTGACCGACCTGGTGGGGCTCGACGCGGGCAACTCCCTCTTCCATATCCGCGGCAGCGCCGGGCTCCCATTCGCCTACGATCCGCTCTGGCGATACAAGATGACGCTGTATCCGCAGGATCCCGCCGGGGCCGGCGTGGTACCCGAGGCCCGCTTCGGCTCCGGGATCGGCTTCGTCCGCAACGATCCCGACGGCGGCGCCCCGAGCGCCCACGGGCTCCAGCGGTTGACGAACTTCAACGGCCGGGTCCGCTCCACTTACACCGATGGAGCTGGAAACACGTTCCCGATCTATTTCATGCAGACGACCAACAATGTGCCGTCGATCTTCGTGTCGCCGGAGGACGTGGTCTGGAACGAGATGAACAACCCGTCGAACCTGAGCCCGATCCTCCCAGACCGGACCATCAGCGGCACCGGCGCGTCGGTCAACGACTGGCGGTTCTCCTGGATCTTCACCGGCCGGCTCGGCAGCTCCAGCAACGCCGCCACTTTCGAGGGGGACCTGGTGATCTATGAGAACCGGGCCTTCGACCTGGAATCGATGCCCAGTCCGCTCGACTCCTCCGTGACGATCGTCAAGCCGGCCGACGAGACGGTGGTGGAGGCGGTCTTCGGCTACAGCACGAACGTCGCGGCGTTCGGGCCCGTCGGCTATGGGTCGGCGGCCGACCGCACCGTGCTGCTGCGTTGGCCCGCCACGATGGCCGACCCGATCGTGAAGACCGGCGACTGGATCTGCGACGTCACCTACGAGCGTCAGCAGCTCGTCGCCCTCAACACCCAGGGCACCGTCGTCCAGACGGACGACACTGGCCGTTTCGTCGGGGTGCCGAACCCGCTCAACGGCGGCAAGTGGGACAACACCCCGGCGCAGCGGGCGTTCTGGTATCAGGTCGTGAAGACGACGCCGGCGGTGGTCGATCCGGGCTTCGCGGGCGACCCCAACGTGACCGGCGGCTTCCGCCGGATGATCGTCCAGGTCAACTCGGCCCTCCGCGCCCGGACGCCGATGACCGCGGGCGCCACGCCGAGCCCGGCGGTCGTGAACGCGGCCCTGATCGCGCCCCACGTCGTCAACGTCATCCCGCAGACCATCGTCATCCACTGATTGATCGATCCATTCGCCGATCTCGACGATCGCGGCCGCGTCGCCTCGTCTTCGCCGCGATCGTCCGACCCGCTCTCCGCCCGTCGCGGCTTCCCCGCCTCGGGGACGGGCGGGCCACCCAGTGCAGGGGCCCAGTCGTGAAGGTCTACCGCCGCATGAACGCGAATCTCCGCCGCCGCCGACGAGGCGTGACGCTCGTCGAGATGCTGGTCACGCTGGCCGTGCTCCTGCTGATGATGGCGCTCGTCGTCCAGATCTTCCAGGCCGCGACCGGCTCGATGAACGCCGCCCAGGTGTACCAGCGGCTCGACGACGACCTGCGCCGGCTCGACTCCACCCTGCGCTCGGACCTCGCCGGCGCCACGGCCAAGTTCACCCCGCCCAACGACCCCAAGGACCAACGCGGCTACTTCGAGTACGGCGAGAACGAGTACGCCGACAACGACGGCGAGGACATCGACGACTATATCCGACTGACCGTCAAAGCCCCCGCCGGCCGCCCGTTCACGGGCCGAATGTGGGCCAAGCCGGCTAACGTGCTGACGACCACCCTGTACATGGATCTGCTGACTCCGGCCGAACGGAGCGCCTCGCGGCCGATCACCGTCACCAGCGAGTACGCCGAGGTCATCTACTTCCTCCGCAACGGCAACCTCTACAGGCGGGTCCTGCTGGTGGCCCCCGAGCTGCAGTCCCGGATCGTGCCCTCATTTTCCGAGGTAGCCGCCGCCACCTGGAATCTGGGTTATTACGTGGCCTCGACGAGTTCCGGGGCGCCGACGTTTCCCTGGGCGTTCTTCCCGCCCGACCTCGGTGGGCTCCAAGTGAGCTGGCAGGGGGTCAACGACCTCTCCGCTCGGCCGGCGGCACGCGGCCTGCCGTCCACGAACGGCGCCAACAACTCGGTGGTCCTGAACTCGCTCGCGGACCTGACCGACCGCCACAACCGCTTCGCCATGCCTCGGTTCGCCGACGACTTCGTGAACCTGGCCGGCGGCTTGATCCCCGACGGCATCCCCGACGATTTCAACGGCGACAATGTGCCGGACTGGTATCCGACGCTCTACCCCAACATGATCGAAGATTCCGTCGCGGGCGGGTCGACGACGCGCGTCCTCTGGAACGTCTTTAACAGGCCGGCGATCACCGGAAACGGCAACCTCTATCCGAGACGCTACAGCCTGGCCTTCCCGTATGTCTTCCGGGGCGCCTACTCGCAGGCCCAGGCCCTGGCGAACTACTCGCCCGGCTGGATCCACGCACCCGCCCCCTGGGCGACGAACGGCGACGGCACGACGATCTACCAGTTCGACACCGACCCGATCAACTACCTGCTCAACCTGAACCACAATCCGCTCGACCTGGGCGACAACGCCCCGGCGCCCACCGTGACGGGCCAGAACTGGAGCAACCTCCAGACGCTGTGGCAGTTCCCGACCTGGCGGGAGACCCTGGCGCCGGAGTGGAACGACCCGACCTTCCAGGTCAATCAGCCGGGAGTCGGCCACGCCTTCCCGAACGGCCTGCTCCCCTCCAACGCGATCCCGGCGAACGCCGGCGAGACCCTCTCCGGGCATGTCGAGCGGGGTGCGAACATCGCGGGGAACCAGCTCCTCCCCCCCATGACGGCCGACTGGCGTGGGGTGCGTAAGGCGCAGCTGTTCACGGACGGGACCGGGGCCAACTCGGGCTACTTCGCCGGCGATCCGACCAATCCCCTCTGGGCCGACAACAGCTGGGAGGACGACCTGATCCTCACCAACGTCCGCAGCTTCGACGTGAAGGCCTTCGACCCGGCCCTCGCCGACTACGCCGACCTCGGCTGGGGCGACGACCTGCGGATCGCCGGTCCGGCCACCAGCGTCGGGGCGAATCCCTCGCTCGGCACGAATGAAAACCTGCCGTATCTGTACGGCAATTTCGACGCATTCGCCGGCGCCTTCGGCCCCAACGCCTACGCCCTGATCAACGGCTCGGCGTACAACGTGCTGGACCAGACGTTCGCCCACGAGGGCCGGATGCCGCCGCTGATCAACGACTACCGGTTCGACTCCCAGTACGGGGCCGTCGCGGCGGGCTTCTACGGGTCTACGTACCCCACCTACGACGGCAACATCGGCGACAACGCCCCCGGCCTCATCCGCCTGCGGCGGGTGTGGGACTCGTGGTCGACGACCTACAGCAAAGCCCCGGCGACGGGCGTGCGGGCGATCGACGGCTTCCCCCACGGGCCGCCGTTCTCGCCGCCGATCTACCCGTCCTACCCGGCGCCGTACCCGGCCCCGCTGCGGGGGATCCAGGTCCAGGTGCGGGTGGCCGACCCGACCAATCAACGCATCAAGATCCTCACCATCCGTCAGGACTTCACCGAGAAGCTCTGACGTCCACGAAGAAATTCGGAACGCGCGGACGCCCGAAGGCGTCGAAACCAGGCACGGGCGGAAGCCGGACGGCGGCGAGTCGAGGGAGCAAGGGGGACGACCATGACGACCAGTGCGTATCGAATGCGACGTCGCGAGCGGCGGGGGGTCATCCTGATCCTCGTCCTCGGCGTGCTGGGGCTGATGGCGGTGATCGGCGTGACGTTCGCCACGTTCACCGGGCAGTCGCGGATCGCCAGCCGGAGCTTCGCCCAGTCGAAGATCCAGCCCCAGAGCGAACTGCTGATGGACTTCGCCCTGTCGCAGCTCATCAGCGACACCAACGACGCCCGCTCGGCCATCCGCGGCCACAGCCTGGCCCGCGACATGTACGGCAACGACTCCAACCGCAACGGCTACCTGGAGGCCCGCCCCGACGGCGCCCGCACCGCCCCGGGGAACAACGCGTTGTTCTACATCACCCGGATCGACCCGGATGCGCTGCCGAACCGGTACATCCTGACGACGAACCTCGCCGAGGGCGACCCGGCCTTCTACGGGTATGACTTCACGCGGTGGACGATCCGCGTCGCCTACAACGGCACCGCGCCTCCCGGCTCGACCGGCGTGATCGGCCAGACGTTCGAGGTGGTGGCCGACGGCGGCTTCGTCTCGGGCTCGACCAATCCCCGCACCCTCTCGGTCGCAATCGCGCCGACGGACGCGTCGACCAGACTCTTCAACCCCAGCAACCTCCCCGTGGCCACGACCACGGTGACCCCCGCCAGCGCGCTCCTGAACACCTTGGGCACGAATTACACGACCGAGTATCGCTTCATCCTCGACGGCCGCTGGCTGCACGCCTTCAACGGGGCCGGCAAGAACGTCGACGCGAAGTTCGGCAACTTCCGGTACAACCTGGACTCCCCCGGCGCGGTTGGGATGGACGAGGACTACGACGCCGTCGACCTGGAAAACTGGTTCCTGGCGATGCAGAGCGCCGACGGCCAGCTGATCATCCCGTCGTTCCACCGCCCCGCCAACATCCGCTACCCGGCGGCCGGCCTGAACGACTGGGAGTTGCCGGACCGCACCAGCCTGTCCCGCATCCTCCGCCCGCGTGCATCCGACGGCCACGACCCGGCGACCTTCCCCGACCTGATCCCCAGCCCGACCACCGGCAAGATCACCTACGACGTGGACAACGACGGCGACGGGATCACCGACTCGGTCTGGGTCGACCTCGGCTACCCCGCCCGCCGCAACGCCCAGGGGACGCTCTACAAGCCCCTCTTCGCCTTCATGGTCGTCGGCCTCAACGGCCGGATCCCGCTGAACACCGCCGGCAACCTGGCGGGGCGGGCCACGGGCGAGGAAAGCAACGCCACCCACGCGTCGAACCTCGGCAATTCGGTCAGCGAGGTCGACCCGACCTACGGCCTGCAGAACGCGTTCGCCTCCGGTTACGCCCAGGCCGACGCCTCGGCCCTCGACGTCCGCCTCACGCAGCTTCGCAACATCGTGGCCGGCACCCGGCCGCAGGCGAACCCCGACGCGCCGGACACCACCGGCCAGGTCAACGGCGACGTCGACCCCGTGCAGATGGGCTGGCAAGACGTCGCGCAGACCATCCCTCGCTACACCTCGCTTCCCAACGGCAAGGCCGACGCCGGCGACGTCGATAACGCCGGGAACAGGCCTCCCGTCGCTCCGAACCCCGTCGTCCGAACGACCAACCCTGTCGCCGGCCGTTGGGGCGAGCCGGATTCCGTCCCCGGCGGCTCCTACGCCCCCCTCGGTGCGAACTACAGCAACGAGGTCCGGCCGGGCTATTCGATCAGCGTCTACGACTACAACTCCAGCGGCGTCCCGGCCGACGCGGCCGACGACGATTTCAACTCGTTCGACGCCTACCCGGCCGGGGCGACCGGACGGCTCGGCGAGCGGGGCGATTCCGACTTCTACGACGCCGCCGGCGCGCTGCTGCTGCCGGTCGAGCGGATGCGACGGTTCCTCACGCCGGTCGATCTGAACGGGTCGGGCTCGGTGAGCCGCTGGAACTCCCGGGGCGGCGGCGGCAGCGGAGGCGACTACTGGGGCCGCGTCGAGTATCGCGGCTACTATCGCCCCCCCGGCCTCCCCGGGCAGATCGACCCGGGCACCGGCCAGATCGGCTACCCCTGGGGAAACGGCGACCCCTATCCGGCGGCCATGGCCAGCCTGGCGAACCTGGGCGCGAGAGTCGCCCACAATAACAACATCCTCCACGGCTACGAGGCGTTTCTCAACCCGAACACCCGCGGCACCCCGCAGCGTTCCGGCGGCATGCTGGCCTACAAGACCTTCCCCCCGCCCGCCACCGACGCGGTCGGCACGCCCACGCAGATGCCGACCTACGACAACAAGATCAACTCGGGCGTCGACTACAACTACAGCTACACCGACGACTCCGGCACCGTGGTCAACGTCGCGGTGGACAGCCGGTCCGACGGCCTGAACGAGGCCGACGAGTTGAACCTCTACAAGCTCAACCCGAACCTGGATTCGCCGTTCAGCAACGCGGACCTGGAGTGGCTCTACCGCCGTCAGGACGTCGACGGCCCGGCGCTCGGCAGCCGGCTGGCTTCGCTGGCGCCGATCAGTTTCCTCAACGACCTGGACGCGCTTCGGCGGCGTCGGCTCTTCGCCGTCGAGTCGTGGGAGACGAACGCCTACGCCTGGACGAACGACAACCCGCCGTACGCTTTCGACCGGCCGCTGGACGTCCCGCCCCACGCCGCGGGCGATCCGCAGTTTCCCGACAACCGTCGATTCGCGTCGCCCACGACCAACGCCAACATGGCGTCGATCTCGCCGACCACCTACACGCCGGCCCTGGCACAGCGGGGGCGGAAGATCAACCTGAACATGCCGCTGCCGGTCTCGAACGACCCCAACGAGCCGATCCGCCGCAAGTGGATCACCGACGCCTATCAACTCCTCAAGACCGTGCTGCCGCCGCGGTCCGTCGATACGCCCGAGGAGCTGGCGCAGCTCGGCCAGTACCTCGTCAACCTGGTCGACTTTCGCGACCCCGACTGCACGATGACCAAGTGGGTCAACCCGGACGTCAACTTCGCGCCCATCGGCACGCTGACGCCGCTGAACACGCTCCCGATGCTCACGTTCACCTCGGGGACGGGCATCACGCCGCTCGAGCAGTTCGGGATGGAGTTCAATCCGGTCGCGATCAACGAGGTGCTCGCCTACTCCTATGCCCGTAAGGAGGGCGTCGGGTCGGGCGTGGACACCGGCCGGTTCTTCGTGGAGCTGGTGAACACGCTGACCAAGCCCGAGACCGGGACGCCCGCGAACAACGCCGGCCAGGTCAACTTGAGCGGGTTCAACTCGGCCGCAGGCGCCCCCTACGACGGCGCCTGCTGGGACCTGATCTTCACCGAGGACACCCCCGGCAGCCGTCCCGACCCCTTCAACGGTCAGCTCCAGCCGGGCTCCACGCTCCACAGCCTGACGCCCCTCCACCCGGCCGCCTTCACGCCGGCGACCAACGCCGTCCTGAATCCTCTTCCCCGTCAGAAGGGGGCGACGGCCGTCGACTTCTTCGGCACGGCGGCCGACCCGAAGTACGTTGCGACGATCGCGAACGCCTTCCCCGGCGCCGGGACCGAGGCCGACAGCGAGACCATCCCGGTGGCGACCAGCCTCCCCGCCACCGCGAACCTCTTCACGCTGGCCGCGGACCACGACCCGATGAACGGGGCCGTGGCTGGCTTCACCCTGCCGTTCGGGGTGCTCCCGAAGCAGATCGACGGCACGCGCACCACGACCCGGCCCATCAAGATCCCCCGGACGGCGGGGCAGGCCACGTATTACTGGGTCTGCCTGCGCCGCCCCGCCAATCCGATGGCCCCGGTCTCGGACGACAATCCGATGGTCGTCGTGGACAGCATGCGGTTCCCTTACATCGATGCCGGCGGCACCGTGCGGACCGATCCCAACCCCACTCCGTCGGACGAGCCCGACCGGGTGGACATCGTCACCCTTAAAGGCACCAATGACATCTTCTCGTATCAGCGTCTCCAGCCCTATCGCGGCGGCCAGGCCGTTCCGGTGAACGGTGCCGTGGGAGGCAACATCGACCCCCGCTACGGCTACACCAACCAGATCGCCGCGCCGGTGACCACCCTGGGAGGGGTCATCAACTACGGGACCAGCGCCACGCAGCAGACCGGCTCTCAGGGGCCCCAAGTCTCCCTCGGCCAGATCTATCACACCTTAGGCCTCCCGAACGACGGCACGATCGTCGGCGGGAACCCGGCCGAGTACTGGGACCTCTTCCCGTTCCACGACCGCGACTTCACGAGCCCCTTCGAGCTGACCCTCGTGCCCGGCGTGGCCCCCGGCCTGTTCACCAAGCACTTCGCGGAGTTCGCCCCCTCGGGGGATCCCCTGTCACCCCAGCGAGTGGGACTCGCCAACGCGGCGGCCGGCGTGCTGACTACCAGCCGCAACGCGATCACGAGGCCGATCCTCACGCCAACCGTCGCGAGCCCGTTCGCCACGGCGGAGCTGGCCCAGCCGTTCACTTTCGAGGCGACGGCGAACCCCGTCAGGCCCCACACGTTCCCCTACCTGGTCGACAAATTCTTCTACACGGCGGCCGGGGCCTCGGGCATCGCGGATACGCTCTACACGACCCCGACCGCACCGGCGACCGTGGGCGGCTACGCCAGCGACGGCTGGTTCCGGATGTTCGAGTTCTTCGAGGTCCCCAGCCAGATGGCCGGCGCGATCGGCACCGTCGCGGCGGGGACGAACTTCGACTGGGCCCGTCAGGACCTCCGGGCGGGGCAGCTCAACCTGAACCTGATCATCGATGAGGAGGTCTTCCTCGCCCTCCTCGGCAAGCAGGATATGTCGGGGGCCGTCCCCACCTTCCTGCAGCAGCTGATGAACCCATATCAGCTGCCTCTGCCGGCCGCGGTCGGCCTGACGGAATTCACAGGGGGACTCTGGACGGGGCCCCTGGCTGCCGGTTATCCCACGATCCCGATGGTCGTCACCGGGACCCGGGACAACGGGGCCCCGGCGTACGCCCACCCCATGCAGAACGTGGGGACGGTCGCCCCGGATCCCGTCGCGGGCGGTTTGGCGAATCGGATGAAGGCGGCCTTCGCGCAGTTCCTCTGGGCGCGGCACGGCGGGTCGGGCTTCCTCTTCGGATTCGGCGAGGGGGTGACCGGGCAGAACGCCGCGATCACGCCGCCGGCCCCCCCGGTGAACTCCGCCCACCCGGATTACCTGACCAAGATCCCGGCCGAGCGTCCCTTCCGGTCGCTCACGTTCCCGGACGTGGACGCCACGTCGATGCGGCCGGCGTCGCTGCCGCCTTCGTTCTTCTCCGACCCCGTCGTCGACCCCGCCACCACGAACGATCCGGGCGTCCGGAACCTGGCCCTGTTCCCCGGCTACAACCGGGTGGTCGGCCCGATCAGCACCGCCGCCGCTACCGTGCTGCCCCCGGCCATTCCCACGCGTCGGCTCTTCCAGATCCCGGACGGCTCGGCAGAGAGCAACGCCAGCGTCCTCGGAGACGGCTCGATCAACCGCATTCGACCTGCCGGGGCCAACAACCCGACGATCGGCGGGCTCCCTCCCATCGTGACGGTCACGAGCGGGCCGACGGTGAACCTCAACGACGGCGCGACCAGCGTCTTCATCCCCCAGGCCAACACCCCCACCGGCTACCCCGAGATCTCCCTCGGTCGCGGCGGCGGCGGCGTCAACCAGACCCAGCACCCGTATTTCCGGGGCGAGCTGATGCAGCGGGTCATGAACCTGACCACCGTGCGGACGCACCAGTTCGCGGTCTGGATCACGGTCGGGTTCTTCGAGGTGAAGCGGGAGGGGGACATCGCGATGGTCGGTGATCCCACCTACCCCCAGGCGGCCTTCGACATCCTGGGGCCGGAGATCGGGGCTTCCACGGCCGAGAACACTCGCTATCGCAGCTTCTTCGTGGTCGACCGCCTGAAGCTCACGGGCTTCGACCCCGAGTCGATGGGGGCCTACCAGGCCGCCGTCCTGTACCGTCGGACGATCGAATGAGCCCGGCCCGGGGCCCGGGCCTCGTCACAGGGGCCCGGGCCGAACGTATTGTCTTAGGGGTCGATGTTTGGATACGATTCCGGTAGTCTCGTTCTCCCCGTCTAGTGAAAGGACAGCCTTCATGAAGCCCCGTCGTCGTCGCCAAGGTTTCACGCTGATCGAGCTGCTGGTCGTCATCAGCATCATCGGCGTCCTGGTCGGCCTGCTGCTGCCGGCCATCCAGTCGGCCCGCGAGGCCGCCCGCCGCGCCCAGTGCCAGAACAACCTCAAGAACATCGGCCTGGCGCTCAACAACTACGCCATCCGCAAGGGCGCCTACCCGGCGGCGGGCACGTTCTTCGAATATCCGGTCACGCCCGCGCACGACGCGGCGAACGAGTCGGTCCTCTACGAGGCCCAGGCCCCCAACGCCACGACCATCGCCCCCCGCGCGGCCAAGAGCTGGGTCGTCGAAATCCTCCAGGATCTCGACCAGGCCGACCTGGCGAACAACTGGACGCATGAGTTGAACTACCTGGCGACGACGGCCCCCGGCACGTCGACGCCGAACGCCCTCATCTCCCGGACGGCCCTCGCCATCCTGCGATGCCCGGACGACTCCAACTTCACCCCGAATGAGGGCAACCTGAGCTACGCCGCCAACGGCGGCTTCGCCCGGTACGCGGCCGCCCCCTTGCGGTGGCAGGGCTTCACGATGGACGGCGATTCGGCCGGCGGCAGCCAGAGCCAGGCGCTCAGCTGGGATTCCGCCGGGGCGCTGGCCCAGGGCGTCAACCAGAAGCTCGGCGTCATGTTCATCAACTCGATCTACAGCAACAACAACGGGATCGACACGGTCACCGACATCCCCGGCGCCCTCAGCGGACGCAACCCGGGCTGGGGCGGCACGAAGACCACCACCGCCAGCATCGTCGACGGCTCCGGCTCGACCGTCCTGATCGGCGAGAGCACGCTGGTCGGCTACTCGACCGGGACGGCGTACTCCGGCATGGTCGAGAGCAACTGGGCCGCCCCCTGGCCGACCTTCGCCCTGTTCATGGGCTCCGACGACATCTGTGGGGCCAGTGGCGCGTGCAACACGGCCTTGGCCGATGGCACCAACTCCACCGACGCCACGACCTGGGCGGCCGCCAATCGGGTCGGCAACTTCGAGAACATCGGCTACGGCCAGGCCCTGACGATCAAGGGGACCTTCCCGTTCGTCACCAGCGGGCACCCGAACGGCAGCAACTTCGCCTTCTGCGACGGCTCCGTCCGGTTCATCCAGAACTCGATCGACGGCGTCGTGTATGCCAAGATCCTGACCCCCGCCGGCAGCAAGCTCCCTGTCCCCTACAAGCAGCAGCCGGTCAGCCAGGACGCGTTCATCAACTAAGTCCACGCCGGGCGACGACCGGCCTGGAACGATGACGGCCTGAACGAGACGACGGGCCCCCATGACCCGCCCGGCGGACCTTGAATCCGCCGGGCGGGTCGTTTCGTATCCACCGGCGGCGGGAATCGGGATATCTCAGTCGGCAGAGGACTGGGTGGTTGACTCACCCTGGGTTTCGGGTACATTGTTACCTGTCGCAAGCAAAGGGCGCATAGCTCAGTTGGCTAGAGCGTACCCCTGATAAGGGTAAGGTCCCAGGTTCGAATCCTGGTGCGCCCATTGCCGTTTCTCCCTCCTCTCACCTCATTTCGCCTTGCCGGGCCCGACCTGCGGCCCTCCCTTTCGCCCGGGCGATCACCGGGCTAAAATCATCGGCCGTTCCGATCGAGTTCGATCTTCTCGAACCTCGTCCGGGACCCGCCGCGCTCCCCAGGCGTTCCCCCTTCCCAGGACTGCGCACGATGATGCGACGACCGATGGCACGGCCGAGACTCGCCCTCCCGATCATCCTTTTGGCGACGATCGCCTCGGCCGCCGTCGCCGCCGATGAGGTCCCGAAAGGGGAGGTGCAGAAGCATGCGTTCGGGTCGAGCACCGTCTTCCCGGGGACGACGCGGGACTACTGGATCTACATCCCGAAGCAGTACGACCCATCAAAGCCCGCGTGCCTGTTCGTCTGCCAGGACGGCCTGCAGTACAACGCGCCGGCGGTCTTCGACGAGCTGATCGCGAAGGGAGAGATCCCGGTTCTCATCGGCGTGTTCGTGATGCACGGCCGGGTGAAGGCCCCGACCGACGCGGCCCTCGACCGCTTCAATCGGAGCCTCGAATACGACGGCCTCGGCGACGCCTACGTCCGGTTCCTGACCGAGGAACTCCTGCCCGAGGTCGAGAAGCACCAGGCGGAGGACGGCCGGCCCGTCCGTCTCTCGAAGGACGGGAACGACCGCGCGATCGGCGGATCCAGCAGCGGGGCGATCTGCGCCTTCACGGCCGCCTGGGAGCGTCCTTCGGCCTTTCGGCGGGTCTTCAGCGCCATCGGCACCTACGTCGGCCTGCGGGGCGGCAACGACTATCCCACGCTCATCCGCAAGTACGAGCCGAAGCCGTTGCGCGTCTTCCTGGAAGACGGCTCCAACGACCTGAACATCTACGGCGGCGACTGGTGGATGGCCAACCAGGAGATGGAGAGGGCGCTCACCTTCGCCGGATACGAGGTCGCCCACGATTGGGGCGACGGCGGGCACAGCTCCAAGCACGCCACGGAGATCTTTCCCGAGGCCATGCGATGGCTCTGGAAAGGCTGGCCCACGCCGATCCAGGCCGGGCCGGGGTCGGACAAGCTCCAGGAGATCCTGATCCCGGGCGAGGGCTGGACGGTCGCCGCCGAGGGCGCGGCCGCCGCCTCGATGGCCGTGGACCCCGCGGGCGACGTCTTCGTGAGCGACGCCTCGGCGTCGCGGATCGCCCGGATCGGCGACGGTCGCGCCGAGCCGGTCGAGGATCGGCCCGAGGCGATCGTCGATGCGCTCCTCGGGCGGCTCACGCGGAACGACGGAGTCCGCTTCCGGCTGTTCCCCGGGCCCGGCGAGACGTCCACGAGCGGCCGGCAGGTCGAGGCCCGATCGCCCGAGGGCGAGCCCGTCGTCTCGAACACCGGGCTGCCCGACGCCGGGAGCGTGGCCCTCTCGCCGGACCAATCGTTGATGTACGTCGCCGACGCGGCCAGCCGCTGGGTCTACAGCTTCCAGGTCCAGCCCGACCTCTCGCTCCGATACGGCCAGCGTTATTACCATCTCCATCTCCCGGACGACGCGCGCGACGCCGGGACGGCCGGCCTTTGCGTGGACCGTGACGGCCGGCTCTACGCGGCGACGAGCCTGGGCGTCCAGGTCTGCGACCAGGCGGGTCGGGTCAATGCGATCATCCCCACCCCCCGAGGGGCCGCCGCCGCCGTGTCGTTCGGCGGGCCGGATTTCGATGTTCTCTACGCCGCCAGCGGCAACATCGTGTACAAGCGAAGGGTGAGGCCGCACGGCGTCCCCGCGTTCACGCCCCCCCTGAAGCCCGCCGCCCCCCGCCTCTGATCCGAGGACCCGACTGGGGTGTCTCGTCGAAGGCCCTGAGAGCGGCCGAGGGTCGCCGTACGCGACGCTTGATCCACTCTCCTGGCCGCCGCTTGCGCCGCCTTGGCGCAACATGGCGTGGAATTCGTGAAACATCAGGCCAGGAGCGGCACAACTGGCCCGAGCTTGCGTACATGGTGGACGAGGATGCGTCCTCCCCGGCGGATGGGGAGGAGCGACGCCCCTGGGCCCTCGGGCCAAGGGAATCGGCGAAGGTTCGTCGCGGGGTCGCCGCAAGGAACCCGGGCCTTCGCATTCGGGAGTCGGCGAGGAAGGTGAACATGAGGAACGAGACGCGGTCCCAGAGCCCGACCATCATCCTGCGGATCAGCGACGGCACCCGCCTGATGCGCCAGGTCTTCGCCGACTTCGGGCAGGCTTCGCGGAGCGCCGAGGCCTATGCTCGGGACGGTTTCATGGTCGACATGATGTCCGCCACGGGGACGTTCCTGATGGATTTCGCTCCGCTGCGGCCGACCGTCGCGGTCTGAGGGGAGGGCGATGGAGGCGCGGCGATCCCCCGCGAAACGCCCGAAAACGGGGGGCCAAGCGGGGCGAGAGCGGGAAAATCGCCGAAAACCCTGGATTTTCGGGGGGGGGCCCTGATTTTCTCTGGAGGTTTGCGGCATAATCGTCGAAAACGATCGGCAGGAGCCACGACGACCGCTCTTCAACGGGGAGGGGGGAATCGACCGGCTCGCAAGACGTTCGGCGTCGATCTTTCTGGAAAAGGGTGATCCTGCAATGGCCAAGAAAGCCGCTCCCAAGGCCGCGGAAGCGAAGGCGGCCCCGGCCCCTGCCGCCAAGACCGCCGCGAAGGCCGCGACCAAGACCGAGATCTTCACCGCCATCGCCGCCAAGACGAACCTGAGCAAGAAGGACGTCGCCGGCGTGTTCGAGGCCATGTCCGAGCTGATCGAGAAGGAGATCGGCAAGAAGGGCCCCGGGCTGTTCGTCATCCCCGGCCTGCTGAAGATCAAGGTCCAGCACAAACCGGCCACCAAGGCCCGCCCGGGCTTCAACCCGGCGACCAAGGAGCAGATCACCATCAAGGCCAAGCCGGCGCGCAAGGTCGTCAAGGTCCTCCCGCTCAAGGCCCTCAAGGACCTCATCTGAGCCGTCGTCCCTCCTCGTCGCCTCGATCCACCGACCGCGTCGGCGGACCCTTTTCGGGGGTTGCGCCCGACGCGGTTCGTCGTTTCCGGCCGTACGCTCTCCATCCTCGACTCGAAGGCTTCGGGCTCAGCTCCTCGGCGAACGATACCAGGCCACGAATCGGTCCAGGCCCTCGCGGAGCGACGTGCTCGGGGCGTAGCCCAGTTCGCGGGCGGCCAGCGAGACGTCGGCGAAGGTCTGTCGGACGTCTCCCGGCTGCTCCGGGGCGAGACGGATGAGAGCCGGCTTGCCCAGGGCCGCGGCGAGGGTCTCGATCATCTCCCGAAGCTCGACCGGACGGGAGTTCCCCAGGTTGTAGAGCTTCAGGCCCTCGCAACGGTCGATGGCGCGCGCCACGCCGTCGACGATGTCGCCGACGTAGGTGTAGTCGCGCCGGGTGCCGCCGTCGCCGAACATCACGACCGGCTCTCCGCGCTCGATCCGGTCCGCGAACAGCGAAACCGCCAGGTCGGGCCGGTTCCTCGGCCCATAGGCGGTGAAGAACCGGAGGCCGGTAATCGGCAGGCCGTGGAGATGGTGGAACGCGTGCGCCATCAGCTCGCAGGCCCGCTTCGACGCGGCGTAGGGGCTGACCGGCCGGTCGACGGGGTCGCTCTCTCGGAACGGTCCCTCGTCACGGTCGCCGTAGACGCTCGAGCTGGACGCGTAGACGAACCGGGGCAGGGGGTCGAGCCGCGCGGCGGCCTCCAGCCAGTTCACCGTCCCCAAGACGTTGACCTCGGTGTAGAGGGCCGGCGCGGCGATGCTGGGGCGCACCCCGGCGCGGGCGGCCAGGTGGACGATGGCCTCGGGACGCGTCTCCCGGACCAGGGCACCCACGCCGGCCGCGTCGCGTACGTCCAGCTCCACCAGGCGGCAGCCGGGCCGCGCGAGCGCCGCGGCCAAGTTCGCCTCCTTGACGGCGCGGGGATAGTAGGCGTCGAAATCGTCGACGACGACGACCTCGCGACCGTCGTCGAGCAGGCGGTCGACGAGGTGCGAGCCGATGAATCCCGCGCCTCCGGTGACGATGGTCGTCATTCGGCGATCAACTCCCAGTGGATCGCGGCGGATCGACCGTCGACGATCAGCGCGACGCCCGCGCCGTCGGGGAGGGGCTCGACCGTCGCGGGTTTCGCCCGGGCCCCGGAGGCGTCGAGGGCGAAGGCCTTGATCGTCCCCTTGCGCCGCCACTCCACTCGCGCCCGGACGGGCTCCTGGAGGAACGGCGGGCGGCCCGGGTCGGAGGTCTCGCGCTTCCAGGGGTCGACCCAGCGGTAGCCGGTGGGCTCCACGCGGGCGATCGTGGTGACCAGCAGACGCTCGGCCTCGGCGATCGGCTTCGGGCCGGCCGACGAGGCCACGACGACCGCGAACGGCGACTCGGCGGAGACGCCGAGCGTGGGGAAATCCGCCCCTTCGCCGCCGTTCCAGCCGGCGATCCCCTGGGTGTAGGGCGTGTCGACGACCAGCCGGCCGCGATCGTGGTCCCATCCCGGCACGGGGCCCCGCCGCCGGGGTGTGTTGCGCGCCGTCCCGGAGTCGTGGGGAGTCGCGGCCTCGCCCCGCCCGCGGAGCAGGATCGATGCGGCGTGGGGCCACAGGGCGAAGACCTGGGGGACGCCGTTGGCGACCTCGGGGATCTGGAAGATGTCCTCGACGCCCACGGTGCCGACGGGGCCCTCGCCCCAGACCTTGGGATGGATGAAGACGCCCCGTCGGACCAGGGCGTCCCAATCCTCGTGCAAGGCCGTGGCCGAGGCCAGGAGTTGATCGGCGGCCTCGTGAGGCAGGGCCCAGGCGCCCAGGGTCTGCGGGCACCACTGCCCCACCACGTAGGGCTTGCCCTCCACCTGCTTGCGCGAGGCCCCGGCCGCGAGCCCGCCGTCCGCCGCCCAGAGCTGCGAGCGGAACTCGGGGTCGGACCAGAGGGGAGGGGCCCAGTACAGGCGGTCGTCGATCAGGTCCAGGCCCGTCGCGGAGAGGGAGGCCGCGAACTCGGGCTCTCGCCGCCAGTGCGAGACGCCGGCCAGCGGCGCCTTCAGGCCGGCCTTGCGCAGGCTCGCGGCCCAGCCGGAGTAGTGAGCCGACTCGATCGACTGCCAGAGCCGACGACCGGAGACCCCCCGCGCTTTCTCGGCCCGGGCCCGCAGCTCCGCCCCATAAACGGCGGGGAGCGAATCCGGCCGGTCGATGAGGTCGAACAGGGAGACCTCGCCCGCGAGCGTGACCCACGCCACGCCGGGGTCGTCCAGGAGCGTGCGGCCGGTCTCGGCGTTGCGCCTGGACAGGAACGCGACGGAAGTGTCCCGCGCGAGCTTGCCGATGCCGGGGTCGAGGAGCGCCGCGGGCCCCCCGCCGGCGGGGAGCAGCCCGGCCGCCTTCACCTCGTCCTCGGCCCGGAATCGACGGCCGCCCAGCAGCTCCAGCGCGACGTAGATCCCGCGTTTTTGCAGGGCGGCGATCAGGTGGTCGAGCCGCTCCAGGGCGATCGGGTCGAACTCCTTGGTGTCGTCCCGGGCGTCGTCGAGGAGGCTCCGGTCGGGGCCGAGCGGCGTGTCCAGCTCGCCGATCCGGACGAGGTTCACGCCCGAGCGGGCCAGGCGGTCGGCCAGGGCGTCGGACTTCTCCAACTCCTGGAAGGCGGTCGGAGGCAGGAGCTGGACGCCGAAGAACCGGGCCCGCCCGCCTTCGCGGAAGGCGAGCCGGCCGTCCTTGACGACCACGGCCCCCTTCGAGCCCGCCGGCGAGGGGCTCAGGAACGAGAAATCGAGGGCCGAGCCGGCGGCGATCTCCGCGGCGGACTGGTGCTCGTGCCAGCCGATGACGTCGTCGGCGGCCTGGTAAGGGCCCCAGGAGCCGAGTTCGGGATTCGGCGCGGCGGTGACACGCAGGTCGTCGACCCGCAGCGATCCCACGCCGTCGGACTTCTCGAGCTGGACCACGGCGCGCACGGCGCCGCGGGGGACCGGGACCACCGTGCGTTGGGGTCGCCAGTCGAACGTGCCGGCCCACTGGAACGCCGGTGCGCCGCCGCGGCGCCCCCCCAGCGGCTCGCCCTGGGCGTCGAGGAAGTAGAAGGCCGCGGCGGCACCCCCCGAGCCGCGAAGGCCCTGCCCCTTGGCGTAGAGCGAAAGCTCCAGGGCGTCGAAGCCCTCGACCGGCAGGGCCAGCCCGCTCAGGACCCGCGCGCCGGATCGCGACAGTTCGATCGCCGTGTCGGACTCGCGTCCGGGTGACGTCCGGGCGGCGTCGTTGTTGACGATCCAGTAGGCCGGCACCGGGTCGCCCAGCTCGAAATCGCCGTTGACCACGAGGTTCGTGGTCTCGACCGATCGGCGGGGGACCATTTCAAACGTCAGGCCGTCCACGTCGAGGCGGCCCGCCGCCCCCATGAGGCCGACCGACATGATGGCGTCGCGCGCACCTGGGGGGACGGCGATCCTTTTGGCGACGCGGGTCCAGCGGTCGCCCACCGAGCGCGTCCAGGGGCCCATCGTGCCCCGCGAGAGGTGCCTCAACTCGTCGCCGAGGAAGTCGATGAGGAGGCTCGGCTCCTCGCCCCCGCGCTCGCCGTACTCGACGTCCTTCAGGCGGACCCACAGGCCCAGGACGATCGCCTCGACCTGACGTCCGTCCACCCCGAAGGCGCGGCTGAGGCGGGCCGGGCGGCCGCGACGCTCGCAGGCGAAGCGGACGAAGCGTGGGCCGGCCGCGCCGCCGGCTTGCTCGATCGCGGCGTCCCGGGCGTTGTACCAGCCGTCGGGCACGCCGTCGCCGTTGGCGTCCAGCTCCAGATCGTCGCGGGGGGGGGGTGGCGGCCGGAGGATCTCGCCGGTCGGCTGCTGGGCGGCGCCCGCCGAGGAGAGGGCCAAGATCAGGCCGATCGCGAGCGACCAGGTGACGGGCATCGACTTGTTCACGGGGGATCTCCGCGGCGTTGCCGGACGTCCGCTCATCGCTCGGCCTTGGGGGCGGGCTGGGTCGATTCGGCGGCCTTGGGCTCGGCCGTCTCCCGTAGCGCCTTGCCGGTCATGGGGACGAACAGGGTGGGCTTCAGCTCCTTCATGACCAGCTTGCCGTCGCGCTTGATCCCCAGGTGGACGCTCTGGGTGAATCGGTCGCCGAGGGGGATCACCATGCGACCGCCTTCCTTGAGCTGCTCGACCAGCGGCCCGGGGATGCGCTGGGGGGCGCAGGTGACGATGATCGCGTCGAACGGGGCGGCGTCGGGCCAGCCCTCGTAGCCGTCGCCGACCTTCGTGTGGATGTTGGTGTAGCCGAGTTCCTTGTGGACCTTCGCGGCCCGCTCGCCGAGGGGGGCATGGATCTCGACCGAGTAGACGTCCTTCACCAGCCGCGAGAGGATCGCCGACTGGTATCCCGAGCCGGTGCCGACCTCGTAGACCTTGTCGGTCGGCTTGGGTTCGAGGACCTCGGTCATGAAGGCCACGTCGTAGGGCGGGGTGATCGTCTGCCCCTCGCCGATCGGGATGGACTCGTCGTCATAGGCCTGGCGGTTGGTCCCCGGCGGCAGGAACTTGTGGCGAGGGACGGTCCGGAAGGCGTCCAGGACGCGGGGATCCTTGATCCCGCGCTCGACGAGGTGGCGCTGGACCATCCGGTTGCGGGGACGGGCCGTCGGATCCTCCTCCGCAGGCGGGCTGGCCGGCGCCTGGGCGAGGGCGGCGATCCCGACGGCGAGGAGGACCAGCGGCGTGAAGAACCCCGCGAGGGCCGGCGGCCCTCCCACCCTGGAGCGTCGTCTCATCGAAGTCTCCCTTCCTCGATCGATCGGGAACGCGTCGGCGCCAAGACCCAAGCTTACCACGCCGCCGCCGGGGGCTTCACGAGAGGCGCACGGGAGCCGCGCTTTTCCGCTTGCGGGTGGAGGGCCGGAGAAAGGCTCCGGAAGATCCCGAGAACCGTCGCAAGCCGGATTGGTCGAAATCGTCGCCGACGTTATGATCTAGGGAGTGCGACGGCGTCGAATCTCGACGAGGCCGTATCCGGGGGAACCGGGAGCCTCGGCGATCCCACCGCGACGCCGGGGCGATCCTCCCATGGATGGCGGCCGCCGGCCGCTTCGCCGGGTTCGGGGTGAGCATGACGTCGATCCAGACCGCCGACCTGTTGCTCGGGCTCGTGGCCGCCGTCGCCGTGGCGACGACGCTGGCGTCGACCTGCTGCCTCTTCTGGATCACCCGCCGCCCTCGCGGCCTCCCGGATCATACCCCGCCGGTCACGATCTTCAAGCCCCTGAAGGGGCTTGACGAGGAGCTGGAGACCAACCTCGCCAGCTTCTTCGCCCTGGATTACCCGACCTATCAGCTCCTCTTCTGCGTGGCCGACCCCGCCGACCCGGCGGCGGCCGTGGTCCGCAAGCTGATGGAAGAGCATCCGGAGCAGGACGCCCGGCTGGTGGTGGGCTGCCCGCCGTTCGGCCTCAACCCCAAGGTCGAGAGCCTGGCGGCGATGGAGCCGTTCCGTCGCCACGACGTGCTCCTCATCAGCGACTCCAACGTCCGCGCCCGCCCTTCGTACCTCCGCGAGACGGCCTGCCACCTGGCCGAGCCTAGCGTGGGCCTGGTGACGAACCTCTTCGTCGGCGAGGGGGAGATCCAGGGGGGGGCCGTGATGGAGAACCTCCAGCTCAACGGCTACATCGCCGGCGGCATGGCCCTCGCCTCGGTGCTGGGCGTGACCTGCGTCGTCGGCAAGTCGATGATGCTGCGGGCCTCGGTCCTGGAGGCGATCGGCGGGTTCGCGGCGGTCCGGAACCTGCTGGCCGAGGATCAGGTGATCGGCATGCGGGTCCGCAAGGCCGGCTACTCGATCCGACTGAGCCACCACGTCATCGAGAACGTGAACCGCCGCCGGGGCTTCACCTGGTTCCTCAACCGGCACTCGCGCTGGTTCAAGATCCGCCGCCGCCTGGCCCTGCCGGCGTTCGTCGCCGAGCCGCTCGCGAACCTGACGACCATCGGCCTGGTCTGGGCGTTCTCGGGCGAGTCGGGCATCGCCTGGGGCGGCCTGCTCGGACTGGTCGGGCTCGGGATGGCCCGCGACGCGGTGCAGGCCCGGTGGCTGGGGGGATCGTTCCCCAAGCTCCGGCACCTGATCTACAGCCCGATCAAGGACCTGATGCTCCTGCCGCTCTGGTTCGACGCCCTCCTGAACAGCCACGTCCAGTGGCGGGGCCACCGATTCTACGTCGGCCGGCTCACGCGGCTGATGCCCGACCCCCGGGCCCGCTCGGCGACCGGGGTCGCAGGTCGTTCGCCCCGACGCCAGGGCGGGCCTCCCGCCGAAGGCCCCACGCCGCGCCAGCCTTCCGAGGAATCGACCACGCCCGCCCCCGAATGATCGAAGGCCGACGGCCGGAAAGGACCCAGTTGATGGAAGGAGAGCCTGCCGCATCGGAATCCGACGCCTCCGCCCGCCCCGCCCCACGCCCGACCACCTCGACGACCCGGCGCGTCCCGCCGCGATCCTCCTCGTCGCCCCTGATCCTCGCGGCCCTCGCCGCCCTCGCCCTCGCCCCCGTCGCACACGCGGACGCGCTCCAAGACGTCCGTGCGGGAAAGATCCTCCGATACGGCAGCGACATGGAAGGGGGAGGGCCCTACGCGTTCCCCGACCCCGCCTCGCCACGCTCGGTGACGGGCTTCGAGGTCGAGATGATGGAGCGGCTGGCCGGCGGCCTCGGCGCGTCGGCCGAGTTCTCTCAGGGCCAGTGGGACAAGCTCCTCTCCGTCCTCGACGCCCGCCGGTTCGACGCCGTGGTCAACGGCTACGAGTGGACCGAGGTCCGCTCTCGCGATTACCTCGCCACCCGGCCCTACTACATCTACCAACTCCAGCTCATGGGCCCGACGGGGGGCTCGATCGGGTCGTGGGAAGACCTCAAGAGGCCCCGCGCCGACGGCCGCCGTTGGCGTGTCGGGGTCCTGGTCGGCTCCGCGGCCGACGTCTTCGCGGAGGAGGAGGCCGGCTCGACGATCGAGGTCGTCCGCTTCGACGGCGCGACCGACGCCATGCTCGCGACCCAGAACGGCCAGTACGACCTCACGCTGCAGGACGTCCCCGCCGCCCTCTTCTACAAGGACCGTTTCCCAGGCCTTGAAGCCATCGGCCCCCCCGTCTCTCGGGGGTACTACGTGATCTACACGCGGAAGGCCGACGCCGCGCTGAGGGACGCCCTGGACGAGGGGATCGGCCGGCTCGCGGCCTCGGGCGAGTTGCGGCGGATCTACGAGAAATACGGGATCTGGAACGACCTGCAGCGCGAGTTGACCGAGTTCGCCGGCCCGATCGCGCCGGCCTCGGGCCAGTTCTCGGCCAGGGGCTGGGAGCTGCTGGCGCGGTATCGAGGCCGGCTGTTCGACGCGGCCCGGGTGACGCTCGGGCTCTCGTTCGGTTCGATGCCGCTGGCGATGGCGATCGGCCTGGCCGTCGCGCTGGGCCGGATGTACGGGCCCGGCTGGCTTCGCGGCCTGCTGGCGGCCTACGTCGAGCTGATCCGGGGTACTCCGTTGATGCTCCAGCTCTACGTCCTGTTCTTCGTGCTCCGCCTCCCCCCCTGGGTGGCGGGGATCGCCGGGCTAGCCCTGAACTACTCGGCTTACGAGGCCGAGATCTACCGGGCGGGGCTCCAGGCGGTCCCCCGCGGGCAGATGGAGGCGGCCCTGGCGCTCGGGATGTCGCGCTGGACGGCGCTGCGGCGGATCGTGATCCCGCAGGCGGTCCGCCTGGTGATCCCGCCGGTTTCGAACGACTTCATCGCCCTGTTCAAGGACACTTCGGTCTGCTCGGTGATCACGCTGGTCGAGCTGACCAAGCAGTACTCGATCCTGGCCAACAGCACCGGGGGCGTGGTGGAATTCGCCGCGGCGACGGCCGCGATCTACCTGGCGATGAGCCTGCCGCTTTCCTGGTTCTCGCGATGGTCCGAACGCCGACTGGGCGCCGAAGGCGTGAAGGGGGGGCTCGCATGATCGTGGTCGAAGGGCTGGTCAAGCGCCACGGGGTCGTCGAGGTGCTCCGCGGCGTGGACCTCGCGGTCGCGAAGGGGGATGTGGCCTGCCTCATCGGGCCTTCCGGCGGCGGCAAGAGCACGTTCCTGCGGTGCCTGAACGGCCTGGAGCGATTCCAGGCCGGTCGGGTCGCGATCGGTGACCTGGAGCTGACCGCCGAGCAGACCCCGGCCGAGCACGCGAGGGCGGCGCGACGGGTCTGCCGACGGATGGGTATGGTCTTCCAGGCGTTCAACCTCTTCGCCCATCAGACGGTCCTGCAGAACGTGATCGAGGCCCCCGTCCAAGTGCTGGGGATGGGGCGGAATGAGGCCGTCGAGCGAGCCCGGGCGCTCCTGGACCGCGTCGGCATGGCCGATCGCCTGGACGCGCGGCCGAGGGAGCTATCGGGAGGCCAGCAGCAACGGGTGGCCATCGCGCGGGCCCTGGCGATGGGCCCCGAGGTCATGCTCTTCGACGAGCCGACCAGCGCCCTCGACCCGCGCATGACCGGCGAGGTGTTGGGGGTGATGACCGACCTGGCGCGCGACGGCCAGACGATGATCGTGGTGACGCACGCCATGGGCTTCGCCCGCAAGGTCGCGAGCGTCGTGCACGTCTTCGGTGAGGGCCGCGTGGTCGAGTCGGGGGAGCCGGGCCGGGTGTTCGACGCCCCCGCGCACGAGGCGACCCGGAGCCTCCTGGCGGAGGTCCGGGCCGCGTGAGTTCCCGGGCGTTTCGCCGTCAGCGGGGCAGGGGGGCGGGGACGTAGTCCGAGCGGGTGACCGGCTGGGACTGGATGATGACGGGGGCCCGGCCGGGGACGATGTACTGCTGGACCTCGGACCGGCCGCGGACCTCGGCCGGGTTCCGCATGGCGGCGCGGTCCTCGCTGCGATCGAGCGCCTCGGCGAGCGACTCCCAGCGGCGGATGCCCGCCTCGACGCGTCCCAGGCGGGCCTTGAGCTGGGCGGCCTCCTCGCGGAGGGCCTTGAGCTGCTCGTCGGCCTCCTTGCGGTTCCGCTCGACGAACGAGCGGGCCTTCGCGTCCGGGTCGTCGGCCGAGGGGCGGGGCCGGGCGGCCGGGGCCGGCTCGGGCACCGCGATCGGCTCGGGTGCCGCGATCGGCTCGCGTTCGCGGGCGGGCGGCAGCGGGTTGGCGGCCGGCTCGTCGATCGGGGCCGGCGCGGCCGTCGGTCGCGGGGTCGTCGCGGGGGCGGGCGGGATGTCCAGCTTGAGCGCGGGCTCGTCGGGCGCGGCGGGGAGGTCCTTCAGGGGCTCCGGCTTCGTGGGCGCCGGCGCGGCGTCGGGGAGGGCGGGCGCGGGGTCGAGCGTCCCGGGCGCCGGCGTCGGGTCGTCCAGGCCTGCCGGGAGGGCCGGGGCCAGTGCCGCGGCGGGGTCGTCCTGAAGGTTCGAGGTGGCGATCGAGGAGCCCGTCGCCACCGCCATGAAGGCGATCACGCCGAGTATGCCCAGGCCGCGAGCGATCCGCGTCGGCGTCACCATGACATCATCCTTCCTAGATGCGATCCTGCGTCCATGCCGGGCTGCTCGTCCAGCCCGAGATCGTGCGTCCGGGAGTCTACCCCTGGAGTCCCTCCCTGCCAAGGCGAAGTGGGGCGATCTGGCGCACCGGCGCCGGACCGCCCCCGGGCCGATCAGTTGCGGAGGCTGGAGAGCGGGGCAGGGATGCGCCCGCCGTGGCGGACGAACTCGGCCGAGCCGCCGGCGGCGTGGATGGCGAGGATGTCCATCTCGCCGAAGAGGCCGCCGAAGACGGCGCGTTCGCCGGCCTTCTTGCCCGGCACGGGGATCACCCGGACGGCCGTCGTCTTGTGGTTGATGACGCCGATGGCGACCTCGTCGGCGATCAGGGCCGAGAGGGTCTCGGCGTCGGTGTCGCCGGGGACGGCGATCATGTCCAGGCCGACCGAGCAGACCGCCGTCATGGCCTCGAGCTTGGCCAGGGTCAGGTCGCCCACCTCGACGGCGCGGGCGAGCGCCGCGTCCTCGCTGACGGCGACGAACGCCCCGGAGAGCCCGCCCACGCTGGAGCTGGCGAAGCTCCCCCCTTTTTTCACAGCGTCGTTCAGGAGCGCCAGCGCGGCCGTCGAGCCCGGCCCGCCCAGCCGCGAGACGCCCATCGCCTGGAGGATCTCGCCGACGCTGTCGCCGATCTGCGGCGTGGGGGCGAGGGAGAGGTCCACGATTCCGAAGGCCACGCCCAGCCGGGCGGCGACCTCGCGGCCGATCAGCTCGCCCACGCGGGTCACGCGGAAGGCCGTGCTCTTGATCTCCTCGGCGATGTCGCCGAGCGTGGGCCTCGTGGGGGCGTGTGCGACCAGGTCCTCGACGGCCGCCTTGACCACCCCCGGCCCGCTGACGCCGATGTTGATCACGCAGTCGGTCTCGCCCGCACCGTGGAAGGCGCCCGCCATGAACGGGTTGTCGTTGGGGGCGTTGCCGAAGATCACGAGCTTGGCGCAGCCGAAGCCGTCGTGGTCGCGGGTCAGCTCGGCCGTCTCCTTGAGGACGTGCCCCAGGGCGGCGACGGCGTCCATGTTGATCCCGGCGGCCGTGGTCCCGACGTTGACCGAGGAGCAGACCCGCTTGGTCGTCGACAGGACCTCCGGCAGCGCGGCGATGAGCCGGCGCTCGCTGTCGGTCCAGCCCTTCTGCACCAGCGCCGTGAAGCCGCCGACGAGGTCGACCTCGACCTCGGCGGCCACGGCGTCCAGCGTCCGGGCGACGGCCAGGAGCCCTTCGGCCTTCTGGCCGGCGGCGATCCGGCCGATGGGGCTGACGGCGATCCGTCGGTTGACGATCGGGATGCCGTAGCGGGCCTCAACCTCGCGGCAGACGGCCCGCAGCCGGCCGGCGTAGTGGATCAGCCGGGCCCGGATGCGGTCGCAGAGGACGGCGACGTCGGGCGAGGCGCAGGGGGCCAGGTCGATGCCCATCGTCACCGTGCGGACGTCCAGCTTGTGCTGGCGAATCATGCTGAGGGTGGCCAGGACGTCTTCAGTGCGATGCAAGGCTGTCTCCTTGGCTTCGAAGGGCCGCGCTGAGGCGGACCGGGCTGGGCTCGGTGGTGGCGGCGAAGATGTTCTCGTGCTGGACGAAGGCCTCCAGCTTGTGGGCGCGTCCGTAGCGCTCCAGCTCGGATCGGATCGCGGCCGGCGTCAGGTCGTGGGGGATCAGGGCCTCCATGACCAGTGAGAACCGCGTGCCGTCGACCCGGGCGTGGAGGTCGACGATGTTCGCCCCGTGGGCCGCCAGCGAGCCGGCGATGCTGTGGACGATCCCCGGGCTGTCGTCGCCCAGGACCGTCAGGATGAACCGCTCGCCGGCCGGCGTTTGGGGCTCGGCCGGGCCCGGCTTGATCTCGGTGACCTGCACCTGGAGTTCGAACCGCTTGCCGCGCTCGTGGATCGCCTCGACGATCTGGTCGCGGGTCTTGGGGGCGGGGAAATCGACCTCCAGGATGATGGTGAAGTACCCCCGCATGACCGTCTGGCTCAGCTCCAGGACGTTGCCGCCCAGGTCGAGCAAGGCCCCCGTCACCGAGTAGACGATGCCGACGCGGTCGGCCGCGGTGACGGAAATCATGTAGCTGCTCATGGCCGGTTTGGGATCGCCTTTCGTCAGAATTCCTTGAAGGACGCGGTCGCGACGGGCTCGCGATCGCCCGCGGCGGGGCCCGGACGCCCGCCCGCCGTCCCGGCCGCGACGGCCAGCGCCGCCCAGCCGACGAGGATCAGCACGCCGCCGACCGGCGTGATCGCCCCGAGCCATCGCAGGCCCGAGAGGCTCAGAGCGTAAAGTGTACCCGAGAAGACCGCCGAGCCGATCAGGAAGCACCACGCCGCGATCGACAGAGCGGGGCCCGATCGGCCCGCCGCCTGGAGCAGGCCCACGGCCACCAGCGCCAGGGCCAGGTACATATGATACTGGGCCGCCGTCTCGAAGTTGGCGAGCCGCCCCGTCGCCTCCAGTCGATCTTTCAGCCCATGGGCGCCGAAGGCCCCCATCGCCACGGCCAGGAAGCCCCAGACGGCGCCGATCCGCAGCCAGAATCCGTCGTTCATCGTCGATGGTCCTCCGGTGTCCGCTCTCATTTCCAGGCCCGGCCGGCGGCGGGGGCCGGCTCGCGGCCGAGGACGACGGCCCGCGCCTCGGCGGCGAGGAACAGCGAGCCGGTGACGCAGATGAGCCCGTCGGGCCCGGTCAGGCTCCGGGCCAGGGCCAGGGCCTCGGCCGGGTCGCGGGCGACCCTCATGGGGCGGCCGTCGATGGCCTCGGCCGCCGCCGCGACCTCCTCCGCCGGCACGGCCCGGGGGTTCTGGACGTATCGGGTCGCGACCCGGTCCCGGAACATCGGCAAGAGCGCCCGGAGCTGGCCGCCGAGGTCCTTGTCGCGGGTGGTGCCGAAGACCAGCGTGCGCGGGCAGGGGGGGAAGTGGTCCCGCAGGGTCTTCGCTAGGGCCTCGGCCGAGGCCACGTTGTGGGCGCCGTCGACCACGAGCCAGGGGCTCGATCCCATGACCTCCACCCGCGCCGGCCAGGTCAGCCCCGCGAAGCCCCGGACCACGGCCTCGCGATCGACGGCCAGGGTCGGGTCAGCCTCGGCCAGGGCGTCCAGCCCCGCTAGGGCCACGGCCATGTTGTGGGCCTGGTGGGGGCCGAGGAGAGGCACGTCCAGGACGCCCCAATCCGTCCGCCAGGTCCGCACCGTCGCGCGGCCGGGGGTCGGCCGGGTCGGCGGGGCCGTCGGTGCGAAGGCTTCGTGGTGGAAGTCGGCGTCGATCTCGCGGAACGGTGCGCGACGGGCTGCGGCGACCCGGCGGATCGCCTCGCGGGGCTCGGGCTCCTGCACGCCGCTGACGGCGGGGGTCGCCCGCTTGATGATCCCGGCCTTCTCGACGGCGATCGCGGCCAGGGTGTCGCCGAGCTGGCGGGTGTGATCCAGCGCGATGCTGGTGATCACCGAGACCAGCGGCCGGACCACGTTCGTCGAGTCCAGACGGCCCCCCATGCCGACCTCGAGGACGACGGCCCCGACGCCGCGTCGCGCGAAATGGAGCAGGCCCATCGCGGTGGTGATCTCGAAGAAGGTCGCCCCCAGGCTCCGGGGGTCGTCCCCGTCGCCCTCCATCGTCTCGACCGCCGAGCGGACCTCGTCGACCAGGGCGACCATCTCGTCGGAGGCGATCGCCGCCCCGTCGATCCGGTAACGCTCCTCCAGTCGTTCGAGGTGGGGGGACGTGTAGAGGCCCGTCCGGAAGCCCGAGGCGGACAGCGCCGCGGCCAGCATCGCGGCCGTCGAGCCCTTCCCCTTGGTGCCGGCGACGTGGACGATCCGGAGTCCGCGATGCGGGTCGCCCAGCCGCTTCAGGAGCCTGCGCATACGCCCCAATCCGAGTTCCGCGAGCGTCCTGGGCATGCCCTCGCGCTCGTAGTCCAGCCGGCTGAAGAGGTAGCCCAGGGCGTCCTGGTAAGGGTCGAGCATGGCGAATCCGAGTGAGGTCGATCCCGACTCCGGGACCGGGCCGAGCCGAGGCGTCCGGGCGGGGCGTCGAGGCCGGCTAGGTGGAGGCTGAGTCCAGGAGGATCTGGACCTTCGTGCCCAGCTCGGCCAGCGAGAGGTCCTTGGTCCAGTAGGCGGCCACCCCCAGGGCGAAGCCCTCCAGCCGGGTCTCGGCGTCGCGCTGATGGGTCAGCATGACGACCTTCAGGCCGATGGCCTCGCGGGAGTCGCGGAGCTGCTCGAGGACTTCCAGGCCGTTGAGGACCGGCATCCAATGGTCCAGCAGCAGGAGGTCGGGGCGATGCTCGCGGATCAGCGCGGTGGCCTCCGCGCCGTCGGCGGCCTCCCACACAATGTAGCCGCAGCGTCGCAGGTATTCGGCGTAGAGGGCCCGCAGATCGGGCTCGTCCTCGGCCAGTACGATGATCGCGCCCACGGCGTACCCCACCGATCTCCAGGAATCGTGATCGGGCCGTCGTCAGGCCTCGCCGACGACGCCTTCAGCATACCCTCTTAGCCGCCCGATCCGCCATGCCGGACGCTGGCCGTTCCCGCGCCGATCCCTCCCGCCGACCTTGCCGTCGGACATCTCCCCACCCGTCCATCGACCCGTGCAAGGGTCCCGCAATTGGCTTCGATTGGTTCTCCATCCGGGTGGGAAACCGTGATGTTCGCGTCGTGAAGCGGTTTTTGCCTCCCGGCTGCATTCGTGCTGAGGCCGAAGGCGATTGGCTTCGTTCGCGGACGCCTGAGAACGAAGCCATTTGACACAAAATCCAGCCTGGAAACGGTTTGCACGGATTTTTCGGGCTTGGAGATTGGGTTCGTTCGGCGCGAAATGCTTTGACGACGCTTCCTCCGATCACTCTGAGATGACAACCTTCTTCGGAAGGCCGGGCGTGGTGCGGAGTTCGAACGTCCCCAGACTCGCGGACCATCCCCTAATGGAAGAGGATGCACCGATCCGCGCGGCGGGGAACTCGGGCGGGCGCGTTTTGCCTTAGGGATGGTTCGGTCAGCCGCCGGCCGACGGATCGGTCTCCGGGGACGAGTCGGCGACGGCACCCGGCGGGGTGCCCAGGAGCGAGGCGACGTCGACGCCCGGGATGGCCGGGAGCGCCTCGGCGATCTTGCGGAGGATGTCCGGGGTCAGATAGGTGCTGAACAACTTGAGGATGTGGGGCAGGATCGCCGTGACGGCACCCGCCGGGACGCCCAGCTTTACGAGTCTCCCCAGGAGGTCGGTAGCCGAGCCGCCGCCCGAGCCGAGCAGCGAGCCGGCGAGCTCGGTGACCTTGCTGAGGATGCCTCCCGGCTCGTCCGCGTAGGCGTCCGAGACCCGGCCGGCGTCTGGGACCTCGGTTTCCACGGTCGCGAAGGTCTCGGGGTCCAGCTTCGTCTTGAGAAAGGCCAGCAGGCCGCCGAACGTCTTCTCGATCGAGTCGAGGTCAACGCCCGCCGCCTTCGCGAGATCCTGCAGCGCATCGCTCATCGTGACGCCCTCCGTCGTCGCGGCCGATCCGCGGGCCCGCGCGGAGGTCGCGCGGCCGTCGGACCCTTCGCAGCAGATCAATGATGGGCGTGCGCGGGGCCGGAAACAAGGCCCTCGCGACGGCTGCGTCCGGGCCGATGAGGCGAAAATAAGCTTCATTCGTGAGGTCGCAATGCAAGCTATGTCAGGCAGGTTATAGCCACACTCCCTAAGGATCGTTCCGTATCCGGGATAACGCCCCGGTCGGGGCTTCCCCGCGGCGGTCGCCGTCGCCACGCAACCGGGGTCGGAGCCGGGTCCGCAGGGTCCGGGACGCTTGACCCTCAAGCGACCGGGCCGATACGATGAGACCATTCGATTCCGAAGGCCGGGGCGTCCGGCGGGTCGGACGACTTTCAAGGCTCTCCAACTCAGGGGGCGAACCGCCGGCGCGCGGGGCTCGGGGGCCGAATTCCTCGGGCTTTCGTCGGCGGGAGGCGGGTCGCAAGGCGGTGGGATCGATCGTGGAGATCACGCTCAACGGTCAGAAGCGCGACGTGCCGGACGCCTTGACGGTCGCCCGACTCCTCGGCCTGCTGGAACTGAAGCCCGAACACGTGGCGGTCGAGCGCAATCGCGACCTCGTCGTCCGTTCACGCCACGCCGACACCGAGATCGCGCCGGGCGACGCCATCGAGATCGTCACCCTGGTCGGCGGCGGCGGCCCCGAACCCTCGGCCGAGGTCGACGGCGTCGCGGCCCCCTCGCTGACGATCGGCTCGCACACCGTGCGCAGCCGGCTGTTCGTCGGCACGGGCAAGTATGCGACGCTGGAGCTGATGCGCGACTGCCTGGAGGCCAGCGGGGCCGACGTGGTGACGGTCGCCGTCCGCCGCGAGCGGCTGGTCGACCGCGAGGGCCGCAGCTTGCTGGATTTCCTGGACCCGAAGCGGTTCACGATCCTCCCCAACACGGCCGGCTGCTTCAACGCCGAGGAGTCGCTCCGCACCGCCCGCCTGGGCCGCGAGCTGCTCCAGGGGCTGGGCAACCCCGGGGCCGACTGGGTGAAGCTCGAGGTGCTCGCCGATCCCCGCACGCTGCTCCCCGACCCGGTCGCCACGCTCGAGGCCACGAAGGTGCTCGTCGCGGAGGGCTTCCAGGTCCTCTGCTACACCAGCGACGACCCGATCATGGCCCGTCGCCTCAAGGAGGCGGGCGCGGCCTCGGTGATGCCGGCGGGGAGCCCGATCGGCAGCGGGCAGGGGGTGCTCAACCCCAACAACATCCGGATCATCCTGGAAGACCTGAAGGCCGACGACCCGAGCTACCCCGTCATCATCGACGCCGGGGTGGGGACCGCCAGCGACGTGGCCTTCGCAATGGAGCTGGGCTGCGACGGGGTCCTGTTGAACACCGGCATCGCCGGCGCGGCCGACCCGCTGCGGATGGCCCACGCCATGCGGCTGGCGATCGAGGCCGGTCGGCTCGCCGCCGGGGCGGGACGGATCCCCAGGAAGCTCTACGCCAGCGCCTCGAGCCCGACCCAGGGATTGATCGGGCGGAACTGAGCCTCTCCCCCTACCATGGACGACTCGAAGCATGGCACTGGACCCCGCCGCGATCCTCGGCCCCGACGGCGCGGTGGCCCGCCGGCTCCCCAGCTACGAGGTCCGCGACGAGCAGCTCCGCATGGCCGACGCCGTGGCCCGCTCCATCGAGAAGGGCGGCCACCTCATGGTCGAGGCCGGCACGGGGGTCGGCAAGAGCTTCGCCTACCTCGTGCCGGCGATCCTGGCGGCGGTCGAGCTGAAGAAGAAGGTCGTCGTCTCGACGCACACGATCGCCCTGCAGGAGCAGCTCCTGCGCAAGGACGTGCCGTTCCTGCGGTCGATCATGCCCCAGGAGTTCACCGCCGTTCTGGTGAAGGGGCGGGGGAACTACGTCAGCCTGCGGCGGATGGACGTGGCGGCCTCGCGGGCCGGCTCGACCTTCCACAAGCCCGAGGAGTTCGACCAACTCGCCGAGATGCGATTCTGGGCGGGCAAGACCCAGGACGGCACCCGGTCGGACCTGGACTTCAAGCCGCTGCCCTCGGTCTGGGACGCCGTGCAGAGCGAGAACGGCAACTGCCTGGGCCGCGAGTGCCCGCGACACAAGGAGTGCTTCTACTTCCAGGCCCGCCGACGGGTCTGGACGGCCAACATCCTGATCGTCAACCACGCGTTGTTCGTCAGCGACCTGGCGATGCGGGCCTCGGGCTACGGCCTGCTCCCCGAGTACGACGTGGCGATTTTCGACGAGGCCCACACGCTGGAGGCCGTCGCGGGCGAGCACCTGGGCATCCAGCTGTCGAACGTCGGCGTCGACTACACGCTCTCGCGGCTCTACAACGAACGCACCAAGAAGGGCTCGCTGGCGTTCTACGGCCTGTCCGACGCCGTCGCCCAGGTCCGCCGCGCGCGGACGGCGGCCGAGGACTTCTTCGAGGCCGTCGGCCAGTGGCACGCCCGGCAATCCACGCCCACGGCGCGGGTCCGGCGTCCGATGGAGGTGTCGCTGGCGCTCGCGGAGGAGCTTCGCAAGCTCTCGACGGCGATCGACCGGGGGGCGGAGTCGATCGAGTCGGCCGAGCACCACATCGAGCTGTCCTCCGCCGGCGAGCGTTGCGAGGCCCTGGCGGACCAGGTCCAGGGCTGGGTGAGGCAGGGGATCGAGCAGCAGGTCTACTGGGTGGAATCCGAGTCCGGGCCCCGGCGGCGCGTGCGGCTGGCCTCGGCCCCGCTGGACGTCGGCCCGACCCTCAGGAAGCTGCTGTTCGAGCAGACGCCGACCTGCGTCCTGACCTCGGCGACGCTCTGCGTGGGCTCGCCGCCGAAGTTCGACTTCCTGAAGGCCCGGCTCGGCCTGACCCGGGCGGAGACGCTCGCGCTGGGGAGCCCGTTCGACTACCCGAAGCAGGCGGAGATCCACGTCGCGCGGAACCTGCCGGACCCGTCGACCCAACCGCTCGACTTCGAACGCGACGTGATCGCCGCGATCGCCTTCTACCTGGAGCGGAGCCAGGGGAAGGCTTTCGTCCTGTTCACGTCGTACAAGATGCTGGAGGCCGCGGCGAGGGCGCTGACGCCCTGGCTGGCCGAGCGAAACATCGCCGTCTTCGCGCAGGGGGACGGCCTGCCGCGGTCGAAGATGGTGGAGGCGTTCAAGAGCGACCTGAACAGCGTGATCTTCGGCGCCGACAGCTTCTGGCAGGGGGTCGACGTGCCGGGCGAGAGCCTCTCGAACGTCATCATCGTCCGCCTGCCGTTCTCGGTGCCGAGCCACCCGCTCCTGGAGGCTCGTCTGGAGGAGATCCGCAAGCGGGGCGGGAACCCGTTCGTGGAGTACCAGATCCCCGAGGCCGTCATCAAGTTGAAGCAGGGCTTCGGCCGGTTGATCCGGACCCGCACCGACCGGGGGATCGTGGCGATCCTCGACCCCCGCGTGCTGACCAAGCCCTATGGGAAGACGTTCCTCAGCTCGCTCCCCGAGTGCCCGAGGATCGTGGACACGCAGACGTTCGACCGGCTACCGGGTCCGAGCCCGGGCCGATCGGCCTGAACGATTCGATCGCCTCAGGCGGCTCCCGCGTGGTTCGCGGAGGGAGCGTCGGCGGGGGACGCGCAGGCGGGGAGGAGCAGGGTGAACGTGGAGCCCCGGCCGCGACGGCTCTCGACGCGGATGCGGCCGTGGTGGGCCTCCACGATGTCGCGGCAGACGGCCAGGCCGAGGCCCGTCCCCCCCAGCCCGGCGGCGTCGGGGCCGGACTTGGTGGAGAAGAAGGGCTCGAAGATGCGCCGGAGGTTCTCGGCGGCGATCCCCTCGCCCTGATCGGCCACGCTCAGCTCGACCATCCGGCCCGAGGGGTCGACGGCCAGCCGGAGCCGGACGACGCCGCCGTCGGGCATGGCCTGGCGGGCGTTGATCAGCAGGTTGATGAGCACCTGCTGGATCTGGGTCGCGTTGACCTTGGCGAAGGGATGGCTGGCGATCTGGAGGTCCAGCCGGACCCGGTTGCGGCTCAGGTCCTTTCCGACCAGCCGCAGCACGTCGTCGATCAGGCGGCCGAGGTCGACGGCCTCGCGATGGCTCGGATCGCGGCCGGGCCGCGAGAGGCCGAGCATGCTGCCGGTGATCGTCGTGGCCCGCTGGGCGCCTTCAAGGATCCGCTTCAGCGCCCGCTCGCGGTAGTCGGGGTCGGAGTTGCGGAGTCCGAGCTTGGCGTAGTTGAGGATCGGGGTCAGGGCGTTGTTCAGCTCGTGGAAGACGCCGCCGGCCAGGATCCCCAGGCTGCTGATCCGCTGGAGGGCCGTCACCTGCCGGCGGAGGGCCTCCACCTGATCCAGCGTCGAGGGCGAATGATCGGGCTCGCCCTCGTTCCGGTCGTGGACCGCGGGCGGATCGGGCTGGACGCGTCGTTCGGTGTCGGATTTCGTCATGCGCGACATAGCCCCGCGACCTCCTGTGCTGGGTTGGCGACCACCTTTCGTATCGGCTCGGGCCGGCGTCGAAATCAGTTTGTCGACGGCCCGGCGGCGATCGGCCGGGAGGGGGGTGGGACCGGGGAGGATGGGGGGCGGCGGGGCGTTTTCCGGGTCGTCGACGACCCGGCGATCGGCGGCGGCCGGGTCACTTGAGCTGGGCCGTCTCCTGAGCCTCGACGCGGGGGGATTCGGCGGGCTTCATGGGCCATTCCCAGGGGATCAGGCGGATGCCGTTGGAGAGGATGACGCGGGGGACGGCGTCGAGGCTGTCGGCCATGACGGGGGGGGTGACCTTGCGGCCGTCGCTCCAGTAGCCCAGGTGCGTGAAGGCGTCGGGGTCGGCGGCGGCCTCGTCCAGGGTGCGCCCGGCGTAGGCCGCTTCGAGGGTCTCGTCGGCGATCCGCCAGAACCCCGCGCGGTCGAGCGCGTTGACGTCGCCCATGCTCAGCTGGAGATTGCGCAGGATGCCCTCGCCGTTGTCGAGCTTCGGATTCGCTCCGGAGGGGGCGGTGTGCTCGGCGATCAGAGGGGGGAAGCCGTGGCGGTCGGACCGGTAGAGCAGGAACCTCTTCCGCGAGCGCGGGACGGCCGTGGCCTGAGTGAAGATCTGGCGGCCCCGGAGGTCGCCGACGAGGACGTCTTCCTCGCCGACGGCCACCACGAGCAGGGTCTTCTCGGGGATCAGGCTGAGGAGGGGCTCGCGGCTGGGGACGACCTCGCCGGGGAAGAAGACGAGGGTGGCCTTCACCTCGGGGAGGCCGCTGTTCCGGTCGGCCGAGAGAGCTGTCAGCTGCGCCGCGAGGTTGCCCCCGGCCGAGTGGCCGATCATCGCGAACTTGCCTGGCTCGGGCCGGACGTGGTCCCGGCCCCCTTCCAGGACGGCCATGGCGTCGCGGACGGCGTGCAGGGCGTTGGGGAGGAAGTCACGCGGCAGCGTCCCCAGGTCGTTCTGATAGCGAGGGAAGACGACCGTGGTCCCATTGCGGACGAGGTGGTCGATCCACGCGCCGTAGATGGCCGGGTTGACCGAGAACCAGCCGTGGAGGAAGACGACCACCGGGGCGCGCTCGGGCCTGGGGCCGTCCGGCTCGTAAAGGAAGTAGGAGCGGGGCCCGGAGCCGATCTCGTAGCGGGCCACGCGGGCGTGCGGAGCCGGCGGCTCCTCGGCCTTCGCCCTGGCGGCGCGCGAGGGGGATTCTCCGGCGACGACGCCGGCGCGGGCGGTCAGGGCGAGCGCGAGCGCGCTCGCGGCGACGATTCGCAGCGTCTGGTTCATGGCCATCCCTGGCTTTTCCGCCGGACTTCCCGTCCGGCAAAGGCCGATCCATCCCGGTCGAGCGACGGGATAGTTTGCCTATCTTCCGCGTGCTGTCAATCTCAGTGGGCGTGCGATCCCTGCGCGGATCAGGCGACGAAGCAGGGCTTCAGCTTCTCGTCCTCGTCCAGGAGAGAGATCGCCCGTTCGACGGCCCCTTCTTGAGAAAGGACGGTATAGAAATCCTCCTTGATCGACGGGGCCATGCGGATGGCCTTCGACCACTCGTCTCGGGAGAAGGGATCCGAGCGGACGAGGGCCCAGAAGCCGGTCTCGTCGAACAGGCGGTCGATCCGCTCGCTCTCGTTCTTCTGGAGGAGGCTCGTCAGGTAGGTGGCGACGCCGACCTGGAGGCCATGCAGTCGGGGACGCTCGACGAGGGCGTCGAGGGCGTGGGAGATCAGGTGCTCGCCGCCGCTGGCCGGCCGCGACGATCCGCAGATCTCCATCGCCACGCCGTTGAGCATCAGCGAGGTGCTCAGCAGCCGGGCCCCGTCGACGTCGATCGAAGGACGGCCCAGGAACTGGTACACCGTGGCGTCGGACAGCAGCGCGGCGAAGTCGTCGACCGGCTCGCCGACCGCGTGGAAAGCCAGCTTCCAGTCGCGGATGGCGGTGATCTTCGAGGCCAGGTCGCCGACGCCGGAGAGCCAGAGGGCCTTCGGGGCGTCCTTGCAGACGTCCAGGTCGACCACCACGGCATAAGGCAGCGCCGCGGCAAGCGACTTACGACGGCCCCGGACGGTCAGGCTCGACTGCGGGCTGCAGAAGCCGTCGTTCGACAGCGAGGTCGGCGTCGCGTAATACGGGAGCCGGGCCAGGAACGCGACGTACTTGGCCACGTCGAGCGCCTTGCCGCCCCCCAGCCCCACGACGGCCTTGATCTCCTTGCGGACTCCGGCGAACAGCTCGGTCGCGCGCTCGAACGAGGCGTCGTCGACCTCGATCCAGTCGTCGCAGGCGACGCCGTGCGACTCGAACGATTCCCGGACCCGGTCGACGTAGGCGGGGACCATGCCCCGGCTCACCAGGACCATCGCGTGGCGGTGGGCGTTCCGCTCCAGATAAAGGCCGAGGCGATCGAGCGCGCCCGACTTGACCCGGACCAGCGAGGGGATGGCGATCTGCGTCTTGATGCTCAAAGGACCGCCTCCGTCCCGCGTCCCGGCGCGGCGAGCGCCCGGGCGACTTCCGACCAGCGATCGAAGGGGATGAAACCCAGCCCTCCTTCCGTCAATGCGCGGGCCAGGTCGCCCCGCGCGAAACGGAGGGATTCGGGGACGAGCCTCGCGGCCTCCTGGTCCGGGAAGCCGTCGCCGGCGAACGCGACCCGCCGGCCTTCCTCCAGCCCCTTGCGGACGACGCCCGCCTTGTCGACCCCCAATTCGCGGCTGAAGAACGGCCCGGGCGGGGGGGGCTCCATAATCAGCCCCCGGCCTTCCTCGTACCGGCCGGGGTTGGAGTAGACCGGGAGGTCCACGCCGGCCTCGGCCAGCAGGATCTCGATGTACCAGGAGCAGCCGGCCGAGGTGACGACCACGTCCCAGCCCGCCCCGTCCAGCTCCTTCAGGCATTCGGCCAGCCGGGGCTCCAACTGCATCCGGTGGACCACGTCCAGGACCGTCGCCTCGTCCGCGCGGATGTGGGAGAAGTAGTCCCGGAGCGCCTCGAAGTGGGTTAGCCGTCCGGCTCGATAGTCTCCCCAGTAGTCCGGCAAATCCGTCGGGAGCAATTCCTGGATGGCCAACTGGTAGAAGTCGTGGCGGGTCAGGGTGCCGTCGAAGTCGGTGACGAGGAGCGAGCGGCGGGGCGGGGCGGGGCGGGGGTCTTGGTCCATGGGCGTTCGGACTCGGCGAGAAACGACGCGCCGTCGAGCCTCGGCTCGTCGACTTGACCGGGTAAGCGGAAGGGTTCATAATACCTAGGCAGCGTACCCGCCGACGAGTCGGACCCTTCCGAACGGGAAGTCCCAACCTCATGAGCCGGAATCGGTCGACAATCCTGGTCGCCCGGGTCCTTGGGATCATGTTCTTGATCCCCGGACTGCTCCAGATTCCGCTCCCCCAGGCCGACTTCCACATCATTCGGCACCATCACGGGGCCGGCGAGATCTGCCCGCAGCACGATCATCTGCTGCGTTGGCACCCCCAGGCGGGCGACTGCGACGGTCAAGGGGTGGCCGTGCTGCACTGGCACTGGCTCCTGCCCAAATCCCTCGACCCCTCGCTGCTCGACGGCGACGCCCGAACCACGCCCAGCCTGCACGCCCACGAGGGGGACGCCCCCCAGCCCGAGCCCGCCGCCGCGACCCTGATCGCACGCGAGGACCGCGGCCGCGACGTCGGGCGACTGCTCTCCAGTCTCGCGATCGACCTCGTCACCGGCCATGCGGCCTGGTTCGACCATCCTCCTCCGGCGATTTCGCCGTCCATACTGCGGGGGACGGAGTCCCGTTGCCTCGCCCCTTCCGTGGGGCTTTCGCGCCTCGCGCGCTGGAACTGCTGAGCCTCTCGGGCGCGCCGGGTGCGTTCGCGCGTATCTTTCCGAAGTCTTCGATGGCTGAGCTTCGCCGTCCGGCCGACTCGCGGCACGACGGGCTCGCGCCTGGCACGCTTCGGGATCGACGTCCCATCCGCGAGCCCGGCCGCCCGACCGCACGCCATCCGGCGCGTCGAGCCGCCTCGTGCTCGCGCGCCCGTCAACGACGGGATGTGGATGAGGCCCTTTCGGCGGTTCGTCAGCGGAGTCGTTCTCGATGTCTTTCGCCCTTTCTCAGCACCCGACGTCGGCCCTCCGTTCCTGGAGGGCCGTGGCGCCGTGGATCACGGCCGGAGTCTTGCTGGTCGTCCTGGCGTTGCACCTGACGCTGGACTTCCCCGGCCACCTCACCCGGATCGGCGCGGCCGCGAGCCCGGCCGTCGCGACGGCCGTCGACGTCCCGCCCCCCTCGCACGGCGGACCGGCGACGGTCAGCGTCTCCGAGTCCAAGCTGAAGGCGGCCGGGCTGACCACGGACAAGGTCCGCGCCGAGGAACTGCCCAGTGAACTCGGCGTCGCCGGCCGGATCGAGGTCGACGCCGACCGCCGCGTCGAGGTCCGCTCGCGCGCCGCGGGGATCGTCCGCGAGGTCCACGCCGTGCTCGGCCAGAAGGTGAGGAAGGGGGACCCCCTCGTCACGCTCGACAGCCCCGACGTCGGCACCGCGCGGCTCAACCTCCGCGCCCGCCAGCGAGAGCTGCTGACCGCGCGCATCGAGTTCGAGTGGAAGGACAAGATCGCCGCCACGGTCGCCCGGCTGATTCCCGAGATCATCAAGGGAGTGGACCCGGAGGTGTTGGAGAAGGAATTCGCGGACCAACCCCTCGGCTCGTTCCGCGCCATTTTGCTGCAGACCTACTCCGAGTTCGACATCGCCAGCCATGAGGAGGAGAAGACGCTCAAGCTCCGCGGCCAGGACGTGATCGGCGAACACCCGGCGATCGTCGCCAAGCACACCCGGCAGGGGCTCCAGGCCAAGCTCTTCTCCATGATCGAGCAGGCCCGGTTCGACGCCGAGCAGCAGCGACGCCTGGCCGACCAGGCGCGGCAGCTCGCCGAGTCGGCCGTCGTCGACGCCGGCCAGCGGCTGCGGATCCTGGGAGTCGACGAGGACATCCAGAGCCTGCTGGACCACGCCGAACAGGCGCAGGTCGCCGCCAAGGACGAGGACGTCACCGCCTACCGCATCGAGGCCCCGTTCGACGGCACGATCATCACCAAGACGGCCGTCCCCAGCCAGCGCGCCGACCCCATCGACATGCTCTTCGTCGTGGCCGACATGTCCGACGTCTGGGTCACCGCCAACATCCCCGAATCCGACCTCGCCAAGATCCCCTCCATCGAGGGGGGGCTGGTCCGTCTCACGACCGCCGCCTTCCCCGATCGCGACTTCGAGGCCCGCGTACTCTCCGTGGGCGCGCTGCTCGACCCGACGACCCGCACGGTGCCGCTGCTGGCGAAGACGGGCAACGCCGGCGGATTCCTGAGGCCGGGGATGTTCACGCGGATCCTCTTCGACGGGCCGACGAGCGAGCCGGCGTTGACCGTCCCCGCCGCTTCGCTCGTCGAGATCGAGGGCCGGACCGCCGTCTTCCGTCCCCAAGACGGACCGGCCGACGCCCCGAGCTTCACGCTGCGACACGTCGAGGTCGGCCGCCAGGTCGGCGACCGGGTCGCGGTGAAGTCGGGGCTGGCCGAAGGCGACGTCGTCGTCGCCAAGGGCGCCTTCGTCCTCAAGAGCGAGCTGATCCTCCAGAACGAGGCCGACGAGGACTGACCCCCCTCGCCGACCTCGGCCCGACCCGCCCGTTGGCCCCTCCGCGCCCGCCCCCCGCCGTCTCCTGGGAAGATCATGCTCAACGCCATCATCGAGTGGTCGCTCAACAACCGATTCTTCGTGCTCACCGGCACGGCCCTGGTCGCGGCGATGGGCGTCTTCGCGGCGCTCCACCTGCCGATCGACGCGGTTCCCGACCTGACCAACGTCCAGGTCCAGGTCATCACCGAGGCCCCGGCGCTCTCGCCGCTGGAGGTGGAGTCGCTGCTGTCGTTCCCCGTCGAGTCGGCCATGAGCGGCCTGCCCGACGTGGAGCAGATCCGCTCGGTCTCCAAGTTCGGCATCTCGGTGGTGACGATCGTGTTCCACGAGGGGACCGACATCCTCCGCGCCCGCCAGCTCGTCAGCGAACGGCTCCCCCGCGCGGCCGAGGCGATCCCGCAGAACTACGGCAAGCCCGGCCTGGGCCCGATCGCCACGGCGCTGGGCGAGGTCTTCCAGTTCCAGGTGAAGGCCGAGGCCGGCTCGTCGGTCACGGCGATGGAGCTGCGCTCGATCCTCGACTGGTTCGTCGCCTATCAGCTCCGCAAGGTCCCCGGCGTCACCGAGATCAACGCCCATGGCGGCGAGCTGAAGACGTATCAGGTGGAGGTCGACCCCGACCGGCTGGGCGCGTACCGTCTCTCGATCACCGACCTCTTCCAGGCGCTCCGCGACAATAACGCCAACGTCGGCGGCGGCTACCTCGTCCACGAGGGGGAGGCCCGCTATATCCGGGGTGTCAGCCAGGCGCGGTCGGCCGAGGACATCGCGGCCATCGTGGTCGACGAGCGCGACGGCGTCCCGGTGACCATCGGCAGCGTCGCGTCGGTCCACCCCGCGGCGATGATCCGATCCGGCCTGGCGACCCGCGACGGCCAGGGTGAGGTCGTCGTCGGCCTGGTGATGATGCTCATCGGCCAGAACGGCCGACGCGTGGTGGAGGACGTGAAGGCCGAGATCGCCGAACTGCAGAAGACGCTCCCCAAGGGGGTCACGATCGAAGCCCTGTACGATCGCACCCACCTGATCCGCGACACGCTCGACACGGTGCTGCACAACCTGACCGAAGGGGGCGTGCTGGTCATCCTCGTGCTGCTGGCCATGCTGGGGAACCTGCGGGGCGGATTGATCGTGGCGATGGCCATACCCCTGTCGATGCTCTTCGCCGCCGACGTGATGTACCTCACCGGCGTCTCGGCCAGCCTGATGAGCCTGGGGGCGATCGACTTCGGCCTCATCGTCGACAGCTCCGTCATCATGATCGAGAACTGCGTGCGGAGGCTCGCCCACGAGGGGGGGACGCGCCCCAAGGAGGAGATCGTCCTCGACGCCGCCGTGGAGGTCCGCAAGCCGACGATGTACGGCGAGCTGATCATCACCATCGTGTATCTACCGATCCTCGCCCTCCAGGGCCAGGAGGGGAAGCTCTTCCGGCCGATGGCCCTGACGGTAATCTTCGCGCTCGCTGGGTCCCTGGTCCTGTCGCTGACCTTCATGCCGGTCATGGCCTCCATGGGCCTCAGTTCCAGGCCGCAGGAGAAGGAGATCTGGCTGATCCGCGGGCTCAAGAAGCTCTACACGCCGATCCTCGACGCCTTCCTCGCCCGGCCCCTGCTCGCGATGGGGACGGCCCTGACGCTCGTCGCGACCAGCCTCCCGGTGGCCTACAACCTCGGCGCCGAGTTCATGCCCAAGCTCAACGAGGGGGACCTCCTGATCGAGGCCGTCCAGATCCCCTCCGCCCCCCTTGAGCGGGCCGTGACCGTCTCCACCCAGATCGAGGAGATCCTCCTGGGCTTCCCCGAGGTGCGGACCGTCTTCTGCAAGACCGGGCGGCCCGAGATCGCCAACGACGTTATGGGGGTCCACCAGACCGACGTCTGGACGATGCTCAAGCCCCGCGAGGAGTGGCGCGAGGGGATGACTCGCGACCAGCTCATCGAGGACATGGACGAGGCCCTCTCGCAAAACGTCCCGGGCGTGAAGTTCGGGTTCAGCCAGCCCATCGAGATGCGGGTCAACGAGCTGGTGGCGGGCGTCAAGAGCGACGTGGCCGCGTTGATCTACGGCCCCGACCTCGACGTCCTGCGCCGCAAGGCGGCCGAGGTCGAAAGGGTGCTGGCGAAGATCCCCGGCGCGCACGACGTGAAGGTCCCCTCGGCGGGGCGGCTCCCGCTCCTGAAGATCGAGGTCCGCCGCGACCAGCTCGCCCGCTACGGGGTCAAGGCGTCGGACGTGCTCGACGTGGTCGCGGCGCTCGGCGGAACGACGGTCGGGACGGTGTTCGAAGGCCAGATCCGCCGCCCGTTGCAGATCCGCCTGCCGCTCTCGTGGCGGGACGACGCCGAGAAGATCGGCTCGATCCGGGTGATCGACGCGATGGGCCGGCCGATCCCGCTCAAGGACCTGGCCGACATCGCGATGGAAGAAGGCCCCAGCGAGGTCGAGCGCGAGAACATCGAGCGACGGGTGTACGTCGGCGTGAACGTCCGGGGGCGGGACCTGGCCGGCTTCGTGCACGACGCCCAGCGGGCGATCGCGGAACAGGTGGAGCTGCCCGCCGGATACATCCTGCGATGGGGCGGCCAGTTCGAGCATTTGGAATCGGCCGAGAAGCGGCTCCTGATCGTCGCGTCGGTCGCGTTGGTGCTGCTGTTTCTTCTGCTCTACAGCTCGTTCAAGTCGGTGCGGCTGTCGCTCCTGATCTTCACCGCCGTGCCCACGGCGGCGACCGGCGGCGTCTTCGCCCTGGCGGCCCGGGGCCTGCCGTTCTCGATCTCGGCGGCCGTCGGCTTCATCGCCCTCTTCGGCGTGGCCGTGCTCAACGGCCTGGTCTGGGTCAGCGCCGTGGAGCACCTGCGAGCCGAGGGCCACGAAGCCCACGAGGCCGCGCGGGAGGCGTCGATCGTCCGCCTCCGGCCGATCCTCATGACCGCGCTGGTCGCCGGCCTCGGCTTCATCCCCATGGCCCTCGCCACGACCCCCGGCGCCGAGATCCAGCGCCCGCTCGCCACCGTCGTCATCGGCGGCCTCTTCACCGCCACCCTGCTGACTTCCCTCGTGCTCCCCTCGATCTACCCCTGGTTCGCGCCGAAGGAGCACAGCCACTTCGGGGCGTAACCCAACTGGAGCCGAGCCTATGGACCGGGAGACATCGGATATCGGACCAGCCGCAGCCGAACAGCATCGACCTGGACGCACGCTGCTGGCCGCGACCGGCGTCTGGTCGATCGGCGGCGCGACATCCGCGTTCTTCGCTTTCGCGTATTCCGAGCCGTTCCTCCCGCTCGATTGGGTCGCGCGAGGGTTGTGGACTCTGGCCGGCGTCGTCCTGCTGGGGTGGTGCCTCTGGCACAACTGGACGCCGGAAGGTCGTCGCTCGGCGGTTGCGGCCGGGGGCTTTGTGGTGCTCGTCCTCATCGTCTCGCCCATCCTCTGGCCCCACCTCGCGGCGTCCGGGAATTGGGCCCAGGTCCGCCTGGACTTCGCTCGGAACCGCAGCAACTACGAGAGGATCGTCGCCCAACTTATGAAGAGGCCGGACCCGACTTCGGGCCGATCCAAGATTGACGGCGTGAGTTACGAGGTCGAGCCCGGCCCCCCCCTACGGATCGCCTTTCCCCTGCCCGGCGGGATCCTCGACAACTGGACCGCGATCGCCTATGACCCGTCCGAGGAAGTGCTCCGCATGGGGCCGGTGGGGCGGAAACCCTCGCGCTGGGACGATCCGGATCTCGAGGAGGTTCGGCTCTGGTTCGGCGGAGAGCTGCGTCGCGCTTGGCGTCTGGGCGGGGGGTTCTTCTACTGCATCTTCACATGAAGGGCGACGCGTCCTCGAACGGGCCGCCTGGCCGGAAGATCGCCCGCATCGAATCCTCGAACACCCCGAACCGACGGGCGACGTCCAGCACGGTGAAACGGCGTCGGATAGAGGACGCCTGCTCGTAAGAGACGCGTAGTCGATCGGCCGGGATGCCGATCTCTTGCGGTCGGTCGGGACAGCCGACCTGGCGGAGGCGGGCGCGAACCTCGTCGAATGGGATCAGATGGCGAGCAAGGCGGTCTCGGACCTCGGGCCAGGCTTGGCCGAGGCGGAGGAGCTGCTCACGAAGTTGGTCGGGCGAGGGATGCTTGGCGCGCGTCTCCTCGACGGCCTTCGCGGCCAGTTCGCCGGGGCCGAACAGCTCGACGATCCGACGTGCCTCATGCTCGAAGGTCGGCCAGGAGGCGACGGCCCGCTCCACGTCGGCATGCTCAAGATCACGCGCGAGCAGATCCTGATGCAGGGCCAGCGAAGCCAGCGTGCCGATCCCGACCTTGAAGCCGTGCGAAGGGGCCGCCCCTTGGAACGCGTGGCGCTGCATGTCCCAGAGGTGGCTGAACTGGTGGTCGGCGCCCGAGGCCGGCCGGCTGGTGCGGTGCGCCTGCATCGCGAACCCGCTCATCATCAATCCAGCGACCAGGCCGCGGAGGGCCTCCGGATCGTTGCGCGCGACGCCCGAGGGGTCGGCGACCCACGACTTCAGATTCTCGTGGACGATCTCCCAGACGGCGGGGGCGATCGGCTCGACCCGGGCGGCGTCGGCGAGGATCCAGTCGGCCCCCGCGACGTTCTTCGCCAGGAGGTCGGCGTATCCCGATGCGTTCATGCCGGCCGGGGCCTTCGCAATCACGTCGAGGTCGGCCGCGACGACAGCCGGCGCGGGGCAGTCGAAAGTCTGCTTCGAGTCCCCCCGCGTGATCGACGCGCCGAAGGCCGTGTAGCCGTCCATCGAGGCCGCCGTGGCGACGGCCATGTACGGCCGACCCAGTCGGTGCGCGGCCAGCTTGGTCAGGTCGTTGATCGTCCCCGAACCGACGGCCACCGGGATCGCGTCCACGCCCGCGAGCGCGGCCTCGAGACGGTCGGCGTCCTCGATGCCGGCATACACGTCCGCACCGAAGACAAAAGGCCCTGGGCAGGGGTGCCCGGCGCCCCGAAAGGCGGCGACCACGTCGCGGCCGGCGGCCTCCCAGGTGTTCGGGTCGGCCACGATCTGAGCCGGCCGGCGGCCGAAGATCGCTTCGAAGAGCGCGGGGGCCTCATGGCGGGTCCCCTGGCCGATCGCCAGTTTGCGGGTATCGCGTGCGGCCTTCAGGGCGGTTTCGAGCAGGGAGTCGGGATTCATGGGCGGCTCGCTCTCGGCTCGACTCGGGCCGCCCTCGACGGGCCCGCAAGGCGTGGGGAAGGGGGGCTCCCGGTCCTCGTCTCATCTTGGCAGCGGTTGGCGCGAGGGGCAAGTCGGGGGGTCCGGCGAGGGCGGTAGAGCGTTCGACGGAGAGTTTTCAAGGGCCGATCGGGGGCGATCCCGGGGCTTTGAAAAAAAGTAAAAGTCCGTCGTCGCGAATGCCGACGCGATTTCGACTTAAGCGGATTTTCGATCTTGCCCGGAATCGGGCGACCAGATAGAAACTCCGCAGAACGAGGCCCTGGCAGGGCCGCGATAACGCGAGGAAGCCGCTTTGAACACCGAAGACCGCTCATCATACTGGTTCGTACGAGAAGCGGCCCCGGCGTTGGTTTTTCTCGAGATCGTCGATCGCGTCGAGGCTCGCGGATCCGGGTCGTCCCTGCTGGGGTCGGCGATGGGTGAAGGAGCGTTCGAGCGATGATCGTCCGTTCGATCGCCGGGGGCGTGGAAGTCCTCGCGCCGGCGAAGTTGAACCTGTTCCTGGAGGTGGCGGGGCGGCGGCCCGACGGCTACCACGAGATCGAATCGCTGATGGTCGCGGTCGACCTGTTCGACGAGCTGACCTTCCGCGAGGAGGAGGGCGGGGGGATCGCACTCGCGTGCGACGACCCGAGCCTGCCGGTCGACGGCCGGAATCTCGTGGTGCGTGCGGCCGAGCTCCTGATGTCGGAGTCGGGCTGTCGGTCGGGGGCGCGGATCGCCTTGAAGAAGGCGATCCCGGCCCAGGCGGGCCTGGCCGGCGGGTCGAGCGACGCGGCGGCGACGCTGGTGGCGCTGGACCGCCTCTGGAACCTGGGGACGCCCCCGGAACGGCTCGCCGAGCTGGCGGGACGGATCGGCAGCGACGTGGCTTTCTTCCTGAACGGCCCGACGGCGGTCTGCCGCGGTCGGGGCGAGCTGGTGGAAGCCGTGTCCCTCCCGGTCCCCCTGCACTTCGTCCTGGTGGCCCCGAAGGTCGGCCTGAGCACGGCCGACGTGTATCATCGCCTGAGACCGCCCGAAACGCCCAAGCCCATCGGGCCGGCCCTCGCCGCGTTGGCGGCCGGGGATCCGGTCGAGCTGGGACGGAGCCTGTTCAACCGGCTCCAGCCCGTCGCCGAGACGATCCGCCCGGAGCTTGCCGGATTGCGGGACGCCTTGGCGAATCTGGGCCCGCACCTGTGCGGGTCCCTGATGAGTGGCAGCGGTTCCGCCTATTTCGGCCTCGGCCGCGACGCCGCCTCGGCGGAGCGCGCCGCGGACGCCCTCAAGCCGCTCGGACTAGGATGGGTCCGGGTCGTGACCTGCGGCCCCTGAGCAGAACGCCTCGTAAAGGAGTACCGGCTGTGGAGATCACCGAAGTTCGCATCAAGCTCATGGAAGACAACTCGGGGAGCAACGAGCGTCTGCAGGCCTTCTGCAGCATCACGTTCGACGACATGTTCGTCATCCGGGACCTCAAGATCATCGAGGGCGCCAAGGGCTTCTTCGTCGCGATGCCCTCGCGGAAGCTGACCGACCGCTGTCACAACTGCGGCACCAAGAACCACCTGCGCAGCCGCTTCTGCAACCACTGCGGATGCCGGCTCGACGAGAACCGCGCCCTCCGCGACGCGGACGGCCGCGCCAAGCTGCACGCCGACATCGCCCACCCGATCAACTCGATGTGCCGCGAGAAGATCCAGGCCGCCGTGCTCGCCTCGTACGCCGAGGAACTCGAGCGCGCCAAGATGCCGGGCTACGTCTCGCGCTACGACGACTACGAGACCGACGACTACGACGTCCCGTACGAGGCCCAGTCCCCGGCCGCCCTCGCCGGCGGCGAGCCGCCGCTGCGTCGCGGCCCGCTCCGCGGCCACACCCAGCACGCCCGGGGCGGCCAGTCGATCCTCCGCGGCCCCCACGTCGCCCACCGCAAGGAGAGCGCCCCCGAAGGCGTTGCCTCCGAGAACCATCGCGGCGACGCGGCGTTCGGCAACGGGATCTGAGCGTCCCCGCCCGTCCGCGACGAGCCCCCTCAAGCCGAGTCCGACGCGAAGCCCCCGGGCCCGAGCGTCGGCCCCGGCTTTTTTCGTTTTCGCTGGCGTCGCGCCGGGCGACACGCCCATAATCATTGCGACGACAGACGTCGGAGCTTGCTGGACCCGGGGAGCCTCGCCATGGCGATCGACGCGGAAGCCGCCGTCACCAAACACGTCGGCGAGGCCCCGCCGGCCGTCGGTGCCTCGCCGACGCCCAGGGCTCGGCTCCTCCGCCTGGCGCGTCGACTCCTCCTCTTCACGGGCTTGATCTTCGTGGGCTTCTTCGCATCCCTCTACGCCCTCCAGGCGAGCATGATCTTCCCCGGCTCCGCGTCCCAGGGCCGCCCCGAGGCCGTCGTCCGCGCCGGGCCGGGCGAGGAGCTGGTCCGGCTGCCGACCGACGGCGGCGAGGTGGCCGCCCTGTTCGGCGCCGCGCAGGCCGCCGACGGCCGGCCGCTGGCCGACGCGGCGTCGCGGCCCGCGCTCGTCTTCTTCTACGGCAACGCGATGTGCCTGGCCTACTCGTCGGTCGAGTTCGATCGGTTCCGAAGGCTCGGCCTGAACGTGATCATCCCGGACTACCTCGGCTACGGGATGAGCGGCGGCAAGCCGTCGGAAGCGGGCTGCCGCCAGACGGCGCAAGCTTGCCATCGGTTCTTGCTCAAGCACGGGTTCCCGGCCGATCGGATCTTCGCCGGGGGCTGGTCGCTGGGAGGGGCGGTGGCGATCGACCTGGCTTCACGAGAGAAGGTCGCCGGCCTATTCGCGTTCAGCACCTTCACGAGCGTCCGCGACATGTCGCGCACCTTCTTCCCGATCGCCCCGCCCGCCGGCTTCTTCACGGACAAGTTCGACAGCCTGTCCAAGATCGGCGCGCTGGACTGCCCGATCCTCCTCGGCCACGGTCGCCGCGACCCGCTCGTCCCGTTCGCCATGTTCGAGCGCCTGAAGGAGACGGCCAGGGAGCCCATGACGCTGGTGCTCGACCAGGCCGAGCACAACGACTACCTCGACCTCGGCGGAGGTCGGATGAATCGAGCGATCCTCGATCTCGTCGCCAGGGCCGAGGCTCGCTGAGGGTTCGAGGGCGTCGCCGTCAGGCCAGGGCCGCGACCGCTCCTCGGAAGATCTTCATCCCGTGTCCCTCATGGCCGAGGGCGTCGCCGAGGCGCGTCCATCGGGGGTGGTGGAGCGGGGAGACGAAGCGTTCGGGATGGGGCATCAGTCCGAAGATGCGGCCGGTCGCGTCGCAGATTCCGGCGGCGGCGCGGGGCGAGCCGTTCGGGTTGGCGGGGTAGTCCTGGGTCGGCGCGCCGGTCGCGTCGGCGTATTTCAGGACGATTCGGCCGGCATCGTCGAGCGCCTCCAGGACCTTCGGGTCGGACAGCAGGAAGCGGCCCTCGCCGTGGGCGACGGGGAGTTCCAGGGGCTCGTCGAACGAGACGAACGGCGAGACTCCCGGGCTCGGCAGGAGCTTGACCCAGCGGGCCTCGAAGCGGCCGGAGTCGTTGTGGGCGAGTGTGGCGGGGCAGGGAGCCTCGCCGCCGGGGAGCAGGCCGCAGCGGACGAGGACCTGGAAGCCGTTGCAGACGCCCAGGATCAGCCCGCCGCGGTCGTGGAACCGTCGCAGGGCGTCGCCCAGGCCGCGGGCCAGGTGGGTCGCAAGGATGCGGCCGGCGCCGAGGTCGTCGCCGTACGAGAAGCCGCCGGGGAGGGTCAGGACCTGGAACAGGTCGAGCGCATGCGGCTCTTCGAGCAGGCGGCCGACGTGCCAGGATTCGGCGCGGGCGCCGGCGAGGTTCCAGGCCTCGGCCGTCTCCTCGTCGCAGTTGGTCCCGGGCGCCCTCAGCACGATCACGCGAGGCGTGGCCATAACGGTCAAAGTCCCTTGAGAAGCACCGACGATCGGCCGACGCCGATCGCTCGATCAGTAGGAGGGGTCGGTCGAGCCGAACGACGAGGACGATTGATAGTCGGGCTCGGCGGCCCGGTAGGCCAGGTTGCGCCTCAGCAGGTCGGCCTCGTAGACCTGGACGACGAAGTCGGCCGCGATCTTGAGGCGGGAAGAGGTCCCCTTGCCGGGGAAGTCGGCCGGCGAGCCCTTGCGGAACTCGGCGACGCCGACGTGCTTGGCCCGGCCCTTCACGTAATTGATGCCGGGGATGCCGTCGGCGTCGCCCGAGATCAGCAGGGCGGTGTCGTAGGTGTCCTGGAGGGCCACCATGTCGACGGCGAGGCTGGTGTCGAGCCCCTTCTCGTTGACGGTGTGGTGGAGCAGATCCACCTTCCAGTGCCCTTCCTGGCGGATCTCGACGAAATCGGTGGCCGACTGGACGCCGTGGTAGAACCGCTTCTTCCGCTCCAGCGCCCGGCGCTTGCCGTCGTACCACTCGCGGGTCTCGGCGAAGCAGATGCTCCAGGCCTCCTCGATGCGCCGTTCCGCCGGCAGGTCGGGGCGGCTGCGGAGGACGTCCTCGACGTAGGCGTCGCGAAGCCTCGGGTTCATCTCGAATCGGGCCCGGAGCCGGGACTCGGCCTTGGGGTCGTTGAGGTCCCACTCGTCCATCTTGCCGACGACGTACCAGTAAATCCGCGAGTGCTGGGCGGTCGGCCAGGGCGAGCCCTCGGCGAACGTCCGGCCCCAGTACTGCACGCTCTGCTCGAAGACGTGGCGATAGAACGCGCCGTAGTCGTCGACCCGGAGGTTGAGATGCTTGAGCACCCCGTCCAGGTTGGAACCGTCGACGAATGTGACGAACCTTAACATCTCCGGAGGCCCCCAAGTTCTCGATCCGGGCGCGGGCGATTCATCCATAAACTGGCGTCCGGGCGAGGGACGCTCCAGGTGCGGTCACCAATTCAAGGGGCGACGCCAGGCCGCCGCCATTTCATCCAGCGAGGCGTCGATCACGCGGCCCCCGTCGATCCCTTCGACCACGAGCCGGGGCGGGCCGCCGTGGGCCGCCGTCGTTTCGCCGATCTCGGCGAACGGCAGGCCCCGGAGCGTCGCGGTCAGGGCTTCGAGGTTCTTCGGCTCGACTTCCAGCAGGAACCGCGAGGGGGACTCGGCGAACAGCAAGGTCGCGTCGGTGGCCGCGGCGGCGTCGCGGGGGACGCCTCGCAAGGAGACGCTCGCCCCGATCTCGCCGGCGAACGCCGACTCGGCCAGGGCGACGGCCAGGCCCCCCTCGCTGAGGTCGTGGCAGCTCCGGACCAGCCCGGCCGCGATCGCCTTGTGGAGCGCCCGGAAGGTCGCCAGGCCGACCTCGGGCTCGACTCTGGGCGCGACGCCCCCTTCGAGGCCGCGGGCCTCGGCGAAGAGGGAGCCTCCGAACTCCGCGCGGGTCTCCCCGACGACGACGATCCGGTTGCCCGCCGCCTTGAAGTCCATCGTGGTGCAGCGGCGGACGTCGGGCACCTGGCCGATCGCGCTGATGAGGAGCGTCGGCGGGATGGCCAGGCTCCGGCCCTCGTGCGAGTACTCGTTGTAGAGGCTGTCCTTGCCCGAGATGAACGGCGTCTTGTAGGCGAGCGCCAGGTCGCGGCAGGCCTGGGCGGCGAGGACCAGCGAGCCGAGCGTCTCGGGACGCTCGGGGCTCCCCCAGCAGAAATTGTCGAGCAGGGCGATGCGGTCGGGGTCGGCCCCGACGGCGACGCAGTTGCGGACGGCCTCGTCGATCACGCAGCCGGCCATCGCGTAGGGGTCGAGCCGGCCGTAGCGCGGGTTGATCCCGCACGAGATCGCCAGGCCGCGATGCGAGCCGACGACCGGGAGGATCACCGAGGCGTCGCCCGGCCCGTCCTCGCGCTCGCCGACCAGCGGCTTGACGACGGTCCGCGCCTGGACCTCGTGGTCGTACTGGCGGACGATCCATTCCTTGCTGCAGACGTCCCAGTGGCCGAGGATCGCCAGCAGGTCGGCCGTGAAGTCGGCCGAGGCCGGCGGCTCGATCGCCCGCGCCGGGGGGGGCGTGAACGTGGCCGAGCGGACCACGTCGGGGCGGCCGTCATGGAGGAAGTCCATCGCCAGGTCGCCGACGATCTCGCCGTGGTAGCGGAGCGTGAGCCGGCCGGTGGCCACGAACTCGCCGAGGTCGGTCGCCTCGACCCCCTCCATCTGGCAGAGGTCCCGGAACGCCTCCCAATGCTCCGGCGGCACGGCGAGGACCATCCGCTCCTGGGCCTCGGAGATCCAGATCTCGGTGTAGGAGAGGCCCTGGTACTTGAGCGGGGCGTTCTCCAGGTCGACGACGGCGCCGAGGTCGGCACCCATCTCGCCGACGGCCGAGCTGAAGCCCCCCGCGCCGCAGTCGGTCAGGGCGCGGAAGAGGCCGAGGTCGCGGGCCCGCACGATGACGTCCAGGACCATCTTCTCGGTGATGGCGTTGCCGATCTGGACGGAGCCGCCCGAGAGCGACTCGCTCTCGCTGGTCAGCTCCACCGAGCTGAACGTGGCGCCGTGGATGCCGTCGCGGCCGGTGCGGCCGCCGATGGCGACGATCCTGTCGCCGGGCTCAACGCTCTTGAACGCCTTGCCGCGCGGGAGCACGCCGACGGTGCCGCAGAACACCAGCGGATTCGCCAGGTAGGCCGGGTCGACGGCGAGCGCGCCGTTGACCGTGGGGATGCCCATCCGGTTGCCGTAGTCCCGCACGCCCGCGACGATCCCCTTGAGCACCCGCTTCGGGTGGAGCACGCCGGCCGGGAGCTGATCCGGCGCGAGGTCGGGCGGGGCGACGCAGAAGACGTCGGTGTTGCAGATCGGCTTCGACCCCAGTCCGGTCCCGAGCGCGTCGCGGATGACGCCGCCGATGCCCGTGTTCGCCCCGCCGAAGGGGTCGATGGCGGAGGGGTGGTTGTGGGTCTCCACCTTGAAGCAGACGTCGTACTCGTCGTCGAACCGGACGACGCCGGCGTTGTCGGAGAAGACGCTGACGAGCCAGTCGAGGTCGAGTTCCTGGGTCGCGGCGAAGATCGTCCGCTTCAGCAGGTTGTCGATCGGCTTGCCGTCGAAGTCGATCCGGCCCCGGAGCGTCTTGTGGGAGCAGTGCTCGCTCCAGGTCTGGGCGATCGTCTCCAACTCGCAATCGGTGGGGTCGCGGCCCTGGTCGCGGAAGTGGGCCTGGATGGTCCGCATCTCGGCCAGGCTGAGCGAGAGCTGGCCGTCTTTGCTCGCCTTGACGAGCGCCGCGTCGTCCATGGCGAGGATCGGCACCGTCACCAGCGCGAAGTCGTAAGGCTTGCCCTCGCCCAGCCGATCCAGGTTCAGGGGGCCGACGACGACCTGATCGACGGCGTCGTTCGCCAGGACGCGCTGGATCAGCCGGGGGAGCTGCTCGGCGGGCCCCTCGATGCGGTAGCTGCGGATGCTCCGGACCCCCTCGACGGCGAAGCCCAGGTCGCCCAGAAGTCCCAGCGCGCTTTCGCCCTCGGGGTCGGTCACGCCCGGCTTGGGGGAGACGTGGACGACGGTCGCGGACGGGCCGTCGGCGGCCGGGCAGGGGGCGACGCGGAACGTCTCGACGACCGGGTCGACGAGGACCTGGCGCGCGGCGTCGCGGAGGTCGTCGGCCGTGAGGCCCCCCTCCACGAGATAGCCGCGGCTGGAGGCGATGCGCCAAGGACCGGGCAGTCCGGATTCCACGGCTTCCTGGGAGGCCCGGAGGCCGGTCGAGTCGGGCTGATCGGACGCGGGCTCGATGTCGAGGTGCCAGAGCATGCTTGATTTCAACACACAAGAGGAGGTTTCGACGTTCGTTCGGTCGCGGGGGTGCGGTCGGTCTGTCGGCTCGCCCTCTCGGGCGGCGGGGTCAGGGCCCGGGGGGCTGCTGGGCCTCGAACAACGAGCGGCGGGCGCGGGCGTCGCTCCACCAGCGGCGGATCGACTCCTCGTCGTCGTTCATGAGGGCGTACTTGAGCGAGGAGAGGCGGTCCTGGAGCTTGCCCACGGCGTTCATCAGGGGGCCGCGGTTGTCGCGGAAGATGGCCGTCCAGAGCTCGGTGTCGGCGGCGGCCACGCGGGTGCAGTCCCGGAAGGCGCCCGCCGCCAGCGGGTGCCAGTCTGCGGGGACGGTGGCCGCCAGCGAGGCCGCCAGGGCGTGGGGCAGGTGGCTGGTGTAGGCCACCACCTCGTCGTGCTCGGCGGGGCCCATCTCGACGATCCGGCAGCCCAGGCCCGACCAGAAACTCCGGGCCCGTTCCAGGCGATCGAGGGCGGTGCGGGGAGAGGGGGTGAGGACGCAGACCCGCCCTTCGTAGAGGTCGGCCCGGGCGAAGGCGGAGCCCGATCGCTCGGAGCCCGCCATGGGGTGGGCGGCGACGAACATCGCGGCGGCCCGGGGCGACCGGTCCACGGCCTCGACGATCGCCCGCTTGGTGCTGCCGGCGTCGGTGATCAGGGCCGCCTTCGGGGCCGACTCGGACGCGCGGCGGACGTCCTCGGCGACCCGGCCGACGGGCGTGCAGACGACCACGACGTCGGCTTCGGCGACGCCCGAGGCCATGTCGGTCGTCGCGCGGTCGATCGCCCCTCGCGAGCGGGCCTGCTCCAGGCTGGTCATGTCGCGGCCGACGCCGACGACCTCGCGGGCCAGGCCTCGGCCGCGCAGGGCCATCCCGATCGAGCCGCCGATCAGGCCGACGCCCACGACGGCGACTGTTCCCAGACGGTCCAAATCACTTCCCTCGCGCCAGGATGCCGACGTCGCACGAACCGACGAGATGGCAGCGCGGCGGCCGTCGAGCCCCCCCGCTTCGCCATTCTTTCATCTTACACGATGGCCCCGACGCAAAACGAGAGCGATGTGCGGCGTCGGCGGACCGATGTCTCGGGCCGCGCCGGCTGGGAGGGCGCCCGATCCGGCGGCGGCCGCGATCAGGCCTGGGTGATCAGCAGCAACTCCTGCAGGGCGTCGCTCATCGCCTGGGCCGACTTCCAGCGGGCGCGGGGCTGCTTCTGGAGGGCTTTCTGGAGGATCCGCTCCAACTCCTCGGGGGCGTCCGGCCGGAACGCGCGGAGGGGGATGGGGGGAGACTCCAGGATCAACTCGTACGAGTTGGCCTGACGGGGGTTGAAGCCGTAATAGGGGTACTCGTTCGTCAGGAGATAGTACAGGGTGGCCCCGGCGCTGTAGATGTCGGCCGGCTCCTTGACGTGGCGGAACTCGCGGATGTGGTCCGGGGAGAGGAATCCGGTCGAGCCGCCGACGTCCCCCTGCCGGGTCATCGTCGAGAACAGGTTGCCCTCGACGAAGCTCTTGGCGAGCCCGAAGTCCGAGAGCTTCACGCGAGGGCGGTGCACCGGACCCATCACCAGGAGGTTGGACGGCTTGACGTCGCGGTGCACGTAGCCCTTGCCGTGGGCGTAGGCGAGGGCCGAGAGGAGCTGGCGGCCGATCTGGGCGACCGTGGGGACGGGCAGGGGCTGGAACTGCCGCGCCCACTCCAGGGCGTTCTTGCCGTCCACGAACTCCATGATGAGCTGGTAGTGCCCGTCAACCTCGAAGAGGTCGTAGAACTCCACAATGCCGGGATGACCCTTGCCGCCGGGGGTAAGCAGGTCCTTCAGGACCCGGATCTCGCGCTGGAAGTAGCCGAAGGCCTTGTCGTCGGCCGTGGCGCTGGCGCGCATCATCTTGATGGCCACGCGGCGGTTGGCGGAGAGGTGCACGGCGCGGTAGACCTCGCCCATGCCCCCCTCGCCGATCAGCTCCTCGATCAGGTAGTCGGGATCGGTCTCGGGGAATTGCCCACGCTTGGCGCGGCATGCGTCGCAGAGCCGGGCGTCGACGGCCGCCGTCCCCTCGGGGGCGAGGACGCCGGTCTTCTCTCCGGATTGGGAATCGCCGGGGGCCGGGGGGAGGATGCGGGCCCCGCAGCCGGCGCAGACGGCGGCGGGCGGCCCCCCGGCGTGGGATCCGAACACCAGGACCTCGAACGAGCTTTGCCCGGCCGTGATCACGTCTCCTTCGCGGAGCGGCACGCGCTCGACGCGGAGGCCGTTGACCTTGGTGCCGTTCGTGCTCCCCAGGTCGATCAGGTGGTAGGCGAAGTTCCGCTTCTCGATCCGGAAGTGGTCGCGCGAGAGCAGGAGGTCCCGCACCATGGGGAAGGAGGCGCGCGAGGAGCGGCCGACGACGAAATCGTCGCGCTGATCGATCCGCTGCTCCTCGCCGATGTGAGGACCGGACGTCACGCGCAGCAGCAGGTCCATGCGGATCTCCGACGCCTCCCGGCCGCCTCTTCGTCCCCCTCGTTCCTCTTCTACCAAAATCGCGCCGGGAAATGAATCCGCCGGCGCTCGCCGCGCCGGCGGAGGGCGGGGATCAGGCCACCGGCTGCTTCACCGCCAGGTCCCGCAGGGCCCGGAGGTCAATCTTCCCGGTGCCGGTGATGGGGATCTCGTCGATCCGGACGAAATCCCGTACGGAGGGGATCCAGAGCCGGGGAACTCCGGCGTCGACCAGACGGTGGTGCACGTCGTCCGGGGTCGCGCCGCCGAGTTCGGTATACAGCACGCAGAGCCGTTCGCCGTGCTTGGGGTCGGGGATCGAGGTGACGGCCACCTGATTCTCGTCGACGCCCGCCGCCGCCATGATCGCGGACTCCACGCCGACGTGGGGGACCATCTCGCCGGCGATCTTCGAGAACCGACTCAAGCGGTCGGTGATGGTGAGGAACCCGTCGTCGTCGACGAACCCGAGGTCGCCGGTGGAGTACCAGCCGTCCTTGAGCACCTTGGCCGTGGCCTCGGGCTTGTGGAGGTATCCCGGCATCACCTGGGGGCCCTTCACGCAGATCAGGCCGGTCGCCCCCGACTTCAGGTCCTCCCCGGTCTCGGGGTCGACGGTCTTCACGGCCGTGCCGGGGACGGGGAGCCCCACGCTGCCGGGCTTGTTGGCGTAGAGCTTGCGGCCGTCGGGGAGCGTCGTCTCGGCCGGGACGTTGACCGACACCACCGGCGACAGCTCGGTCGTGCCGTAGCCCTGCATGGGCTCGATCCCCAGGGTCGCCTTGATCTCGCGGTAGGTCTCGTCCTTCAATTTCTCGGCGCCCAGGAGCAGGTGCTTCAGGGCCTTGAACTGGTCGGCCCGGCAGGCCTTCAGGTACATCCGGGTGAACGACGGGGTGCCGGCGATCAGGGTGACGTCATGCTCCTCGCAGAGCTTGCCGATCGTCCGCGCGTCGAGCGGGTTGACGTGGTAGACCACCGACTTGCCCAGCACCAGGGCCGTCCAGATCCCGATCGTGTAGCCGAACGAGTGGAAGAAGGGGAGGATGCCCAGGATCATCTCGCGCTCGGCCAACTCGATCTGCTCGTCGATCTGGAGCACGTTGCTGAGGATGTTGCGGTGGGTGAGCATCACCCCCTTGGGATCGCCGGTCGACCCGGACGTGAAGATGACCGTCGCCAGGTCGTCCAGCCCGCGCGTCCGGAGGCCGGGCAGGAAGCGGCCCAGGGCGGGGATCGGCACGGCCTTGGCGACCAGCGCCGCGAACGCTTTGTCGGAGGCCCGCACCTTGGCCGGCACGTCCTCCAGCATCAGCAGGTCGGCCGAGGGCCGGATCGGGCACTTCTCCAGCACCCGACTCGACGTGATCACCCGGCGGATGCCGCACTGGGCCACCGCCGAGTCGACCATTGCCTGGTTCGTCGTGTAGTTCAGGTTGACCGCGACCTTCCCCAGGAACCCCAGCGCCAGGTTCGCGACCGCCGAGGGGACCATCGGCGGCAGCATCAGGCCGACGAACTCCTCGTCGCCCAGCTCGCGGGAGAGCACCCGGCTCAGCGCCGCGGCCTTCATGAGGGTCTGGGAATAGGTCAGCTTGGCCCCGAAGCTATCCTGGATCGCGATCCGGGAGGGGGTCTTCCGCGCCCGGATCACGAACGCGTGCAGGAGCGAACGCCAGCCGGGGCGGAGGGGGGACAGGGGCCTGAATATCCCGTGGCCGCCGCTACCCTGATTCGTCGTAGGAGAGGCGGCGGTCCGATCGCTTCCGCTCATGTCTGGGGCTCCCGGGCGTGAGCTAACACGACATCTATGCATAACTTGGGACGAGGGGGCGGGCCGGCCCACTCTACTGCAAAGCCGGGGACCCCGGCAACCTCGGACCGGCCCGAAACCGCTCGATCGGCTCCCGATCGATCCCGAGCGAATTCGGCGCGGACGGGGGGCCGAAGCACTCCAAACCGAGGCGCCTGCATCCTTTCCATCCGCCGGATCAGCCTCGCGAACGCAATCCGAAAGGCCGGGACGGTGCCAGGAGCGGGCCGACCGTGTACAATCGTGGGGGTCGGCCGGCCCGATCTTCATGCCGCCGATGCGTGCTCTGCTCCGTTCGTGGTCGTGGCGAGGACGGATGATGATGAGGGAAAGATCAGTCGAGGAAGTCGCCCGCAGCCGTTCGTTCCCGCGGGCCGGCCGTCTCGCCCTGGCGGTCCTGGCCGCCTTCCTCGCGGACGGCGCGGGGGCCGGCGAAACCTCCCCCTCGGGGAAGACCGTGCGGTTCAACCGCGACGTCCGGCCCATCCTGTCAGATAAATGCTTCCAGTGCCACGGACCGGACGCCACCCAGCGCAAGGGGAAGCTCCGGCTCGACACCGCCCACGACGCCACGTCGCCGGCCGCCAGCGGCGACCCGGCCATCATCCCCGGCGACGCCGAGAACAGCGAACTGATCCTCCGCGCGACGACCGACGACGCCGACGCCAAGATGCCGCCGGCCAAGGTCGGCAAGCCGCTCACGCCCGAAGAGACGAAGATCCTGGAGACCTGGATCGCCGAAGGGGCCGAGTACGAGGGCCATTGGGCCTTCCTCCCCCCCGAGCGGCCCGAGACTCCGCAGGTCTCGCGGCCCGAGTGGGTCCGCAACCCGATCGACGCCTTCATTCTGCACCGGCTCGACGGGGAGGGACTCGCGCCGTCGCCCGAGGCCGACCGGCCCACCTTGATCCGGCGACTGAGCCTCGACCTGATCGGGCTGCCGCCGACGATCGCCGAGGTCGACGCGTTCCTCGCCGACGACCGCCCGGGGGCGTACGAGCGGCTCGTCGACCGACTGCTCGATTCGCCGCATTACGGCGAGCGCTGGGGCCGCGTCTGGCTCGACGCCGCGCGCTACGCCGACTCCGACGGGTACGAGAAGGACAAGCCCCGCTTCGTCCATTTCTACCGCGATTGGGTCGTCGGGGCGTTCAATCGCGACCTGCCGTACGACCGCTTCATCGTCGAGCAGCTCGCGGGCGACCTGCTGCCATCCCCCACGCAGGACCAGGTCGTCGCGACCGGCTTCCTGCGGAATTCGATGATCAACGAGGAGGGGGGCGTCGACCCCGAGCAGTTCCGGGTCGAGGCGATGTTCGATCGGATGGACGCCGTCGGCAAGGCCGTGCTCGGCCTGACGATCCAGTGCGCCCAGTGCCACACCCACAAGTACGACCCGATCACGCACGAGGACTACTACCGGATGTTCGCCTTCCTCAACAGCGTGGACGAGGCCGCCGTCGCGGTCTACACGCCCGAGGAGCTGCATCGCCGCGAGGAGATCCTCAAGGGGGTCGCCGCGATCGAGGAAGGCCTCCGCAAGGAAAATCCCGACTGGGCCGACCGGATGCGGTCCTGGGAAGAGTCGGTCCGCGATCCGGGCCCGAGCTGGAGCGTCGTGCGGACCGACGTCGACGCCAATAACGGCAGCGGCCAGAAGCATACGCTGCTGGAGGACGGCTCGCTGCTGGCCTCCGGCTACGCCCCGACCCTCCACACGGCTCAGTTCACCGCCTTGCAGCCCGTCGCGAGCGTCTCGGCCGTCCGGCTCGAACTCCTCAACGACCCCAGCCTGCCGCTCTCCGGGCCGGGCCGTTCGACCAAGGGCCTGCTCGCCCTCACCGAGTTCCACGTCGAGGCCGCCCCCGCCGACAAGCCGAACGAGCGGAAAGAGGTCGCGATCGCCTGGGCCACCGCCGACGTGAACCCGCCCGAAGCCGAGCTGGAGCCGATCTTCGACGATAAGAGCAAGCGTCGGCGCGTGACGGGCCCGATCGCCTTTGCGATCGACCGCAAGGATGAGACGGCCTGGGGGATCGACGCCGGGCCAGGCCGCCGCAATGTCCCTCGCAAGGCCGTGTTCACCTTCGACAAGCCCGTCTCATTCCCCTCGGGCGTGGTCCTGACCTTCAAGCTCACCCAGCGGCACGGGGGCTGGAACAGCGACGACAACCAGAACAACAACTTCGGCCGTTTCCGATTCTCGGTCGCCGAGGCGCCCGACGCCCAGGCCGACCCGATCCCGGTCGCCGTCCGCGAGGCCCTCGCGGTCGCTCCCGAGGCCCGCACGGCCGTACTGGCCGCCGCCGTCTTCGGCCACTTCCGCACGACAGTCCCCGAGTGGGCGGAGGCCAACGAGCGGATCGAGGCCCTCTGGAAGCAGCATCCCGAAGGGGCTTCGCAGCTCGTCCTTCGCGAGAGGCCCCGAGAGACCCATCGCCTGGAGCGCGGCGACTTCCTCAAGCCGGCCGAGCCCGTGCAGCCCGGATTCCCCGCCTTCCTGAACCCGCCGCCGACCTCCGAGGCCGCGCCGACGCGGCTGACCTTCGCCGAATGGCTCGTGGATCGCAAGGCGCCCACCACCGCCCGCGCGGCGGTGAATCGCGTCTGGCAGTCTTACTTCGGCACCGGGCTCACCTCGACGAGCGAGGACCTGGGCTCGCAGTGCGAGACCCCCTCGCACCCCGAGCTGCTGGACTGGCTGGCGGTCGAGTTCATGGATCGGGGCTGGAGCCTGAAGACGCTCCACCGCCTGATCGTCGAGTCCAACGCCTACCGGCAGGCCTCGCGGGCGACGCCCGAGCTGCTCGCCAAGGACCCGTTCAACCGCCTGCTGGCGCGGGGGGCCCGGGTCCGCGCCGACGCGGAAGTCGTGCGCGACGTGATGCTGGCGGCGGGGGGGCTGCTCGATCCCACGATCGGCGGCCCGAGCGTCAACCCGCCCGCGCCGGCCTTCCTGTTCCAGCCGCCGTCGAGCTACGGCCCGAAAGCCTGGCCCGAGTCCGCCGGCTCCGCCCGATATCGCCGGGCCCTCTACACGTTCCGCTACCGCTCGATCCCATATCCGATGCTCCAGGCGTTCGACGCGCCCAACGGCGATTTCGCCTGCGTCCGCCGGGCCCGGTCGAACACGCCGCTGCAGGCGCTCGCGCTGTTGAACGAGCCGATGGCCCTCGACGCGGCCCGGTCGCTGGCGACGCTGGTCCTCAAGGAAGGGGGCTCGACCGAGGCCGACCGGCTCGTCTACGCCTTCCGACGCTGCCTGGCGCGGAAGCCGACGGCGCAGGAGGTGGAGGTGCTGTCGACCTTGCTGCGCAAGCAGGCCGAACGGTTCGCGTCGGGCGAGGCCGACCCCGCCAAGCTCTCGGGCGTTGCGGGCGAGTCGGCCGCCGAGCACGCGAGCTGGACGGTCGTGGCTCGGGTGCTGCTGAACCTGGACGAGACGATCACCAAGGAATAAGCGGGAGGTCACTCATGAATTGCCAGGATCGTCTCCACCGGGGTCACGACCCGCTCGACGTCTCGCGAAGGTGGTTCCTCGGCCAGTGCGGCGTCGGCCTGGGCGCGATGGCCTTCCGCGAGCTGCTGGCGGCCGACGCCCGCGCGGGGTCGCCGACGGCCTCCGGGCCGATGGCCGTCAAGGCACCGCATTTCCCTCCCAAGGTGAAGCGCGTCATCTTCCTGTTCATGGCCGGCGGGCCGTCTCACCTGGAGATGTTTGACTCCAAGCCCCAGCTCGCGAAGTTCGACGGCACCCTGCCGCCGGCCGAGCTGCTCAAGGGCTACCGCGCCGCGTTCATCAACCCCGACGCTAAGCTGCTCGGCCCCAAGTTCGAGTTCGGCCGCCACGGCCAGTCGGGCACGGAGCTTTCCGAGCTGCTGCCGCACCTGGCCCGGGTCGTCGACGACGTGACGGTCGTCAAGGGGATGTCCACCGACGCGTTCAACCACGCCCCCGGCCAGATCATGATGAGCACCGGCTCGATGATCTTCGGCCGGCCGAGCCTCGGGGCCTGGACCTGCTACGGCCTGGGCTCGGAGGCGAACGACCTGCCGGGCTTCGTCGTCTTCAGCACCGGCAAGAAGGGCCCCAGCGGCGGCAACTCGAACTGGGGGAGCGGCTTCCTGCCGACCGTCTACCAGGGGGTCCAGTTCCGCACAGGGGGCGACCCGGTCCTCTACCTCTCCAACCCCGAAGGGGTCGACCGCCAGGTCCAGCGCGATTCGCTCGACGCCATCCACAGCCTCGACGCCCAGCGTCTGGAGGTGATGGGAGACCCCGAGATCGCCACCCGGATCAACTCGTACGAGACCGCCTTCCAGATGCAGATGTCGGCCCCGGACGTGATGGACCTCTCCAGGGAGCCCCAGCACGTCCTGGACATGTACGGCGTCGAGCCCGGCAAGGGGTCGTTCGCCGGCACCTGCCTCCTGGCCCGCCGCCTGCTGGAGCGCGGCGTCCGGTTCGTGGAGATCTTCCACGAGGCCTGGGACCAGCACGGCAACCTCACGGCCGACCTCAAGAACAACTGCGGCGAGACCGACCAGGCCTGCGCCGCGCTCGTCCAGGACCTGAAGCAGCGTGGGATGCTGGAGGACACGCTGGTCGTCTGGGGCGGCGAGTTCGGCCGAACGCCGATGGTGCAGGGGGGCTCGGACGGCCGCGACCATCACCCCAACGCCTTCACCATGTGGATGGCCGGGGGCGGATTGAAGCCGGGGATCAGCCACGGCGAGACCGATGACCTGGGCTTCAGCGTCGCGCGAGACAAGGTCCACGTCCACGACCTGAACGCGACCATCCTGCACCTGCTGGGCTTCGACCACACCAGGTTGAACTACCGCTTCCAGGGCCGCGACTTCCGGCTGACGGACGTCCACGGCCGGGTGGTCAACGAGATCCTGGCCTGACCGCCGCCGCGGCCGCTCGCTCTCGGACCTCCTTGGCCCTCGCCTCGCAGGCCCGGGCCTCGTCCGCCCGGCCGAGCTTGTCGAGCGCGGCGGCGCGGCCCTCCAGGGCGTCGGCCAGGTCGGGGGTGGGGGTCTCGGCGTACTCGTGGATGCGGATCGCCCGGCGGTAGTTCGCGTCGGCCTCCGCGTAGGAGCCCAGCTTCGTCTCCAGGTCGGCCAGCTCCTTGATCGTCAGCGCGAGGCGTGGGTCGGACAGGCTCACGTTCTTCTCTTCGATCGCGATCGCGCGAACGAGCAGGGGGAGGGCCTCGGCCTCCTTCCGCAGCGAGCGCTCGATCACGGCCAGGAGGTAATAGCTGTCGAACAGGGCGTCGTCGCGGGTCTTCGGATCCGCCTGGCGGGCCTCGACGACCCACTTCGCCAGCGGCTCCGCCTCGGCGAAGCGGCCCTGGGCGCAGAGGACCCGCGAGAGGTCGTGGTAGCTCCGCGTCAGGAGGCGGCCGTGCGCCTTCGGGTAGGGGCGGATCTTCTCGATCGCCTTGCCGAATCGGACCTCGGCGATCTCCAGGTCCCCCCGCGCGAAGGCGGACCAGGCCATGTTGTTGTAGTACGACCAGTCGCTGACCACCCCCGGCCTGGCGACCGGCTCGTCGGACCGCGAGCGGGCCGGGGCCGTCGAGAGGAGGGCCAGGACGACGGCTGCGACCCCGAAACGTGTGCTCATGACTCGGCCCCAGCATTCGCGCGTCGATCCCGACCGGCCCCGAACCGATTCTAGCCTTTCGGGGGCGTTGCGGGCTCGGAATTCCCGTCCCGGCGGGGCGGGGCCGGATCCTGGGTGGCCCTCGCCAGGGCCGCCAGGTCGATCTCGGTCGAGGGCCGGACGTCGGCCTTGAGCACGCGCTCCATCAACTTCAGGGCGTTGCGCGAGTCCCCCCCCTCGACGGCGGCTGTGCAGTCCTCGGGGATGATCAGGCCGTAGTCGCGCATGTAGGCGTCGTTGGCCGTGAAGAGGACGCAGATGTCGGTGGTCACGCCGGCGAGGATCAAGGTCTTCGTCCCCAGGTATTCGAGCAGCGTCCCCAGGGTCGTCGAGAAGAACCCGGAATGCTTGGGCTTGATGACGATGTAGTCCGACTCCTCGGGCGTGAGGCGGGCGACGAACTCCCGACCGGGCGCGTCCGGTTCCAGGCAGTGCTGGACGAGGGTCGAGAAGTCCGACCGCCATCGGCCGAAGTTGTCGTTCACGTAGATCACCGGGACGCCGGCCGCGCGGGCCCGGGCGGCCAGCTTCGCCAGCGGCCCGGCGATCGGGAGCGCCTGGGCGAGGAGCTTGTCGGCGTCGGGGAAGTCGAAGCCGTTGACGACGTCGATGAGCAGCAGCGCGCCGTCGGCCTTGTCGGGGGCGAAGCCGTGGAGGTCGGAATTCTTGTCGGCCATGGTCTGGTTCCTGGACCTGGAGAGGAGACCCGCCCGGGCGGGGCCGTGGCGGCGGGGAGGCATTGCGGCAAAGGCCGTGCCGCCCCATCATGGGACCTCCTTCCCCGCCAGGGGGCAACCGAAGCCGACCGGGACGTTTCCGATGCTGCAACGTCGATTGCGCCTGCTGCAGGCGGTCAGCCTGAATATGTCGATGATGGTGGGAGTGGGGCCCTTCATCACCATACCGGCCATCATCGCCACGATGGGCGGCCCCCAGGCGATGCTGGGCTGGATCCTCGGCGCGCTGGTGGCGCTCGCCGACGGCTTCGTCTGGTGCGAGCTGGCCTCGGCCTTCCCGGGCTCGGGGGGGACGTACCACTTCTTCGACGCCGCCTACGGCGACTCCCGGACCGGCCGGGCGCTCAAGTTCCTGTTCGTCTGGCAGTTCCTCTTCAGCGGGCCCCTGGAGATCGCGACCGGGGCGATCGGCCTGTCGCAGTACGCCGCGTTTTTCTTTCCCGTCCTGAAGGAGACGGCCTGGAACTGGGGGGCGATCGTCCCCGGGCTGGACTCGCCCGTGCCGTGGTTCAACCTCCTCGGCGTCGGCGTGATGGGGCTGGTGACGCTCCTCGCCTACCGTCGGATCGAGATGGCCGGCCGGCTGATGGTCGTCCTCTGGATCGGCATGCTCTGCACGGTCGGATGGGTGATCGCGACCGGGATCGCGAACTTCGACGCCGGGCTGGCCTTCACGTTCCCCGAGCACGCCTTCGACCTGAGCGCCGCCAACGCGACCGGCCTCGGCGCGGCGCTCGCCATCGCGATGTACGACTTCCTGGGCTACTACCAGATCTCCTACCTGGGCGACGAGGTCGAGAACCCCTCGCGGACGATCCCCCGCGCCATCTTGATCTCGGTGCTGGCCGTCGCGGCGATCTACCTGACGATGAACCTGAGCATCCTGGGGGTGCTCCCCTGGCAAGAGGCGATGAAGTCCACGCACGTCGCCAGCGACATGATGCAACGCGTGGTCGGCCCCCGCGCGGCGGGCTTCCTCACGCTTATGATCATCTGGACGGCGCTGGCCTCCACGTTCTCAGCCCTGCTCGGCTATAGCCGGGTGCCGTACGCCTCGGCGAAGGCCGGGCACTTCCCGCGCTTCTTCGCAGCGACGCACCCCAAGGGAGACTTCCCTCACCGTTCGCTCATGCTGATCGGCGGGCTGGGGATGCTGGCCTGCCTGGCCGACCTGGCGACGGTCATCATGGCGCTCTTGACCTCGCGGATCCTGATCCAGTTCGTCGGCCAGATCCTGACGGTCTTCTGGATCCGCCGCCGGCCCGAGGTCGTGGCCCGCCTGAGGTTCCGGATGCCGCTGTACCCGCTGCCGGCCGTCGCGGCGCTTTTGGGCTGGCTGTTCGTCTTCGGGACCTCGGAGTGGCACATCATCGCCTATGGCCTGGGGTCTCTGGCCTTGGGTATCGTCGTCTTCGTCGCCTGGGACGCGCTGCGAGCGGTCCCGGGCGGGCCGACGCCGCCGATCGAGGACTCGAACGAAGCGACCTGACAAGGACCCGAGATGCCGAGCGCCCCGCCCCCGACCGAGCCCATGAACGGACCGAGCCCGACCGGCCGCCCCGCCCCCCTCGCCGCCGCCCTGCGACGGCTCGCGACCTTGTGGGCGACGCCCGGCGTGGGGCGGGCGGGGCTGTGCAGCCCCGTGGTCGGGGTGGTCGCGGGCCTGGGGGCGGTGGCCTTCCTGAAGCTGCTTCACCTTATGTACGTCCACGTCCTGGGCGATCTCATGCATTTCTCGATGCCGCCGACGCCCGAGGGGGGGGCCGTCGGCGTCTCGTATCCTTGGCCCTGGTGGACGGTCGTCTTGATCCCCACGGTCGGCGGCCTGATCTCCGGGCTGCTCGTCTTCACACTCGCCCCCGAGGCGGAGGGGCACGGGACCGACGCGATGATCCGGGCCTTCCATCGCGGCGCCGGGATGATCCGGACCCGGGTGCCGTTCGTGAAGACGATCGCCTCGATCGTCACGATCGGGACCGGGGGCTCGGCGGGGCAGGAGGGGCCGATCGCCCAGATCGGCTCCGGGTTCGGCTCGTATCTGGCTCGTGTGCTGCGGCTCTCGACCGACGAGCGCCGGGTGTTGATGCTGGCCGGGGCGGCCGGGGGCGTCGGCGCGATCTTCCGGGCTCCGCTCGGGGGGGCCCTGTTCGCGGGCGAAGTCCTGTACGCCTCCACGGCCTTCGAGTCGGCCGCGCTCCTCCCTTGCCTGGCCAGCGCGATCGTCGCGTATTCGACGTTCGCCCTGTTCGTGACGCCCCATCCCGTCTTCGCCATGCCGCCGTTGACGTTCCAGGGGCTGGGCGACCTGCCCCTCTACGTCGGCCTGACGTTCCTCTGCACGGGCGTCGGCTGGCTGTACACCAGGACCTTCTACGGCCTCCGCGACCGCCTGTTCCATCCGATGCCGATCCCGAGAGCCCTCAAGCCGGCCGTGGGCGGGGCGCTGGTGGGGCTCCTGGCGCTGGCTTTCCCGCAGGTCATGGCGGGGGGATACGGCTGGGTCCAGTGGGGGGCGATCGGCGAGCCCGCCGCGTTGCTGGGCGAGGGCGAGACGGCGTTCGTCCCCAACATGTCGATGGGCCTGCTGCTGGCCGTCGCACTCTTGAAGATCGTGGCGACGGGTTTCACGATCAGCTCGGGCGGGAGCGGCGGCGTCTTCGGACCTTCGATGCTGATCGGCGGGATGCTCGGGGGGGCGTACGGCCAGTTCCTGCACTCCCTGGGGATCGGCGAGGCGACCGAGACCTCGGCGTTCGTCCTGGTCGGCATGGGGGGCTTCTTCGCCGGGGTCTCGAAGACGCCCCTGACCTCCATCGTAATGGTCAGCGAGATGACCGGGTCCTACAGCCTGCTCGTCCCCCTGATGCTGGCCTGCGGGCTGAACATGGCGATCTCCCGGCGCTGGACGATGTACGAGGAGCAGGTGGCCACGCCGATCGACAGCCCCGCCCATCAGGGCGACTTCGTGGTGGACGTGCTGTCCGGGATCAAGGTCGGTGAGGCGGGGGTGCGGACCGAGGGGATCCGGCCGATGCCCGCCGGGCTGCCGTTCGACCGGCTCCTGCAGGAGGTCGCGAGGTCGTCCGAGAGCCTCTTCCCCGTGATCGACGCCGACGGCCGGCTGACGGGCGTCTTCACGCTCCGGGACCTGCGGCTCGCCCTGTTGGGTTCGGACGCGTGGGGCCCGCTGGTCGTGGCCGACGACCTGGCCACCCGCCCGGTGTCGACCGTCACGGCCGACGACGACCTGCACACGGCCCTCCGGCGCATGACCGAGCTGAACATCGACGAGATCCCCGTCGTCGCGGCCGAGGCCCCCGACCGGCTCGTCGGGCTCCTGAGCCGTCGCAGGCTGACCGGCGCCTACACCGAGACGATCGAGTCGCTCCGCGAAGGCGGGCCCCGCGGGACGGCCGCGTGGGCCGCCCGCCCCGCCGAGGCCGACTTGCGTCGGGGACCGACGGGGGGTAAGATCTGAGATTCAAAATCCCGGGAAGCGAGTAACGGGACGGCCACGCAGTTGGAGTCGATCGAATGTCGTTGGACAAGAGTCTCAAGAAGGCGAGCGGGCTGACCCGTCAGCGGGGCGTCCTCACGCGCCCGGAACGTCTGGCCCTCCTCCAGGAAGATGAGAAGTGGACGCCGGCCGCCGGGGTGTACAACCTCCCCAAGACGAAGTCGCGCAAGCTGGCCCCCGGCCAGACCGGTCCGAAGCGGCCCGGCGTCAAGTAAGCCGGACCGACCCGTCGCGCCCGGCCGATCCCCGGCCCTGCGCCTCGCCGGACCTCTCCGAGCCGTTCGTTCGAGCGATCCCCGGCCTCCAGGTCGGGGATTTCGCTTTGTATCCACCTCCGCCTCCTCCCCCCGAGGTCCGCGTCCCCGATGGCCATGCCCGTCGTCCTAACGGTGTATTGCGCGCTCATCGTCGGCGTCAGCTTGCTGGGGGGATTGACGCCGCTGGCCCTGGTGCTGACCCACACGCGGCTCCAGGTCTACCTGAGCTTCTCCGCCGGAACCATGCTCGGCGCGGCGTTCTTCCACATGCTCCCCGAATCGGTCGAGATGGGAGGCCCCGGCACGGTCCAGTGGACCGCCATGGGCCTGCTGGCGCTCTTCTTCCTGGAACGGTTCTTCTCGTTCCACCAGCATGAATCCACCGAGGCCGAGGCCCACCAGCATCACGACCACGATCACGCCCCCGGCCACCATCGCGGCGGTCGGAAGGAGGCCGGCGGCCATCCCCTATCCTGGGGTACGGCCGCGTTCGGCCTGGCGGTGCATTCGCTGGTCGGCGGCGTCGCACTCGCCAGCGCGGTCGCGGCCGACTATGCCGAGCAGGGGAGGGTCGGCGGTATGGCCTGGGGGGTCTTCCTCGCGACCGTCCTGCACAAGCCGGCCGACGCGATGACGATCGTCTCGCTGATGATCCGCGCCGGCGTGTCGGTCCGCCCGGCCCATCTCGTGAACCTGGGCTTCGCGCTGATGATCCCCCTCGGAGCGGCCTGCTTCTTCATCGGGGTCGATCGGCTCGCGCCTCATCAGGCCGAATCCTTGACGGCGATCGCCCTGGCTTTCTCCGCGGGCACGTTCCTCTGCATCTCGTTGAGCGACCTCCTCCCCGAGCTGCAATTCCACTCCCATGATCGCATGAAGCTCTCGCTCGCCCTTTTGGCCGGCTTCCTGCTCATGGCCGGCACTTCCACCATCGAGTTCCTCGACACGGCCCCCTGACGAGCATCCCGGCCGTCACGATCGCTCAAGCCGGCCCGGCCCCCCGCCGATCCCATCAGATGTGGGTACTCGAACCAATCCCCCATCCTGCTCGGAGCGGCCTCCCATGATCCATCACGACGCCGGGCGGGCGGGGGCCTTGCGGATCCTCGTGCTCCCGCTCCTCGGCCTGCTGGCGGCCTCGCCGGGCTGCGGAGGCCGTCGGACCCGAACACCTCGCCCTCCCATCGCGGAGGGTACCACCATCGGGCGTGATCTCCGTGCCACCCCGGCCGGGTCGGTCCTGCCGGCGACCTCGCTCGGCGTCGACCTGGTCGACGGGTCGCCGCCGTCGATCTCCCGATCGGAGCCTCACGCGCCCCGCGACCTGGAGATTGCACCCGTCAGCCTTTCGCTGGATGGATCCAAACAGGAATCGGAAAATTAACGAAGGCTCATCTTTCCTCCAGGCGGGGGGGATTTGGAAGTCTTCCGATGCAGCAGGTTTGCGACGATCGCGCGGGATCCTCTCCGGATAATCGTTGCAGCCGGTCGAGTCGGGAGCCGATTCCTAAGCTTGGACTTCACCCGCTAGCTTGTCTGCGGGTGGACCTTGAGTTGGCTGGGTGCGGAGGGGGCCGGGGAACGATGATCCATCGTCGAGCCGTGAAGACGCCGATCCGGTTCGCGGCCGGCCTCTGGATTTGCGTCTTCTCGACTGTCTCCAACTCGCAAGCCCAGGAAGTCCCCCTGGCCGAGGCGGTGGGGGAAGCCCCCTCGATCCCGTCGCCATCCCTGCCCGAGGCTTCCACTCCATCGGTCGAGGCTGGGCCGACGGCTCGCGAGGCGGCGCTGGAGGTTCGGGTCCGTCAGCTGGAAGCGATGGTCGAGCGGCTGTCTAACCAGATGCAGGGCGGTGTGGGCTCGCCGGTCGGTTCAAACGTCGGGACCTCGGGAGGTGCGTCGACCGACCGCTCTTCCCCGGGAGCGACCCCACCCCCGGGCGTCAGCAGCGAGCCGGGCACCGCGGCCCCCGACTCGGGCGTGCCCGCAACGGTGGAAGCCCCGTCGGCCCCCGGCGGCGCCTCGGCCCCAGGCCAATCGCTCCCTCCCAACCCGCCACCGAACTCGCGGTTCAACATCCCGGCGACGCTCGAGAGCAAGAAGGTCACCGCCAAGTTCGGGCCGGGATTCGAACTGAGGAGCGACGACGACGAGTACATCTTCCAGTTCCACAACCTGACGCAGTTCGAGTACCGGGGTTACGAGCAAGGCGGCCACCTGACCCAGCGCGACAGCTTCCTGCTCCCCCGACAGTGGTTCATGTTCAGCGGGCGGATCACCAAGCCGGTCGGCTACTTCCTCTCGTTCGCCCACGGGTTCGACGCGATCAACACGCTGGACGTGTTCCTGGACTTCGACTTCGATCCGCGGATGCGAGTGCGCGCCGGTCGGATGAAGACGCCGTTCACCTACGAGTTCATGGTCGACCCGATCCAGGGCCTGATCCAGCCCGAGCGTTCGGTGTTCTTCAACAACTTCGGCCAGAACCGCGACCTCGGCGTGATGGGGTTCGGGCGGCTCTTCAACAAGACGTTCGACTACGCCGCCGGCATCTACAACGGGGCCCGCAACGGCTACGTCGCCAACCTCGATTCCAAATTCGTGAGCGCGTTCATCAACTGGAAGCCGTTCGTCAACGACGAGGGGTCGGTCCTCGAGAACTTCAACATCGGCGGCTCGGTGTTCGGCGGGACGAACGACAACCTGCCCGCCCCGCTGATCCTGAGGACGATCGTCCCCATCGCCGGCAACTCGGTGGCCGGCGTGCCGTTCCTGGCCTTCAGCCCGAACGTCCGCGAGGTCGGCCCGATGACCTTTTGGGACCTGCACGCGGCCTGGTTCTACCGCCAACTGGCGGTGATCGGCGAGTGGGCGGGGGGCTTTCAGGACTACGCCCTCGCCAATCGCCCGGCCTACCGGACGCACCTCCCGGTCGATTCGTTCTACCTCCAGGCCGGCTACATGCTGACGGGAGAGACCCGTAGCGGCCTGGGGATCGTCAAGCCGCTCCGGCCGCTCAACCTGAAGGCGGGCGAGTTCGGGCTCGGCGCCTGGGAGCTGACGGCCCGCTATCAGCAGATGGAGATCGGCCGGGAAGTCTTCACCAACGGACTGTCGGACCCGAACCTCTGGACTCGCAGCCTGTTCATCACCGACCTCGGCTTCAACTGGCACATCAACCAGTACCTGAAGTTCATGTTCACCTGGGAGCATTCCGAGTTCGGCCAGCCGGTCTTCTCCAACGTCGGCCAGTGGAGCAAGACCAACGACCTGTTCCTGGCCCGGATGCAGCTCTTCTTCTGACCCGAGCGATCCCTCGCCGGCGAGCCGACGCTTGCCAGGAGCGGGCGCGGGCCTCTACTCTGGGGGTAGCGACATGCCGTCGCATCACCCCGGGGAGGACGACCGTGGACGTTCGATCGACGTGGCGAACTGGATGGTTCTCGACCCTCGCCATGCTCCTAGCGGCGACGGCCGCGACCGCCCGCGGCGACGACCGGGCGGCGGATCTGCTGGAGCGGCTCGGCCGCCTGCGGGCGCCGGACGGGGCGGTCCTCGATGCCGCCCCGCAGCCCGGCGGGGCGACGGTCCTGATCTTCTACTCGACGGAATGCCCGATCGCCAACGCCGTCAACCCGACCCTCAACGCCCTCTACAACGAGTTCCCGCCCCCGAAGGTCCGTTGGATCGGCGTCTGCGTCGACCCCGACCTGAGCGACGCCGACCTCGCGGCCCACGCAAAGGAATACGACCTCAAGCTCGCGATCAGCGCCGACCGGCGCGGTCGGCTCGCCAGGGCGATCGGCGCGACGGTCACGCCCGAGGCGTTCGTGGTCGACGACCGGGGGCGGGTCCGCTACCAAGGTCGGATCGACGACCAGTTCGCGGGCCGGGGCGTCCGCAACGCCAACCCCGGCCAGGGCGATCTCAAGCCGGCGCTGGCCGCAGTCCTCGCGGGCGAGGAAGTGAAGGCGCCTTTCCAGAAGGCGGTGGGTTGCCCGCTGCCCGAGCCTTCGGCCCCTCCGACGTATGCGAAGGACGTCGCGCCGGTGCTCCAGAACAATTGCCGCGAATGCCATCGCAAGGGTCAGCTCGGCCCGTTCGCGCTCGACACCTATGAACAGGCTCGCAAGCGGGCCGGCGACCTCGCCGCGGTCGCCGAGGAACGGACCATGCCCCCCTGGAAGGCCGCGCCGGGCGTCGGGCCGAAGTTCCGCCACGATCGCTCCCTGTCGTCGACGGACGTAGAGACCCTCGTCGCCTGGGCCGAGGCCGGGGCCCCCGAGGGGGACCCGAAGGATCTCCCCGCCCCCCGGGACTTCCCCGAGGAATGGTCGATGGAAGGGGGGCCGGACCTGGTGCTCGACATCGGCACGGACTTCGCCATCCCCGAGTCGGGCGACGACCTCTATCGCTGTTTCGTCCTCGCCACCGCCCTGCCGGAAGACGTCTACATCGCCGGGGTGGAGTACAGGCCGGGGAACCCTCGGGTGGTCCACCACGTCTTGGGCTACGTCGACGACTCGGGGGAGGCCCGGAAGAAAGACGCGGCCGAGGCGGGGCCCGGCTACACCTGCTTCTCCGGGCCGTCGGTCGAGGTCCGGGGCGACCTGGGAGGCTGGGCCCCCGGGGCCGCGCCGAGCATCCTTGCCGACGGCGTCGGCCGCTCGCTGCCGAGGAAGGCCGACGTGGTCGTTCAGGTCCATTACCACCCTTCCGGCAAGCCGGAGGTCGATCGCACCCGCATCGGCCTGAAGTTGGCGCGCAAGCCGGTGAAGCAAACCCTCCACTGGAACGGCGCGTTCAACTTCGACCTGGACCTGTCCCCCGGCGAGTCGAACATCGAGGTCCGCGCCGAGTGGACCGTGCCCGTGGACGTCGAGGCCTGGGCGGTCGCCCCGCACATGCACCGGCTCGGCAAGGACATGGCCATGTCCGTGACCTTCCCCGACGGTCGGAGCCGCGACCTGATCCGCATCGACGACTGGGACTTCAACTGGCAGTCCCAGTACTACTTCAAGGAGCCGATCGACCTCCCTAAGGGTTCGATCGTGCGGGCCGTGGCGCATTTCGACAACTCGGCGTCCAACCCCCGCAATCCCAACCGCGACGCCCCGCGGCGCGTGCGATGGGGCGAGGCGACCACCGACGAGATGTGCATCGGCTTCATCGCCGTCACGAAGAAGGGCCAGGACCTGACCCTCCCGGGCGAGAAGGACGACCTCCGCGAGATCTTCGCCGATCAGCGGGATCGCCGGAAGAAATGAACGCCGCGCCCCGACGACGGCGGTCGTCGGGGCGGGCTTCTCCTACGCGTCAATTCAGGTCGGGTTCGAGCGGGCCGGCGAGTTCTTCGTGGTAGAAGAGGCGGCCGGGCAGGGTGGGCATGAAGGAGCTGGGGACCCAGGGGTCGGGGCCGTAGCGGAGCGTCATCCAGAGGCTGGCGCCCTGCCACTGCATGCCCCGGCCGAAGACCCCCTCGGCCCCGCCGATGATCCGCTCGGCCTGGAGGAACAGGCCGGGGCCGATCGTGTTGGCGAAGGCCGGGACGAGCGTCGTCCGGCTCTTGAAGCTGGTGATGGCGTTCTGCTCGATCGTCAGCGGATGCAGCCGCGCGCCGAGGCGGTGGGTCGCGGCCTTCCAGTCCTCGACCAAGGCGTACTCGGCTGCGAAATGGGGCTCCCAGAAGGCGATGTGGCAGACTCGGCCGATGCCGAACACCACCGTCAACTCCGCCCCCTTGGCCTTCAGATCGGCGATGCGATCGGCGTACTGCGGCAGCCGATCGGGCGTCGCGAAGAAGCGCTGCGAGGCGGGCACGGTCGACGCGCCGAGCGGCCCGTAGAAGGCGTGCTCCATGGCGTACTGGAAGGCCCCCGGGTGGTCCGACGGCAGGGTCGTCCCGTCCTTATCGCTCCATTCGTCCATGTTGAAGCCGTGGACGTGTTCGCACGAGACCTTCCACTCCTTGAGGAAGTACACGGCCCAGCGATACATGCCCATCGGCCCGACCGGCAGGATGAACGCGGCGGGCTTCCCCCGGTCGCGCGCGTCCTTGATCGTGGAGGCGATCTCGTGGCCCATCATGACGTCGAAGTCGGCCACGTCGGCGCACGGGAGGGCTTCGAAGCGGGGGTTCCACCAGGGCTGGCGGTCGGCGATCGTCGCGGCGGGCTGGGAGCAGCAGGCGTCGATCTTCGCGAGGTCCCATCCGGCCGGGAGGAATCCCTCCATCATCGAGCCGGAGTACGTCGTCAGCAGGTTCATGGGGCTGTCGCCTCGGATGGGGGGATGCGGGTCGGACGGCGTCGTTCGTCCGACCGAGGGGATGGACGGTGCGGGCCGAGTTCAGTCGACGAGGAGGACGACCTTGCCCGCCAGGGAGCCGGCGCCCCCCAGGGTGTTGGATTCGAGGAAGCGGTGGGCCTCGGCCGCGTCCTCGAGCGCGAACTCGTGGCCGACCAGGGCCTTGAGCCGGCCCTCCTCGATCCAACGCACCATTTCGGCCCCGGCCGGGCGCTGCTCCTCGGCCGTGGCGTTGAACATGGCGAAGCCCAGGAGCGAGCCGTCACGGGGGTAGAACGAGCCCAGGGGGAGTATCGGCCTGGCGGATCGGCCGGCGATGAGGATCATCCGCCCGCGCTTGCGCAGCAGGGGGATGTTCGTCTCCAGGTCGGGCTCGCGCTGGGTCTCGTACCAGACGTCGATCCCCTCGGGAGCGAACTCGCGGAGCCGGGCCGGGACGTCGTCGGCCTTGTAATCCAGCGCCAGGTCGGCGCCGAGCCGGCGGCACAGTTCGACCCGCTCCGGGCTGCCGGCGGAAGTGGCGACGCGGGCGCCGACGGCCTTGGCCATCTGCACGACCATCGACCCCACGCCCCCCGCGCCGCCGGGGACGTAGACGGACTCGCCCGCGCGCAAGCCGCCGCGATGGAAGAGGCCCAGGTGGGCCGTGATCCCCACCAGCGCCATGGCGGCGGCGTCGACGTCGGGGAGCAAAGCCGGCGTGGGGTAAAGCCATTCCTGGTCGATCGCGGCGAACTCGGCCGCGACCCCTTGCCGACCCAGGAGCCCCTGATTCGACCCCCAGACGCGATCGCCGACCTGGACGCCGGTCGCCCCGGGGCCGAGCTTCTCGACGACCCCCGCGAAGTCGCTGGCGATGACGTAGGGGAAGGCCATCGGCATCGCCACCTGGCCCGACCGGAGGTACAGGTCGATCGGGTTGATCGCCACGGCGCGGATCCGCACGAGGGCCTGGCCGGGCCCGGGCTCGGGCGTCGGCAACTCGCCGACCCGGATCGCCTCGGGGGGCCCGTTCTGTTCGATGAAAGCCGCGCGCATGACCCGTCGTCCCCCGTCGCCCTCGCGAACCTTGCCCCGAGCGAGGCCCTCATGATAACGGCGTGGCGAGCCCGGTTGAATCCCTTGCCCGCCCCGGGGCGACGCGGCGGGCGGCCCGTCTTGCGGCGGCCGGCCCGCGTGTCGCATGATGTCGGGGAGGCTTTCCCCAACGGGCCCGTCCCTCCTTCGCCGGAACCGTCGCCATGAGCGTCCCCACCGAGAAGTCCGAGGCATCGATCGCCCTCCCCGGCACCCCGCCCGCGACGACCGTCCCCCCGTCGCCGGTGCTGGACCCGAGGGTCCGGGAGCACGTCGGGGGGCTGGCGAGCGAGGTCGGGGGGGACGAGTCGATCGACCGCCGGCTCGCCGAGATCGAGATGCTCGGCGAGGAGGCCGCCGCCGGATGGAAGCCCGACGCCCACCCCCCGATCGCGCCCGAGGTCCGCTTCCTGCACGTCTCGCGGACGATCCACCAGCTCGTCACCGACCGCAACCGATCGGTGGGGATCTTCCTGGCGGTGGCCTCGATCCTGGTGGCGGCGGCGACCGGGCTCTTGAACGTCAAGGCCGAGGTCGCGCCGATCATCCCCCTGCGGGCGATCCAGTACTGGTGCCTCCCGACGACGTTCCTGACGCTCGCGGTCCTGGCCGTCTTCATCAGCTTCCTGCTGATCCGCGCCCGCATCGGCCTGATCTACGAGGTGACCAAGCTCAACGCGCTCCTGGGGCTTCACACCAAGCGCGTCGAGCGGGTGAATCCGCTCTCGATCTTCTACATCATGCACCTGCTGGTCGTCGTGCTGGGGGGAGGCTCGGCCGGCCTCGCGGCGGGGATGCTGGCGTACGGACTCTTCGCGGGGGGACCGGCCCCGGCCCTTCCCCCGGGCGCGCCCGAGAGGCTCAATCCGGGGGAGGGGGGCCCCGAGGTCGCCGTGCCCCTGGGCGTCGGGATCGGCGTCGCCCTCTTCTACATCGTCGGCCTGCTCGGCCTCTATTACGCGACCGTGCTCCGGAACACGACCGACGCGAAGATGACCTCCGCGCGGTCCTGACCGGGGCGTCCAGGGAACACGCCCGACCTATGCAAGAACGTCCACGCATCTGCGTCTTCTGCGGCTCCTCGTTCGGCAAGTCTCCTGCGTTTCGCGAGAACGCGGTCCGGATCGGCGAGGCCCTGGCGCGCCGCAAGGTCGGGCTAGTCTACGGGGGCGGCCGAGTCGGCCTGATGGGCGTCGTCGCGGACGCGACGCTCGCGAACGGCGGCGAGGTCGTCGGCGTCATCCCCGAGGTCCTCTCGTCCGCCGAGATCGCGCACCACGGGCTCACCGAACTCCACGTCGTCGCCGGCATGCACGAGCGCAAGGCGCTCATGGCCGAGAGGTCCTCGGCGTTCCTCACCCTGCCCGGAGGCATCGGGACCTACGAGGAATTCTTCGAGATTTTGAGCTGGGCCGGCCTGGGCATCCACCGCAAACCGATCGGCCTGCTGAACGTCGAGGGCTACTTCGACCCGCTGCTCGCCCTCCTTGAATTCGGGGCCGACGCCGGCTTCATCCGCCGCCGCTTCCTCGACCCGCTCTTGGTGTCGGAAGACCCCGAGAACCTGGTAGGCGACCTGCTCTCCTACACGCCCCTCGCCGCCCCGACTCCCGAGGTCTCGCTCGACGAATCCTGAGCCGATCGCCCGCCCCTTGACCTCGACCGCCGCAGGCTCGAAAATTTAGACGGCGTCCTAAATATCTCTCCGGGGTTCGACGAAAAGACGGTCGGGTGGGCGATGAACGAGGTCTTCAAGGCGCTGTCCGACCCGACGCGGCGGAAGATCCTCCAGCTCCTCGGACGCGGGGAGCTGACCGCGGGGGAGTTGGCGACGCACTTCGACATGTCGAAGCCCTCGATGTCGCACCATTTCGCGGTGCTGAGGGACGCCGACCTGGTCACCAGCCGCCGCGAGGGTCAGCTGATCTACTACGCCCTCAATACGACGGTCCTCCAGGACGTGATGGCGCGGATCTGGGACCTGTTCGGCGGGCCGGGCGAGAAGGGAGGGGGGCGATGACGCGGGCTTACTGGTTCGTCGCGATCGGGCTCACGGCCGGCCTCTGGGGCCTGTCGGCCTGGTGCTACCCGGGCCTGCCCGACTCGATCCCGACGCACTGGAACATCCACGGCCAGGTCGACGGCCACGGCGGCAAGGCGACGATCTTCCTGATGCCGGCCGTCACGACGGGGCTGCTCGTCCTCTTCGCGATGCTGCCCACGCTCTCCCCGGCGAAGTTCGAGGTCGATTCCTTCCGCTCGACCTACCTGTTCATCCTGGCCGCGATCGTCGGCCTGCTCGCCTACATCCAGGTCGTGATCCTGCTGACGACGTACCAGGAGATCGGCGGCGGCCCGCGTCGGGTGGACATGGGCCGGGCCTTGCTGGCCGGGATGTTCGTCTTCTTCGGGCTGATGGGGAACGTGATGGGGAAGGTGCGCAAGAACTTCTACATCGGAATCCGCGTCCCCTGGACGCTCTCCAGCGACCGGGTCTGGAACGACACCCACCGCCTGGCGGCCTGGCTGATGGTCGCCGGGTCGGTGGTGGGCCTGGCCGTGGTCGCGAGCGGGGCCCCGCTGGCGATCGCCTTCGGGGTGCTCATGGCCACGGTGTTCGTGCCGGTCGTCTACTCGTTCTTCCACTACAAGGCCCTGGAGCGGCGCGGCGCCCTCTGAGGGACGAGCGAACTCATTCGCCCGCATCGATCCAGCGGGCGAGGTCCGCCTCCGCGACGGGGCCGTCGTCGAAGCGGAGCATCCCCGCAGCGTCAACTTTGCCGTAGGCGGCCTCCGGCCAGTCGCGGGCGAACTTCGGCCCGGGCCGGACGATCCGCAGGGGCGCCGGGGCGGCCAGCGAAGCGGCGGCGCGGAGCCCGCCGAACTGCTGGACGCCCGGCAGGTCGACCTGGGCCGGCAGCGGACCGGCCCCATCCTCGTCGTCCCCGCCGTCGAGGTCGACGACCGTCCTCGCGAGCGGGCCGAGTCGCGGCCGGGCCAGCAACGCCTGGCGGCCGGCGAGGCCCGAGGCGAAGAGCGAAACCTCGCGGACGTCGGGTTGCGATCGGGCCCAGGCGACGACCGTCGCCAGGTCCTGCATCTGATCGGCGGCGACCGTCGGGTTGTAGGTCGGGCCGTGGACGACCTCGGGGCGATGCGCGATCGGGCGATCCGCGTCGATCGACTCGCCCACGAAGAGCGGGTCGAAGCCGACGACGGTCTGCCCGCGTTCGAGGAGCGCCCGGGCCAGTTCCGACAGCTCGCCCGAAGGGGAGACGAGCCCCGCCTTGCCCCGGTCGTCGGCGATCACGGTCGTGCGGCCGTTCGCCCGCGCGGGGACGATCCGGACGACCGGGACCGCGTCCCCCTCGCCACGCCGGCCGATTCGATGGTGGACGATGGAGAGGCCCTCGCGGGCGACCTGGCGGACCACGCTCGCGGTGATCGCCTCGGAGGTCGGGACCGTGAGCCCGACGCGGACCTCATGGATCGACTCCAGATACCGTCGCGAGGCGTCCCAGTCGGCAGCCTCGTTCGTCGGGGAGAGGCTCGCCAGGCCATGCTCCATCGAGCGGATCAGGTCGTCTTCGAGCTGAGCGGGGGACCTGAGGTCGGCGGGCGCCGGATGCTCGGCGTCGAAGGCCAGGAGCGTGTCGGCGGTCTCGGGGGCCTGCTCGCCCTCGCGGGTGGCGGCGGAATCCTCCAACCCCAGCAACCAGCGGCCCATGAAGGCGTAGACCGAGTTCCGGCTGGTCTGGTTGTAGTTGTGAGGGAAGTCGTGGACGACCGCCTCAAGCCGGTCGGGCGAGCCGATCAGCGAGTAGGCGCCGCGGATCGCCGGGAAGGATCGCGTCAGGGTGTTCGCGGTCCAGTCGCCCGTCGCTCCAACCAGGATCATCGGCCGGGGGGCGGCCAGGGCGGCGAACTCGACGTTGTCGGTCCCAAGGCGGAGGCCCGCGGCGTTCTCGCAGACGCAGCCCCCCTGGAATCCCTCGGAGACCATGACGACGGGTGCCGAGACCTTGATGCGTTCGTCGAGCGCCGCGAGGATGAACGTCTGGGTCCCGCCGCCCGACTCCCCGGTGCAGCCGATCCGCGCCGGGTCGACGTCCGGGAGCGTGGAGATCCAGTCGAGAGCCCGGATGCTGTTCCAGGTCTGGAGGGTGAACAGGCTCAGGCCCCATCGCTTCAGGCGGTCGTTGAGGAAGGCGTGGCCGAACGGCTTGGAGTCGTTGTAGCCGACCATGTCGTACATGAAGACGACCGCGCCGAGCTTGGCCCAGCGGATGCAGCGGTGCTGGACGTCCTCGCTCATCCGGCCGACGTCCCAGTGCCCGTGGGGGCAGAGGATCGCCGGGAGCTTGGCCGTCGACTCGCGCATCGGTCGGTACAGGTTGCCGCTCAGCGTGAAGCCGGGGAGGGTTTCGAGGACGACCTTCTCGATCGTGTAGCCGTCGCGCTCGATCCGCCCGTAGACCCTGGGGTTCAGGGGCGTCTTCGTGGGCAGGGGGCGGAGCCCGAGCGCGACCCACATCTGGTCGCGGAGGTGCGCCGCGCGGTCGCGCCAGGCGGCGGCCGTCGCGGGGGCGTGGAAGTCGGCCCCTTCGCGGTTGGTGCGGACCTGTCCCCGGCGCCGGTCGGGACTGGGAGCGGCCGAGTCGACGACCCCGCGCGCGACGTCCAGCAGCCTCGCCGGGTCGCCGGTCGCTTCGGGATCGAGGACCAGGAGCGCCGGGGCGGGTGGGGGCGGGGGCGTCTCGCCCTCCTTGACCTTGGGCGGTTCGTCGGCCGTCCTCACGACGAGCTTGATCGAGCCGGCCTCCGAGCCCTTGACCGGGCCGAGGTCGAGCCAGCGCGGGGTCGGCTGCCCGGGGGCGGCGGCGGATCGCAAGGTGAGGACGTCGCCCTCGCGGGTCGCGCTCCAGTCGCGGTTCGCGGGCCCCCACAGGCGAAGCGTGCGCGTCTCGTCCGGGCCGAGCGGGACGCCGTCCGCCAGGGCGGGGAGGTCGGCGGGCGTGTAGATCATCGCGGACGCTCCGGGGGGCGGTTCGGCGGCGACCAAGGGAGAGCCGGCGGCGATTGCCAGGACGGCCAGGGCTCGCGACGCGAGCACGAGAGCGAGACGCTTCATGGGTGACGACTCCGCGCGGGTGGGGCCGCCGGGCCGTCGACCGACGCCCGGGCAAGCCCCCATGGTAGCGGGCCCGACGTCCGACTCAAGAGACTGCGGCGCGGACCGGCCGCTTCAGGCGGAGGGCTCCAGGCCGAGGACCTTGACCGACTTCACGAGGTCGTCGATGCCGATCGGCGTCCGCGCGGGGAAGCGGCAGTAGGTCGGGTAGGGGTCGGTGCCGTCGATGATGAGCGTTCGGCGGTTGGCCTGGCGGAAGCCCTCGTCGCAGGGCTGGTGGCCGGTGACGAACAGGTCGGCGTCGACCATCGCGGCGAAGCGGTCGGCGGTCTCGTCGGAGGTGTCGCGGCCCCAGGTCATGGCGTAGACGGCCCCCCGGCGCTTCATCGCCTCGGGGGGCCAGGAGTCGGCGTCGAGGACGCTCAGGTCCAGGCCGTCGAGCCAGTCGCCGTCGGGCAGGGTGTGGCAGATGAACACGCGGTTGGGCGTCCGGACGGCGAGCGGCAGATCGGCGAAGAGCTTCAGGTAAGCGTCGTAGATCGCGTCGGACGCCTCGCCGTAGCTGCGCAGGACGCCCTCGCGGAACCGCTCGTTCAGGGTGCGGCCGTCCTTGCCGATGACGCGGCCGGTCAGCTCGGAAAGCTCGTGGTTGCCCAGGACGACGTGCACGCGGTCCGGGTACTGGCACTTCAGGGCGCAGACCAGATCCACGAGCCGGTGCGACAGGTCGGGACGGTCGTCGTTGTGCCGGTTGATCTCGTGGACGAGCTCCTGGAGCACCAGGTGCCGCTGCGGGTTCTGGTCGAGCGCGGCCTCGGCCAGCACCCACTTGAACGCCCGCATGTTGCCGTGGAGGTCCCCCACGACCATGACCTCGTCGGCGAAGGCGCGCACCACCGAGCCGACGCGGCCGGGCGTGCGCCGCATCAGGTCGGCGGCCTTGTGGACGAGGGCGAGGATCTTGCGGGGGTCGGGCATGGGTTCAGGCGCCGTCGGGTCGTCGTGGGGGGCTCACCATTCCGACTCCACCGCGAACTCCCAGTGCAGGAAGAGGTCTTCCAGCTTCTGCTTCAGCTCGAGGTGGCGGTCCTGGACGCGGACCGCCGTGGCGGGGTCGCGCCAGGTGGCCGGCTGGCCGAGCTGATCCTCGACCTCGGCGACCTCGGCCTCGACCCGGGCGATCTCCTGCTCCAGGTCGACCGCGGGGCGGTGCGCGAACTTCTTCTTGCTCGACTTGTTGGTCTTCTCGGGGGCGCGGGGGGCGGCCTTCGGGGCGGCGGCGGCCGCGCGGGCCTTCGCCTTCTCGGCCTCCTCCTTGTCCTTGTGCATCAGGAGCTGGTAGGTCTCATAATCGCCCTCGATCACGCGGACCTTGCCGTCGGCGACCACCAGGATGCGGTCGGCCACGCTGTTGAGGAAGTAGCGGTCGTGGCTGACCACGAGGACCGTCCCCTCGAACTCGCGGATTGAGCGTTCGAGCGACTCGCACGACCAGATGTCCAGGTGGTTCGTGGGCTCGTCCATGACCAGCAGGTTGGCGCCGGTGGCGCAGAGCCGGGCGAGGGCGGCCTTGGCCTTCTCGCCGCCGGACAGCTTCCCGACCTTGCGGAACGCCTGATCGCCGGTCAGGCCGAACCGGGCGAGGAGCGAGCGGACGTCGCCCTCGACCCACTCCGCGTCGTCCTCGGGCCAGACGGCGCGGACGACGGTCGTGTCGTAGTCGAGCGACTGGAGCCCCTGGTCGTGGTAGCCGATCTGGACGCGGTGGCCCAGCTTCACCTGGCCCGAATCGGGCTGCTCGCGGCCGATCAGGGTCTTGAGGAGCGTGGTCTTGCCCGCGCCGTTGGGGCCGAGGACGCCCACGCACTGGCCGCGCAGGACGCTGAAGTCCAGGTCCTTGAAGAGGGGCTTGTCGAACGCCTTGGCGAGCTTGCGGGCCTCGATGACGATGTCGCCCGAGCGATCGACCTCCTCGAAGCCCATGGGGGGGCCGACGATCTCGCGGAAGGTCTCGACCTTCTCGGCCTGGAGCTTGTCGAGCTTCCGCTCGCGGTCGTGGGCCTGCTTGGCGCGCTGGCCCGCCCCGTACTTGCGGATGTAGGCCTCGAGCTTCTCGGTCTTCTCCTCGAACCGCTCGGCCTGGCGTTCGAGGACCTTGGCCCGCTCGCCCCGGAGCCGCCAGTACTGCGTGTAGTTGCCGGGGTAGGCCGCGAGGCTCCCCTCGTGCAGCTCCCAGATCTTGGTGACGACCTTGTCGAGGAAGTAGCGGTCGTGGCTGACGACGATCATGGCGACGGGCTGGCGGGAGAGGTAGTTCTCCAGCCACTCGGTCGTCTCGATGTCCAGGTGGTTCGACGGCTCGTCCAGGAGCATCAGGTCGGGGCTCTCCAGGAGCAGCTTGGCGAGCATGAGCCGCGACTGCTGGCCGCCGGAGAACGTGGACGCCTCGCGGTGGAAGTCGGACGTGGGGAATCCCAGCCCCGAGAGGATCTCCTCCACGCGGTAGTCGACGTCGTAGGCGTCCTGGTGGACGATCCGCTCGTGGAGCTGGTCGTAGCGGCGGCCGGCCCGCTCGCGATCGGCGTCGTCCTCGGCCTCGGCCATCTCCTGCGCGGCCTCCTCCAGCTCGCGCTGGAGGTCCAGGAGCGAGCCCAGTCCGGAGCGGGCGACGTCCATCAGGGTCTGCCCCGGGGCGAAGTCGGGCTGCTGGCGCAGCAGGCTGACGCGGACGCCGGAGCGGACGTAGATCTGGCCGTATTCGGGCTGCTCCGTGCCGTCGAGCAGCTTCATCAGCGTGGTCTTGCCCGCGCCGTTGGGCCCGACCAGGCCGATGCGCTCGCCCGCCCGGACCTCGAAGGCGAGGTCGGTGAAGATCGGGTCGCCGGCGTACTGTCGTCCCAGGCCCTGGGCGGAGATCAAGATCATGGCTTCGATCGCGTGGGGGGAGGGCCGAGCGGCCTCGGGGGAAGGTCGCCGGCGGGCCGTCGCCCGGGGCGGCGTCGGGCCGGTCGCCCGCCGAAACGTTCCGGCGCCGCGACACGCCCGATCATAACGCGGCGGGGCCGCCGGTGACCAGCCGGAATGCGGCCCCGGACGCCCCGGCGGCGGGGGGCCGCGCGGGTCACCCCTGGCGGAAGCGGCCGGCGCGGTTTAGCATGAGCGTGATGGACGCGGCCGGTCCCGTGTTCCGCGTCGAATCCCCGGCGGCGCCTCTCCGCCGCGGCCGCGACGCGATCGGCCGACCCGTCCGGATAGCCGCCCCGATCGTGCGGACGCCCCCATCGATTCGACGCCTCGCCATGACCAACCAGCCCCCGGTCCGCCCCGAGTGGACGACGACCATCGACCCCATCCTCCAGAAGGAGCTGGAGCGGTACGTCCTCGTGACGAACTGGGAGAAGCTCCTGGGAATGGTCGACGTGGTCTACAACTGGGGGCGGCGGTCCAGCCTCTGGCCGCTGGGCTTCGGCCTGGCCTGCTGCGCGATCGAGATGATCTGCACCGCGTCGAGCCGCTTCGACATCGCCCGGTTCGGGGCCGAGGTCTTCCGGGGCTCCCCCCGCCAGGCCGACCTGATGATCGTCTCCGGCACCGTCACCAAGACGATGATGCCCCTGATCGCCCGGCTCTACGACCAGATGCCTGAGCCCAAGTACGTCATGGCGATGGGCGCCTGCGCGTCGGGCGGCGGGCCGTTCAAGGAGGGGTACAACGTCGTCTCGGGCGTTGACAAGCACCTGCCGGTCGACGTCTACGTCCCGGGATGCCCGCCGACCCCCCAGGCGCTCCTCAACGGCCTCATCGCCCTCCAGCGCAAGATCGACGGCGAGACGATCGTCCAGGCCCCCTGGTATCGCGGCGGCGTCGAGCGCGACGTGCCGATCCCGGCCCTCGGCCCCGACCTCGTCGACCTGCGGACCGTCGAGCTGGCCGCCGAGCGCACCGCCCAGGGGCTGATCGAGAAGCGCGAGGCCGGCCTGGAGAAGCCCCGGCTGATCCCCGCCCCGACGGCCGACCCGGTCGACCCCCCGCCGGCCGAAGCCCCCTCCGGCAAGCCCGTGAAGAAGCCGAAGCAGGCCGTCGCCCGCCCCAGCGCCGTCTGGCTCGGCGACGCCGGCCTGGCGGAGCTGGCCGACCGCCTGAACGCCGAGCTGGGCGCCGGGACGGCCGCGATCGTCCAGGCGGGCCTCCTGATCCCGGCCGAGAAGCTCGTCGACGCGGCCCGGTTCCTCCGCGATCGCAACCCGATCCGCTACGACTACCTGGCGAGCCTCCAGAGCGTCCATTACCAGGACTGCATCGAGGTGAACTACCACCTCGACAGCACGAGCCGCCCCGGGTCGCTCATCCTGCTTCGCGTGCGGGTCGCCGAGGCCGAAGGGGAGGGGGAACTCCCCTCGCTCTACCACGTCTATCGCGGCGCCGACCTCCAGGAGCGCGAGGTCTACGACATGATGGGGGTCCGCTTCGTCGGGCATCCCGAGCTGAAGCGGATCCTGATGTGGGAGGGCTTCGCCTACCACCCGCTCCGCAAGGACTACCTGGAGCCGTACTACGAGGCCCCGACGAAGGTCTTCGCCAGCCGGGTGGACGAGGGGTTCGGCCGCCACGTCCGCGCCGAGGAGCTGAACCCGCACGGCACGAACCTCAAGATCCCCCAGGGCTTCAAGGACTGGGCCAGCCTCTCCGGCTCCAACGACCCCAAAGGGGAGGCCCCGCTCCCCGGAGGCGTGCAGGTCGAGGAGCTGGAGTCGGACCAGTTCCAGGTCAGCATGGGGCCGCAGCATCCCAGCACCCACGGCGTCTTCCGGATGAACGTCCGGCTCGACGGCGAGACGATCGTCGGCCTCAAGCCCGTCATGGGCTACATGCACCGGAACCACGAGAAGATCGGCGAGCGCAACACGTTCCTCATGAACTTCCCGTTCACCGACCGGCTCGACTACCTGACCAGCATGGGGAACAACTTCGGCTACGCCCTGGCGATCGAGCAGCTGATGGGCGACGAGGCGAAACCCCCCGAGCGGGCCGAGTACATCCGCGTGATCATGGCCGAGCTGACGCGGGTCGCCAGCCACATGTGGTCGGTCGGCTTCCTGCTCAACGACCTGGGCGCGTTCTTCACGCCGGCCCTCTACGCGATCGAGGAGCGGGAACTGATCCTGGACCTCTTCGAGTGGGCGTCGGGCAGCCGCATGATGTGCAACTACTTCCGGTTCGGCGGCGTCGCGGCCGACCTCCCGCCCGGCTGGCTCGACCGCTGCCGGGCGATCGTCGAGGACCGGCTCGACCGCAAGATCGACGAGCTGGACCGCTACCTCTCCGGCAACGAGATCCTCCTGGACCGCACCAAGGGGGTCGGCGTCCTGTCGGCCGAGGACGCGGTGGGCTACTCGACCGGGGGCCCCGTACTGCGGGCCTCGGGAGTCGCCTACGACGTCCGCCGGGCGGCCCCCTACGGGATCTACGACCGCTTCGAGTTCGCCGTCCCGACCGGCCGCGCGGGCGACCTGTACGACCGCTACTACATCCGCATTTTGGAGATGCGCGAGAGCGTCCGGATCCTCAAACAAGCGGTCCGCAAGATCCCCGAAGGGCCGGTGCTGGCCGGCAAGAAGAGCTATCAGATCAAGGTGCCGGCGGGCGAGGCCTACGGCCGCGTCGAGAACCCCAAGGGGGAGCTGGGCTTCTACGTCGTGGCCGACGGCTCGGCCGCGGCCTACCGCTACCACGTCCGCAGCCCCAGCTTCATCAACCTCACGGCGCTCGAGCGGATGTGCCTGGGCCGGACCATCGCGGACGTCGTCGGCATCCTGGGGAGCCTCGACATCGTGCTGGGCGAGGTCGATCGATAAAAGGAAGCTGATATGACGATTGGGCGAGGGGTGATCCGCGGCCACGCGGTCACGCTCAGGCGATTCCTGGTCACGTTCGCGCGGGACTTCCGCGACGGACTCGCGCTCCGGCGCCGGGGCGGCGGCGGCCTCCTCGTCGACCTCTTCCGAGGGCCGGCGCGGGGGGAGGAACGCGTCGTCGTCCAGGACGCGACGACCGAGGGGCTGTTCACCGTCGAGTACCCCGACGAGCGGCTGCCGGTCTACGAACGGTTCCGGGTCCTGCCGGTCCTGGTCTACGACGACGAGGACGGCAACGTCCGCTGCACCTCGTGCAACATCTGCGCGAAGGTCTGCCCCCCCCAGTGCATCTGGATGGTCCAGGCCAAGAGTCCGAAGGGGACCGTGGTCCCGCTCCCCGAGGACTTCTTCATCGACATGGACGTCTGCATGAACTGCGGCCTCTGCGCCGAGTACTGCCCGTTCGACGCCATCAAGATGGACCAGAACTTCGAGCTGGCGAACTCCGAGCGGCACCAGACCCACGTCTTCGGCCTGCAGGACCTGCTCGTCTCCAGCGCCTACTACGCCCAGACCCACCCCGAGGCCTGGTCCGGCCCCGAGGAGGTCGCCGAGCGGGCGAAGGTCGCCAAGAAGAAAGATCGAAGGCTCCAGAAGGCCCTGGGCGTCGAGGCCTGAACCCGGCGTTCCGGCGACGCGCCGGACCGCGATGCGGCCCTCGGACCCGAGCGGCCGGATGCTCCGGGATCGGCTTCGATTGGGTTCGCTCGCGTGTGCATCTGGAGGCGATTTCGAGTCGCAAAGGCAATCTTGATCGGTGTTTGTGTCGCCAAAGAAGATTGGCTTCGTTCGACGTGATTCGAAGGGTCGCCGCAGCCCCCTCCGGGCTTCGTGCTTCGACATCGACGGTGACTGCCCCGCCCGGCCCTCTGCACCCCAGAGACGGCGGGTCCACATGAGACCGCACCAACGCGCGATGTGTCTCTTTTGGGTGCCACGGGTTCTCCGAACCCGTGGACCGGCCGGGGATTCCAGCAATGGCAGGGGAGCGAGCCGACGCAGATCCACGGGTTCGGAGAACCCGTGGCACCCGGGGGCAGCCCTTCGATGATTCTGGGCCGGCGGCGTTCCACGAGGAGCCTCCGATGTTGGCTTCGGTTGGGTTTGTTTGCGCGCGGATTTGGGGCTGTGGTTCTGATGTAAAGCATCTGGATTCAGTGATTTAGGATTGCGTGGTGAATTGGCTTCGTTCGGCGCGCATCTGGGTTCGTGTGCCGTCTTGGAGGCGTCAGGTCATCTGGGGAAGGCGAGGCCGGATCGCCGGGGTGAGGTCGACGAGACGCGCAGCATCCCCCACGATGACCATGGTCCACGATCGCGAATCGCGGAATCGGGAAGATGGGAAGAGAGGTCGCCGGCGTTTCCCGTCGGCCGCGAGCGGTGCCCGCCCGGCGGGGCAGGGGCTTGCCCGTCGGGGCGTCCTGCCTTAAGATCAGGCCACGGGGGCCGACCCCCGGGCCGTCCGGCCGGCATCGCGGGGGCCGGCCGCATCACCCGCCCGCGCGCCCTCCCGCTCCGCGGCGCGCCGCATCCTTCGCAAGCGACCTCCCGATCATGATTCCCATTCGCACTCCCAAGTACGTCCCGGGCGCCAGGGTCCGCGTGGTCCAGTTCGTCCGCGTCGGCCACCGCCGCTGGAAGACGATGTTCGAGGGGGTCGTGGAACGCGAGGGCCAGCGTCCCGTCGGCGGGATCGAGATGGGGGGCAAGGCGTCGGCCTGCCGCCAGGCCACCCTGCGGATCCGCTGCGTCGACGGCCAGATCACCGAGGTCGCGCTCGACGAGAACACCGAGGTCGAGGTCCTGGCCCCGGCCGCCGTCTGAGCGGCCGGTCGGGCGAAAGGTCGGGCCGAGCATGGTCGCCTACAACTACGTCTTCGTCGGGCTCCTGCTGCTGACGGCGATCGGCTTCGCCCTGGCGCCGCTGGCGCTCGTCGCCCTCATCGCGCCGCGCAAGCGGTCGCTGGCGAAGGGCGACACCTACGAATGCGGCGTGAAGACGCACGGCGAGACCTGGGTCCGCTTCCGGATCCAGTATTATATCTACGCCATCATGTTCGTCGTCTTCGATGTGGAGACGGTGTTCCTCTACCCCTGGGCGGTCGCCTACGGCGGCCTCGGGACGTTCGCCCTGGTGGAGATGGTGGTGTTCCTGGCCCTCCTGTCGGCGGGCCTGGCATATGCGTGGGCGAAGGGCGTCTTGCGCTGGGTCTGAGCCCGGCCCGGTTCGCCGTCGAGGACGACGGTGGGGAGAGGGGGGACGGTGGACGTCGGGTCGGCCTTGTACGGGACGCCTCTGTTCGCACAATCGCATCGGGTCGACCTGACGGTCAGCACCTGCGTGATCTGGGGCCTCTGGCTGATCGTCGGCTTCGCGGGCCTCTTCCCCGGCATCGTCGCCTACATGGTGTGGCTCGAACGCAAGGTCGCCGCGCGGTTCCAGGACCGGATCGGGCCCAACCGGGTCGGGCCGTTCGGACTGCTGCAGTCGGTCGCCGACGGGCTCAAGCTCCTGGTGAAGGAGAACATCGTCCCGCGATCGGCCGACCAGGTCGTCCACCTGCTCGCACCGGTGCTGGTGCTGGTCTCGGCGTTCCTGACGCTGGCGGTGGTCCCGTTCGCCGTGGGGCTGGTCCCCATCGACCCGCCGTCGGGCCTGGTCTACCTGATCGCCGTCTCCAGCATCAGCCCGCTGGGGATCTTCCTGGCCGGCTGGTCCAGCCACAACAAGTATTCGCTGCTGGGGGCGATGCGGGCGGTGGCGCAGCTCGTCTCGTACGAGATCCCGCAGGTGCTCTCGACGATCCCCGTGGTCCTCTGGGCCGGGAGCCTGAGCCTGGTCTCGATCTTCGACCATCAGGTCGCCTACGGCTGGAACGCCCTCAACCCGCCGGGGTTCCTGGCGTTCCTCACGTTCCTGATCGCCAGCGTGGCCGAGGTCAACCGCACGCCGTTCGACCTGCCCGAGGCCGAGTCCGAGATCGTCGCCGGCTACCACACCGAGTATTCCGGGATGAGGTTCGGGCTGTTCTTCCTGGCCGAGTACCTGGGCGTCTTCTCGGTGAGCTGCGTGGCGACGGTCCTCTTCCTGGGGGGCGGGACCCCCTTGCCGTTCTCGGCGTTCCCGGTCAACCTGCTGGACGGCTCGGTCGGCTCGTACCTGCTCGTGGACGGGATCCTGCTGGCGGTGTTCTCGCTCAAGGTGTTGCTGTTCGTGTTTGCGATGTTCTGGGTCCGCGCGACCCTGCCCCGGATGCGGATCGACCGGCTGATGAACTTCGCGTGGAAGTACCTCGTCCCGCTCTGCATCCTGAACATCGTGTTCGCGGCCATCTGGTACGAGGTCGTCGTCCGTCCCGGGGCCCTGACCGCCAGGAACTGGGCGTGGGGGATGATCGCCGCCGGCTTGCCGGTCGTGCTGGGCGTCCAACTCGTCTTCCGGGCGAACCGGAAGCTCGCCGCCGCGAGGGCGGTCGACGCCGACTGGCCGACCGTCGGGACGATCGCCGAGGCTTCGCGCTGAATCGGAAGTGAGCGTCGCGGCGGGCTCGCCGCATGGGAGAAGTCGTCGTGGCCCGGATCCTCTTTCTGGCGATCGCCGCGCTCGGCCTGCTGGCCGCGCTGGGGACCGTGCTGTCCCGCAACCTGGTCCACGCCGCGCTCCATCTGGTGGGCTTCTTCTTCTGCGTCGCCTGCCTGTTCGTGATGCTGGAGGCGGAGTTCCTGGCCGCGGTGCAGGTCTTGATCTACATCGGGGCCGTGGCCATCCTCTTGATGTTCGGGATCATGCTGACGCGGAACACGCGCGGGGACGACGCGACGAGCCTGTCGGGCCCCTGGCGGCTGCCCGGCCTGGTCGCCGGGCTCTGCCTCTTCGGCGCCCTGGTCTTCGGGATCAACAACGCCGTGTCGCCTTCGGGCGCGAGCCCCTGGGCGGGCGAGGCTGCGCGGCCGTCGCTGGTCGAGCGCGAGGGGGAGCCGGCGTGGGCCGCCGAGCGTCGGCGGGCGGTGGAGGACATGGGCCGGGTCGTCGGCGAGGAGTTCCTGACGCGGTACGCGATGGCCTTCGAACTCGCCGGCCTGCTGCTCACCGCCGCGCTCGTCGGGGCGGTCGCCCTGGCCCACCGGGACGAGGTCGGCGCGGCGGAGCTTCCCCCGACGGTCGAGGCGCTCCCCGCCGATTCCGCGGAGCCGGTCGGCACGGCCGCATCCTGAACGCGTGGCACGCCCGAGAAAGAACATGGCGAACGACATCCCCCTGAGCTGGTTCCTCTACTTCGCGGCGGCGGCCTTCGCGACCGGCCTGGTCGGCGTGCTGCTGCGTCGCAACGCGATCGCCGTGCTGATGGCGATCGAGATCATGCTGAACGCGGCGAACGTCAACCTCGTCGCCTTCTGGCGGTACGGGACGCCGGCTCCCGGGGCCGGGCCGCTGCCGGGCGTGATCCTGGCCCTCCTGGTAATCACGGTCGCGGCGGCCGAGGTGGCCGTCGGGATCGGCCTGATCCTGCTCTGCTACCGACGCTGGCGCGCCGTGGACGTCGACCGCTACGAGACGATGTCGGGCTGAAGCCGACCGGATCGACGCGCCCCCCTGGACCATCGACCGATGCCCGTGAACGCCCTACCGATGGATTTGCGAGATTTCCTCCGCGTCGCCCCGGCCGTGCTGCTCTCGGCCTGGGGGCTGGTCGTCGTCGCCGCCGACCTCGCCCGCTATCGACGTCGCGACGCCGAGTCGCGGCGGCTGGCGGTCGGTCGGCTGACGCTGATCGGCGTGGGCCTCGCGCTGGCCTCGGCCGTGGCGCTCTTCGGGATCGACTCCCTGGCCCAGTCGGACGCCCCCCGGCTCGATCGGCTCCTCGGCGAGTCGTTCGCGTCGTACTTCTCGCGGCCCGACGGCCTGATCTTCTTCGGGACGCTGGCGAGCGGGCTGCCGACGGACGTGCTGAACGTCCTGTTCCTGACGCTGCTCGGCCTGGTGGTCTGGACGTCGACCGCCTATGCGTTCACCGACGACCTGGGCGAGTACTTCGCGCTGCTGCTCTGGGCGACGGTCGGCATGATGCTGCTGGCGGCCTCGGAGGAGCTGGCGACCCTCTTCATCGCTCTGGAGACGATGACCATCTGCCTGTACCTGGCCTCGGCCTTCGAGAAGTCGAAACCGCGGTCGGCAGAGGCGGGGCTCAAGTACTTCATCTACGGCTCGGTCTCCTCGGCGCTCTTCCTCTACGGCCTGAGCTTCGTCTACGGCCTGACCGGCACGACCTACTTCGACGCGATCGGCCGGGTGCTCGGCCGGGGCGGGCACGAGGGACTGGCGGGGAACCTCGTCGGCGGCGCGGCGCTGCTGCTGATGCTCGTCGGATTCGGCTTCAAGGTCGCGGCGGTCCCGTTCCACATGTGGGCGCCCGACGTGTATGAAGGCGCGCCCGCGCCGGTGTCGGCCTGGATCGCCACCGGCTCGAAGGTCGCCAGCTTCGTGGTCATGCTCAAGGTCTTCCTGCACGCGCTCGGCCCCTGGTCCAACCCGTCGAACGAGCTGATGGGCCCGGGCTGGCTGGGCGTGGTCGTCGTCCTCGCGGCGGCGACCATGACGTACGGCAACCTCGCCGCGCTCGCGCAGCGGAACTACAAGCGGATGCTGGCGTATTCCTCGATCGCGCACGCCGGCTACATCCTGGTGGGCGTCGCCGCGGCGAGCGTGTCGACGGCCGGGCCCGAGGCGGCCGGGGCCGTACTCTATTACCTGGTGGTCTACGCGTTCGCCAACGTAGGTGCCTTCGCGGTCGCCGCCTGGCTGGCCCGCGACCGGGACGGCGATGCGATCGCCGACCTCGACGGCCTGGCCCGCACCTCGCCCGCGCTGGCGGTGTGCATCGTCGTCCTCATGCTCTCGCTGATCGGGGTGCCGCCGTTCGCGGGGTTCTTCGGCAAGCTCGCCATCTTCATGGAGGCGCTCCGGCAGGGCCCCTCGGGGACGCGGATCGTGCTGGCCTGGCTGGTCGCCCTCGGGCTGTTCAATTCGGTGGTCTCGGCCTTCTATTACGTCCGGGTGCTGAAGGCCATGTATCTCCGCGAGGCTCCGTCGGTGGGGGGGCTGCAGCGGGCGAAGTCGGCGATCGCGGTCCCAATCGTGGTCGCGACCGTCGTCGTCACCGCTTGCGGGATCGTCCCAAGCCCGCTCATGGACCTCATGCGGGCGATCGCGCGGCCGATGCTCACCGCGACGACGCTCGACGCGACGGCCGTCACGGACGCCACCCCCGCCGCCGGGGCGACCGCGCGGCCCCGCCCCGTCGCCTGGACCACCCCCTCCCGTCCCGAATGAGATCCCGCGGTCATGGCGATCATCAATACCTTCGCGAAGTGCCTGGAGAGCCCCTACCTCGTCGAGGATCCGGAGGCCCCGGCGCGGATCGGCGAGCTGCTCGCGAAGGCCGCCGACCGCCTGGAAGGGGCCTCGAACATCCACGCGAGCCGGCAGGGGGACCCGGCGGACGTCGTCTTCCTCTGCTATGAGGCGATGTTCTGCTGCCTCCGCGCCCTGGTCTACGCCCGGGGCTATCGCGAGATGGGCCTGCGCTGCCTGATCCTGGCGTGCGAGGCCCTCTATGTGAAGACCGGCGAGCTGGACTCCGAGCACCTCCGCCGCTTCGAACTGGCGCAGCGGCTGAAGCTCGCGCCGGGCGATGCGCTGGCGAACGCCTCTTCCTTCGTGAAGCGGACGCTCGAACTGATCGGCTGAAGTCTGAATCAGCCGGGCGTCGCGGCGTCGGTGATTTCGTCGAGCGTCGCGGTGCGACCCTCGTCGACGGCCTTGCGCACGAGCAGACCGGTGAGCGTGGCGGAGCGGGCGTCCTGGAGCGTGACCGGCGGGACGGGGGGCGACTCGGATCGGACCGCCGCGACGAAGGCCTCGAGCGCCAGCCTGGTGTCGTTCCGCGTCCCCGGCTGGATGGATCGTCGGGCTCGATCGCGGTCGCGATAGGTCAGCACGCCCGAGCCGAAGTCGAAGCCGCCGTCCAGCCCCAGGACGCGCAGGTGCGAGCCGGTGAAGTTCTCGTCGGCCGGGGCGACGTAGCTCTGCACGAACGAGGCGCGGAAGCCGTCGGCCCAGGCCAGCTCCACGCCGTAGTGGTCAGTCACGTCGCGCGTGGGGTGTTCCCGCGAGAAGAGGCCTCGCCGTCCCCAGCCGACGGCCCGTTCGGGCGGCCCGCCGTGGATCCAGTTCAGCACGTCCCAGATGTGCACCGCCTGCTCGACCATGAAGTCGCCCGAGCGTCGGCGGTCGCCGAGCCAGCCGTCGTGGCCGGTCAGCGGCCCGTTGCTGCTGGTCCAGGAGGCGCGGGCCTCGATCAGGGGGCCGAGCCCGCCGCCTCGGATCAGGCCGACGGCCTCCTGATACCTCGGATTAGACCGGCGCTGGAAGCCGACGTGGACGACGACGCCCGGGGCCCGGGCGGATTCGGCGATCAGCCGGTCGCAGCCGGCGACGGTGATCGCCATCGGCTTCTCGGCGTACAGGTGCTTGCCCGCGGCGAGGGCCTGGCACGAGATCGTTTCGTGCAGGTCGCAGGGGACGGCCACGACGACCGCGTCGAGGTCGGATCTATCGAGGATCCGGCGAGGGTCGGGGACGGCCTCGGGCCGGCGCCCCGTCGCCTTCTCGACGATCCCCTCGCCCCGCGCGCGGTGTCGCGGCTCGGGGTCGCAGACGACCGTGACCGAGACCCCGGGCAGCTCCAGGAGGGTCCGCAGCAGCGTCGTGCCCCGGTTGCCGACGCCGACCAACCCGACGCGCACCGGCCCCGTCGCCTCGCCGACGACGGGCGCGGCCTGGCCCGCCGGCCCCGGCGCCAGGGCGAGGCTCGCCGCCGAGCAGCCGAGGAATCGGCGTCGGTTGAGGGTGATCGGAGGCATGGGCCGGGAACTCCGTCGAGGATGCCTGGTCGGTCGCCGCGTCTCGATCCTTATTGTAACCCCGGGCCCGGCGGAGTTCGACGATTTCCGATCCCCCGGCGCGGAACGCTCCTCAATTCAGCCGGTAGATCGCCCCGTTCAGGGCCCAGGCGTAGGTGACCCACATGAGGTAGGGGACCAGCAGCGCGGCGGCCTTCCTGTCGATCCCGGCGAAGCTGACCAGGGTCGCCAGGATCATCAACCAGAGCGAGACCAGCTCCACGAACGCCAGGCCGGGCTTCTGGAAGCCGAAGAAGAGCCAGGACCAGGCGGCGTTCAACGCGAGCTGGAAGGCCCAGCACCCGAGGGCGTTCCGTCGGGCCTGGGGGTCGACGTCGCGACGCCGCCAGACCAGCCAGGCGGCGACGGCCATGAGCGTGTAGAGGAGCGTCCAGGCCGGGCCGAAGAGCCAGTTGGGGGGAGTCCAGGGAGGCTTGCGGAGCCCGGCGTACCAGGAATCGACGTTCGGGATCGTCGCCATCGACCCGAGCGCCGCCGCCGCCGCCGTCACGAGCAGGAAGCCCACCAGACCGGCCGCCTGGGCCGCCACCGACCGATTGCCCGCCACCATTCGACTCCCCGTCCAGGCCCGACGCGATCCACGCCCGCACGACGGATCATCGGCCCGGCCTGCGGCCTCGTCAAGTAGGCCCGCCCGCCGGCGCTTGACGGTCCGATCGGCCGGCCAGTAGCATTCGACTACCGAAACCGCCCCGATCGCCGGAGGGAGCCGCGACATGCCCACCCTGATCCCCGGACCCAGCCGCGTGGAAGCCGCGGGCACCAAGCCGAAGCTGATCGACGAGTACGTCGGCCGGGTCAACACCGGCGAGGCCGGACTGAGCGTCGCCCACATGCGGAGCCCCGGCGGCTGGGTCGAGCCCGGCCAGACGCCGACGTTCGACGAGTACACGCTGGTCCTCCGCGGCCTGCTCCGGGTCGAGCACCGCGACGGCGTCCTCGACGTCCGCCAAGGCCAGGCCGTGCGGGTCGCCGCCGGCGAATGGGTCCGCTACAGCACCCCCGAGGACGAGGGCGCGGAGTACGTCGCAGTCTGCCTCCCCGCGTTCACGCTCGACGCCGCCCGCCGCGACCCGGAGTGAAACGACGACCCCATGCCGACGAGCCCGCCCATCCCCTCGATGAAGGACAGGACCTGCCTGGTCACCGGCGCGACGTCCGGGATCGGCTACGTCGCGGCCCGCGAGCTGGCCCGCGCCGGCGCCCGGGTGCTCCTGGTCGGGCGCTCGGCGGAGACGGCCGGCGACGCGGCCCAACGGCTCCGAGGCGAGGTCGGCTCCGCCCAGGTCGAGCCACTGGGCGCGGACTTCGCCTCCCAGGCGGAGGTCCGGAAGCTGGCCGAAGACGTGCGCGGACGCGCCGAGCGGCTCGACGTGCTGATCAACAACGCCGGGGGCCTATTCCTGGAGAGGCAAGAGACCGTCGACGGGATCGAACAGACCTTCGCGGTGAATCACCTGGCCCCGTTCCTGCTGACGAATCTGCTGCTGCCGCTCTTGCAATCCGGCCCCTCGGCGCGGATCGTCAACGTGGCGTCGGGGGCGCATCGGGGCGTGTCGCTGGATTTCGACGACCTCGAAGGCCGCAAGCGCTACAGCGGCTGGCGTGCCTACCAGCGGTCGAAGCTCGCCAACATCCTGTTCACGAAGGAGCTGGCGCGTCGGCTCCAGGGGAGGGCCGTCACGACCAATGCCCTGCATCCCGGCTATGTGAACACGGCGATCTTCCGCGACGCGACCTGGAAGGGCCGAGTCATGCGCGGGTTCGCGAACCTGTTCGCGATCACGCCCGAGCAGGGGGCGGCGACGACGATCCACCTGGCCTCGTCGCCCGAGGTGGCGGACGTCACCGGCGAGTACTTCTACGCGAGCAAGCCCGCCCGCTCCTCCCGCGCCTCGCACGACGCGACGGCCGCCCGGCGGCTCTGGAACGTGAGCGTCGAGATGACCGGCCTCGCTCGGCCTCCGGATTGACCCGGCGCGGGGCCTCCGGGCCCGCTTGACCGGCTTCCGACGCCTTACCTATGATTCCAGGAGGCCGCCCAGGACGGGCGGACCGGTGACCCACGGCCTTCGACGGGTATGAAAGCGAGCTTGCGTGTCGCGACACGTCCTTGAATTCGGCGGCGAACGACTGGAATGGGAGATGGCGGACGAGGCCCTCGTCGACGCCTTCGCGGCCCCCGGGGGGATGTCGGCGAACGAGGCCGAGGCCGCCCTCCGCGACGCCCTGGAACGACCGACGGGATATCCCCCCCTGCGTCAGATCGTCGTCCCGGGCGATCGCGTGGTCGTCGCGCTGGGGCCCGACGTCGCGAACCCTCGGTTCCTCCTCGACGTCGTGACCGATGTGCTGGAAGGGGCCGGGGTGGAGGCCGACGCGATCAGCCTCGTGGAGCCCGCCGGCCGGGTCGAGCCGTTCGACGCAGGCCCTCGGATCGGGGCGAGAGAGGCCCACGACCCCGCGACCCGCGAGAAGCTCGCCTACCTCGCCACCACGGAGAAGGGGAGCCGCGTCTACCTCAACCGCACCCTGACCGACGCCGACGTGGCCCTGCCGATCGGCCTGATCCGGCAGGACCCGCTCACCGGCCCTCACGGCCCCTGGAGCGTCGTCTATCCCGACCTGAGCGACGAGGCGACGCGCGACGTCTACCGCCGGTCGCATCGCGACGCCCCGCCGGGCCGCTCGCCCCGCTACCTGCCGGACGACGAGGGGGTGGAGGTGGGGACGCTCCTCGGCGCCCACTTCCAGATCGGCCTCGTCCCCGGCTCGCGCGGGCCCGTCGAGTTCCTCGCCGGGCGGGTCGACGCGGTCCGCGACGCCGGCATGGCCGCGCTCGACCGGACCTGGACGTTCCGGCCGGAGTCTCGGGCCGAACTGGTGGTCGCGGGGGTCGGCGGCGCGGAGGGGCCGACGAGCCTGCACGAGCTGGTCGCGGGACTGACGACCGCCGGGCGGCTGGTCCGTCGCGGGGGCAAGATCGTCGCCCTCTCCCGGGCCGGCGGGCCTCTCGGCCCGTCCCTCCAGCGGCTCGCCTCGGCCGGCGACGCCGAGGCCCGCGAGGTCCTGCAGGGGTGCGAGGCCGACCCGGACCACCTGCTGGGGAAGATGCTCGCCCACGTCCTCGCCTGGGCCGACGTCTACCTGCTCAGCCGGCTCGACGCCCAGCTCGTCGAGGACCTGTCGATGGTCCCCCTGGAGCGGCCGGAAGAGGCGATCAAGCTCGCGTCCCGGTCGGACTCGTGCCTACTCGTCGATCGCGCCGACCGCGTGCGGGTCGAGCTCGCCGATCGCGACGAGGCCTGAGCCGGGAGAGACGCCCGGGCCGAGATGGGCTATAATCGAGGTCGAAGCCCGCGCGATCGGCACGGGCCAGGACCGTCGATCCCCTAACGCCTTGGATGGGTTCCACGGATTTCATGAGCACGAGTCTCGAGCCGTATCGGGCGGTCGACGAAGCTGCGGCGTGGATCGACCGCTCCGCGCGCGTCCGGTGGGACGTCTCCGGGCCCGACGCGGCGAAATTCCTGCACAACGTCACGACGAACGACGTGAAGCGGCTGGCGACAGGTCGGGGCTGCGAGGCCTTCGTGACGAGCCTCCAGGGGAAGACCCTGGCCTACGTCGCGATCGTCGCCCGCTCCGAGGGCTTCCTCCTCCGCGCCGACGCCGGCGGCCTGGACCTGGCCCGGGCCCACCTCCAGAAGTACGGCGTCTTCGACGACGTGACGATGGAGGACGTCTCGGCGACCACCGTCGAGTACCACGTCGCCGGCCCCCGCGCCGCCGAATGGCTGGAACGCGCGGGAGGCTCGGCGCCCGAGGCCGGGGACCCGGCCTCAACCGCGACGCGGGCGGGCGACGTGGACGTCCTCTGCATCCGCGAGTCGCCGACCGGGCGGCCGGGCTTCACGCTGATCGCGCCGGCGGCCGACGCCCCGGCCCTGATCGAAATGATGAAGAATGCCGACCTCGCGGAGCTGACGGCCGAGGATTTCGAGGCGCTCCGCATCGAGGCGGGGACGCCGGTCTTCGGCCGCGAGGTCACCGAGAAGAACCTGCCCCAGGAGATCGCGCGCGACGACCGCGCGATCAGCTTCGTCAAGGGCTGCTACCTCGGGCAGGAGACGGTGGCCCGGCTCGACGCGCTGGGTCATGTGAACAAGATCCTCAAGGGGCTGCGCTTCGCCCCCGGCGATCCGACTCCGTCGCTGGGCGCGGCGCTCGAGGCCGACGGCAAGGCGGTCGGAACGGTAAGCTCGGCGGCGTTCTCGCCGGGCTGGGGCGCGGCCGTCGGCCTGGGGATCGTCCGGGTCGCCCACGCCGAGCCCGGGACTTCCCTGGTCTGGCGTCGCCCCGAGGACGGCGCGACGTTCCCGGCGTCGGTCGCCGATCCGCCGATGCTCCCGCCCCGATCCTGAACCCCTCCGGCCGCCCTCTCCCGACGGCCCAAGCGATCCGATCCCCGATCCTCATCAGGGCCGCCCCGTCCACGCTCGGCGTCGCGCGTCCGCATCCCGAACGAGCCCGATCATGTCGCATCCGCGTTACATCTGCATCCACGGCCATTTCTACCAGCCCCCCCGCGAGAATCCGTGGCTGGGCGTGGTGGAGGTCCAGGATTCGGCCTCCCCGTTCCACGACTGGAACGAGCGGATCACCCACGAGAGCTACGCCCCCAACGCCCGCGCCCGGCTGCTGGACGGTCGCGGGCGGATCATCAACATCCTGAACAACTACGCCTGGATGAGCTTCAACTTCGGCCCCACGCTCCTGCACTGGATGGCCGGCGCCGCGCCCGACGTGCTCGACAAGATCGTCGAGGCCGACCGCGTCAGCCGGGAGCGGCGCGGGGGCCACGGCAACGCCCTGGCCCAGGCCTACAACCACATGATCCTTCCCCTGGCGACCGCGAGGGATCAGGAGACCCAGGTGGCCTGGGGCGTCGAGGACTTCCGTCACAGGTTCGGCCGAGACCCCGAGGGGATGTGGCTGGCCGAGACGGCCGTCGACCTGGCCTCGCTGGAGGCCCTGGCCGCCACCGGCATCAAGTTCACCGTTCTGGCCCCCCGCCAGGCCAGGCGCTGGCGGAAGCTCGGCGAGAAGTCCTGGACCGGGGAGCAGGGGGGCATCGACCCCTCGCGGGCCTACCTCCAGCGCCTGCCTTCGGGGCGTTCGATCGCCCTGTTCTTCTACGACGGCATCATCTCCCAGCAGGTCGCGTTCGAGAGGCTCCTGGACCGGGGCGAGAAGTTCCTGTCGCGGCTGTTCGGCGGGTTCGACGACCATCGCGGCCACGCCCAGCTCATGCACATCGCCACCGACGGCGAATCCTACGGGCACCACCACGCCCACGGCGACATGGCGCTGGCCTACGTCCTCGAACGGATCGCCAAGGACCCCGAGGTCCGGGTGACCAATTACGGCGAGTTCCTGGAGCTGCACCCGCCCGAGTGGGAGGTGGACATCCACCAGGACAGCTCGTGGAGCTGCGCCCACGGCGTCGAGCGCTGGCGGTCCGACTGCGGCTGCAAGACCCGGGGCGACTGGCATCAGAGGTGGCGCGGGCCGCTCCGCGACGCGCTCGACGGCCTCAAGCGGCACGTCGACCACCTGTTCGGGACCCGCGGCCGGACCTGCTTCCCCGACCCCTGGGCGGCCCGGAACGGCTACATCCGGGTGATCCTGGACCGGTACGATCCCGAGTCGATCCGCGCGTTCCTGGAGGAGTTCGGCCATCCGGACCTGGACGAGCAGCAGACCACGGACGCCCTCCGCCTGCTGGAGATCCAGCTCGACTCCATGCTGATGTACACGTCGTGCGGCTGGTTCTTCGACGAGATCAGCGGCCTGGAGACGACGCAGTGCCTCCAGTACGCCGCGCGGGCGATCACGCTCGCCCGCCATTTCGGACGCGAGCTGGAGGAGGAGTTCGTCGCGGCCCTGGAGAAGGCGCCGAGCAACTTGCCCGAATACGGCGACGGCAAGGGGGTCTGGGAGAAGTGCATCCGGCCGGCCGGGGTCGACCTGGATCGCGTGCTGGCCCACCACGCCATCAGCCTGATCTACCGGAACGGCGACGAGGGCGTGGGCGACGCGGACGCGCAGGCCTACGCCGTGGAGGCCGACGACGTGGTCATCCGCACCCGAGGCGCCGGGCACCTGGCGATCGGCCGGCTCGTCGGCCGCTCGCGACGCACCTGGAGCAGGGCCGAGGGCCACTTCGTCGTCGTCCACTTCGGCGGCCTGGATTTCCACACGGTCCTCTGCCGCGACCTCGACGCCGACGCCTTCGCGGCCTTCCGGGCCGAGCTGCTGGCGACCTACCGCTCCGGCTCGCTCGCCGACGTGCTGACCATCCTGAACCGCGACTTCCACGGCTCGACCCACCGTCTCGACGACCTGTTCCGCGACGAGCAGCGGCGGATCATCGGGATCGTCCTCGCCGATCGGTTCGAGGACTACCGGCGCACGTTCGCGAGGCTCGCCAACCAGGACGAGGAGGTCCTGAACCGGCTCGGCCGCCTGAACTACCCGATCCCCAAGCCCTTGCGGGCCGCAGCGCTCACCTTCCTCGACGCCAACCTCCACGAGCAGATCGAGGCCATGGTGGAGGGGGACGAGTCCCGGCTCGTCGAGATCGAGCACCTCTGCGACCGGGGCAAGGCGTGGGGTTACACGCCCCAGCGCGACGCGCTGGGCAAGGCCCTCTCCGAGGGGCTGAGGCGGCAGATGCGCGAGCTGCGCAACGGCGACGCGGCGGCCGCGGCGAGCTGCGGGGAACGCCTGCTGGACGCCGCCGCGGCCATGGGGATCAAGCCCGACCTCTGGGAGGCCCAGAACGAGTTCCTCGACGCCTTCATGGGCCTGACCGACGCCGAGGAACTGGACGACGCCCTGCGGCAGACGTTCCAGCGGCTCGCCGGCCGCCTCGAAGTGGCGCCGACGGTCCTGGGATGGCGGCCCTGACCGCTCGATCTTGCGTGGGCCTTCGCCCGCCCGTCCCAGGCCCAGGAGTCCGGAGCCCGGGACGCGTCGGGGAGTCTTCTCTCGATATTCGGAGGAATCCGCGGCGGTCGCGTTCGAGCGGTCCGCCGTCTCGCTCAGGCGACGCGACGTCGCGGCCGGAGCCACCAGCCGGCGGCGAGCAGCCCGGCGAGGGCCAGCGTCGACGGCTCGGGCACGGGGGTCGGGTCGGTTGGCTCGGTCGGCGGGGCCCCGTCGGGCCCGGACGCGACGTCGAGCCGGACGTCGTCGAGCACGAAGTTGAGGGCGGGGAGCCAGCCGGGCTCGTCCGACGATCCATACGCCGGATTAAGCGTCCCGCCCGAGGCCGTGAGCCGCACCGCGTCGACCGCGTCGAACGGGAAGGCGGCGAGCGTCGGGGCGTCCGTGTTGAGGACGACCGTCCGCGAGCCGACGAGCCGGTCCTTCAAATAGCCGTCGACCCGGACCGTCAGGTCGTCCATCCACGCCGAGGTCAACGCGGCGCCCGTGAAGGCGAATGGGGTCGGGCTGCTGAGGACGGCCGTAGCCGTGCCGGATCCGTTCGTCGGCACCCAGGCGACCTGGGACCCCGACGTGAGGCCGTGGACGTACCCGTTGGCGGGATTGCCGGTGTTTCGCCACCAATCGACGTTCATGGCCTCGACGTTCTGCCAGTCCAGCCCGCCGTATCCGCTGTAGATCGGCATTTCGGACGCGACGCCGTACACGTCGTCGAACGTCAGCAGCTTCGAAGCCCTCGCCGATCCGCCCGCGGCGCTCATCGCCGCGAACGCCGTCAGCCACGTCGCGAGGGCCGTCCTTGACCGCATCATGGTCGCATCACCTCGTTGAAGTCCGTCGTCCCGCCGATTCCGACCGGACGGGCTCTGGTCGATTCCGGACTGTATTGACGCGCCGGTCATCGGGCAAGGGCATCTCGACGGCCTTCGAAACGACGAGACCGGCGTCGGGGCGGTTCCTCCCGCCCGGCGCCGGTCCCGTGGTTTCGACCTTTATGGGGCGTCAGACGCCGGAGCCGGCCAGTGCGGGCTGGCGGGCGGGGAGTTCGCGGACGCCGTCCGGGAGGATCTCGGCGACCTGGACGAGCTGCAGCGGGCCCGGCACCAGGCCGGGGGGCTCGATCGAGACGATCCCGTAGGGGGACTGCGGGTTGCGACGCGAGGACCGATCGACGACGAAATCGCCCACGCGGCCGCGGATCGTCCTCTCCGCCGTGGCGAGCTGCACGAGCGGATGACGCGTCCCCTGTCGGCGGCGGATCTCGTCGAGGACCGTCTCGAACTGTTCGGCAGTCATTTGGGTGTTCCTGGGGAACGGATACCCGTCGGAGTCGGCGCCCCCGTCCGTAAGGAGGAGACTCGCGACGGGGGCCGGCCGTGCGCCCTTCCCGGCCGGGCCGGGGGGGCGGCGTCGAACGGCTCGGCCATTTTCATGATCGGACGAAAGCGGTCAAGGGCGACAGGTCGCGACGATTTTGATCGACGTTGACCGCCCCCGGCATTTATGCCAAAACTCGGCCCGCCCGTCGCCGAGACGTCGGATCGAGGACGCGATGGACCGCGTTTCCGGACCCCGCCCGAGGGGTCCATCGGATCAGGAAGGTCACGAGGAGCCGCTCATGGGCATGGAGTCGCCACAGTCGCCGACGACGCGCACGGGGGCCGTCCCCCACCGCTGGACGCGCGTCGAGGAACCCGGCTCCGAGGCGGTGATCGAAGCCTATGAGACGGTGATCGCCGGCGGCGGCCCCGCCGGGCTCACCGGGGCCTACGAACTCGCCAGGAACGGCCGCACCTGCGCGGTCCTCGAGGCCGACCCCAGGCTCGTCGGCGGCATCAGCCGGACCGACGAGTACAAGGGTTACCGCTTCGACATCGGCGGCCACCGCTTCTTCTCCAAGAGCCAGGAGGTCAACGACCTCTGGCGGGAGATCCTGGGCGACCAGTTCATCAAGCGGCCCCGACTCAGCCGGATCTACTACGACCGCAAGTTCTTCGACTACCCGCTCAAGCCGGTCGACGCGCTCTGGAAGCTCGGCCTGGCGCGCTCGGCCCGGATCCTCCTCAGCTACATCAAGGCCCGCATCCGGCCGATCAAGCCGGAGCGGAGCTTCGAGGACTGGGTCGTCAACCGGTTCGGCCGGGTGCTTTTCGAGACCTTCTTCAAGTCCTACACCGAGAAGGTCTGGGGGATGCCCACCTCGGCCATCTCGGCCGACTGGGCCGCCCAGCGGATCAAGGGGCTGAGCCTCGTCCGGGCGGTCTTCGGCGCGCTCAAGGGGGGGCTCGGCTCCAAGAAGGGGGAGGTCATCAAGACCCTCATCGAGGAGTTCCACTACCCCCGCCTCGGCCCCGGCCAGATGTGGGAGACGGCCCGCGACCGCATCCGCGAGATGGGCGGCGCGGTCCACATGGACCGCCGCGTCGTCCGGATCGACCACGACGGCTCGTCCGTGACCTCGGTCGTCGCCCGCGACGAGGCCGGGAAGACCTACCGCTACACGGGCCGCCAGTTCCTCTCCACGCTCCCCGTCCGCGAGCTGATCCGTTCCATGAACCCGGCCGCCCCCGACGAGGTCCGCAAGGCCGCCGAGTCGCTCGGCTACCGCGACTTCCTCTCGGTCGTCCTGATCGTCGACCGGGCCGAGACGTTCCCCGACACCTGGATCTACGTGCACGAGCCGGACGTCCGCGTCGGCCGGATCCAGAACTTCAAGAACTGGTCGCCCGACCTCGTGCCCGACCCCACCAAGTCGAGCCTCGGCCTGGAGTACTTCTGCTTCGAGGGCGACGAGCTCTGGACGATGTCCGACGCGGACCTCCTCGAACTCGGCCGCCGCGAGATCGACGCGATGGGGCTGGTGCCGGCGAGCGAGGTGATCGACGGCTGCGTCGTCCGCATGCCCAAGGCCTACCCGGTCTACGACGACGAGTACCGCAAGCACCTGGAGGTCATCCGGGGCTGGCTGGCGAACTTCGACAACCTGGAGCTGGCCGGCCGCAACGGGATGCACAAGTACAATAATCAGGACCACTCGATGATGACCGCCACGCTCGCCGCGCGGAACATCCTCGGCCAGGGGAAGTACGACACCTGGAAGGTCAACACCGACGCCGAGTACCACGAGGACGGCCCGTCCGACGACGTGCAGACCCCCGGCGTCGGACGCGCGGTGCCCCGCCGCGTGGGCTCGGCCTGACCCGGTCGGAAATCGCCCGGGGCCGGCCCGGCGGGTCGCATCGCCCCTCGCCTCCGTGCTAGGATCGTCCCGAAACGCCGCCCGAGGCCTCGGGCGGCGCCCTTCGACGGCACCCCCTCGGAGCGAACGACGATGCCGACCGCCTTCCTCGTCCTGGGCCTCCTCGCCTTCGCCGCCGACGACGCGGCGATCCCGCTCTTCGACGGCCGGAGCCTCGACGGCTGGGTCGCCGAGGGGGTCTCCGAAGCCGAGGTCGACGGCTCCAAACGACCCGTCTGGACTGTCGAGGACCGGCTCCTGGTCTGTCGCGGCAAGGGGTTCGGGTTCCTCCGCTACAAGGAGCGGGAATTCGACGACTTCACGTTCCACGTCGAATTCCGGATGGCCCCCGGCTGCAACAGCGGCGTCGGATTCCGCACCACCGCGTTCGTCCCGGACTCCTCCCGCTCGACCCGCCCCTCCTTCTACTCGTACGAGATTCAGCTCCTCGACGACGCGGGCAAGCCGGCGTCGGTGCACAGCACGGGCTCGCTCTACCGCTACATCGCCCCGAAGGTGAACGCCATCAAGCCCGCGGGCGAATGGAACACCCTGGAAGTCACCTGCGAAGGCCCGCGCATCCGGATCGTCCTCAACGGCGAGTTGATCCAGGACGTCGACCAGAGCCAGGTCGAGCCGCTCAAGGAGAAGCCGCTGAAGGGCTACGTCTGCCTCCAGAACCACGGCGGGACCATCGCCTTCCGGGCGGTCGAGGTCAAGGAGCTGAAGGCCGCGAAGGCCGAGTGAACCTCCGAGGATCGGTCAGCCCTTCTCGGCGAACGGGTCGGGGACGAGCTTCCAGAGGTCCACGATCCGGCGCAGGTGCCGCATGTGATCCTCGGGCCCATCGCCCGCGAAACCGAGGACCTCGAACTTCCCCCGCGTCGCCTTCCGGGTCTGACGCCAGCCGTCTCCCCAATCGACGTCGGCCGGCTCGGGCGACGCGGCCACGGCCTTGAGGAGATAGTCGGCCGTCTCGGTCGTGCTGGCGTAGCCCGGCGGGACCTGGGCCGAATGGCTGACGAGCAAGCGTTTTCGGCCCTCGGCGGCCTCGCGCGCGAACCGCTCGAAGCCTTCCATGAGGTCCGGGTCCACCCGCTTCTCGGCCGGGTCGCCGGCGTAGCCGCAGTAGATCGAGTCGGCCATCACGATCGCGTCGATCCGGTCGAACGAGGCCGGCGTCTTGAGGATCTCGCGGACCCCGCCGAACCCCGCGCTGAAGCTGCTGAGGAGGACCTTGCCGACCTCGGGACGGGCTCCCGACTCGGTCGCCGCGGCCCGCGCCGCCTCGTCGAGCAGTCGCGGGAAGAGCGCGGGGTCGGAGAAAGGCTCCCGGTAGGCCGAGGAGAGGCCGCTCCGGTTGAACGAGACGAGCACCGCGTTCCAGTCCAGGGCGGCGAGCGCGGGCTCGGTCACGGTCGGCGTCCCGTGAAGGTGCAAGAGGATGTTCACCTTGCCGTCGACTTCCCGGAAGCCCGCCGGGATGAACAGTTTGGCCCCGTCCCGCAGGTCGGCGCGGCGGCCCTCCGGGGGGGCGGAGGCGAGGATCGCGAGTCCCATCAAGAGCGGGCCGAAGGGCATGGCGGGTCTCCGGGTACATCGTCGTCGCCCGTCAGGTCGCGGCGTCGCCGTCGGGGACGAGCTGCTGGAAGATGGCGCGGGCGCGGGTGCTGTAGCGGGCGGAGTCGAGCAGGAACGTGGAGACGGCGAGCGTCGGGTCGTCCGCGTCGTATTTCAGGCGACGGGCCAGGCGGGTCAGGTCGTCGGGATCCTCGGGCAGTTCCGCGCCGGCCCGGTCGTGGATCAGGCGGAGGCGGGCGTCGACGCTGAACAGGAAGTTGTAGATGTCCCGCAGCTCGTCGTGCAGGGCCGGGCTGAGGACGCCGACGACGGCCAGGGCGTCGAGGGCCTCCCAGGTGTTGGGCCGAAGGACGTCGGGGTGGCGCGCGGCGTGGATGAGCGTCTGGTAGTGGACGGCGAACTCGACGTCGGCCAGGCCGCCGACTCCGCGTTTCAGGTCCTTGCGGCCCCGCGAGTCCTCGAGCCGCCGCCGCATGGCGACGACCTCGGCGCCGAGGGCCGCGGCGTCGACGGGCCTGGTCAGGACGGCCCGGATCGCGTCGCTGACGTGGCGGCCGAAGCCGCCGGTGGCGAAGACGACCCGCCCGCGCGTCAGCGCGAGCTTCTCCCACGACTGGGCCGACGTCTCGTAGTAGTCGGCGAACGCCCGGAGCGTGTTGACGAGGGGGCCGGCCGCGCCGTGGGGCCGCAGGCGGGTGTCGACCTGGTAGAGGACCCCGGTGGCGGCGTCGCGGCCCATCGCCTTGAGCAGCCGCTGCGCCACGTCGGTGACGAACTGCTGGTTGGAGGTCGACTCGACCCCGCCGGTCGTGCAGCCGTCGCTCTCGTGGAGGAAGACCAGGTCGAGGTCGCTGTGATAATTGAGCGCCCGGCCGCCGAGCTTCCCCAGGGCGAGGATCGCCCAGCGGTCGCGACGGCCGTCGTCGGCCCGGGTGGGGGATCCGAACCGCTCGGCCCGTCGCGACCACTGGTCGCGCGCCACCTGGCCGACGATCGCCTCGGCCACGTCGGCCAACTCGCGGGCGACCTCGCGGATCGGCTCGCGCGAGAGGACGTCGCGGGTGCCGATGCGGACCCACTCCTTGTTGCGGAAGCTCCAGAGGATCGGGGCCAGGTCCTCGGCCCCCCGGGTCAGCTCGGCCAGCTCGGCCTTGATCGCCGCGCCGGGGAGGGGGCGGTCGACGACCAGCGAGTCCATCAGGTCGTCGATCATCCCCGGGTTGTTGGTCAGGATCCGCGAGACGAGCTGGCTGGTGGCGCAAAGTTCCACGTAGAGCCGCAGGCTCGGCGGGTTGATGTTGAACAGCTCCCACAGGATGGCCTTGGCCCCCAGCGAGGCCGAGACCTTCTCCAGATTCGCCAGCGTCAAGTCCGGGTCGGCGGTGCGGCCCACGGCCTGGAGCAGGCGGGGGGCGATTGAGGCCAGGAAGTGGCGGCAGCGGGCGTGCGAGAGGAACGCGAAGTCCTCCCTCGCCAGCGCCATGAGGTTGTTGTAGGCGGCCGCCCGGTCGCGGAACGGGTAGCGGGCGAGCACCTCCGACGCGTGCTCCTCGGTGGAGTGCGGGTCGAGCACGAGGTCGACGATCGGGTCGGCCTCGGCGCGGTCGCCGTCGCCGTCGCCCACGAGGAAGGCGTCGTGGAGGATGTGGTTGAGGATCCGCCGATTCAGCTCGGTCTTGCTCCGGTAGTCGACGAGGAAGCGGCGGGCCGGACCTTCGCGATCCTCCAGGACGCTGAGCGGGGCGTAGCCCATGCGGATCGCCAGCGTCCGGACCTCTTCCAGCTGCCGGGGCATCTCGTGGGTCTGGCGGTCGAAGAGCATCTGGAGCCGGTGCTCGACCTGGCGGAGGAAGCGGTAGGTGTCGTCCATCACGCTCCGCTCCTCGGCCGTCAGCGAGCCCACCTGCTCCAGCCGGTCGACGGCCTCCAGGGTGTTCGTGCTGCGGACGACAGGGTACTCGCCGCCGTGCAGGAGCTGGAGGAACTGGACGACGAACTCCACGTCGCGGATGCCGCCGTGGCCCGTCTTGACCTCGAACTCGGCGCGGCCTGCGGAGACCGTGCGCTGCTCGATCCGACGCTTCAGCGACTTGATCTCCGAGATCTCCGACGCGCTCAGGTAGCGCCGGTAGACGAACGGCGTGACGGCCTCGATGAAGGCGGCGCCCAGCTCCGCGTCGCCGGCGACCGTCCGACACTTGATCAGGGCCTGCCGCTCCCAGGTGCGGCCGCGGGTGACGTAATAGCCCATCGTGGCGTCGAACGAGCGGGCGAGGACTCCCTGGTCCCCCTCGGGCCGGAGCCGCATGTCGACCCGGTAGGCCATCCCGAGCGCCGTGTGGTCGGAGAGGAGCCGCACCACCTCCGCGCTCATCCTCGCGAAGAACTCGGCGTTCGTGACCGAGCGGAGGCCGGCGGTCGCGCCGTCCTCGTCGTAGAGGAAGATGAGGTCGATGTCCGAGCTGTAGTTCAGCTCGACGCCGCCGAGCTTCCCCAGGCCGAGGACCGAGAACCGGGCGGGCCGGCCGTGAGAGCCCGTGGGCTCGCCGTAGCGGCGCACCATGCCGATCCGGGCCACCCGGGTCGCCGCTTCGATGCAGGCGTCGGCCAGGTGCGACAGGTCGGCGGTGGTGACTTCCAGCGGGAAGCCGCGGACGATGTCGTTGTAGCCGATCCGCAGCGTCTCGCGGAGCCGGAACCGGCGGAGGGCGATCCGGGGGTCCTCCTGGGGCTCGCCCGAGGTCAGGATGTTCCAGAGGTCGGCGATCAGGGTCCGGCGGTCGCGGCGCTCGGCCCCCGCCTGGAGCCAGTCGATCAGGTCGGGGCTGCGGATCAGCAGCTCGCTGAGGTGCTGGCTGGTGCTGAAGACCTGCAGCAGGATCTCGGTCGTCCGGGGGCGCGCCGCCAGCCGCGCCAGTCCGAGCGAGGGGTCGGGCAGGGCGGCGACGTAGCGTTCGAAGTTCGTCAGGGCCATGCCCGGGTCGGAGCTTCGCGGCAGGATCGAGTCGAACTGGCCGGCGATCCGGGCGAGGAGCTGCCGGCCCTCGGGCCCGGCGTGACGGGCGAGGTCCTCGACGTCGCGCTCGCCGCGGTCCAGGTCGCGCACGCCCAGGCCGTTGAGCCACTTGCGGGTCAGGGTCGGGAATTCGAGCTGCCGGACGAACCATTCGAGATTCACGACGACGCCCCCCGGGGCCGGGGCGTCACGGGGACGCCAGGTTGGGCGGAACGTGCTGGAGGTGCCGGATGATGGCCTCGACGTCGTCGTGGGTCAAGCCGGTCCTCGCGGCGATCTCGCGCTCGTCGACCCCCGCCCAGACGAGCGGCCCGACCGCGGCGGTGAACGGGCGGAGGGGGCCCGGCAGCTCCGGGGGCGGGGTGAACCGGCGGTGGGCCTCCCAGGGGTTCCCGAACGCGGCGAAATCGGGGTCGAGCCAGTACTCGCGGCCCCCCTCGGCCAGGAGCTTCAGGAACCACTCCTCGAAGCTCCGGGCGATGATGCGGGGCTTGGTGCCGGCCGCCTCGTCGCCCGAGGCGAAGATCGGACAGCCGCCCCCGGGCCAGCGGTAGGCCAGGTCGATGCAGACCGTCTCCACGTTCGGGTTGCCCAGCTCGAACCAGCTCTCGGGCTGGATGTGCAGCTCGTCCATCGGGGCGAACAGGATCATCGGCCCGATGGCCGAGATGGGGTGGATCAGCGGGGCCCGGCGATGGAGCCCGTCCGAGAGCAGCAGCCAGGCGCGGAGGCCGGCGGGGAGCCGGAAGCCGTGGCGGTTCTCCCAGCCCGCGAGGGCTCCCGGCGAGGCGCCCGGTCGCACCGCGTCGTCGTCGAACCCGGCCGCCAGCGCCGTCGCGTCGGGCCCGAGCGCAGCGTCCACGCCGCCCCAGGCCATCCAGCAGTTCACCAGCTCCTGGAGCTGGCTCGGCATCGGAGCCCCCTTCAAACCGGGCCCGCGACTTGGCCTTCGGCGACGCGGCCGAACAGCGTCACGGCGCTGGCGTTCTCGATCCGGACCCGCGTCAGCCGGCCGGAAAGCTCGTCGGGACCGTCGAACACGACGATGCGGTCGCAGTGCGTCCGGCCGGTGAGCTGGTCGGGGCCCTCCCAGCCCTCCTTGCGGGTGGTGGAGCGGCTGCGGCCCTCGACGAGCACCGTCTCCTCGCGGCCGATGAAGGCCCGGTTGTCTTCCAGGCTGATCCTCGTCTGGAGGTCCAGGAGGACGTGGTTGCGGCGCCGCTTGACCTCCTCGGGCACGTCGTCGGGGTAGAGGTCGTCGGCCTTGGTGCCGGTGCGGGGGCTGTACTTGAAGATGAAGCTGTTCTTGAACCGGGAGCGCTCCAGCAGGCCGACGGTCTTCTCGAACGACTCGTCGGTCTCGCCGCAGAAGCCGACGATGAAGTCGCTGGAGACCGACGAGCCGGGGATGGTCTCGCGGAGCCGGGCCAGCATCTCCTCGTAGAAGGCGGCCGTGTACATCCGCTTCATCCGCTTGAGGACGAGGTCGCAGCCGCTCTGGGCGGGGACGTGGATGTAGCGCGAGACCTTGGGCAGGTCGCGGACGGCCTGGAGCAGGTCGTCGGTCATGTCGTTGGGGAAGCTCGTGATGAACTTGATCCGCTCGACGCCGTCGACGTCGTGGAGCCGGGCGAGAAGGTCCGAGAGCCGGGTGATCCGGCCGTCGGCCTCCTTGTGCTTGTAGCTGTTGACGGTCTGGCCGACGAGGGTGATCTCCTTGACCCCCTGCATGGCGAGCAGCCGGGCCTCGGCGACGATCCCCGACGGCGGGCGACTCTGCTCCGGCCCCCGGACCGAGGGGACGATGCAGTAGGTGCAGAACTTGTCGCACCCCATCATGACCCGGAGATACGCCTGGAACGTACTGGGGCGGACGGCGGGCTCGCGGTCGGCGTCGTAGCTGTCGAAGCTGGACGTGACGTGCTCGCGGCTGCCCGCGTTGCGGGCCAGGCTGACGGCCATCTGGGGCGTCGCCTCGGCCTTCGCCTTGGCGATCAGCTCGGGGACGCGGCCGAGCTGTCCGGGGCCGATCACCACGTCGACGTGGGGGGCGCGCTTGAGGATCTGGCCCTGGTCCTTCTGGGCCATGCAGCCGAGCACCCCGACGGCCAGCTCGGGCTTCTTCTTCTTGAGGTGCTTGATCCGGCCCAGGGCGCTGTAGATCTTGTCCTCGGCGTGCTGGCGGACCGAGCAGGTGTTGTAGAGGATGGCGTCGGCCTGGTCGATGTCGTCGGTCAGCTCGTAGCCGTCGTCGCGCAGGCGGGCGACGACGAGCTCGCTGTCGAGGACGTTCATCTGGCAGCCGACGGTCTCGATGTAGAGCTTCTTCGGCTGCGAGGTCGGCTGGTCGGCCATCGCTCGGACACTCCCAGGCGGCGGGCGGCGCGGCCTGTCACGCGAGGAACGGGGACACGTCGGGGCCGGGGCCGGCCTCTCGTCGAAGGGTGGATTTTATCATTCCCGGGCGATAATGGGAACGGCTCTCGATGCGACGAGGGGCGTCGGAGTGCGGATGACCTTGCCGGTCGGGCGGGCGGCGGGGTTTGGCGCGCTCGCGGCCGGGCCGGCCCGAGGGGAGCCGCCCTGGCGTCGGGCCGGCCCGCTTGATATAAACCTTTTGGCAAGATTTCACCATTCCCGGGGGCCGCGCGGAGCGCTCATGAAGATCCTGGCCGTCCACCCCAGCTCGCTGATGTACACGAAGGTCTTCCTGCGGCTGGAGCCGCTGGGGATCGAGACGATCGCGGCGGAGCTGCGACGGGCCGGCCACGACGTCCGCCTGATCGACCTCCAGGTCGAGGACCACGCAGCCTATCTCCGGGCGATCGACTCCTGGCGGCCCGACGCCGTCGCCTACTCGCTCAACTACCTGGCGAACATCCCCGAGGTGATCGACCTGGCGAAGGCGACGCGGCAGCGGCTCCCGGACGCCTTCCTCTTCGCCGGCGGCCATAGCGCCTCGTTCGTCGCCGAGGACGTCCTGCGGCACGCCGAGGGGGCCATCGACTGCGTGCTGAAGGGGGAGGGGGAGGCCGCCGTCGCCCGCCTGATCGAAGCCGCCGCCGACCGCGACCCGACGAGCCTCCTGGACATCCCCGGCGTCGTCGCGCCTTCGGGACACGGCCCCCGGGCGGCGTTCGTCCACGACCTGAACGACCTGACCCCCGCGCGCGACCTGCTGCGTCACCGCCGCAAGTACTTCATCGGGGTCCTGGACCCCTGCGCCTCGATCGAGTTCAGCCGGGGCTGCCCCTGGGACTGCTCGTTCTGCAGCGCCTGGACGTTCTACGGCCGGAGCTACCGGGTGAAGTCGGCCGAGGCGTCGGTCGACGAGCTGGCCTCGATCCGCGAGCCGGGCGTCTTCATCGTCGACGACGTGGCCTTCATCCAGGCCGAGCACGGCATGGCGATCGGCGAGGGGATCGCCCGCCGGGGGATCCGCAAGCAGTACTACCTGGAGACCCGGGGCGACGTCCTCCTGCGCAACAAGGATGTCTTCAAGTTCTGGAAGACGCTGGGCCTCCAGTACATGTTCCTGGGCGTCGAGGCGATCGACGAGGAGGGCCTGAAGCGCTTTCGCAAGCGGGTGACGCTCTCCAAGAGCTTCGAGGCCCTGGAGTTCGCGCGGTCACTGGGGATCATGGTCGCGATCAACCTGATCGCCGACCCGTCGTGGGACCGGAAGCAGTTCGAGGTCATCCGGCAGTGGTGCCTGGAGATCCCCGAGATCGTCAACATCAGCGTGAACACCCCCTATCCCGGCACCGAGAGCTGGGTCACCGAGTCGCGCAAGCTCACCACCCACGACTACCGGCTGTTCGACATCCAGCACGCGGTGCTGCCGACCAAGCTGCCGATCGAGGATTTCTACGCCGAGCTGGTCAAGACCCAGCAGGTCCTCAACCGCAAGCACCTGGGCTGGAAGGCCTTCGTGGCGCTCGGCGGGATCCTGGCCGACAACCTGCGGCGGGGGCAGACCAACACGCTCAAGATGCTCTGGAAGTTCAACAGCGTCTTCAACCCCGAGCTGCAGCTCGCCGACCATCGCCAGCCGGTCCGCTACCCGATGACGCCCCCCCCCGCACATCAGGACGTGGTGGACCCGCATACCCTGTACATCCACCCGTCGCCGGGCCGACGGGGCCGCTCGATCGACGCCCAAACCGAGGCGTTCGTCGAGGAGACCCGGATCGGCGGCAAGCCCTCGGCCTGACCGGAGCCGGTCCAGGGTCAGGCCTGGAACCTGTCGTGGTTCTCCGCGAAGCGGGCCGCCAGCTCGGCGGCCTTCCGGTCATACGCCTCCGGGTCGGGCCACGAGGCCCGGGGGTCGAGCACGTCCGGGGCCAGGCCGGGGCATGAGGTCAGCCGGCCGAGGCGGAACGCCTCGTCGGGCTCGGTCGCGATCTCGTTCAGCTCGCCCGCCAGCGCCGCATGGACGAGCGACCGGGTGATCGGCATGGCGATCCGCCTGCCGACGCCGTAGGGCCCGCCGGTGTTCCCGGTGTTGACCAACCAGCAGCGGACCTCGTGGCGGTGGATCTTCTCGCCCAGCAACTTCGCGTAGACCCTGGGGTGGAGCGGCAGGAACGGCCCGCCGAAGCAGGGGCTGAACACCACCTGGGGCTCGTTCACGCCCGTTTCGGTCCCGGCGACCTTCGAGGTGTAACCGGCGAGGAAGTGGAACATGGCCTGGTCGGCGGTCAGCCGGGCGATCGGCGGCAGCACGCCGAAGGCGTCGTAGGTCAGGAAGAAGATGTGCCGGGGATGGCCCGCCACGCCCGCCGGGTCGGCGTGGGGGATGTGCGTGATGGGGTACGCCGCCCGGGTGTTCTCGGTGAGTTCCGCGCTGTCGAGGTCGAGCCGCCGGGTGTCCGGGTCGATGACCACGTTTTCCAGCAAGGTGCCGAACCGCCGGGTGGTGTCGTAGATCTCGGGCTCGGTCTCCTCGCGGATGCGGATGGCCTTGGCGTAGCAGCCCCCCTCGAAGTTGAAGACTCCGTCCTCGCTCCAGCCGTGCTCGTCGTCGCCGATGAGGGTCCGGTCGGGCGAGGTCGAGAGGGTCGTCTTGCCGGTCCCCGAGAGGCCGAAGAACAGCGCCGCGTCGTCGCGGTCCGCGCCGTAATTGGCCGAGCAGTGCATCCCCAGCACCCCACGCAGGGGGAGGAGGTAGTTGAGGATCGAGAAGACCGACTTCTTGATCTCGCCGGCGTAGCGGGTGCCGCCGATCAGGACGAGCTTCCTCGCGAGGTTGATGAGGATGAAGGTGCCGGACCGGGTGCCATCGGTTGCGGGATCGGCCTGGAACTCGGGGGCGTCGACGATCGTGAACTCGGGGAGGAACTCGCGCAGGACGTCCTCGTCGTGCTCGCGGATGAGCAAGTCCCGGATGAAGAGGCTGTGCCAGGCGTACTGAGTGACGACCCGGACCGGGAGCCGAAAGCGAGGATCGGCGCCGCCGTAGCAGTCCTGGACGAACAGCTCCTTGTCGGCCAGGTAGGCCCGCAGACGGTCCCAGACGCGGTCGAAGGATTCCTCGGAGATCGGGTGATTGTGCTCGCCCCACCAGATCCGGTCGCGGCTGCCGGGCTCCTTGACGGTGAACTTGTCGCCGGGCGACCGGCCGGTGTGGCGGCCCGTGTCGACGACGAAGGGGCCGAGATGGGCGATCAGCCCCTCCCCGCGACGCACGGCGTGCTCGTACAGGGCCGGCGCCGGCGGGTTCCAGTGGGTCGGCGCCTTCCGCGCGATGCCCAGCGTCTCGAGCCCGTGCGACTTCACGACTTCCTTCTCATGGCCGCTCATGATGATTCCACGTCCGCTTCGACGAAGCTGTCTGGATGCCCTGGAGATCCTGGCTGGGTTCATCATAAGCCCCCTGAGTGATTGGACCAACCCGACGGGCCCCGGAACTTCGGCGAGCCTCCCCGACGCGAGCCGGGCCGAATCGGGTTCGTTCGACCGGACCCGAAAACGAAGCCGTCGGATGCATCTTGCTTCTGGAATAGGCTTTGTGGACAGGTGGAGGGGCCCGGGATCGGCTTCGTTCGGCGCACTTCGCCACGCCCGAAGCGAGGCGGTCGTCGTCTCGCGAGCATTCCGCCGCCCGAATCGCCGGGCGCGGCCTGAGGGGCGGGCGCATTTCCCCAGATTATGGTGGGACATCCCGGAGAGTTGGGGAACGCGTGGACCGAAAAAAGCAAATCGGGCAGGCGCGTCGAGTGACGATCAGCGTTGGGGGCGACGGAGCCTGCCCTCGCGATCGGCCTGCCAGGTCCGGCCGGTGACGACGTCGAGGGCGGTGAGCCAGCCGCCGCCGTGGCAGTAGGTGTCGATGCAGACGATATGGCCCAGGTCGAGGATCTTGCCGTTCTTCTGGGACGAATGGCCGACGACGGCCGTCTTCCCCGAGAAATGACGCCGCGGCACGCCGAACTTCAGCGAGTGCCAGCGCAGGAGCGACGCCGGCTGGCGGTCGAGCGGCTGGGCGGGGTCGTAGGCGGCGTGGACGAAGAAGTGGTCTGGCGCCTCGTGCGAATCGACGCAGGTCCTGAGGAAGGCTAGATTCGCCGGGCTGAGCTTTTCCAGCTCGCGGCCCCAGTCCCGGTCGGGCCGATCGCCAGGCGGGCCGCCCGGGACGGTCGCGGGAGCGGGGAGGCCGGAGTGCGCGCGGAGGAGCATCTCGTCGTGATTGCCGAGGATCGGGACGAGGCGGCAGCGATCCTTCAGGTCGGCCAGCGCGTCGAGGACGCCGCGGGAGTCGGGACCGCGGTTGACGTAGTCTCCCAGCGTGACGATCAGGTCGTCCCCGGTCGGCCGGATGGCGTCAACCAGGGCCTTCAGGGCCTTGGAGCAGCCGTGGACGTCTCCCACGGCGATGGTGCGTTCGGGCATCTTGGCTCGGGGGCTCCCTTCGCTGCGGTTCATCCGCCCATCTTGTCGCCGACCTGGACGTGGTGGCCTCGGAGGAATTCCGCGGCGGTCAGGGGTTTCTTGCCGGGCGCCTGGAGGACCACGAGCCGGACCGCACCCTCCCCGGCCGCCACGACGAGGCCGTCCTTCGACGCGGCGAGCACCGTGCCCGGCTCGCCGCTCCCGTCGGCCAGGGCGGTCTGATGGATGATGAGCCGGACCGGGCCCTTCGGGGTCCAGGGGAGCGCCGTCCAGGTCGTCGAGGCGATCGGCCAGGGCTGCATGGCCCGGACGAGGTTGTGCACCTGTCGCGCCGTCAGGGTCCAGTCGATCACGCCGTCTTCCTTGCGGAGCTTGGGCGCCCGGGTGACGAGGGCGGCGTCCTGCGGGAGGATCTCGGCCTTGCCCGACGCCACGGCCCGGATGGCGTCGATGAGCAAGGCGACCCCGAGGTTCGCGAGCCGGGCTTCCAGCTCGCCGGCCGTCTCGTCGGGGTCGATGGGGGTCCGCGCGACGGCGATCATGCCGCCGGCGTCGACGCGGGGGGTCATCTGGATGATGGTGACGCCGGATTCGACCTCGCCGTTCTGGATCGCCCGAGCGACCGGTGCGGCCCCCCGATAGGCCGGCAGGACCGAGCCGTGCAGGTTGAGCGCCCCGACGCGGGGGACCCCCAGCAGTTCGGCCGAGAGGATCTGGCCGTAGGCGGCGGTGATGAGGAAGTCGGGCGCCAGGCCGCGGATGTGCTCCACCGCCTCGGCGTCGTTGACGCGTTCCGGCTGATAGACAAGGACGCCCCGGCGCTCGGCGGCCTGCTTGATGAGGCTGGGGATGAGTTCCTGGCGCCTCCCCTGGGGCCGGTCGGGCTGGGTGACGAGCGTCAGGATGCGGAAGCCGGCGTCGGCCAGGCCTTCGAACGAGGGCAGGGCGAAATCCCCGGTCCCCAGCATGACGATCGAGATCGGCGAGTCCATTGCGAGCCTCCTCCGCTCGGGGTGTTCCGCTCCGCTTCTCGGGATCAGGCGTCGGCCGGGGCGGTCGCGGCGGCGGGGGAGGGGATCGCGTCGGTGGTCGGAGTCGGAGCGGGGGCCGGGGCCGCGTCGAGGGCCTTGCGGATCGCGTCCTCGGCCGGATAGGTCCCGGCGGCCTGGGCCTGCCGGAATTCGTTCTCGAACTCGCGGAGCTTGCCCTTCACGCCGTGACGGCCGAGCGGGCCGAGGTGGTCGATGAACAGCTTGCCGTCCAGGTGGTCGATCTCGTGCTGGAGGGCCCGGCCGAACAGCTCGTCGGACTCGACCTCGACCTGCTCGCCTTCCAGGTTGAAGGCCCGGACACGCACTTTCTTGGGCCGTCGGACCTTGGCGTAGAGGCCGGGGAGGCTCAGGCAGCCTTCCTCGTCGTCGTCCCAGGAATGTCGCTTGACGATCTCCGGGTTGATGAAGACCAGCTCCTGGCCCTTCTGCTCGGCGTCCGCCGTCACGTTGATGACGAAGAAGCGAAAGGGGAGGCCCACCTGGTTCGCCGCCAGGCCGACGCCTCGCGCCTCGTACATCAGGCTGAACATCTCGCGGACGACGGCGCGGAGCCCGTCGTCGATCGTCTCGATCGGGCGGGACGCATATCGGAGGGCGGGATGCGGGTATTTCACGATGTGCAGCACGACACGGGCTCCGGCGCGGGCGGATGGAACGGGGACGCGAATATTATAGTCGACGGGCCCCGTCGGGAGCATCAGGACTCCCGCGATCAGGGCCCGAGGGCCGGCGCGAACGGATCGGCCGGCAGGGGAGGGAGGCCCCCCTCGGCGCTCTGGATCAGGGCCTCCCAGGCCGGAGCCCGGAGGATGAAGACGGGGCCCGAGTCCCCCTCGCCCGTCGCCCCGCAGACGTAGGCCTCGCCGAGCGCCGCGCCGAGACGGAGCCGGGCGGGGGGGGCGTCGCCGTCGAGGCTCACCCGGACGTCGAGCCGGGGAGTGCCGAGGCCGACCTCCGGCGGGAACGGCCCCTCGTACTGGATGAATCGCTCGGCCCGGAGTTCGGAAAGGGCCTCGACGAGGTCGTCGAAGCGCGAGAAGTCGACCCCCTGAGAAGGCGTGCCCGGCTCGGCGGACCAGTCGGCCGGGGTCCCGAGGGCATGGCGTCGCCGCGTGTAGGCGAGCGACCGGGTCTCGGTGCGAAGCGTCAGCCTGCGCACGGCGTCGGGCTTGAACGAGAGGACGCGGGTGTCGCGGAACTCGGCGGTGAACGGGACCAGGCTCGCGGCGTCGATCGTGAAGACGGCGGGGAAGTCGGTCAGCGTCCCGTGATACTTCTGGGGGTCGTTCGGCACGGCCGAGCCGATGCGGAGGCTCTGGGCGCCCGGGGCGGGGGCTTCGCCCGAGCCCGAGGGGCGGACTTCCCAGCGGACTTCGAGCAGCGGAGAGTCGAGGCCGAACCGGGCGAGGTCGCCTCGGGCGTCGGCGACGAACGAGCCGGCGCGCAGGTCGGCGAGGCGAGCCAGGGCCGCGGTCACCGCGCGAGCGTCGGCGTCGGCCTTCGCCGGTTCCACCATCCGCCATCGGTTCGGAGCGCCGGACGGGTCGCCCGGCTCCAGCACGGTCGTCCGGCCCGGTCGGACGACGGTGAGCCGGGCGACGCTGGTCGGCTGGACGGCCGGCAGTTCCAGGTCGCGGAACGCGAAGGAGGTGGCGGGGAGGGCCGACAGGAAGACGTCGGGGATCGCGAGGATGGCCGTGTCCCCCTCCGCCCGGGCGAAGACGACCTTCCGCAGGACGTCGTGGCGGCCGAGGCGCAGGTCGAGCACCGGCCCGACCCCGGCGGCGGCCCCGCCGGTGCCGGCGTCCTGCCAGATCCGGATGCGGGCCAGGGGCGGGTCGATCCCCGGGTCGGGGACGATCGCCGGGTCCAGGAACTCGCTCGCCTGCAACTCCTCGATCTTCCTCAGCAGCGCGAGGACCTGCGCCTGATCGGCCCGGGCGGCGACTGGGGCGGCCAGCATCCAGGCCGCTTCCTCCCATCGGAGGTCAAAACGCCCGACCGGCGATTCGACCTCGATCCTCCGAACGGCGGACGGGACGAGGCCGGCGATCCGACGGCTTCGCAGGGCGTTCAACTCGGCCGGTATCTCGTCCAGGATCCTGCGGTCCACCGTGACCACGGCGTCGCCGCCGGCCTTGCGGACGTAGACGCGATCGGGATGGTCGGGGGGCGAGCCCCCCAGTTCCAGCGTCACCGGCTCGACGCCGATCGCGAGCGGCCTCAGCTCCAGGGCGGCGGCGGGCTCGGCCAGGCCGTAAGGGGCGAAGTCCCGAACCCCTTCGGCGACGAACCCGCCGGATCGGGGGTCGACCCGGATCGCCCCCGCGACGGCGAGGAGTTGCTCGATCCGGGCCGCGTCGGCGGGGAAGCGGATGGGGGAGGTCAGCCGCCAGGCGCCGCGCTCGGCGCGCTCGGCGGTCGCGTCCAGGCCGGGGCGTCGGACTGCGATCGAGGCGATCGGGGCGAGCGAGGGAGGGACGAGCACCGTCTCGCGCCACTCGACCGCGGGTCGGTCCAGGGCGGCCAGGGCCCGACGGGAGACCACCTCGACGGCCGCGTCCGGGCCCGCGCGCACGAACCGCTCCTCCTGGATCGACCGGCCCACTTCCAGCGTGGCGGCGGGCGCGGCGGCGGGCCCGTCCTCGGTCCAGAGCCGGACGACGAAGGCGGGCGGGGCCAGGCCGTAATCCGCGGCCGCCCCCTCCACCGCTCCGGCTTCGGGGGATTTCCGCAGCCCCTTGAGTGCGGAGATCAGGCGGTCGACCTCCTGGGGGGCGGCGTCGACCTCATAGGGCTTGCGAATCGCCCAGGATCGCGGGCCGAGGCGCTCGAAGACGAGCCGCTCGGGGCCGCCGTCGATCTCCAGCCGGCGGACCTCGGCTTCTTTCAGGTCGACGAGATCGGGGAGCACCCGGTCGCGCCGCCGGGCGCGCTCGGACTCGGTGAGCACGCCGGCCCGCTCCAGTCCCCAGAGCGTGAGCAGGCCCCCGAGGAACAGGCCGATCAGGACGTAGGTGGATCGTGAGTTTTTCATGGTCGGCGGGTCGCGGCCGTGCTCATTCCTGGCGGACGTAGTAGACGAGGAGGCCGATCGCGGCGACGCCGGCCATCGAGACGACCGTCGGCACGAGGGTCAGCCGCCATCGCAGCCCGGGGTCGGCGGTCAGGGTGAGGGCGGCGTGGATCTTCGGCGGGACGCCCACCGAATCCTCGCGGCCCCGCAGCCAGCTCGCGGCGTTCATCAGCAGGTCGAGGTTCGTCGGCTCCAGCGCCTGCACGGCGTCGTCGCCGGCGGCCCGGCTGGAGATCAGGACCAGCCGAGGGGTGGGCGGGATCGCCCCCGCGCCGGGGGTCGGCTCCGGCCGCTGGACGACCGCGGCGGCCACGACGACCGGCCCCGGCTCGTCGGCCTCGCGGTTGAACTTCGGCTGAGGGTCGTCCGCCTGGCTCTCGGCCCACGAGCCTGGCCCGCTGCGGAGGATCGGCGAGGGGAGCATGCGGGGGTTGACCGAGGCGGGGTCCTCGTCGGCGGCGCCCTTGGTCCCCACGAAGTGGATCGGCGCGCCGTCCACCATCAGGACCGCGCGTTCGGTGCCCAGGCCGTCCACCACCGGATGTCGCAGGCCCGGCTCGACGAGGCAGAAGACGAAGCGGACCTGGCCGTTGAGGTTGAGCCGGGGATCGACCAGCGTGCGACGACCCAGCTCCAGGTTGAACGATTTGAGAAAATCGTCGAGCCCGGCGGCGCCGGCCGCCCCGAGGCAGGCGAGCACGGGCTTGCCCCGGTCGGCGTAGGCGCGGAGGCGGGCCAGCTCCTGGGGCTTGAAGGGCTCCCTCGGCCCGGCGAGGATCACCAGCTCGATCTCCTCGGGGACGGCCTGTTCCAGGAGGTTGAGTTCCACGACCTCGCAGCCGACGGCGGCCAGCCTGGCCTTCCAGGCGGAGACTCCGGGCCCGTCGCCCCGCATCCTGTCCGAGCCGGACTCGCCGTGGCCGACTGTGAACGCGACCTTGGCCGTCTTCCCCTCGCGCAGCCGGATCAGGGCGGAGGTCACGGCGTCCTCACCCTTGAAGGCCGACTCGTAACGCCCCGCCCCGGCGCCCCGGGCGTCGGCGGGAGTCTGGTCGAACATCTCCGGGTTGCTGATCGCGGCGAACCGCGCCGCGTCTCCCTCGCCGTACTCGATCAGGACGCCGCCCCCTTGCATGACGGCCAGCTCGGGCGCCCGTCGGGCGAGGTCGTCGGCCCGCGACAGCTCGGCGTAACGGTCGAGACGCTCGACCCGGACCAGGTCGGGCCGCACGGCGCGGTACAGCTCCAGGAGCTGCCAGACCCGGTCAAATTGTCGACGAGCCAGGGCGCTGCGGCCGTGGACCAGGTGGAAAGTCACGGGCCGATCGAGCGACTCGGCCTGGTTGCGGCTGAGGCTTGAGAGCGAGTAGGCGCGCTCCCGAGTCAGGTCGATCTCCCGGCCGCCGTAGCGGAAGGCCATCACGTTCGCCACGATCAACAGGCCGGCCACCAGCCCCGTGTTGAGCACCGCCCGCGAGATGGCGACGGTCCTCCGCAGGGCGGGGCTGACGTGTCGATAGCGCTCGTTGACCACGATCAGCGTGGCGACCAGCCCGAGTCCCAGCGCGAATACCGGGAGCGACCAGAGCACCCCCCGGGTCATCGCCAGCGCCGCTCCCAGCAGGATCAGCAAGAGCCCGGTCGCCACCCCGGCGATCACTCGGTCCCGATAGGCCGAGGCCGGCGCCCCTTCCTCGTCGTCCTTCCCTGCGGAAAGGCCCGGCGGGGCCCCCCGCAGGGTCCAGAACAGGACGAGGAAGGCCCCCACCGCGGCGAGGCCGATCCACACCTCGGCGCGGCCGAGGAACGTCATGAGGTTGGAAGGCATCGACACGCGGCGGCCCCCGTCGAGACGGTTCGATCGAGCCCGATCAACGCCCCCGCCTCGCGGCGAGGAGCGTCGTCGTCGCATACAGCAAGAAGACGCAGGCGGAGAGGTGGAGCGCGACGGTCCTGACGTCGAACCGCCCCAGCGCGAAGCCGTGGATCTGGTGCAGGACGGCGACGTGACGCGCCGCGTCCGCCCAGCCGGCCAGGCGTCGCGAGGACAGGAAATCCGTCAGCAGGAGGGTCATCACCACCAGCACGAACAGCGTCACGAACGTCCAGACGGCGGCTACCACCTGGTTGCGGGTCAGCGAGCTGAAGAGCAGGCCGATCGCCACGAACATCATCCCCATGGTCGTGAGCCCCACGCCCAGGCTCAAGAGCGGGCCTACGTCGAACTCGTACCGCCCCTGGTGGTACAGGAACGGCAGGTAGACGGCGAACGGCACCAGCAGCATCAGATACATGACCACGCCGGCCAGCCACTTCGAGACGACGACCTCCCCCTCGGTGATCGGCAGGGTCACCAGGGTCTCGATCGTCCCCGATCGGTTCTCCTCCGCCAGCAGCCGCATGGTCAGAACCGGGACGGCGACGAGGATGGCGAACCAGAACGGCGTGCTGCCGGAGATGTACGCGCTCATGGGGTCACGCAGGCTGGAGAACTCGACCTGGGGGCGGGCGAGCGACTCGACCAGTTCCCAGAAGTTGAGGAACGCGACGACCTGGAAGCCGATCAGGACCAGGTACGCCGTGGGGCCCAGGAAGTAGGCGCCCAGCTCGCGGGCGAGGAGGGTGGGGACGTGGCGCATCGGTTCAGCCGGCCTCCCGTTCCAGGGCGTCGAGGCTGGATCGCGAGACGGCCTCGATGAACCGCTCCTCCAGCGAGCGGCGGCGGGCCTCCAGCGCGCGCAGCGGCCAGCCGTTGGCGGCGAGCCGCATCGAGATCGCCTCGCGGGGGTCCTCGCCGTCCTTCGTCGCGACCTCGAACGTCGCCAGGCCCTCGCGCTCGCCGGCCGGCCGCACCTTGGAGACCCCGGGGACCGCGGCCAAGGTCTTTCGGATCGCGTCGGCCGGGCCTCGGACCTCGACCATCAGCCCGTGGTCGTCGCGAAGGTCCTCCAGCCGGCCATCGAGCGCGATCCGACCCTGGGCGATGATGATCACCCGCCCGCAGACCGCCTCCACCTCTGACATGATGTGCGTGGAGAGCAGCACGGTGTGGCGCTCCCCCAGCTCGCGGATCAGGGCCCGGACCTCGCGGACCTGGATCGGGTCCATGCCGGCCGTCGGCTCGTCGAGGATCAGGATCGGCGGCTCGTGGACGATCGCGTCGGCCAGGCCCACCCGCTGGCGGAACCCCCGCGAGAGCTTGCCGATCGGCCGGTCCTCGACCTCCCCCAGCCCGCACCGGGCGATCGCCTCGGCCACGGCGCGTCGCCGTCGGGAGCGGGGGACGTCCTTCAGCTTGGCCCGGAAATGCAGCAGTTCGCGCACGCGCATCTCGCCGTAGAGGGGGACGTTCTCGGGGAGGTAGCCGACGTTGCGGCGGACCTCCAGGGGCTCGTCGAGCACGTCCCGACCGCAGAGGACGGCTCGACCGCCGCTGGGGGCGAGGTAGGTCGTCAGGATCCGCATCGTGGTCGTCTTGCCCGCCCCGTTGGGGCCGAGCAGGCCGGCGACCTCGCCCCGTCCCAGCTCGAACGAGATCCGGTCCAGCGCCCGGACCGCGCCGTAATTCCTCGAAAGACGATGGACCTCGATCATCGCGCGATTCGCCTCCTCCCGGCCCGAGGGTCGCCGGCCGGCTCAGACCCGGCCCAGGAGCCGGCCCAGCCCCAGTCGGAAGATGATCCAGATCGCGGCGACCGCCTCGCGCGAGTTGATCTTCGACATGCCCGCCCGGCGGTTCTCGAACAGGATCGGCGTCTCGCCGAAGCGGCAGCCCACCTGCTTGCACCAGAAGAGGATCTCCTCCTGGAACGAGTAGCCCCGCGACTTCACCTTCGCCATGTCGATCTCGGCGAGTTTCGAGACACGGTAGCAGCGAAACGCACCGCTGTTGTCACGGGTCCGAAGTCCCAGGAACGTCCGGGCGTAGAGGTTGATCCCCGTGCTCATGAACTTCCGCTTGAGGTTGAAACCGCCCTCGACCCCGCCGCCGGCCACGTACCGCGAACCGATCATGACGTCATGGTCGGCCATGCCGGCGAGGATCGCCGGGATGAATCGCGGCGGATGGCTGAAATCGGCGTCCATGTTCAGAAGATAGTCGAAATCATTCTCGATCGCGTAGGTGATCGCCTCCAGCGTGGCCGTGCCAAGGCCGAGCTTACCGCTGCGATGGATGACGGACACGTCCTTCAACCTGCCGGCGAGTTCGTCGGCGATCCGGCCGGTGCCGTCGGGCGAGTTGTCGTCGATCACGAGGACGGCCGCGTCGGGCGCATAGCCGCGTATGCCCTCGACGAGGGGAGCGATGTTCTCGGCCTCGTTGTAGGTCGCCAGCGAGACGACGACGCGAGGAGCCTTCCGCCCCGACCCCTCAAGTGGTTTCGACACGACCCATGATTCTCCCAACGCGGCCGATGCCGGGGCCTCGACGCCCGCACCCAGGGGCCGCGATTCAGTATGACCCATCGCGACCCGGCGGGGAAGATGGATACGCCCACCTGACGCCTTCGGGGGCCCGCGGAGGCACCCGAGCGAGGCCGACCGGAATCAAGTCGCATCTGGCTGGGAAGCCAGTGTTTGCGTCGTTGGTGCGACTTGACCGGGACGCCGGGAGGGCTCACTCCGAGGGGGGGCCGATGATGCGAATCAGCACCACGGACGGGACATCCCCGGCCGGCTCGATCGGGGGCGGGCCGACGTCGGCGGGCCGGTCGGTGGGCGGCGCGGTCGGGACCGAGGGGATCCGGATCGCCATCTTGGACTGGGGGAACTGCACCTCGGCGGCCGGCTCGGCCGGAAGCCTGACGGCCCGGCCCAGCTCGGCCAGCTCGGTCCTCAGCGCGGATCCCGCTTCCTCCTCGCCGACCTGGCCCGGATGCGCGGCCTCCAGCCGCCGTCGAAGCGTCCCCACCTCGGCGGGGTCGAGCTCGGCCGCGAAGACGACCGGGCCGGCCGCGTCGGCTTCAGCTCGATCGTCGCCGGGCAGCTCGAGCCGGTAGAAGTCGCGATGCGACGTCAGCTTCAAGACCTCCGCGATCTCGTCCAGATCGGGCGGGCCCTCGACGGAGGAGACCACGAAGAGCCGATGGGGGCCGGGCCGCGCCAGCAGCTCCCCGGCGGCGAGCTGCGACCGATCCGGTTCGGAGGCCGGATCGAGCCGAGGCGGGCCCGTCGGGTCGGGATCGGGCGTCGCCCGGGCGAGGGCCTCCGGGGGGCCGACCGGCTCGGCGGCGACGGGGGGCCGCGGGGCCGCCTCGACGACCTCGGTCGCGACGGCCGAGGCCGGCGCGAGGGCGACCGGCGGAGGCGCGACGGGCTCGTCGCGGTGGCGGATCGCGGCCCGAATCCCCAGGGAGGCGGCCAGGAGGACGGCGGCGGCGGCCCCCCACCGGAGCGACGGGCCGAAGGCCCATGCGGCGGGCCGCGAGCCCGAGGCGGCGAGCCGGCGCAGGACCTCGGTCGCGAAGTCCGGGCCGGCGGGCCGGGATAGGCCGGCGATCAGCTCGCGGACCCTGGCGAGCGACCGAAGTTCCTCGGCCTTCTGGGGATCCGACGCCGCGGCCGCCTCGGCCGACCGCCTCAGGTCCGGGTCGAGCTCGTCGTCGAGATAGGCCGACTGCAAGAATTCCAGTTCATCGCTCATGGTGATTCCGGGGGTCGCCGGGACTCGGTTCCGGGGGCGCCCGCCGCGGGGCGCCCGGCTCAAGACAACGCTTGCTCGACGTCGGGATGGATCGAATGGGCGGGCGACTCGTCGTCGACCAGGGGCCGGAGGCGTCGCCGCAGCTGCTGACGGGCCCGATGCAGACGGCTCCGGACGGTCCCCACGGGGATGCCGAGGAGGTCGCCGATCTCGTCGTAGCGACGCCCCTCGAAGTCCTTCAGGATCACGACCGCCCGGTGTTCGGGCTCGAGGGATTCGAGGGCGGCCTCGACCAGCGCCTCGCGCTCGGCCTGCTCGGCGGCGTGGGAGGGGACGCTCGCCGGCGACTCGTCGGGCGGGTCGACGGCCGGTCGGCCCCTTCGAGTGTCGAGTAGGCGAAGGACCCGCCGCATCTTACGTTTCCTGAGGCGGCTCATCGCGAGGTTCAGGGCGATCCGGTACATCCAGGTCGAGAACGAACTTTCCCCCTGATACTGGCCGAGTTTCTCGAAACCCCTGAGGAAGGCGTCCTGGAGGACGTCCTGGGCGTCTTCGGCGGAGCCGAGGAGCCGGACCAGCATCGGGTAGATCCGGCCCTGGCAGCGGCCGACCAGGACGCCGTAGGCCTCGCTGCGGCCGGCGCGACACGCTTCCACCAGGCTGAAGTCGTCCAGATTCCGCGTCATCGCAAGCTTGGACGCCCCCGACGCCGGATCGGTTCCCGGAAATCCGCCGAAATCTACGGCCCGCCCGGCGGCTCGGGCGAAGTGGCCAGGCGGCCCCGCCCATTATCCCGCCGACCGGCGGCCGGGGGGAAGGGCCGAGCGTCGCGAGGAACCGCATCGGACCGTTTTGATTCATGATGTAACATATAAGGTTTCATCCATCGATCTCGGGGCCGTCCGCCCCGCGGCCGCATGTTTCGGCCGCGATCCGGACGCTTTATCGGATCAATTCGCGCGGACTCGACGGGTCCCGCGCGGGCGGCGCGGACGGGGGTTGTATCGATCAATGTACGCACGGATCGACAAAATTCCCCGCGTTGTTGTCAATCCCCGGTCCGCTGCTAGACTCGTCTACGCCAACCTGTTCGGAAAATCTATTCACATTACTTAGTGTTCTCATGCATGAAGCGGGCACGCGATCGCCGCGCCGCCCCCCCATGCGCTCCTGACGCGAACGGTCGTCGTTCTGACCGTTCCGGGCCCGTCCGGGCCCGCCGACCGCCCCGCGATGGGCGGCTCCGCGAAGATTTACAACTTCTAGAGAAGCGACGGAGACGAGATGAGCAGACCCAGGAGAAGGGCCGGCTTCCGGCCGGGCCTCGAGCAGATGGAGCGCCGCGCGATGCTGAGCGGCGCCGGGGTGAACCTGTCGGTCAACAAGGCCTACGCGAAGGAGGCCTACTGGAACGACGTGCAGAAGACCATGTCGGGGTGGGGGCTCGCCGACCGGGCCAAGTACCGGCAGGCGAACCCGACCGTCCCGACGACGGCGGACGGCTACGCGCTCGCCCCGGCCTCGGCCCAGGTCGAGCTCGACCACTATCCCGACGGGGCCTATCAGGTGAGCTTCAAGGGGACGGCCAAGCTCGACTTCTGGGGGGTCGGCCAGCTCGCCGCGCCGATGGTCACGGGATCGGACGGGGTCACCCGGGGGACCATCATCGTGGGGGCCGACAAGGACCCCGCCGCGACCCGGACTCTGATCATGACGGTGCTCTCGGCCGACCCGAGCGATCCCTGGTCCGACCTGCGGATCTGGGCCCCGGGTTCCCCCGCCGACGGCAGCCAACTCTACACCTCCGACTTCCTCCAGTCGCTGGAACCCTTCGACTACATCCGCTTCCTGGACTGGACCGGGACGAACAACAGCCTGGATTCGCAGTGGTCCCAACGCACAGGCCCGGAGGATTTCTTCAAGGGCCATGGCTCTTCCGAGGTCTCCTACGAGGAGGCCGTGGAGCTTTCCAACGAGTCCGGGAACGACATGTGGCTGACGATCCCGGCGCTGGCCGACGACGACTACGTCGCGAACCTCGCCGCTCTCGTCCGCGACCGGCTCGCGCCCCACCTGAAGATCTACGTCGAGTACAGCAACGAGACCTGGAACACGATCTTCAAGGCCTATTCGCAGGTTCTGGCCAAGGCCAACGCCGACCCTCGCGTCCTGCCGGGCACCGACATGAACAAGGTCGCCCAGGAGAGCGGCCTGCAGACGGTGCGGATCGGCCAGATCTTCCGGGAGGTCTTCGGCGCCGACGCCGGGCGCGTGCTGCCCGTGTTCAGCGGTTGGGCGATCTCCCCCTCCTTCCTCGATGCCGGCCTGAAGGCGATCGACCGCGTCTACGGGGCCCCCGCCCAGTTCCTCGCCTCGACGGCGATCGCCCCTTATACGTACCCCACCTCCTCGGTCAATCAGCCCAACGTGAGCTCGAGCGCGGTGCTCGCCGCGATGGAGCAGCGGCTGCCCGTGGTGGAGGCGACGATCTTCAACAGCGTGCGGGTGGCGGCCGCCTACGGCCTGCCCCTCGACGCCTACGAGGGGGGCCAGCACCTGTCGTATTCGAGCAACTACGACGCCAAGCACGAGGCGCTCAACGACCCGCGGATGTACGATCTGTACCGGAACTACTACGCCCTCTGGGAGCGTGCCGGCGGCCGGCAGATGACCTTCTATACGCTCAACGGCGAGTTCTGGGGCCTGAAGAACCAGGTCAACGCGCCGGGCTCCCAGCGGTGGGACGCCGTGATGAGCCTGCTGCTGCAGCCGGGCGACGCCGACCTCGACGGCGTCGTCGACTTCGACGACTTCCGGATCGTCCAGGCGAACTTCGACCGGACGGAGCTGTGGTGGCAGCAAGGCGACTTCAACCACGACCGCAACGTCGACGCGGCGGACCTCTCGGCGCTGCTGGCCAGGCTCGACCTCGGCAGCCTGACGGCGTCCCAGGCGGCGGAGATCGCCGTCGCCCTCCGGCCGGCGACTTCCGCGGCGACGGCCGCCGTGCCGTTCCAGGTCTACGGCCAGGCGAACGTCGGCGACGCGACGTTCGCTTCGACGACGATCAACGGCGGCTCGCTCACGAGGAACGGCGTCTTCAACGGCGGCTACGGGACCGGCGTGATGCAGCTGGGCGGGGTCTCCCACGCCACGGGCCTGGGCGTCTCCAGCCGCTCGACGGTCGTCGTGCCCCTCGACCGCCGCTACACGAGCTTCGCGGCGATCATCGGCGTGGACGACCGGGCCGGCCTCAATCGCGGCCAGGCGACTTTCCAGGTCGTCGGCGACGGCCGCGTCCTCTACACCTCGCCCGTGATGAAGGCCGGCGTGGGCCTGCCGATCGACGTCGACGTGACGGGGGTGTCCTCGCTCTCCCTGATCGTCACGACCCCTGCCGGCGCGAGCGTCACCATCCCCGCCGACTGGGCCCAGGCCCGCCTGGTCGACGCCCGCTCCGAGGGCCGGGCGGCCCCCACGCTGACCTGGACGGTGACCAAGGGGGGATCGACGATCTCCTCCACGACCGCCGAGTCCTTCGTCTTCGTCCCGACCGGGGCGGGCGAGTATCAGGTCTCGGTGCGGGCCGTCGACGCGTCCGGGGACTCGGCCGTGCGGACCGCGGCCCTGACGGTGGGCGCGCCGGCCCGCCAGGCGGGGGCGAGCTTCTTCGGATCCGACCCCCTCACGTCGGGGTCGTGGAAGGGCGCCTACGGGTCCTCCGGCGCCGTCATCGTGGACGATTACGGGACCTATCCCGAGGGCGGCGAGGTTCAGGTCGTCGGCGCGCTCAGGTATGTCTGGAACCGCGCCGTCACCGCGGACAAGCGGGCGCTCCAGAAGACCCGCCCGGACAGCAAATCGTACCGCGTCGCCTCGGCCTGGTACGGCAGCCAGTTCACAATCGACGTCGAGGTCGCCGCCGGGACGACCCGGCAGGTGTCGCTGTACGCCATGGACTGGGACAACAACGGCCGGGTCCAGAAGATCGAGGTCCTCGACGCGGCCACGAACGAGGTCCTCGACACGCGGCAGATCTCCTCGTTCGGCAACGGCGTCTACCTCACCTGGGACGTCTCCGGCAAGGTGCGGTTCCGCGTCACGAAGATCGCCGGCTACAACGCTGTGATCGGCGGGGTCTTCTTCGACGAGTTCAACCCCATCTATGAGGGGCGCGACAGTGTGACGAAGGGGAACTGGAGGGGCCCTTACGGCTCCGAAGGCTACCTGATGCTCAACAACCCCGCGAACCTCCCCGCGTTCGCCCGCGTGACGGTCGCCGGCGCGATCCCGCACAACTGGACCACCAACACGACCGACGTGCGGGCCCTGCGGACGGCCGACGGGACGAAGCGACAGGCCTCCGTCTGGAGCTCGTCCAGCTCCCTCGACATCGACGTGAGCCTCACCGACGGCAAGTCGCACGTCGTCTCCCTCTACGCCCTGGACTGGGACACCACCTCGCGGATCCAGCGGATCGACGTCATCGATCGCGACAGCGGCGAGGTGCTCGACTCGCGCCGGATCTCGGCGTTCAACGGCGGCCTCTATCTGTCGTGGACGGTCTCCGGGAACGTCCGATTCCGGGTCACGAGGATCGCCGGCAACAATGCGGTGATCTCCGGGGTCTTCATCGATCCCGCCGCCGCGACGGAGATCCCGCCCCCGTCGGAGGAGCCCGGGACCGATCCCCCGCCGCCGACCGGGGGGGACCGCGACGACGCGACCAAGGGGAGCTGGATCGGCGCCTACGGCGCTGATGGGCACTTGATGTTGAACAACCCGTCGGGGCTGCCGTCGTACGCCCAGGTGGGGATCAGCGGGGCGTCGCAGTACACCTGGGCGTCGTCCACCGGCGACGTGCGGGCGCTGAGGACGGCCGACGGGACGAGGCGTCAGGCCTCGGCCTGGTACGCCTCCGGCCGGTTCACGGTCGACCTCGCCCTGACCGACGGCCGGGCGCACAAGGTGTCGCTGTACATGCTGGACTGGGACACCAGCCAGCGTTCGCAGCGGATCGAGCTGATCGACCCGGCGACGGGTGAGGTGCTGGACGTGCAGGAGGTGTCGTCGTTCAACGGCGGGGCGTACCTGTCGTGGACGGTGAGCGGCCGGGTGCAGTTCCGCTTCACGCGGCTCTCCGGCCACAACGCCGTCCTCAACGGCCTCTTCATCGACCCGGCGGAGACAGCCGAGGCCCCGAGTGCACCCCCGTCGACGCCCCAGGGCGAGCGCGACAACGCGACCAAGGGGAGCTGGATCGGCGTCTACGGGGGCGGCGGCCAGCAGATGTTGAACAACCCGTCGGGGCTGCCATCGTACGCCCAGGTGGGGATCAAACGGGCGTTGCAGTACACCTGGGCGTCGTCCACCGGCGACGTGCGGGCGCTGAGGACGGCCGACGGGACGAGGCGTCAGGCCTCGGCCTGGTACGCCTACGACTCGTTCACGGTCGACCTCGCCCTGACCGACGGCCGGTCGCACAAGGTGTCGCTGTACATGCTGGACTGGGACACCAGCCAGCGTTCGCAGCGGATCGAGCTGATCGACCCGGCGACGGGTGAGGTGCTGGACGTGCAGGAGGTGTCGTCGTTCAACGGCGGGGCGTACCTGTCGTGGACGGTGAGCGGCCGGGTGCAGTTCCGCTTCACGCGGCTCTCCGGCCACAACGCCGTCCTCAACGGCCTCTTTATCGATTGAGAGATGGACGAAAGTCCCCCCCGCGCCGGTCGCGCCGGGCGGGGGGGACGCCGCTTGCGATCAGGAGACGATCGTCTCCCAGCGGCGGAGGAGCCATGCGAAGGAGCGCTCGGCCGCCTCCAGCCGCTCGCGATCCTCGTGATAGAGGCCGCCCGCCTCGCGCGGCATGCGGTAGGACGAGTCGGCAAGCTGGTCGCGGGCGCCCTGGAGCTGGTGGAAGACCTTCTCATACTCGGCCCGCCTGGCGTGGTTCGACAGCAAGGCCAGCTTGCGTCGGACCGCCCCCAGCTTCTCGTCGCAGGACTTGAGCTTGGCCTCAAGCGCGGGCCGTTCGGGGAAGTGGGTGCGCTCCGGGTAGCTCGGGTTCTGGAAGCGGCGGGCGGGCGCGACGGCGCCGTCGCGAGACGTCGCGGCGATGGCGGGGCTCGAAGACACGGGGGGGCTCCTCGTCGGACCGGGCTCCGAGGCGGTTCGCGACGACCTCGCGCCACCCGCCCGGGCTTGCTTCTTTGCGTTGAGGCGATTGCGGAAACGCGGTAACATCCGCCGCGATCCGGTCCGCCTATTCTGATCGACGAGGCCGACTCTCGCCAGAGCGATCGACCCTCGTCCCGGGCGGCCCCATCCAGGAAGGGCGGTCGCGATGAGCAAGCCGGTCGGGTTCGCGGTCTTGATTTCGGCCCTCGTCTCGGCCTCGGCCTTCGCCGACGAGCCGCCACCGATGCCCGCCGCCGCGGAGGGCTGGGCCGTCGAGCTTGCCGGGCGGACGCCCGAAGGCTTCGCGCCTTCGTGCCTGGCGGTCGGTCCGGACGGACGCGTGCTCGTGGGGGGGCGGTCGATCGGCGAGGCGACGGAGGCCGGCTCCCTCCTCGCCCTCACCGACTCCGGGACCGTCCCGTTCGCGGACGGGCTCAACCCCGTCGCCGGAATGGAGCGGGTCGGCGACTCGCTCCTGGTCTTCCACCCGCCGCTGCTCTCCGCGATCCGCGACGCCGACGGCGACGGCCGCGCCGAGGCCCGCCGGGACCTCGTCGGCGGCCTGGGCGCACCGACGTCGGGCCGGGAGTCCGGCGCGATCCGCCGAGGGATGGACGGATTCCTCTACCTCGCCGTCGAGGACTTGCGGCTCGCCGGGGCCTCGGGGCAGGGGGGAGGAGTCCTCCGAATACGTCCCGACGGCAAGGACCTGCAGATCCTCTCCATGGGCGACGCGCGGCCCGCCGGCCTGGCGATTTCCGCGACCGACGACCTCTTCACCCTCAGCACCTCCGACGACCCGCGCTGGGGCCTGCGCCTGATGCAGCACGTCGCGGGGGGGCGTTACGGCTACCCGCGCCATTTCGTCGCGGCCGAGTTTCGCGCCCTGCCGGCGATCGCGAAGCTGGAAGGTCGGTCGGCGGGGCAGGGGGTGGTTTATGAGGAAGACCGCTTGCCCGACGAATATCGGGGCAATCTGGTCACCTGCGAGCCCGACGCCCAGGCCGTCTTCCGCAACGAGCTTCGCAAGGCCGGCGGCGGCTTCGCGCTGGCCCGAAGGACGAACCTCCTGACGCGCGGGACGCTCGCCGACTTCCATCCCCGCGCGATCGCGTCGGCTGGCGACGGCTTCTGGATCGTCGACGAGGCCGGCGGGAGGGCGGCGCGGGTGTACCGACTGGCTTATGTCGGCTACGGCCTCAGGCCGGCCTCGGCTCGGCCGACGGGAGACCTGGTCACGTCGGCCGTCGGGGCCCTGGATCACCCGAGCCGCTCGGTCCGCCTGGGATCGCAGGATCGGCTGATCGCGAGCGGGCAAGCCGCGGTCCCCCCGCTGATCGCGAGGCTGGGCGTCGAAGAGCCGGCGATCGGACGGCTGCACGCCTTATGGGCTTTGGATGCGATCGGCGGCGACTCGGCGCGCGCGGCGATTCGCGAGCAGCTTGGCGACGGGAATCCGCAGGTCCGGCTCCAGGCGGCCCGGAGCGCGGGGATCCGGAAGGACGGACGGGCAGGGGCGGCCCTGACGAAGCTCCTCGCCAACCGCGACCCCGCCGTCCGTCGCGAGGCCGCGATCGCGCTGGGGAGGATCGGCGACCGGTCGGCCGCCCCGGCCCTGCTGGCGAGCCTCGGCGACGCCGACCGCTTCGCCGCCTGGTCGATCCGCCGGGCGCTCATCGATCTGAAGTACGACGACCGCGAGGCCCTCGCGGCGGCCCTCCTCGACCCCTCGCGCCGCGAGGCCGCCCTGCTGCTCGCCGATGAATCCTGGTCGGTCCCGCTGGTCGAGTCTCTCGTCGCGGCCCTGGGGAAGACGCCCGAGCCCGTCGTGCGCGGCCGCATTCTCTCGTGCCTGGCCGCCCAGTACCGCCGCTACCCCGAGGGAGCCGGCTCGTCCGGCAAGACCGAAGCCTGGGATCCCGAGGGGATGGCCGCCGTCCTGCGAGGGCTTGAGATCGGGCTCAAGGACGCCGACGCCTCGGTCCGCTATCAAGCGGTGTTCGGGCTCCAGTCGGTCGGGGCTCCGGCCGCCCCGATGCTCCGCGCGGCTTTGCCGACGGAGACCGACGTCGACGCCCAGGCCGCGCTCGTGGAGGCGCTGGGGGCCCTCAACGACGCGACGTCCACCCGGCTGCTCCTGCCGATCGTGGTCGATCCGAAGCGGCCCGAGGCGGTGCGCTCTGCGGCCCTCGATTCGCTGAACAAGCTCAAGGGACGCGACGTGGTCCGCGCCCGGCTGACGGTGCTCTACGAGGAGGACGCCCCCGAGACGCTCGTGGCGAAGGCCCTCCCCGCGCTGGCTCGCGACGGCTTCCTGCCGCCGAACGACCTGACGGGCTTCCTCCACCACGCCTCGCCGCTGGTGCGGGCGGCGGCGGTGATGAGCCTGAATCCCTCGCGTCCGCTGCCGCCCGACGTGAAGGACGTGGTCCTGGCGAGGCTCGACGACGAGGACGCCGACGTCCGACGCGCCGCGTTCCTGGCCGCCGGCCCGCTCCAGCTCCGGGAAGCCGTCCCGAGGCTGCTGGAGAAGGCCCATCTGGTCCAGGACGGCGACCGCGCGGCCGTCCTGAACGCGTTGTGCGCGATCCCCGACCCGCGGGCCCTGTCGGTCTACGTCGCGGCGGCCGACGACCCGGACCCGTCGCTGCGACTCGGGGCCGTCCGCGCCTTGCTGGCGATCCGCGACCGGGTCGAGCCCGAGCTTCGGCGGCTCCTGGCCGACGAGGGACGCTCGGACGGCGTGAAGCTGGCGCTCGAACGGGTGCTCGCCCGGCTCGAACCGGTCCGCGGCTGGAGCGTCCTTGGCCCGCTGGGACCCCAGCCCCCCGTGCTGATGACGCGCGAAGGGGCCGTCGACGTCTCGCGATCCTACCCCGGGGCGGGCGGGGCCGCCGTCCGATGGACCCGTGCGACCGAGGCCGAGGACGGCGTGGTCGACCTGGCCCCGCTGAGGGGGGATGCCGCGGCTTCCCCGACCGCCGCCGGCGCCTCGGCGGCGGCCTTCGCCGAGTTCGCCTCGGACGAGACTCGCCGCGCGATCGTGGTCGTCGAGGCCGACGGCCCGATCGAGGTCTTCCTGAACGGATCGCCCGTCGAGCTCTCGGGCCCCGACCCCCAGGACGCGAGAGACTATGTGGCCGTCCCACTCGTCAAGGGCCCGAATCGACTGGTGGCGATCGGCCGTCCGGGTGCCGCCGCGTGGCGGTTCGCGGTCTCGATCTCGCGTGCCTCGTCGCGCTGATCATTGGCCGTCACAAGGCGAGGGAGCCCTGCTAAAATGGAAGTCGTTTAAAGAACTCGGAGCGCCCGGCCTCCCTTTGGATTTCGATGAGTCAGCGTACGAACAGCCTGCTCCCGGCGGCGTGGATGATCTCGGCGGCGTTGTGCTTCGCGACGATGGGGTCGATGACTCACGCCGTCGGCTCGCGCTGCGACTGGTTGCTGATCGCGTTCATCCGGATCTTCAGCACCTTCGTGTTCTCCTTGATGCTGGCGATCGCCGGCGGGGCGAGGCTCGTCCTCTGGAAGCCCCCCACGCTCTGGTGGCGCAGCATCGCCGGGACGATCAGCGTGGCGTGCACCTTCTACGCGCTCACCCGGCTGCCGACGGCCGACGTCCTGACCCTGACCAACACCTACCCGCTCTGGATCGTCCTGACCTCGTTTCTGCATCGCGGGCGGGGGGGGCGACTGACGGACCTGGCGTGCGTGGTCTGCGGGGTGCTCGGCGTCGTCATGATCCAGCAGCCGCACGGGGCGGAGAAGGGCGACGTCGGCGCGGTGGCGATCGCGCTGGTGGCCTCGGTCACCACGGCCGTCGCCATGCTGGGGCTGCACCGGCTGAAGGCCGTCGACGCCCGCGCGGTCGTCGCCCATTTCTCGGGGCTCGCCAGCCTCTCGCTGGGCCTGTGGCTGATGTTCGCCCACCCGCTGACCTCGGCCGACATCCCGCGAGAGCCAGGGGCGATGGCCCTGCTGCTGGGCGTGGGGCTTTCCGGGACACTCGGCCAGGTCTTGCTGACCAAGGCGTACGCTTCCGGGCCGCCGGCCAAGATCGCCGTGCTGAGCCTGACGCAGGTCGTGTTCGGCCTGGTGTTCGACGTCGCCCTGCACGGTCGGCAATTGACCTTGCCGAGCCTTGTGGGCTTCGTCATGGTCCTGGGGCCGACGGCCTGGGTCACGACTCGGGCCGCGCGACGACCTCGGCCCGAGCCGGAAGCCGCGCCGACGCCGCCCCGGCCGATCGCGGCGGACGTCGTCCCCAAGCCGCGTGTGACGACCTGAGCGAAGCGAGGGGAAGGGGAGGGAAGGTATGCGAGCTTCTTATCCGACGAGCCCGGAGTTCGAACGCGTCGTCCGCGGCGAGGCCGGCGCGGACCTGGCGCGCGTCGCCCTGGAGATCGCCCGAGACTTCCGGCCCGGCCTGGACGTGGAAGCCCAGCTCGGGCGAATCGACGCCCTCGCCGATCGGGTCCGCGTCCGCATCCGCGAAGGCGCGCCGGCGCGGAAGCTGATCGGCCAGATCAACTGGGTGCTGTTCGTCGAGGAGGGCTACAAGGGGAACGTCGAGGACTATTTCGAGGCCCGCAACAGCTACCTGGACGACGTGCTCGATCGCAGGACCGGCATCCCGATCACCCTCTCCATCCTGTATCGGGCGATCGCGGGACGGCTTGGCCTGGAACTCTCCCCGGCCAACCTGCCGGCCCACTTCATGCTCAGGCTGGACGACGGCGAGCCCGCGTTCCTCGACGCCTTCCACGGCGGCGAGCTGCTGGACCGGGCCGGTTGCCAACGTCGGATCGCGAAGCTGACCGGCCTGCTGACGCCCTTGTCCGACGCCCAGCTCGCGCCCTGCTCGGATGCGGCGGTGGCGGCCCGGCTGCTCCGGAACCTCAAGGCGATCCATCTCGGCGAGGACGACTTCCCGTCCGCCCTCCTCGTCCAGCGCCGGCTGGCGGCCGTCTCCGACGACGCGACCGAACTGCGCGACCTGGGGATGTTGTGCCTGAGGCTCGACGAGCCCGGCCAGGCCATCGACCCCCTGACCGCCTACCTCAAGGCCCGCCCCAAGCCGGAAGACGCCGAGGAGGTCGGGGCTCTGCTCTCGGGTGCGAGGTCCGCCGTCGCCCGCTGGAACTGACCGGAACCGAGGCGAGCCCGTCCCGGCTTGTCCTCGACAAAATCCCGGAATCCTCTAAAGTCCTGGGCTGCGGGGGGCCGAAACGAGGAAAAGACCTTTCGGCCAAGCGCCGAGGGTGAACGCGCCGAGAGATGCACCTATTGAGCGACGGCGGCGAGGCGGGACGGCTTCCCGACCGGTCAGCACGATCGCGACGGGCGAGCCCTAGCCCGCCCGAGCCGCCATGCCGATCCGCCCAGGAGGAGGGCTCCCTATCATGCGCATCCCCCCAGGAATGCTAGGCCTGCTCCTGCTGGGATCGGGTCTCGCTGGATGTTCGCAGACCGGCGGCTTCCGCGCCGTCACCCCCTCCGACGTCAAGACCACGGCCACCGTGGGGGACAGGTCGGTCTCCGTCGTCGCCGGGCTGCCGGGCGAGGATCGGGTCGCGTCCAACGCGCCCCCCTCGCCGCGATCCTCCACCGGCCGTCTCTCCGGCCGCGTGTACGACGAGGAAGGCAACCCGGTGCGCAACGCCGTGGTCCGGTTGGCCCTCGACGGCGCGGCGGGGGGAAAGGCGGTGCACGCCACGACCGACAACTCCGGCGCTTTCACGCTGCGAGGCGTGCGCCCGGGCTCCTCGTACACGGTGATCGCCGAGTACCAGGGCGAGCAGGGGATGATGACCGGCCGGGCCGACGCTGACGCCCCCGACACCGACGTCCGCATCAGCCTCCACCGCCGCGACGCCGGGATGGGCGACGACTCGCGGGCGATCGCGGCGGCGCCCAAGCGGGCCGACGTCAAGCCGATCTCGCGGGCGGACGAACGGGAAGCGGACGATTCGGATCTCGATCCCAAGATCGCGGCCCCTCGCGCCAGCCGGTCCAGGTCGGTCCGCCCCCGGCTCGACACCGCTCCCGAGGAGGATTTCGAGGAGCCGGTGCGGGGCTGGTCGTCCGAGGGGACTACCCGGCCGCGCCCGAGCGACCCCGTGCAGGACGAAGAGCCGGCCTACCCGCCCGACGACCTCGACGACGGCGAGAATCCGCTCCCCCCGGCGCGCGAGATCAGCCAGGTCAGCGCCCGGGACGACGAGGAGATGGGCGGAGGGTCGGCCCCCCGGAGCCTCCCCGACGGCCTGATTGAAGGGGGCCGGACCCGGAGCCGTTACGGCCCGGTGATCCTCGACGAGGCCGACCCCTTCGCCGAGCCCGAGCCGGCGTCGGAGCCCGCCGCCGAAGAGCGGCCGTCGCGACGGCCTGCCCCGACCACCCTGGAACGCTCGCGCCCGACCTGGTCCGACGTGGTCTCGCAGAACGACGCCATCCCGATCGACGAATCGCTGGCGAAGGCCAAGGCGACCGTCGCGACGGAGGCGACGCCCGCCCTCGCCGCGGCGAAGCCGAAGCTGGCCCCGGCCGTGAGTCGATCCGCCGGGCCCGCTCTGCTCGCGGCCCGCTCGCCGGCCGCCGCGAAGCCGGCCGCGCCGGCGCCCGAGGAGCGGACGGGGCCCTACTGCGAGTTCGACCCGGTCGAGAACCGGATGGTCGACTTCGCCCTGTACGACATGGACGGCAAGCTGGTCTCGATCCGCGACTTCGACGCCGACCTGATTTTGCTCGATTTCTGGGGGACCTGGTGCGTCGAGTGCCGCACCTCGATCGAACACCTGAAGGAGCTTCAGGCTCGGCTCGGGGGCAAGAAGCTCCAGGTCGTCAGCCTCGCCTACGAGAAGACCGACGGGCCGGAGCGGAACGCCAAGCTCAAGGAGGTCGCCGAGGCCCTCAAGATCAACTACCCGGTGCTGGTCCGGGGCTTCCAGGAGGAATGCCCGATCTTCGAGGCGTTCCAGCTCCAGTTCTTCCCGACCCTGATCCTGCTGGACCGCGAGGGCAACGTCCTGCGACGCGAGCAGGGGGCCACCGAGGCGACGCTCGCCCGGATCGACCGCGCGATCGCCGAGAACCTGGAGGGCGGCAAGGGGTACGCCCGCCGCCAGCCCATCGGCCGCACCACCCGCTGAGGCGGTCCGGGCGGGGGTCAGGTCAGGTTGATGATCTCGCCGTCGGCGTCGACGTCGATCCGCTCGGCGGCGGGGCGGAGCGGCAGGCCCGGCATGCGTCGGATCTCGCCGGTCAACGCCACGAGGAACCCCGCGCCGGCGGCGATCTCGATGTCCCGGACGTGAAGCGTGAAGCCCTGGGGGCGGCCCCGGAGCTTGGGATCGTCCGAGAGCGAGTCCTGGGTCTTGGCCATGCAGATCGGCAGCCGGCCGTAGCCGAGCTTCTCGGCCTTGCGGAGCTTGGTCTCGGCCGTCTGCTGGATGTTCACGCCCCCCGCGCCGTAGACGACCTTGGCGATCTGCTCAATCTTCTTCTCGGCCGGCCAGTCCAGCGGATAGAGGGGCTTGTACGGCGTCTCGGGATAGGCCGCCGCGGCGACGACCTTCTCGGCCAGGTCGACCGCCCCCGCGCCGCCGGCGCCGAAGACGTTGGCGGCGGAGCAGGGGATGTTCCGCCCCTGGCAGAAGGCCTGGACGACCCCCATCTCCTCCTCGGTGTCGGTCCCGAACTGATTGATCGCCACGACGACCGGCTTGCCGAAATGCTCGGCCGCGTCCAGGTGCGCCGCGAGATTGACCAGCCCGCGCTCGACGGCCGCCGCGTCGGGCTGGGTGATGTCGGTGAGGGGGACGCCGCCGTGCATCTTGAGGGCCCGGATCGTCGCGACCAGCACGATGACCGCAGGGTTCAGCCCGGCCGACCGGCACTTGAGGTCCAGGAACTTCTCGCCGCCGAGGTCGAAGGCGAAGCCGGCCTCGGTCACGGCGTAATCCGCGGTCGCCAGGGCCATTCGGGTGGCGAGGACCGAGTTGCAGCCATGGGCGATGTTCGCGAACGGCCCGCCGTGGATGAACGCGGGGGTGGACTCCGTGGTCTGCACGAGGTTCGGGAGGATGGCCTCCTTGAGGATCGCCGTCATCGAGCCCGTCACGCCGAGCTGCTTCGCCAGCACGGCGGAGCCGTCGCTCGCATAGCCGACGAGGATGCGATCCATCCGGTCGCGGAGGTCGGCGAGCGACTCCGAGAGGCTGAGGATCGCCATGATCTCGCTGGCCGCGGTGATGTCGAACCCGCTCTCGCGCGGGACGCCCTGGGAATGGCCCCCTAGGCCGATGACGATCCGCCGCAGCGAGCGGTCGTTCATGTCGAGCGCCCGCTTCCAGAGGATGCGGGTGGGGTCGAGGTCGAGGTCGCGGAAGTAGAGCCGGTTGTCGAGGGCGGCCGCCAGCAGGTTGTGCGCGGCGGTGATGGCGTGGAAGTCGCCGGTGAACTGGAGGTTGATCTTGTTCGACGGCTCGACCTTGCTGAGACCGCCGCCGGTCGCCCCCCCCTTGCGGCCGAAGACCGGCCCCATCGACGGCTGCCGGAGCGCCAGCGCGGCCCGCTTGCCGATCCGGTGCATCCCCTGCGCCAGGCCGATCGACGTCGTCGTCTTCCCCTCCCCGGCGGGCGTCGGCGTGATCGCCGAGACCAGGATCAGCTTGCCCGGCTTGCGGCCCGAGGACTTCAGGACGTCCAGGTGGACCTTCGCCTTGTCGCGCCCGTAGGGCTCCAGGTGGTCGGGCGCGATGTCGAGGTCGCGGGCCACGTCGGTGATCGGGCGCAATCCGGCGGGAGTCGTTCCGGGCATCGTCTTCGGGTCCTTCATCAAGGGTCGCGGGGCACCGAAATCTTGCCAGATCGGGGGCCGCGTCGGCAAGCCGCGAATCCTCGCGGCCGGGTTTGGGCCTGTCTTCAGGAGAAGTCGCCCGTCGTCTCCTCGCCCCTCCGGGTCATCCGGTGGCGACCCACCAGCCGCCACCGCCGCAGGCCCGGCGGCGTCGCCAGCGCCACGAATAGGGTTGCGGCCGGCGCGATCGAGCCCGTGATGCTCCAGGGGACGCCCCAGGCCCGGCCCGCCGCCACAACCACGACCGGCGCGACGATGATCAGCGCCAAGCCCACGAACATGACGTCGTAGCCGGGGATGACCCAGAGCCCGGTTCGGATGCGTCCCCAGACGCTCATGGGCGAGGCATACCCCAGCCCGTAGACGGCGAGGCGGATCAGGACGGCGATGAGCGGCGTGGAGACCGTCAAGGTGACCAGAAGGCTCCCGAACTCGAGGCGATCCATGTTCGACCCGAGACAGGAGAGCCACCAGCCGAGGAGGAGGGACGCCATGAGGTCGTCGAGGAGCGACTGCGACGGACTGCTCCGGGAGGGAAGGACCCATGCGGCCGGTCGGACGCCGGGATCGTCGGCTGGCTCGCGAACTCCCTCGGGGACCTTCTCGGGATCCTTGAGAAGTCGGTCGTAGGGCCAGCCGCAGCGGGCCTTCGCGGGGTCGAAGGCCCCGCGGCCGGCGGCGAGGTTCTCGGCCTTCGAACCACGCGGGAAGTCGCGTAGAGCGATCCGAAGGCCGTCGTAGACGATGAGGTATACCACCACCCCGGTCCCCGCGAAGGCCCAGGCGTGGGGCCACAGCCGCACCATCAACCCCAGCCCGAACAATGTCGCGTAGGCCGGGACGTGTTTCGCGGCCCGCCAGACGGCGGGGATCAGGGCCAGGCAATGGGCGGCCAGGAAGACCCCGAGCACCCTCGCCGACTCGTGGCCGGGGACGAACGCGTAGGCCAGGATCAGCCCCCCCAGCGGCAGGGCGTCGGGCCAGTCGAGGTCGATGGGGCCGAACGGCAGCGGGCGGGAGACGTCCCAGGGCGTCGTAGCCAGCCATCTGGCGTAACCGGACCGATACTCGGGGTGGAAGGCCCAGGCTCGATAGAGACCCAGCAATGCCGCGGCGATCAGGATGAAGCCGGCGAAGGTCCTGGCCCGCGGGTCGTCCCATGCTTGCCCGAGGTGGAAGAGCCCGGCGAACGCGATAAACAAAACGCCTGTCGGGATCAGGATCGGCCAGGGTGCGACGAGGCGGAGCGGGGCCCTCATCGCGGGAAGTCCTCGAAGTACTCGGCGAGCTTCCGGGTCGTCTCGGGGAAGATCAGGCGTTCGAGGACGTCGCCCAGCGAGCCGCGGCACTGGGTCAGGCGCTGGAGGTCGTCGAGCGAGCCCTGGGCGAGGATTTGGCCGTCCTGGAGGATGATGATGCGGGTCGCGATCTCCTCGACCAGCTCGGGGACGGGGCTCGTCATCACGATGGTCAGGTTCTTGCGACGGGCGTGGTGCTGGAAGACCTTCCTGAGCGTCAGCAGGCCAGCCGGGTCGAGGCCGCCGGAGAAGGGCTCGTCCAGCAGCAGGATCGGGGCCTCGGTGATCAGGGCCGAGCAGAGGCCGATCTTCTTATTCTGGCCCGCCGAGTAGCCCGAGATCGGGCTGTTCCCCTTCTCCTTGAGGTCGAAGAGGTCCAGGAGCTGGTCCGCGTGCTCGATCACGCGCTCGGGGTCGACCTGATAGAGCCGGCCGACGGCCAGCAGGTATTCGCGGCCGGTCAGCTTTGTGGGCATCCAGAGGTCGTCGGGGAGGTAGACGCAGCGGCGGCGGATCGCCATCTCCTCGTCCGGGTCCCCCTTGCGGAGCATCCCGTCGACGTGGACGCTGCCGCGCTGGGGCGACAGCACGCCGGCCATGACGCCGAGGAGCGTGGACTTCCCCATGCCGTTGGGCCCGAGAATCACCGCCAGCTCCCCGCGTTCGATGCGCAGGCTGACGGAGCGGATCACCGGCCGCACGCCGTAGTGCTGGGTCACGTCGCGCAGCTCGATCACCCGGGACTCCTCAACGGGGCGGAGGGGTGGGGAGGCCCGACGGGAACCTCCCCCCGCGCCGTCACTTCAGGTACTTGGCGAGCCAGTCGTGGACCTCACGCCACCAGACGATGCGGTTGGTGGGCTTGGCGATCCAGTGGCCCTCGTCGGGGAACCAGACGTAGCGGCTGGGGACGCCGACTCGCTGGAGGCTGGTGAACATGCCCAGCCCCTGGACGTCGGGGACGCGGAAGTCGAGCGCGCCGTGGATGACCAGGGTGGGCGTCTTGAAATTGCCGGCGAAGAGGCTGGGGGAGCGGTCCAGGTAGTGCTGGAGCTTCTCCCAGGGGGGCCCGCCGTACTCCCAGTCGGGGAACCACAGCTCCTCGGTCGAGCCGTACATGCTCACCAGATCGAAGACCCCCGCGTGGCTGATCAGGGCCTTGAAGCGGTCGGTGTGGCCGCAGATCCAGTTGACCATGAACCCGCCGTAGGAGCCGCCGGCCGCCGCGACCTTGTCTTTATCGAGGAATGCGTACTTGCCCAGGGCGTGGTCGAGGCCCTTCATGAGGTCCTCGTAGACCTTGCCCGTCCAGTCGAGGCTGATCTGGTCGGTGAACTTCTGGCCGAAGCCCGTCGACCCGCGCGGGTTGATCGCCACCAGCGCGTACCCCGGCGCGGCGAACAGCGGGTAGTTCCAGCGGCCGTGCCACTCGTCGTGCCACGCCCCCTGGGGCCCGCCGTGGATCAGGAAGAGCACCGGGTACTTCTTGTTCGGGTCGAACCCCGGCGGCTTCATCAGCCAGCCCTGGACGTCGTCCCCCTCGGCGCCCTTGAAGGTGAACGACTCCATCGGAGCCAGGTCGAGCTGGGAGAGCAGGGGGGCGTTGTGCGAGGTGAGTTGCCTGGGCTGGGCGTCACCCTTCTTGAAGTAGACTTCGCCGGGCTTGTCGGCCTCGTGATGGATGTAGGCGAAAGACGCGCCCTCGGGCCGCCCGACCGACGCGGAGGCGTTCACGCCCCCTTCGGCCAACCGATCGAGCTTCGCGGGCTTGGCCGAGATCGGCAGCACGACGATCGGGACGGTCCCGTTGTCGTCGATCGAGGCGATCAGCTCGGTCGCAGACTTCCATCCGAACCCCTGGATCGGCCGATCAAGGTAGGAACTGGCGTCGAGCGTCTCGCCGGATTCGAGATTGCGGACGCGGAGGACCCATAGGTCCGACTCGAAGCCAGGCCTGCCCTGCGCGATGAACGCCAGGTGCTTGCCGTCCGGCGAGAACGCCGGCGAGGCGTCGGCCGCGGGGTTCGACTCGGTGAGGTTCTTCGCCTCTCCGCCCTTGGCCGGGACGAGCCAGACGTCGGTGTTCGTCGACCAGGCGTGATCCTTCAGCGGCTCGGCCGTGAAGGCGAGGGTCTCGCCGTCGGGCGACCAGGCGTAGTCGTTCGAGCCGCCGAACGGGGCGGGGGGGGTGTTCGCCTCCAGCTTGGGCGTGAGGTCGACGGCCTCGCCGGTCTTGGCGTCGGCGACGAACAGGTGGCTCTTCTTCCCCTCGTCCCAGGCGTTCCAGTGTCGGACCATCAGGTGGTCATAGGTCCGGACCTTGCTCTTGGACTCCTCCTTCTCCTTGTCCTTCGCGGCCGTCTCCTCGGGCGACTTGCCCGGGTAGACCTGGGCCGCGAAGGCGATCCTGTCCCCCTTCGGCGACCAGATCGGGCCGTCGACGTCGATGGGGAGCTTCGTGAGCTGCCGGGCCTCGCCGCCGTCGATCGGCAGGAGCCAGACCTGCGACGAGCCGCCGCGCGACGACACGAACGCGATGGTCTTCCCGTCCGGGCTCCAGCGCGGATGGTTGTTCGCCCCGGGGGCGGAGGTCAGCTTCTTCGGCTCGCCGCCGTCCGTCGGCACGAGCCAGAGGCTGCTGTTGGTCTTGCCAACGTCCTTGTCCAGCTCCGAGACGACGTAGACTACCGACGCGCCGTCGGGCGAAATCTGGGGATCGCCGACCGACTTCACGGCCAGCAGGTCGTCGATGTTGATGGGCCGCTTGTCGGCCCCCGAGGTCGGTGTGGCGAGCGATAGGGCCACGAGCGCTCCCGTCATCCAGCGTGTCACGATGCGATTCCTCCCGTTGCTCGAACGTCGATCAGACCCGCCCGTGCGACATCTTCACCAGGACCGGCGTGAGGGCCAGCATCAGCAGGCCGGGGATCAGCGCCATGGCACCGAGGAAGACCCAGAGGTTGATGTGATACGGCTCGATCAGGTTCTCCATGATGCCGGCGAGGAAGTTCGCCGCGGCCGTGCAGAGGAACCAGAAGGCCATCATCAGCGAGGCGATCCGCGGGTGCGACAGCTTGTTCACCAGCGACAGCCCGATCGGCGAGATGAACAGCTCGGCGACCGTGAAGATCAGGTAGACCGACACCAGCCAGAGCGGCGAGATTAGCCCGAGCTTGGAGTTCTGCTCGGCGAAGTACATCACCGCGAAACCCAGGCTCAGCAGAACCAGCCCGAGCCCCTGCTTCGCCACCGAAGGCAGCGGGAACTTCCGTTCGGCGAGGTTCGTCCAGAGCATGGCGAACAGCGGCGCGAGCGCGATGATGAAGACCGGGTTGATCGACTGGAAGAGCGAGGCCGGGACGTCATAGCCGAAGATGTGGCGATCCGTCTTCTCGTCGGCGAACAGGTTGAGCGTGCCGCCGGACTGCTCGAAGCCCATCCAGAAGAGGATCGAGAAGAGGCTGATGATCACGATCACGCCGACTCGCTGCCAGTCCTCGAAGGTGAACGGCTCGCGAAGCTCGGCCTCCTCGGCCTTCGCCCTCGGCTCGGTCAGCCAGAGGAACAGGACGAGCCCGCCGACGATCAGGCCCCCCTTGTACAGGAAGCCGAGGGTCGACTTGAGCAGGTCCCCCTCGCCCGACGTGGCCAGCCACGCCGGCGACCAGAGCGGCTGGAGCGAAGGCCACGCGGCGATCAGGCCGTAGACGAGCGCCGCGAGGGCGGCCGAGATCAGCACGATCCCGGCCCAGTCGCGCGGCTGGAGCGTGGCGTCGGCGACGACTTCCCGTCCCGGCGGCAGGCCCGCCCCCTGGAGCATCCGCTGGGTGACGATGAACGTCAGCAGGCCCAGGATCATTCCGATCCCCGCGCTGGCGAACCCGTATCCCCAGCCCCAACGCTCGCCGAGCGTGCCGGCGACCAGGGGGGACAGGAAGGCGCCCAGGTTGATGCCCATGTAGAAGAGCGTGTAGGCACCGTCGCGGCGGGCGTCGCCCTGGGGGTAGAGCGAGCCCACCATGACCGAGATGTTCGGCTTGAAGAAGCCGTTGCCTACGATCATCAGGCCGAGGCCCAGGTGGAGCGTCTCGGGCCGCATCAGGGTGAACTGGCCGAGCGCCATCAGGATGCCGCCGATGAAGACCGCCTTGCGCTGGCCCAGGTAGAGGTCCGCCAACCGGCCGCCGATCAGCGGCGTCAGATAGACGAGCCCCGTGTAGATCGCGTAGACGCTCAGGGCGTCGGCGCGGTTGTAGCCGAGGGCTTTGGTCAGGTACAGGACCAGAAGCGCCCGCATGCCGTAGTAGCTGAACCGCTCCCACATCTCGGTGGTGAAGAGGGCGTACAGGCCGGGGGGGTGGGACTCGGCCTTCGGCGGGGGTACCGGGGCGAGCGGGGCGGGGTCCACGGTCAGCGACATGGGCGGTTCCTCGGCGCGGAGGTGATGCGGACGGCCGTGCGCGACGCGGCCTCTCCCTGGGCCCGACCAGATTAAACGAAGCCGCCCGCGAACCCAAGACGGTCGACCGGAACCGCGTCAGTCGCCCCTCGGAGCCGGGGCGGGCGCTCCGCCGTGGTCTTCCTTCAGCCAGCGGAGGATCCAGGGCATGCTGACGACCGGTCCGGGGTCGGCGAAGAGCAGGGGGGCGCGGATCAGCTCGGCGTGGTTCGCCGCCAGGACGACCGGCTCGGGGACGCCCGGCAGGCGGGTCGAGGCCACCGTGACGGCGCCGTCGCCCGTGCCGTCGGTCAGCTCGTCGAGGATCGGCGCGACCTCGCCCACGGCGGCCTGCGTCAGCACGGCGAACGGGCCCGCGTTGCGGCTCAGGAGCGTAACCTGGTCCTCGAACCGCTTGCGAGCTTCGGCCGTCAAGACGCCCAGGTTGCCTGCGATGATGTGGTACGGGACCGCTTCGTTGGAGGGCTCGGCGTTGATTCGTTTCAGGAACGCGCTGCCGGGGAGCATGTCGTCGGCCGAGAGGCCGGGGCCCTCCGAAAGCTCGGCTAGCGCCTGCGTCGTCCGCTTGCCCTTGACCGCCGACATCCGCGAGATCATCTGGAGCACCGGCTGGAGCCGGGCGATGTGGGCCCCCTGGTTCACCGGCGCGATCATGATGAACGAGTCCACGTCCCCCGCCCCCCGACCCGGCCCTTCAATATAGGCCCGGGCCACCAGGGCCCCCATCGAGTGGGTCAGGACGGACCAGGCCCGACGCTCGCCGGCCGCCTCGCGAAACGCCTTCCAGTCGGCCCGGAACTCCTCGCACGAATCGTCGAGCTTCTGATTGTCCGGGTAGTCGAAGGTCACGATCCCGTATCCGGCCTCCTCCAGCAGCGGGATCATGTGCACGAACCCGCCCGACGACGAGTTGAGCCCGTGGACCAGGCAGACCGTCGGCCGCGAGGGGTCGTTGGGGCGATACGAGGCGCGGGCCCGCATGGCGTGGCGGGCGCGACGGCCGGCGGCCTCCTCGGTACGGATGGCGAGCGACTCCAGCCGCTCCCTCCAGGCCGCGCGCGAGCCGTCGCGACCGAGCGATTCGGGCAGGAGCAGGACGACGGCGTCGCGGGTGAAGTCGATCTCCACGGAGTCGCCCAGGCATTCCCGCAGCAGGTTCCGGCCCAGGGCCCCGGCCAGGCCCCGCACGGGGAGGGTCAGGTCGGCGGCGGGGGGCCTCACGTCCTGGCCGGTCGCCTCCGCCAGCGCGTGCACGACGCGCGAGACGGCCACGCCCCCCTGGGAGTCGACGGCCACCTCGACGCGGCGGTCGGACTTCCCGGACGCGCCGAGCAGCGTCAGGAGCATCCAGGCCCAGGGGAGGAGCGTCCTCGGATCGGCGGGGCGTCGAGGCTGTCTCATGATCGGGTCGCGTCCTTCGGGCCCTCGGGGATAATCGCCAAGCATGACGAAGGCGACGGCGGGCTTCAAGTCGATCAGGCCGTTGCATCCATCCTTCCAGGGCCTTAGCATACGAGCCTGGCGGCGACGTCGGCCCCCTCTCTGCCTTCCTTCCCGCGATCCTTCCACTCCACGGGAGCCCAGGCTTTGATGCTCAGGAACACCTTCGCCCCGGCGCTCGCCGGGCTCTTGCTGGCCCTTGCGCCAGGCCTCGCCGATGCGGCGACCTATCCCCAACTCGTCGCACGGAAGTACGCCAAGGGCGAGGCCTTGCCCGAGGGGGTCGCGCGCCCCGTCCCGTCCTTCGACGAGGTCGACCGATCGAAGCTCCCCGAGGGGGTGACCGTCCTGGCCTCCGCGAAGGCCGCGAACGGCCGCGTCTGGGTCCTGACCGACGACGGGCCGTTCCGCTCGACGGCGGAGGGCTACGAGCGCCTCGACGTGGGCCCGCACCATCCCGAGCCCGGCCAGGGCGAGGTCCACTGGAACACCAAGCTCAAGACGCTGGTCGCCGACCCGCTGGGCCAGATCTGGATCGGCACCGACCGGGGAATCTTCCTGTCCGACGGCGAGCAGTGGTGGCAGAAGCTCGGCCGGCACGACGGCGTGCCTTACGAGGACGTGGACTGCCTCCACCTCGCCGCCAACGGCGACGTCTGGGCCGGCACCCCCGAGGGGGCCTGGCGGCTCCGCGACGGCGTCTTCCGCTACTTCTGGGGCCGACGCTGGCTCCCCGACAACGCCGTCGAGGCCGTCTGGACCGACGACGAGGGACGGGCCTGGCTGGAGACCAAGACCGGCGTCGCGTGCATCGAGGACGTCCCCACGACCCTCGCCGACAAGGCCGCGCACTACGAGCGCATCCTTCGGGCCCGCCACGACCGCCGGGGTTACATCGCCGGGATCGACCTCAAGACGCCGGGCGACGTGGACGGCGAGGTGATCTTCGACGTCAGCGACAACGACGGCCTCTGGACCGCGATGTACGTCGCCGCCCAGGCCCTCCGCTACGGTGCGACCAAGGACCCCGCCGCCCGCGAGGCGGGCCGGAAGTCGATGAACGCGCTCCTGGACCTGGAGCGGCTCTCCGGCATCCCCGGGTTCCCCGCCCGCGCGGTGGTGACCGACGAGGAGATCGCCGCCGGCGTGCAGGGCTACAGCACCGAGGCCAAGGTCCACGCGATCGGCGAGACGGCCAAGGTCTGGTATCGCTCGCCCACCACCCCCGGCCTCTGGTGCAAGGGGGACACCAGCAGCGACGAGCTGGACGGCCACTACTTCGCCTGGTACCTGTACCACGACCTGGTCGCCGACGACGCCGAGAAGGCCGAGATCGCCGGGGTCGTCCGCCGCGTGACCGACTGGATCCTCAAGAACGACTACACGCTGGTCGACCACACCGGCCGCAAGACGCGATGGGGCGTCTGGACGCCCGCCCTCATCAACAAACATCCGCTCTACTACGACCTGCGGGCGCTCAACTCGATCGAGATCCTGATGTTCCTGAAGGTCGCCGAGCACATCACCGGCGACGCCAAGTACGCCGAGGCGGCCGACAAGCTGATCAAGGACCACCATTACCTGCTCAACAGCCTGCTCATGCGTCGCTACGACGGGGGCCGCTGGGCCGACATCAACCACTCGGACGACGAATTGCTCTACCTGTCGTACTACCCGCTCTTGATGCTGGAGAAGGACCCGGCCAAGCGTCGGATCCTGACGCAGAGCATCGCCCGGACGTGGGAGCCGATCGAGGGCGAGCAGTCGATCCGGGCCGAGCGGAGCCCGCTCTACAACTTCGTCTACGGCGCGACCACCGGCCGCCGCTGCGACGTGGAGGACGCGCGCGAGACGCTCCAGGACTGGCCCTGGGACCTGATCGCGTGGACGACGAAGAACGCCCATCGCCACGACGTCCGGCTCAAGCACGAGCCCGGCCTGCGGCGGATCAACGTCGAGCTGGACCGCGTGCTCTCGCCGGCCGAGCGCACCCAGGCTCGCTGGAACGCCAACCCCTGGCGGGCCGACTGGGGGAGCGACGGCCGTCGCGAGGACGACGGCGTCGCCTGGACCCTGGGCTACTGGCTGGGGGTCCACCACGGTTATCTGTCGCCGGACGAATGACGACCGCCGGCGCGGGGACCTCGGCTCACCGGGAGAAGGCGAGCCCGGGGTCCTCGGGGCCGCCGCCGGCGATCCGGAACGTCATGTGGTCGGCGTCGGTCCAGTCCACCCGGCCGACCAGCGCCGGGCCCTGATCCTGGGCCAGCGTCAGGAGGCCGCCGCCGTAGGTCGACGAGCCGCCGAACGTCCTGGACCGGCCCGCCTGGGTTGCGGTCCAGGTGAACTTGCCGTCCGGCTGGACCGTCAGGTTGATGGAGTCTCCGGCGCGAGGCTGGGCCGTCCAACTCCCCGCCAGCTCGGCACCCGCCGGGGGTTGCGAGGGCGTCGCGACGGGGGCGGGGGAATTCACGGCCGGCGCGGCGGGGGGGGCCAGCTTCGCCAGCAGCTTCGCCGAGAGCGCGTCGTCCGGCTTCAACGCCACCAGCCGCTTCAGCACCGTGACGGCCGCCTCGTTGTGGCCCTGCGTCAGGTAGTGGTACGCCAGCACGAACCGATCGGAGGCCGACTGCGGGTCGGCCTGTTCGGCGGCCTCCAGCGCCCGGAGCTGGGCGGTGTAGGTCGCGGCGTCCGGGTACAGGCCGATCATCGTGGCCCAGTCCCATCCGGGCCCGACGGAGAGCACGGCGTAGAGCACGCCGGCCGCCTCGTCGTAGCGGCCGAGGGCGAACAGGCAGAGCGCCCGGAACTCGTGCAGGGCGGTGTCGTTGGGCGTCTGCTTCAGGGCGGCGTCGGCCTGCTGCAGGGCCTGGTCGTAGTTCCCCGCCAGGAACGACGCCCGCGCGGCGTCGAAGCTCGAAACGCCCTGGCTCGCGACGTCGTCCGCGACCGGCGGGAGGGCCGTGTCGATCGGCTGGGCGTAGTCGTAGGCGACGGCCCCGGGATCGACGAGGTTCGCGGCGTAGTACGGATTGACGTAGGCACTGTAGCCCATGTCGTAGAGGGACGAGCCGAAGCCCCAATTCGCGAGGCCCCAGCCCAGTCCGACGCCCGTGGCGAACCCCCAGGCACCCCCCCATCCCCAGGCGGCGTCGTTGTGGCCGCACCAGTAGCCGTGGACCCAGCCGTTGTGATAGGCCCCGTACGCGTTGTAGCCGTACGGTCGAAAGGCCGATGCGCCGTAGCCGCGATAACCCGCCGCGCCGTAGCCGCGATACCCGCCGGCGCCGGCCGCGGCGAAGCTGCGCGAGCCCTCGACGGCGGTGCCGCGCGGGCCGGAAGCCGCCGCGAAGTTCGATCGACCCGCCACGGCGTTCCCGCCCGGCCCGACGGCCGCGCCGGCTCGGCCGGCGTCGGTGAAGGTCCGGCCCCCCGGCGTCGTCACCCGGACGGCGCCCTCGCCCCGCGCCGCCTCGCCGCCGAACGGGCCCGAGGCGGCCCTCCCAGCGCCGGCGTAGTCGACGCTGCCGCCCCGAGATCCCGTGTACGAACCGGCCGCAAAGCCGCCCTCGGAGCGAACGCCTGAGTAGGGGTTGTAGCCCCGGAACTCGCCCCCGGCGCGGTCGAACGTCCCCGACGAGCTGAACGACGGAGTCCTCCCGAACGAGGATCCACCATAGCCCCCGCGGTAGCCCTCGAAGCCGCCATAGCCTCCCCGATATCCGCCCCCACCGCCGTACCCGCCGCGGAAGCCTCCGCCCCCGTACCCGCCGCCCCCGCGGAAGCCTCCGCCCCCGCCGCCCCGGAATCCGCCGCCCCCGCCGAAGCCTCGGCCATAGGCGACCGCGCTCCCGACGGTCGCCAGCAGGATCACGAAAGCGATGCTCGTTCTCTTGCGGTTCATCGCGACCTCACTTCCGGGTTTTGGGGGTGTTCGGGGCCGGCGGGATGCGGGTGAGCAGCGACGTCTCCTCGCCCGGGATCGCCGCGCCGGCGATCACCCGATCGAGGAGGCTCCAACGCACCTGATCGGAGCGAATCCGCTCCAGGACGCGGGTCGACGAGGCGTTCACCCCCTCGGGCCGCGTCCCGGTCTGCTTGACGACCCAGCGGTCGCCGTCGCGGCTCCATCGACCCTCGCCGAAGCCCCCCTCGGAGTCGAATTCCCAGGATCGGAACTCCCCGGCGACGGGATCCCAGCCCACGCGCTGGGTCACGTTCAGCACGGGCTTGCCGAGGCGTCTGGCGGTGAATTCGCGGATCAGGAAGTTGCCGTCGGGCGACCACCGGCAGTCGACCCGGGTCTCGGACTCCGTCCCCGAGTCAACCCACTCGCCGAGCATCCACTCCAGCTCCTTCAGCCGGTCGTGCGGCCGGACCCGCTCGTCGGCCTCCTCCCGCACGCTGGCGAGCAGCCACCCGCCCTCTCGCTTCACCAGGAGGGCGGTGTAGTAGCGCGTGTCCACGGCGCCCGACGCGAGGGTCGTCACGGAGCGGCCCTCCTCCTTGGCGACGTCCGGGGTCAGGAGCCGGATCGACTCGATCTCCAGGGAAAGCCTGGCCCCCTTCTGGGCGGCCATCGACTCCGCGAAGCTTCGCTCGATCAGGTCGCGCCCCCGATAGCGGGCGCCGTCGGCCTCGAAGACCTCGGCGTCCTCGGTGAACAGGGAGGCCAGCCCCTTGGCGTCCCCGCCGTCGAACAGGCGGACGTAGGAGTCGTCGAACGCCCGGATCTCCGCCTCCCCGATCGGCGGCCCGGACGCGGGCTGGGCCGCGGCTTCCGGGCCGGCCGTCAGGACCCCGATCAGGGGCGTCGTCGCCAGAACGAGCCCACGCACTGCGCTCAACCACGCCACGGTACATCCTCCGGAATGGGGCCAGCCGTCCTCCGCCGGAGCCGGCCGGGCCTCATCGGCCCGGCGCGGCCTCCTGATAACCTAGGATGCGATTCAGTCCTTTTCACCGCTTCGGGGCGGCGAACTCCGCTCGGATCGTCGCCGGCGCGGCGAGGGTGGCGTCGATCCAGAGCGTACGACCGTCCCAGGCGAACGCCTCCGAGGCCAGCGGGACGCCGTCGAGCGAGACGGTCGGGACGCCCTCCGGCGCGGCGGCCAGCTCGAAGACCGGATTCACCCAGGGGGTCTCGGGCCGGACGGCGATCTCAATCGTCGGGCCGTCGGCCGTGAGCGCGATGCTGCGACGCTCGGCCGACCAGCCCTGGAACGCGACCTGGGCCCCCTTGGCAGTCAGCGAGGGCGGTCGGGCGTAGCTGCGAGCCCACTGGACGAGCCGCGCGTCGTCCGCGTCGGTCATGCCGACCAGCCAGGCCCAACGTCGATGCACCATCGGCCGGGCCTTGCCGGCCGCGTCGATCGCCATGCCCCGACCCTCAGCGATCGGCTCGGGACGAGCCGCGGCCCAGCTCATCACGCTGTTGTGGCAGGGGCTGATCGCGATCCGGTCGTCGATCTTCGACCCCGTGGCGTTTCCTCGCGCCAGCGGCCAGTGACTTCCCCAGTAGCAGGGGGTGACCGTCTGCCCCTGGTCCTCGAACGGCCCGAAGACGACCGGCGGGAAGGCCCGATCGCCGGGGTTGAAGCAGATCGCCGCCTGCTCCTCGTTGCGGTTCAATCGCAGCCGATAGATCGCCGGTGGCTCGCCCCCAGTGGGCTGATCGGCCTCGCCGCGGATCGGGAAACGGTAGGAGCGCCTGTCACCATCCAGCGCGATCGCGTCGACCAGGTTCTCCGGCAGCACGTCGAAGGGGTAGGCGCCCTGGGGCGTCAGCAGGATCAACTCGCAGAGTTCGTACTCGGTCGCCGCATCCGTCTTGAGGTCGACCACGCGGGTGCCGAAGCCGTCGGGGTAAAAGGTGTATTCCTCGACGGCCTGATCCCCCCAGACCTTGTAGTTCAGGTCGGTCGACTGATACGTCCAGCGCACGCGGACCCGGGCCGGGGTCGATTCCAGGATCTCCACCCGACCGTAGCGCAGCTCCTTGTCCATGAGCGGTTCCACGCAGTCGACCGCCTCCGGCTGGCGGGTCATCACCTCGGCCCACTCATAGCAGGCCCCGGAGTTGAAGCGCCCGGCCCAGAAGGGGATGTAGCTCGACCCCCGCCAGAAGACGAACCGGGCGCCGTTCGGGAAGGCGACGACGACGTCCTTGAGGGCGGGGTCCCAGCCCTTCGCATAGTCGAGCGAGGTGAAAGCCCCGGTCACAGGGTCGCGCACCGAGATCGGGGCGTCGTACCGCAGCTTCGTCTCGTAGGCCCCGAACTTCGGCCGGGCGGGCACTTCGCGGACGAGCATGACGGGGATCTCGCGACTCCAGAGTTGGGTGCCGTCACTGGTCCGCAGGGCGACGTGCAGGGTTTCGCGGTCGGACGAGGTCGTGGGATTGGGAAGGTTCACGCGCCCCGTAACCCGACGCCCGCCGATCAGGGCGAGGGGTGAAGTGGACCGATCGGTGCCGGAGGTGAACCAGGCTTCGATGCGGGCCTCGGGCTCGTCACGACCCCGAAGGATTGCGGCGACCTCGACGACGGCCGGTTGGCCGGGGCCGAGCAGGAGCCAGTCGGCCGGCGGGAGGATGGTCCCCAGGTCTACGGGATTGACGACCGTCTCGGGGCGCGCGACGACCTCGGCCTCGATCTCGGGGCGTGCGACGGCCATGCGGGCGACCTCGACGGTCCGGTCGGCTAGGAGGATTGCGGCAGTCGTCCCGGCGTTTAGCTCCAGGCGGGCTCGGAACGGTGCCTGAGTCGGGAGGACGACGACGCGGCGGCCGGTCTCGCGACCGTCGTGGACCTCGGCCAGTTCGAGCCGACCGGGAGGCTGGGGCTGGTCTGTCTCGACGACGACCGTGATGGGCCGGCCGACGCGATCGAGGTGGAACGGCGGCCGCCACGGATGCGGCGTTTCGACCTGAAGCGTCGCCTGGATCGCGGGAGGCTCGGCCGCCGCGAGGGGGACCGCGAGGGCCAGCCAGATGAGGGTCGCCGTGGGGAGTTTCATGGTGGGGTCGCCTCGCAGTTGCGCGTCGTAGAGGATCGCGGAGGGAGCGCCGGATCGTATCCCGACCCGCGCCCCGGAGCAATCGGCCGGTCGGGTTGTTCGGGTCCTCTCATCGCGGCCCCTCAAGCCGGTCGATCGGGAGAGGGGACGGCGTCGTCAGGGTCGACCTTTCGATCTCCGGGCCTGCGTCCGATAATGGACCTTATGTTTGTTTCGGGAGGCCGGCTCGTTTTCGCGAGCGTCTCGGCCTCTCCAGGACGAGGAATCGCCCCGATCGCTGCACGGAGAGTTTCGTGATCCACCAGCAGACTTTGACGCTCCAGACCAAAGGCCGAGGGACCATCGAGATCACCGCCGAGGTCGAGCGGATCGTGGCCGCGTCGGGCGTCCGGACGGGGCTCTGCAACGTCTTCATCCGCCATACGAGCGCCTCGCTGATCGTCTGCGAGAACGCCGACCCGAGCGTCCGCCAGGATCTGGAACGGTTCGCGGCCCGGCTGGCCCCGGACGGCGATCCGCTCTTTCGGCACACGATGGAAGGCCCCGACGACATGCCGGCGCACGTCCGGTCGATCCTGACCCAGACAGCGATCACGATCCCGATCGCCGACGGCTCGCCGGCATTCGGGACCTGGCAGGGCGTCTTCGTCTGGGAGCACCGGACGCATCCCCATCGACGGTCCGTCGTGGTGACGGTGATGGGCGAAGCCTGACCCCCCCCCTTCTCCGGGGGTGCATGCAATCAGGTGGGGCGGTCTTCGAAACGGACCCGCCCCTCCGACGATCCCCAGATCGTCGGAGGGGCGGGTTTCGACCGGCTCGCCGAGGCGGGCCGGGAATTCACGGCGGAGCGTGATCGGGGGCTACTTGGCGTTGGCCTTCCAGGTCGTCCAGTCGGCGAGCGGGTTATTGGAGGACGGGTCGATCGTCGGGCCCTTCCAGTCGGCCGGGGCGAAGAAGGCGACCTTGTCGTTCGTCGAGGTCGAGGTCGTGACGGGGACGACGACCGGGGTCGGCTTCGGCGTGGAGGCCGAGGTCGTGATCGAGACCGGGGCCGGCGCCGTCGCCGGGGTCGACGCCTTCACCACCGGGGCGGCGGCGAGGGGTGCCGGCTTGGAGTCGCTCGGGGCCTGAGGGGTCGCGGAGCGGAGCGAGCGGCCGTCCCACTTCTCGCTGGTGAGGAAGTTCTGGGCGACGTTCACGTCGGAGACCGACACGTCGACCTGCTTGATGACCACGTCGTTCTCGCTGGCGGTCACCTTGTAGCGACCCTTGGCGAGCGGGATCTGGTAGCCGCCGGACTCCCAGGTCTTGGTGGAGTCGGTCTTTCCGGTGTCGATGTTGGTGGCGTCGATCTCGACCCCCCCCTTCCCTTCCCCGGGGGTGTAGAAGTCGTTGCCGTCGTCGTCGCTGTAGACGACGCCGACGAGCTGGGCGGGGGCGTCGGTGCGGCTGGCGAAGTTCTGGGTCACCACGACCGGGCCGATCTTGCCGCCGGAGGTCCGCATGCCGCCGGTCTTGACCACTCCCACGCCGACCTCGGTGAAGGCGTCGGCGGGTGCCACGCCCGGCTGGAGCAGGTTGCGACGGTGGCCGGCGTCGGCGACGCCCCAGTCGTAGAGGAAGGCCTGCATCGAGTTCTCGACGCTGCTGGCGTAGGCGAAGGCGTTCTCGGCCGAGGACTCCGCCCGCATGTAGCCGGCCGCCTTGATCCGGTCGTCGGCCGAGGAGCCGTCCGATCCGGTGTGCGACTGGTACTGGTTGTCGACCATGTCCTGGCTGTGATTCTGGGCGGCCTCGGCCAGGTCGCCGTTCCAGGCGACCGGGGGCAGCGAGCGGTTGGACGCGATCGTGGACTTGACGGCGTCGACGTCGACGCTGAAGTGCTTGAGCGTGTTCTTGACCTCGACGCTGTTGTTCTTCGTCAGCCACTCGGACGCGGCCTGTGGGGTCGTGCGGGCCATGTTGATCAGCTGCAGGGCGAGCTGCTGGTCGTTGCTGGGGGCGGCCGACGAGAGGAGCTGGCGATCCTCGAGGTTCTCGAAACGCAGCGATCGTCGTGACGTCGGTCGAGCCATACTGACCTCCCTGTCTATCGGCAAGCGTCCGGTCCCGATGGCCCGGCCGGTGTCGGCGATCTTCCGTGTCCGCCCTATACATCGTGCCGGATGACTATGACGACTTTAATGAAACTGCCTGATACGATGGTCGTCATCTTCATCTCAGCGAGCTACCCATTGAGCAACGGGCGTGCCACGACCGGGAAAAAGGTTGCGCAGTTCCCTTGCTTCTGCCGTAAACCATTTGGTCAGCTAATGTTGAGTTGAGCCGATCCGACCGCCGCCGCAGCAAGGGACACGACACGGACCGCCGGCGATTCCCCGATCTCGCGTTGCCGTGTCAAGAGGAAATTACAAACCGGCCCTTTTTACAAGCCCTGGCGGACGCTGGGGTTCGTCGAAAGTTTCGCTAAAGATTCGAGTTACATCATCCGCAAGGTCGCCTGCGGTGAGTCGCGCGGTCCCGCCGTTTGCTTGTCGGTCCCGGCCTTTGCGATTAGCCTTGGAGGAGTTCGCACGATCCGCCGGCCGGAGCCGGCCCTCGCCCCCCGCTGGAGCCCCCTCGCGATGATCACCGTGGAAGCCGCGCTGACGAAGATCCAAGAGGCCGAACGGGGAGGCGCGCTGTCGGCGACGGCCGCCGCAGGGATCAAGCGATGGCTCGACGAGGCCCCGTTCGTCGCCTACCGCGAGAAGCTGCTGAGCGACATCGAAGCCGGGAGCTGGAAGCCGCTGGATGACGCCTTCTTCGCCGTCCTGGAGTTCGGCACCGGAGGCCGCCGCGGCGTCATGTACCCGGTCGGCACCAACGTCCTGAACGCCCGGACGATGGCCGAGAGCGCGCGCGGCCTGGCGGACTACATCCGCCGGAAGAAGGGCCCCGACGCGGCCTGCTCGTGCGTGATCGCCCGCGACACCCGCCACAACTCGCCCGAGTTCGCCGAGTTGTGCGCCCGGGTCATGGCGGCGGCGGGGGTGAAGGTCCACCTGTTCCCCGAGGCCCGGTCCACCCCCCTGCTCTCCTTCGCGGTCCGCCACCTGGGATGCGACGCCGGGATCATGATCACGGCCTCGCACAATCCCCCGGCCGACAATGGATTCAAGTGCTACGCCGCGACCGGCGGCCAGGTCATCCCGCCGGACGACTCCGGCATCATCGCCTGCGTCGCCGAGGCCTCCGAGCGCGACATCCCCGAGAAGCCCCTCGAAACGGCCCTGGCCGACGGCTCGATCGTCCACGCCGGTCCCGAGGTCGACGTCGCCTACATCCAGTCCGTCGTGGCCGAGTCCGTCAGCCACGCCCGGGGCCTCTCGATCGTCTACACCCCGCTCCACGGCGTCGGCGAGACCTCGGTCGCCGCCGCCCTGAAGGCCGACGGCTTCCTGGACGTCAACATCCTTGCCTCCCAACGCACCCAGGACGGCGACTTCCCGAACGTGCCGAACCACGTCGCCAACCCCGAGAATCCCTCGGCCCTCCAGGCGGCCATCGCCGAGGCCCGCGCTTGCAAGGCCGACCTGGTCCTCGCCAGCGACCCGGACGCCGACCGGATCGGCGTCGGCCTGCCGCTCACGGCCGACCGTTCGGGCGAGTGGACGACCCTCGACGGCAACCAGATCGGCGTCCTGCTCGCCGCCTTCGTCATGAAGCAGTACGCCGATCTCAAGAGGCTCCGCTCCGACCACTACCTCGTCACCACCCTGGTCTCCACCCAGATGACCAAGGCCCTGGCCCGTCGCGAAGGCCTGCGGACCGAGGACGACCTCCTCGTCGGCTTCAAGTGGATCGGCGAGCGCATCGACGCCGCCGGTCACGCCGGCTTCCTCTTCGGCTTCGAGGAGTCGCACGGCTACCTCAAGGGGACATACGCCCGCGACAAGGATGCGTCCGTCGCCTCGATGCTCTTCGCCGAGCTGGTCGCGACCTGCAAGGACCGCAAGCAGTCCGTCCTCGAATACCTGGACGACCTCTACATCGACGTCGGCCACTATGGCGAGCGGCTCATCAACAAGACCTACACCGGCCGCGAGGGGCTCGACAAGATCCGCTCGATCATGAAGGCGTTCCGCGAAAGCCCGCCGAAATACGTCGCCGGCCTCCCCGTGACCGAGGTCTACGACTACAGGTCCCACGAGGTCCGCGACCTCAGCGGGTCGGGCAAGGTCCTCCCCCTGCCCCAGCCCTCCGGAGACCTCCTGATCTTCCACACCGAGCGCGAGGGGGTCCGGTTCGCCGCCCGCCCCTCGGGCACCGAGCCCAAGATCAAGTTCTACCTGTTCGCACGGACCGCCGTGGACGGCCCCGATTCCCTTCCCGCCTCCAAGGCCCAGACCAAGGCGGTGCTTGACCAAATGACCAGTGACATCGAAAAATACCTGGAGGAAGTCGCCTAGGATCAGACCCACGCGCCAGGGCCGCCCGAGACGGGCGGCCCGCGCCATCGCGGAGCGCGCATGCCCGACCCCACCGCCGAGGACGCCCTCTCTCCCGCCGAGAAGGTCCGGAAGTTCCCCAACACGCCGGGCGTCTACCTGATGAAGGACGCCCTCGGCCGGGTCATCTACATCGGCAAGGCCAAGAACCTCCGGGCCCGCGCCGGGTCGTATTTCCTCAAGGCGGCCGAGCATGACAAGCGGATCGTCGGCTGGATCGGCGAGGTCGCCGACGTCGACCATCTCCCGGCCGACAGCGAGGTCGACGCCCTCCTGATGGAGGCGCGCCTCATCAAGGACATCCAACCCCGGCACAACCGGGACCTGAAGGACGACAAGAGCTTCCCGTACCTCCAAATCACCACCGGCGAGGACTTCCCCCGCGTCAACTTCACCCGCGAGCCGCTGGACTCCGGCGTGAAGCTCTACGGCCCTTTCCCCCGGGCCAAGAGCCTCCGCGGCGCCATCCAAGTGCTCCAGCGGATCTTCAAATTCCGCACCTGCTCCCTCGACATCGACGCGGACGACCCCCGCTGGCGATGGTTCCGCCCTTGCCTGCTGGCCTCGATCGACCAGTGCACCGCCCCCTGCAACCAGCGGATCGACCGCGAGACCTACCGGCGCGACATCCACCGGCTGAAGCTGTTCCTCGACGGCAAGAAGGACGTCCTGCTCAAGGAGATGAACGAGGAGATGCGCGAGGCCGGTAGGGCCCTCCAGTTCGAGAAGGCCGCCCGGATCCGCGACGAGATCAAGGCGCTGGAGAACATCAACCTGCGGGGCGACCTCGCCAAGCACGCCCAGCCCGAGGCCTTCTACATCGATCCCCGCAAGGGACTCAAGGGGCTCCAGCGAGTCCTCCACCTGGAGTCCACGCCGCGGACGATCGACGGCGTCGACATCGCCCACCTCGGCGGGACCGAGACGGTGGGATCGCTCGTGACCTTCGTCGACGGCCTCCCCTTCAAGCCCGGGTACCGCCGCTATCGCATCAAGAGCGTCGCGGGCATCGACGACTTCGCCTCGATCCGCGAGGTCGTCGGCCGCCGGATCGACGGCCTCCGCGAGCGCGACGAGCCCTTCCCGGACATCTTCCTGATCGACGGCGGCAAGGGCCAGCTCGGCGCGGCGCTGGACGCCTTCGAGGCCAAGGGCGTGCAGCCGCCGACCCTCATCTCCCTGGCCAAGCGCGAGGAGGAGATCTACGTCCCCGGCCGCTCCGACCCGATTGTCCTCCGTCGCCGCGCGTTCGCCCTCCGTCTCCTCCAGTACGTCCGCGATGAGGCCCACCGCTTCGCCCAGCACTACCACCACATGCTCCGCAAGAAGCGCGTCCTCGGCGAGGACGAGTGACCCGGATTGGCTTCGTTCGCGCCGCCCTCGAAACGAAGCCATTTGATGCAAGTGTCTATAGGTCAATGTTTTGGACTCGAAAAAACGCTCTCAGGATTGGCTTCGTTCGGCGCGCTTTGCGAGACTTTTCTCTCCAACCCAGCGACTCGGCGGCGAGCAGGGTTGATCCGGATTCCCGGGGAGCGGCGAACCTGAGGATCGGTCTCGCGGCGGTCCACGAAAGCACCAGGCCCGAGACATTCGAGGGCTATCCGCCCCCGGGATCGTCAGGATCTTCGGCGTGATGACGGCGAAGTCCCCCGACTGTCGAAGCCTCGGAACTTGCGTGGTCGTCGGTTCGGCGAAGGCCCGGTTGGCGCGGCTTCCCAGGTTGACTCTGTTCCCGAACCCTCGATCAACGACGGCATTTCTCCGAGATTGCACGACCGTCATCCCGCTCAGCCGCGTTACTGTCCCGGCAGCTTTGGCCAGGTCGACGGCCCTGGGCGTGGGCGGGGTTGAGGCCCGTTTCCTCCGCCGGCCTCAGCAACCGCGCCTCTGCAATGGGACCGTCGGCGATCGGCCAGTTCGGACGCTTCAGCAGTCCCAGCGATCGGCGAGCCTGACGGCCCGGATCGCCCTTCAAAGCGACTCGCGGCGCAGACCCTCCGGGCCCGAGATGTGATCGATTTCGACGCCGATTCGGACTCGCCCTGACGTCCGCCGCGACGATGCACGAAGCGGTCGATCCGCGGTCGCCCCCTCTCCGCATCACGGAGATCGCGGAGAGGGTCTCCACCTTCCAGGTCGAGAGCTCGGGCCCCCGCTCGGCTAGGAATTAGGGGCTGACGTTGCGAGACGCGTCCTGCAGCCGACGATTCCGGGCAACCTGGACGTCGAGTTCCTCGCCGCCGATCGAGCGGACCATGCCGCCGATGGTCGTTCCCGGATCGTTGGACCAGAACAGCCCCAGGTCCTCTCGGGGGTCGTAATGGAAGCCGACCCGCTCGCCGTACTTCTCTTGGAGGGCCTCTCCGTCCCGGAGGAAGCCCGACCAGCCGAGGATGGCGTAGCTCAGGTCCAGCTCATGGACGAGGATGGTCTCCGGCTGTTCGATACGGGCTGCGACGAGCCCGGTCGGCTCGTAGATCGCGGCGTTGTTTCGCCAGGTGCTGGAAACGACGTAGAAGCGACCCCGGGCGGCGCGAGCGGCGGGCGTCGCCGTGGCCGGGGAGGCCGTCGGCCAGGCGACGATCTCGGCGCCGCCTTCGGCCAGGAGATCCCAGCCGTCGGCGTATTGAACGTCCCAGCAGATTTGGATGCCGAGCTTGCCGAAGTCGCAGTCGAACACGGGGCAGTCCCGCCCCGGCGTGATCCCGCCTTCCAGCACGTCGCTGCCGACGTAGGCGACGGGGTGGCGTTTGCGATAGATGCCGGCGACCTCCCCCTCGCGATCGAACAGGACGGCCGCGTTGGAAAAGGTCGTTCCCTCGGGACCGGTTTCGGCCAGATCCATCGTCGCGATGATATACGTCCCGTGCTTGCGCGCCAGGTCGCCGAAGGCCTTTTTGATGGGTCCGTCGAGCTCGACGGCCCGATCGCGGGCCAGCCCTCCCGTCGCGGTCACCGCCGTCTCGGGGAGTATCGCCAGGTCGAGTCCGCGGCCCGGACGCAGCTTCGACGCGCGTCGGGCCATCTCGTCGATCATGACGCCCAGCGAGTCCAGGCGAGCCGCCAGGCCGGGATAGTCGCCGTGAGAGCCGAGGATCGCCGTCCCGACGACGACCTTGCGGGGCGGTCGGTCCGCTTTCGAGGTGGGGGACTTCTCGTCTTCACCCGCGACCAGGGAGGGCGGGCCGAACCCGATCAGGATCGCGAAGCTGATGAGCCAGGACACGTTGAGTCGCTGCATGGCGGTCGCCCCGAAAGTGTCGAGAGGCGGAGTCATGACAGCCAGCTTAGCCGAGGACCCGCCACCTGCCGACGGGTATAGCTCTCGATCCTGGAGTTTCGCCGGCCACCCCACGGGGGCTTCGGACCTGACACGCTTCATCGTCCGCGCCGCCTCCGGCCGAGTCTCCAGGTTCGACAGCGCCCCTCCCCTGCCGACCCGTCGCCCCATCAACCCCCGGCTCTCGGTTCGATCGGAAAGACGGCCTGGACAGGTCCCGATCTTCCCGGTCCCGGTCGGAAGAAATGCCGGAAACCGCCGTGGGGATGGCGAGCGTGGCTGCTATCCTCCGGTAGAATCGCGGGAGCGACAGCCGTGATCCCGAAGGAGCTCGCGCGTGGCATCCGACCCCATCGTCCGGAAGAACGTCTGCCCGCTGGACTGCCCGGACACCTGCAGCATGCTGGTGACGGTTCGAGACGGGGTCGCCGTCGCGCTCAAGGGGGACCCCCACCACCCCTTCACGCGCGGGTTCCTCTGCCAGAAGATGGCCCGCTACCTCGACCGCGTCTATAGCGATGATCGGCTGATGCATCCCATGCGGCGGGTCGGTCGCAAGGGCGAGGGGCGGTTCGAGCGCATCTCGTGGGACGAGGCCCTGTCGACGATCGCCGAGCGGTTCCGCTCCGTGGCCGAATCGACCGACGGCCCGCAGGCGATCCTCCCCTACAGCTACTACGGGACGATGGGCAAGCTTCAGGCGAGCAGCCTGGACCGGCGGTTCTTCCACCGCCTGGGCGCCTCGAAACTCGACCGGACGATCTGCGCCTCGGCCGGGACGATCGGCTACGAGTACACCCTGGGCCGGGGACGCCTGGGCGCCGATCCGCTGGCCGTGTCGGGCTGCAAGTTCGTGGTCAACTGGGGGTCGAACACCGTCAACACGAACTCGCACCTTTGGAGCCTCATGATCGAGGCTCGCAAGAAGAACGGGGCGACGATCGTCACCGTCGACCCCTACCGCAGCCCGACCGCCGCACGCTCCGACTGGCACATTCAGCCCCGCCCCGGCACCGACGCCGCCCTGGCCCTCGGCCTGATGCACGTCCTCTGGCGGGACGGCCTCGCAGACGAGGATTACCTGGCCCGAGGGACCGTCGGTGCCGACCGACTCCGCGATCGTGTGCTCCACGACTACCCGCCCGACCGCACCGCCGCGATCACCGGCGTGGACGTGGGGACGATCGAGACGTTCGCGCACCGTCTCGCGAAGGAGCAGCCGTCGCTCATCCGCCTGAACTACGGCATGCAGCGCCATCACGGCGGCGGCATGGCCGTGCGAACAATCGCGTGCCTCCCGGCCGTGATCGGCTCGTGGCGACATCCCGGCGGCGGCGCCATGCTCTCGACCAGCGGGGCCTACGGCTTCGACGACGCTCGCCTGACGCGGCCCGACCTCTCCCCCGCCGGCACGCGCACCGTCAACATGAACCAGCTCGGCGAGGCCCTCGCCGGCGAGCTTCCCGGCCCCCCGGTGCGGGCGCTCTACGTCTACAACAGCAACCCCGCCGCCGTCGCGCCCAACCAGGCCAGGGTGCTCCGGGGGCTCGAACGCGAGGACCTGTTCACCGTCGTCCACGAACTGTTCGCCACCGACACCGTCGACTACGCCGACGTCGTCCTGCCGGCCACGTCGCAGCTCGAACACGTCGACCTCCACGGCTCGTACGGGCACCATGAAGTGATGCACAACCCTCGCTCCATCGAGCCCCGCGGCGAGTGCCGGTCGAACAACGACGTCTTCCGCGCCCTGGCCGCGCGGCTGGGCTTCGAGCCCGATCTGTTCCCGGACGACGAGACCCTGATGCGCGAGGCCCTCGACGGCGGCCCGGCGCTCCGGGGCCTGACGCTCGAACGCTTGAAGGCGGAGGGCTCGGTCCGGCTGAATCTCCCCGATGCGTACGCCCCGTTCGCCGACGGCGTCTTCCCCACGCCTTCCGGCAAGTGCGAGCTGTACTCCGAGCGCATGGCCCGCGACGGCCTCGACCCGCTGCCGTCGTACATCCCGCCGCTCGAAGATCCGCACTCGCGGCCCGACCTGGCCGGCCGGTTCCCGATCCAGCTCCTGAGCCCACCTCGGGCGCAATTCCTCAACTCGACCTTCGCCGGCTCGCCCCATCATCGCGCCGGCGCCGGAGAGCCGACCCTCGAGATGGCCGTCGAGGACGCCGAGGCGCGAGGCGTCGCCGAGGGCGATTGGGTCGAGGTCTTCAACTCTCGGGGCGCCTTTCGCGCCCGCGTCGCCCTCACCGGCGGGGTCCGCCCCGGCGTCGCCGTCGCCCCGGGGATCTACTGGAACAAGCACTCCCCCGGTCGCTCCAACGCCAACGCGACCACCTCGTCGGCCCTCAGCGACATGGGCGGCGGCGCGACCTTTTTCGACAATCTCGTCCAGATTCGACCCGCCGCCGGAGAAGGCCGGGAGCGTTCGCATCCTTGAGATCGGGATTCTTATCGAATCCGAATCGGCCCCTTCACCGACACCCTGAGCCCACGCCACGAACCTTGGCCGAACGACAGACCCTCGGTGTGGCGCCGGGCCTTAGCTTGCCGCGGCAAGGAATCGTCACGAGCCGGATCCCCCGAGGCCGTTCGCGAGATCGGCGGAGAAATTGGCCCGAAGGCCGTCGGACTTTCCGCAGGGGAGGCGGGCTTCTTATGCCTCTGATGGTCCGTGGCGGTTGAACCGATTCAGGGACTCGCGGAAGAAAGGAAAGGAATTCGGTCGGATCGCGACCTTTTCCGCTCGCGGCGGAATCGTAGGATCCAGATCTCACTCGGTGAATCGTTTTCATTACTAGGGGGGCGACGATGACGACGCATCGCAGGGCCGCCGCATTTTCTCTCCTGATTTGCGCCAGCGTGCTGTTGACCGCCCCCACGCCGGCTCGCGGCGATTTCATGTTCGGTTCCACGCCCAATCCGCCGCAGTCGCCGACTGGGTATGCCGAGAGCAACGAGACCTTCACCTGGTTCTGGGAGTGGAACGGAGAGGAGCCGCCGTTCGGGGAGGTGTTCTTTGCCGACCTCTTCCCTCATGGCCGCAGCCAGTACGATGAGCCGGGAGCCTTATGGAGGGTGCAGATCACGGCCATCCGCCAGCCCCCCAACAGCTTTTTCCGCTTCCAGATCCGGGCCCAGCACGCCTCTCAGGCCGACTCATCGACATCCTGCTGAGCCCCGGCCAGGCGGAGTATCACGAGACCTTCGCCCCCGGCCTGACCAATCTGGAGAACCCGGGACCGAGGATCCTGGACTCCAAATCCATCACCCACCCCACGATCCTGGGCGATACGCCTCACACCGACGTCTACTCCCTAGTCTTCCGGTCGCGCGATCCGACGACGGGCAAGGTGACTTTCCAGCTCACTGGGGTCCACCTCGCGGGTGTCGTCGTTCCCGAGCCCTCCTCGCTGGCCCTCGCGCTCGCGGGAGGCCTGACCTTGGCCGTAGCCGGCCGACTTGGCCGCACCCCTCCTGATTCTCGCGCGGCCGCTCGCCCCTCCGCCGGTCGTCCGCCTCGACGGCGAAGTGCACTTCCTGCCGCGGCGTCGCCGGGCCGGCTTCGTATCGCGCCCTGAGGCAGCGGCCGCGATCGCGACGCGCTTTGCCTTTATCGTCTCACACGGAGCTTTCCGACCGGGTGTGCCTTTAGAAATTGGCATGGATGGCTCACGATGGGGGGGCGTTCGGGGTCGCCGCGACGCCGTCGCATCAAGGAGGGGCCGCCATGCCTTCGCTCACGATCGAGTACGAGGACGATTCCGAACGGCTGCTGATCGAGCAGGCGCTTGCGATGGTCGCCGACCTGCGGCGGACGGCCCTGGAGGCCCCGCACGGGACGGTCCTGGCCGCCTGCGAGGCGGAGGCGGTCGAGAAGGGGCGGAAGCTGACCGTCTCGGCCCTGGAGGACGCCCCGCGGCGTCGCGTGGCCGAGGTCGACGCCCCCAAAAACGGCCGGCCGGGGCGAGGCCGAAGGGGCGGCGATCGCGTCGGCTCCTGACGGCCGCCGGGCCGATCCGCCTGGAGCGCGCCTACGTCGTCGCCGACGGGGCCGGCTCGTTCCCGGCCGACGAGGCCTTGGGCGCGGACGGCCTGCTGAGCCCCGGCGGCGAGCGGCTGGCCGTCCTGGCCGGCGTCCACGACTCGTTCGCGCGGGCGCAGCGGCTGATGGGCGAGATGCTCGGCTGGGCCCCCCCCGACGACGTGATCCGCCGGGAGACCCACGCCGCGGCCCGTCGCGCCGCCGCCGAACGCCCCGGGCGGCGCGACGCCGGCCGATTCGCCGTCGCCTCCGGCGCGGTCGAGCTGGAGGTCGACGCCGGCAAGGTCCCGACGACCGGCGGCTGGCGCGACGTCAAGGTCGCGGTCTTCGCCCGCCGCGAGCCCGGCGACCCGACGCCGGTCGACGAGTGGGCCGATCGACGCCTGCCGCCGCCGTCGATCCGCTCGGCGGTCGCCGCGGTCGAGGGGGCCGGCGACTTCGCAGGCCGGGTCCGCCGCGAGGCCGACCGCCTGAGGGCGACGACGGCGGCCGACGCGACCGTCCTGGGCGACGGCGCCGAATGGATCTGGAACCTCGCCGCCGAGGTCCTCCCCCAGGCCGAAGGCGTGCTCGACGTCTTCCACGCCGTGGAGCACATAGGCGACGCGGTCAAGGCGGCCTGGCCCGCCCCCGTCGCGGCCGGGCCCCGCCGCGAGGCCGGCGTCGCCGCGCTGCTGGCCGAAGGCAAGCCGGGCGTCGACCGCTGGATCGCCGGCCTGTTCGCCGAGCTCCCGGCGGGCTGCGACGGCGTATCGCTGCGGGCCCTGTCGGCCTACCTGGCGTCCCACCCGACCCGCCTGGGCCACGCCGACCGGCTCGCCCGAGGCCGCTGGATCGGCAGCGGGATGGTCGAGGGGGCCATCAAGCAGCTGGTGAACCGCCGGATGAAGCGGACCGGGGCCCGCTGGCGCGTCGAGCACGTCGGCCCGCTGGTCGAGCTCGTCGCCCTCGCCGATCAGCCCGAGTGGCACGACCTCTGGGCCGCATAGCCGCTGCCAACTTCCGAAGGCACACCCTTCCGACCGCCTGGTGTTGACAATACCCCGGTCGAAGGCCTATTGTACTTCTCTCGCCAACGCGTGCGGGCAGATAGCTCAGCTGGTAGAGCAACGGACTGAAAATCCGTGTGTCGGCGGTTCGATCCCGCCTCTGCCCACTTCCCGCTTCCCCCCGACTCAAACCGACGGGAACCGCCAAGTCCCGTCCCCCCCGTGGCTTTCGGCGTTAAGCTCGGTCGCTGATCCGATCCCGTCGTCGCGACCGAATCCGACTGATCCCGCCCCGCTCCGTCCCCTGCGGTGGGTATACGTGGGGCGAACACGCGGGCTTGCATCGGTCTCCGAGGCTGGAGACCAATCGAGCCCGGCGTCGACAGGGGCTCAGGTCAACTCGCCCTCGGAGATGTCCTTGGCGTCGTCTTCCTGCATAACCTGCCGCTTGCCGGTCATCGCGACGATGAGCAGGACGGTGGTGAGGACGGAGAATGCTCCCAGGGCGGGGAGGAGATACTGGGGCTCGCCGTCAGGGGCCGTGGTTGAGAAGTCGACGGCCTTGCCCAGGTTCTCGAAGACGACGAGGAGCGCGATCAGGATGCCGGCCAGCGAGCCGCCGGCGATCAGGCCGGTGGCCATCATCGTGCCGGGGCTGGTCTCGGAATCCTCGGCCGAGAACTTGCGGGCGCGGTCGACCAGCAGTCGGACCAGGCCCCCGATGAAGATCGGCAGCGTGGTCGACAGCGGCAGGTACACGCCCACCGCGAAGGCCAGCGCCGAGACCCCCGCGAGTTGCACCACGATCGCTAGCACGGCACCCAGGATCACGAGGCCCCACGGGAGGTCTCCGGACATGATGCCGTCGATGATCGTCGCGAAGAGCCTCGGCTGGGGCGGGTTGAACTTCTTGATGGGCGCCCCGCTCGTCGTGTGGTCCAGCCGGCCGCCGATGCCGGCGTCCTTGATCCATTGGGCCTTGCCGGCTTCGTCGACCAGGTAGGTGCCCGGCAGAGCGCCTTCGATGGGGGCGGTCAGCCGCAGGACCTTGAACTCGCGGCCGTCGCGGGTCTCGGTCTCTGCGAGCTTCGAGACGTCGAAGACCGCGGAGGGCAGGTCCGCGGGGCGGTTCGAGACGGTCGTGTAGGCGTCGTTGAGCCAGAGCAAGGTCCCGCCCATGACGACCGCCGAGAGCAGCGCGCCGACGAGGATCGCCACCTGCTGGCGCCAGGGGGTCGCCCCGACGAGATACCCCGTCTTGAGGTCCTGCGAGATCGTGCCTCCGTTCGAAGAGGCGATGCAAACGATGGCCGCGATCGAGAGGGCGATGAGCCGGTACTCGCCACCGACCCAGCCGAGCATCACGAAGATGAGGCAGGTCAGCAGCAGCGTGGCGATGGTCATGCCGGAGATAGGGTTCGACGACGAGCCGATGACGCCCGTGATCCGCGAGCTGACCGTGACGAACAGGAAACCGAAAAGCACGATGAGGAAGGCCCCGGCGATACGCCCCGCCGTATCGGCCGGGATCAGGTTCGAGGAGGCGATCAGGCCGACGAGGCCGAGCGTCCCCAGGAGGACCAGGGGCATGGGGATGTCGCGATCGGTCCGGGGGAGCGACCCGGACCCGGCCTCGGTGGAGCCCTCGGCGGACTTCAACGCCCGCAGGCTGCCGGCAATCGACGAGAAGATCAGCGGCAGGGCGTTCAGCATGCTCAGGATGCCGCCGGTGGCCACGGCCCCCGCCCCGATGTAGCGGACGTACTGGCCGGCGATGGCCCCCGGGCTCATCGAACCGATCGGCGACTGTCCGGGGGGCAGGACGCCCGGCACGCCTTCTCCGAAATACGCGATCATCGGCACGAGCATCAGGGAGGTCAGCAGGCCGCCGCCCACCATCACCGCGGCGATCCGAGGGCCGATGATGTAACCGACTCCCAGCAGCGTCGGGTCGGGCTCGAGCGCCACCACGGCCTTGTTGTAGCCCTTGATCCCGGTCAGCGCCTGGTCCCACTCCGCCGGCCAGAGCTTCAGGCCTTGCATTAAGACCTTGTAGATCGCCCCCAGCCCGAACCCCAGGAAGACCGTGCGCGCGTTCGACCCGCCGTGCTCGCCGACGATCAGGACCTTGGCGCAGGCGGTCCCCTCGGGATAGGGCAACGTGCCATGCTGCTTGACGATGAACGCCCGCCGCAAGGGGATCATCATGAGGATTCCCAGCAGCCCGCCGAGGATCGAGACCAGCATCACCCGCGACCATTCCAGGTCGTAGCCGAGAAGCATCAGCGCCGGCATCGTCGCACCGACGCCGAAGGCGATCGACTCGCCGGCCGAGCCCGCCGTCTGGACGACGTTGTTCTCCAGGATCGTCGCCCGGCGCAGCCCGAAGGCGTAGGAGAGCCCCCGGAAGATCGTGATCGCCAGCACGGCGACCGGGATCGAGGCCGAGACCGTCATCCCCACCTTGAGGAACAGGTAGAGCGAAGACGCGCCGAAGACGATCCCCAGGAGCGACCCGAGAGCCACCGCGCGGAACGTCAGCTCGGCGGGCTCCTGGTCGGCGGGGACGTAGGGGCGGAAGGACTTCGACGCTCCGGCGGCCGGCGGGGATGGGGCGTGCGCCATGGGCTGCGGCTCTCCTGCGAGGGCTTCGGGTCGGGGGACGGGACGAGGCGCCGACGGCGGAGGGCGCGGCGGCCGTTGGGCGGGTCGGGGGCGATCAGGTCCGGCGGCGGGGGCTCATCCCGCCGCGACCGGCTGCGGCGCAGGCGACCGCTTGATCTCGGAGAGGCGATTCACGATGTCCTTGAGGACGTCGATCATGTCCTGGCCGGCCTCCACGTCGTAGACCAGCTCCGGGGGGTAGAAGCTGAGGGTCTGGATGGTCTCTTCGTAGTAGGTGTTGAGCCGTCGGTTGATGACCTCCTCGTTCATGTCGTCGAGGCGGTTCTCCAGCATCGCCCGGGCCCGCAGTCGTTTCATCGCGAGCTTCTTGTCGGTGATCTTCAGGTGGAAGATCTGGACCACGTCGAGCAGGAAGTCCAGCCGCTCGGCCTGGGCGTAACTGCGAGGGAGGCCGTCCAGGATCAGCGTGTGCTGATCGGGCAGGAAGAACTCCTGGAGCTCCAGGATCTTCACGTGCCGCTCGAAGATGCGGACCGTGAGGTCGTCCGGGACCATTTTGCCGACCGAGGTGAAGCTCTCGATCTCCGCGCCGATCTTCCCCAGCCGGGGGATCTTGCGGAAGACGTCGCCCATCGAGATGTGCAGGAGGTCCGGGATCTGACCCAGGACCGACCCCTGCGTCCCCTTGCCGCTGCCGGGCATGCCGAACAACAGGATCGTGCGGTACTTGCTCGGGCGGTCGGCGAGGTCGAGGGTTTTCCCGTCGGCGGTCATGGCGTTACCTTGATTGAGAGCCTGATGGCCGGCGGGCGGGGCCGACCGGCGTCGTTGCAGACGTCGCCCGACGCGGCCGGCTCTCCATCGAGCCCGACGCGCGGCGCAGGGGCCGAGGCCCCTTCACATTGTTTCTCTCCGGTCCGTCTGGGAGCAAGACATTGCAGGAAACGGGCATGTTCCTCATTCGGCACGCCGAGACCTCCACGCCCGACGTCTTTCACGGGGCCGAGTCCGACGTGGGGCTGAGCCCCTGGGGCGAACGACAGGCCCGTCTGCTGGCCGATCATCTCGCGACGAGTGGCGCCGAGGCCGTCTACTGCTCCGGGATGCGGCGGGCGATCGCCACCGCCACGCCTATCGCCGAGGCCCTCGGCCTGGCCCCCATCGTCGTCCCCGAACTGCACGAGCGGCGCATCGGCTCCCTGAGCGGCCGGGGGCGCGAGGAAGGCTGGGGGGTGTACGAGGCGTCGAAGCGCGCGTGGATCGCCGGTGACCTGGAGTTCACGCACCCCGGCGGCGAGTCCTATGCCGCGATCGGTCGTCGCGTCCTGCCGATCTTCGACGACCTCCGCGAGCGACATCCCGGAGGACGGTTCGTGGTGGTCGCGCACGGCATCGTGATCCGCGTCGCCCTCCTGGGACTGCTGGCCGATCACACGCCCGCCGACTTCGATCGGATCGCCATCGACTTCGCCTCGATCAACGAACTCGCGAGGGTCCAGGATGGCTGGAAGGCCGAGGCGCTGAACGTCGTCGTGGCCCCCTCCCCTGCCCGTCCGGTGGCCTGACCCCAGGCCTCAGCTTCCCTCTCGATTCCCCCCGCCCGCCTCGGCGGCGAGCAGACGTTCGAGCATCGCGGGGTTGACGGAGCCTCGGAACCGGACCCGGCCGTCCACGGCGACGACCGGGACCTCCATCCCGAACCGCGCTTTAAGCTCCTCGGAGCCGTCCACGTCGACGACCTCGATCTCCATCGGGTAGCGATCCTGGAACGACTTCAACACCGCCACCGCCTTGACGCAGCAGGTGCACCCGGGCCGCGAATAGACCGTGAAGGTCACGGGGGCCATCCGAGCATTTCGATCCACGAGCTTGTCCCACAACGTCGGCATGAATGAGCCCCCTCCCGCAAGACCTCGGGACCCGCGATCTCGACCCGGTCCGGGGTCGCAAGTCGATCTGCGGCATTCTCTTGCGGCCGGTCCTTGACAAGGATCCCGCCCCGAAGCACAATGATACCTCACTCAGACGAGTGAAACACTCCAAAGCCGGAGTGGTGGAATTGGCAGACACGCTAGCTTGAGGGGCTAGTGGGCTAACCATGCCCGTGCAGGTTCAAGTCCTGTCTCCGGCATTACTTGCGACGCGGTTTCAGATCCGAAGCGGTGAAACCTGCAACGGTTTTGAAACTATGTCGCCTTCGCCTTAAGGTGGCGTGGGAACTTCTCCACGCCACCTCCGCGCGGCCCGACGATGGCGTCCTACACGTACGATCGCGACCGGAAACGCGCCCGCATCTTCTTCAGGTTGGGCAGCCGGCAGTACAACAAGGTCGAACGCGCGGCCGACGAGCGTTCCGCCCAGCGGATGGCCGCCGTCGCCGAGGACGCGGTCGTCCAGATCGAGGCGGGTCGCCTCACCGTGCCTCCGGGGTGTGACGTCAAGCTGTTCGTCCTGAGCGGCGGGAAGGCCGTCCGCAGCCTCGCCGCCGCCCCAGGGCCCGAGAACCCGACCACCCTCAAGTCGCTCTTCGAGATCTACTTCGGGGCGCTGACTGCCGGCTCCAAGGCCGAGAACTCGATCGCGACCGAGCGGATCCACGGCCGGCACCTCCGGCGGCTGCTCGGCGACGCGCGGAAGCTCGACCGGCTGGACGTCGCCGGGCTGCAGCGGTATGTCGGCGCGAGGGCCGGCGAGGGGGTCGCGAGGGACACCACCAAGAAGGAGCTGAAGACGCTCCGGCTCGTCCTGACCTGGGCCGCGAAGCGGGGGCTCGTTCCGGGGCCCCCGGACTGGTCCCCCGGGGAACTCACCCTGCCCAAGGGGACCGAGAAGCCGCCGTTCCAAATACGGGCGCAGATCGAGGCCCGGATCGCGCGGGGCGGGCTCTCCCCCGAAGCAGAGGCCCAGCTCTGGGAGAGCCTCTGGCTGGACAGGGACCAGACCCTCGAATTCCTGGCCTCGGCGAGGGCGAACTCCCGGCCGCCGTTCCAGTACCCGCTGCTCGCGTTCGCGGCCTACACCAGGGCGCGGCGGTCGGAGATGCTCCGAAGCGAGCCGGAGGACTGGGACCTCGGGGCGGGCGTGGTCCAGATAAGGCAGATGAAGCCCGACCGGTCGCGGAACTTCACCCGCCGGTCGGTGCCCGTCCACCGCGACCTGGCGGCCGTCATGGCCGCCTGGCTCGCCGTCGGCCCTCGGGGTCGGTTGGTGTTCTGCGGGGACGACGGCTCACCGGTCAAGCCCGACGGGGCCAGCTGGCACTTCCGGCGGCTGGTCGTCGGCGGGCCCTGGTCGGTGCTCCACGGTTTCCACGTCTTCAGGCACTCGATCGCGTCGAACCTGGCGGCGGCGGAGACCGACCAGCGGCTGATCGATGGGGTGCTCGGCCACTCGACCGACCAGATGAGCCGCCGGTACAGGCACTTGCTCCCCGCCGACAAGCGGTCGGCGATCGACCGCCTTTTCTAGCGGCCCCCGGCGGCCGTCCGCAGCCCGCGGTTCCTGTACTCGACCAGGGCCGCGCGCGGGATCCGCCAGGCCTGATGGGGCCCCCTGCCCTCGGCCGCCTTTTCCGCCCTGATCCGGCCGTCCCTGGCCCACGCCCGGACCTGGAAGGGACTTGGGCCGACCAGGGCGGCGACCTCCTCGACCGACAAAAACTCCCGCTCCTCGACCCGCTTCGCCGATAGCAGGCCCTCCAGCAGCTCTTCCAAGCGGTCCAACTTGGCCTCGATCGCGACGAGTTCATCCGTCACGTCAAATCCTCCTGGGGGTCAATGGTCTCGACCTCCAGATCCTCGCACGGCGCCCGAAAAGGGCCCTATACCAACCCGACGCAAAGCCGCCGCCCGGCGTGAATTGGACGGCGGTTTGATTTATATGCTTCAAACTGATGTACACTACTTGCAGCGTCAGCGGACCCAGGCGTAGGTCAGGCCGAGGTCGATCTGCCGGTTCGCCGGGTGGCGGACGCCGAAGTCGGCGGCGATCGTGGCGTAGGTCTAGCGCCGCGGCGAGAGGCGGGCCCGGATCGCCAGGACGTCCTCCTCGCTCAAATTGGACGACTTGTGGCGGTCGCCCCTGGCGATCAGCCCGAGCCGCGAGGTCCGGCGGAGGTTCTCCGCGCTGGAGACATATTAAAGATTGATCGCGCGGTTATTCGACTTGTCACCGTCCACGTGGTCGACCTCGAACCGGGCGGACCCGTCGGCGGGCCTCCCGACCGGGCGGGAGCCGCGCCAGGCCGCGGCCACCAGCTCGTGGGCCGTGCGGCCGCGGCCGAGCGAGCCGACCTGCAGGTAGCCGGACGACGACCGGCAGGCCCGGTAGACCCGGCCGTCTCGGGCCCGGCGGATCCGGCCCAGGTCGGAGGCCTGCAGCGCGGGCTCGGCGGGGACGCCCCGCCAGGTCTCGGAGTCGCCGGGCATGCCGGCGGGGGCGCCGAGGGGGAGATGCGGACGACGGCGCGGCGGGCGGGGGCGATGGCGTCGGTGGTGTTCATGGCGAGCTTCCTCGCTCGTTCGGGGGGGCTGTCGTCGGGTGCGAAGCGGGAAGTCAGGCTTAGGGGGCCGAGCGGTCGAACCGGGCGGCCAGCGACCAGTTGTCCTCGCACCATTCGGCGTACTCCTCGATGTCGTAGTCGTGGTCGAGCATCCGCAGGTGGACGTCGCACTCGGCGCCAGCCAGCTCCTCGGGCGTCCTCGCGCCGACCCCCTCGGCGTACTGCGCGACGTGGAGCAACTCGTGGGCGACGATCTGCTCGAAGATCCGGTCGGGCATCTCGGCCGCGTCCCTCGCGAACCGCAGAACGTGGCCCTCGCAGCTGCACACGCCCCAGCAATGGACCCCCGTGATGTTGTGCCTCAGGTCGACGGGGTCAACCAGGGAGATGTACGGGAGCGGCCCCTCGAGGTCGTACGGCGACCCGTCGGGATTGCGCCAGTCGACGTAGAAGTCGTCGTCCCAGTACTCCAGGATGCCGCGCGGCGAGTCGGGGGCGAATCGACGCCAGGCGGCCTGGACGGCCGTTCGGAGACGGCGGGCGAGCGGGCGGTCGGACGGGAGGCCCAGCACGCCCAGCTCGCCGCGTCGCGGCAGGGCGTTAAGGAGGTGGCGGGGGGCGAGTTCGGGGGAGGTGACGTTCATGGCGGGCTCCTCGATGTTCTGGAGGGGGAGGCCCCGCCCGGGGGTCGGGCGGAGCGAGCGGGAGGGGCAGTTGCGCGCGACACCCATCCCGGCGATGGCGGCGGCGTATCGCAGCTCGATGCCGTGTTCGCAGTCGACGTAGGAGAGGATCTGGGCGGACGTGGCGCCGCCCCAGACCCACGTCCGGACCGGCTGGGAGAGCTTGGGGTCGCTGGTCAGGACGTACAAGTCGGGGGCCCCGACGGCGCGGTCCGCGGCGGTGGGGATCACCAGGCGGGGGCGAGTCCAGGAGGGCAGCAGGTCGGCGGCTACGGCGGCGGCGATCACCCGGTCGAGGTCGATCGCGGGGGCGGGGTCGGCGGGCATGGGTCGGGTCCTCGGCGAGGGGGGGAGGGAGGCCCCGCCCGGGGGGGGCGGGGCGAGGGGGAGGGAGGTGGTCAGGCCTTGCGGGCCCGAGCGACGAGCGCGGCGAGGGCCTTGCGCGTCGACGCGGCGGACGCGCCGACGACCAGGCTCACCTCGGCCCAGGCGTCGGAGTCGGGCTTGCGGGCCCGGACCGACACGCTGGAGGGGATGCAGCCCGGCGCGGCCTCGAGCTCGAGGTCTGTGGCGGAGGCGGCGGCCGCGCGGATCAGCTCGAAGATCGCGGCGGCGTCGGCGCGGGCGGCCTCGGCGGCCTCGGCGGCGGCCTCGGCCGCGGCGGCGGCGACGATCTCGGCCTCGGGGTCGAGGGTGGGCTCGGGGGCGACCTGGGGGGCCTCCTGGGAGGCCTGGGCGGCTCGACGGCAGGCGGCATCGATCGTCCTGGCCTACTGCGAGGGCGAGACGCACGAGGGGACGGCGATCCCGACGTCGCCGCCGGGCCCAACGACCCGGACGGCGGCGGCGGCCGGCGTCGAGGCGGCCTCGATCGAGATGCCCAGGTCGGGGTGGTCGCGGCGGGCCGCCTCGACCAGGTCGGCGGTCACGGCGTCGACGGAGGGGAGGGACTGTTCGGCGGCTGAACTCGCGGCTGCGGGCTCCGGCGCGGCGGCCTGTTCTGCCGCTGAACGCGCGGCGGCCGGGCGGGCCGCGATCAGGGCGCGGGCGGCGGCAATACGGCCCTCGGCGTCCTGGTCGCCGGGGGGCTGCGGCGCCGGGGCGGGGGTCGGGCCGGACTCGACCAGGGACAGCCGGCAAAAGCGGCCCGCGGCCTCGGGACGGGCGGCGACCACCCCGGCGCGGACTTCGGTCCATGCGACCGCGGGCCGGCCCTCCGCGGCCGCCCAGCGGTCGTACGCCTCGGCCACGGCCTCCCAGGTCGTCGAGGGGCCCGGGAGCAGGGCGGCCCTGGCGAACTCGGCGACGGCCTCGTCGGCGTCGAGGCTGCGGACCGTGTAGTGGGTCAGCGGCTTCGTCCGGCCGGGCAGCTTGCGGGGGTCCTCGACGATCCGGATCCGGCCCAGGTCCGCGAGGCTGGAGGCCCCCGGTTGATCCGCTTGACGGCGCGGTCGAGGATCTTCCGGTTCGTCGGCCGGCCCCGAGCGCGTCGGCTTCGCCGACGCGCTCGGGGCCGGCGTCCTTCAGGACCTTGTAGTAGTCGACCGCCTCGTCGCGACCCCGGAGGTACCCGACGAGCCACCGGGCGAACGCGTCCTCGGCCTCGGCGGGCTTGGAGCCGTCGTCGAAGGTCGGGGCGAACTCGACGCCGGCCTCGGCGTGGGTGACCAGCAGGGACGGCCTGCGGGAGAGGTTCGTCTCGTCGACCTTCAGCCGGAGGCGGTCGCTGTCGCCCTCGTTGAGCCGCTCGAGCGACCAGAGGATCCGGGCCCGCTCGCGGATGCGGCCGAGGGCCCCGCCCTGGGCGTTCTGGTGGATGAGGACCAGGGCGGAGTGCCCCTTCCTGGTCGCGACGTCCATGAGGGGGGCGAGCATCCGCTTCTTTTCGTCGGGCTTGTTGAGGCTGAGGTTCGACGCGTAGGTCAGCGTGTCCACGACCAGCAGCTTGTAGCTCGGGTCGTCGTCGACCAGGTACTCGATCGTGAGCGCGAGCCGGGCGTCCTCGAGGTCGAAGACCCGCGACCCGGTCTCGTCCTCGGGGTCGTTCGGGATCGTGACGGCGTCCTCGATCCCGAGCCGCTCGAGCTCCTCCTCGATCTCGAGGATGTTCCGGTCGTAGGGCAGGACCAGAGCCTTCGCCCCGACATGCTCGTTGAGGGCCCCGCCCGGCCAGGCGTCGTCCCGGTGCATGCACTTGATCATGGTCAGGTGGACCCGGATCTTGCCGTGCTTCGGGGGGAC
>NZ_JAALJI010000001.1 GCF_011064595.1 Paludisphaera soli | reverse complement strand
GATTGCCAGTACGGATCGGCCATCCCCGGGGCCCCCTTGGATGCGGCCGAATAACAGATTCGATGCCAGCCTGGCTGGGACATGAATTGGGCGACCGAGGCGTCTTTCGGACGGGTCCGGCCGAGATGCAGACCGGCTGGGTTGTCGAATGTCCATTTCTCCGGTCGAACTCAACGGCATCAAGGCGGCAGCAGCGAGCGGAACACGAAGCGATAGCGGCGGTCGCGCTCCAGCAGGCGTCGCGCGGCCGGCGGGTAGATCTGCGCGGAGCCGGCGTCGTCTATCAGGAGGCGGGCCGCGCCGCCGGTGGAGGCGACCAGCAAGGCGGGGGCGTTCGGATAGCTCGCCCGGAAGAGCCGCCACTCGTCCTCGATCCCCTGCATCCCGCCGATAAAGACTCCGGCGGAGTACTCGGGGAAATCGGGCGGGGCCGAGGGGTCGAGGACCTTCGACTCGTCGAGGACGCGCCGGACGATCATCGCGTCCCGCATCAAGGCCAGCGAGGCGTCGCGGCCGGGCCGGTCGAGGGGGACGGCCGGGGTCCAGACGAGGCGGTCCAGGCCCTGGAAGAAATGGGCCTCCTTCGGGACCTTCGTGGCGAAAAGGCGGGATTGGTAGATGAAGACGTCCCGGGCGAGCCCCAGGCTGTCGGCGTCCTCCCAGACCATGGGCGAGATCGCGGGGTGCCCCCCGAAGACGAGCGGGCGCGCGGGCAGCATGGCGCCGACGAGGGCCCGGACGGCCTCGCGGACGGCGATCGGCTCGACCGAGTACTTATGCGGATCCTTGTCCGGGACGCCGGCCGAGAGGAAGATCGGTGCTCGGTTCATGCCGTCCCTCCCGCGGTCTTCGCGGAGCTCAAAGCCTCGAGCCAACGTCCCAGGGGGTCGCCGACGCCGGATCCGCCGGGCGTCGCGGGGCCCTGGCGGTCGATCGACAGGGTCTTCAGGGGCAGGTGGCCGTTGAGCCAGGTCAGGTGGGCGGCGCGTTCGCTACGGACGCCCAGGCCGTCGAAGACCGCCCGGACGCGGCCGTCCCGCACCATCGCCAGGAGCGTCGGGGCGTCGACGCCGAGCAGTCGGAGGAGCCGGTCGGACAGCTCCCGCTCGTCGCGGTGGAGCGACCAGGCGTCGGGCAGCCCGATGAAGGGGAGGACGAGGCCGAGGGGGGCGGCGTCGACGTCCGTCTCGGCGGCCTTGCGGACGATCAGCGGGCCGATGACCTGGACGTCGATCCGCAGGTCGGGAGGGATCCGGGCCACGAGCTCGCCGACGACGCGGGTCCGCCGCGCGGCCAGGGAGGCGATGCGCACGTCCTCGGCGAGCGCGACGACGCGGGCGATCGCCCCGTCGCCGAGGCGGCCAGCGGGGCCGTGATCGCCGTCGACGAAGTCGGACGACTCCAGCTGCAGGCGGGTGCTCAGCTCGGTGCCCCTATAGGGCGAGTGCCCCGGCCAGACGAGCTGAAGCACGCCCAGGCCCAGGTTGTTGACCCGGACCAGCTCGTCGTTGACCCATCGCGAGCTCAGGGCCTCGGGGCTGTCCAGCAGCACGAGCAGGTCCATGTCGGCGAGCCGGTCCCAGAGGACGTCCTGGAACGGCTCGGCCGACTCGACCGAGGCGGTGTCGAGGAAGACGCGGTACTTCCGGTGCGAGAGGGCCTCGAACAGGGCCTCGGCCGTCGGCCGGGCGTCGGTCCTGCGGTAGCTGACGAACGCCTGCCGCAGGTCGCGCGTCAGCCGGAAGGAGCGGAGCACGTCGGCGGCGACCTGGGCGTCGTCCCATCGCAGGCCGTTCGTCGGCCGGAGGACCTCGGGGACGAGCTCGCCGAAACGGCCGATGTCCTCGACCAGCGGCAGGATCGGGGCGCCGACGGCCCGCAGGCGTTCGAGCAGGTCGAGGTGGGCCGGATCGGCGTCGGCCTCGCCGCCGAACCAGAGGCCGGCCGAATAGGCGGCGTACTCGTCGAAACCGGCGAGGTCGGTCGGGTCGACGACCAGGAGGTCCTCGTCCGGGTCGAGGCCTAGGTCGGCGAACCCCTTCCTCAGGCCGAGGCCGACGGTGTCCGGGTAGCGGTCGGCCGAGGGGCCCAGCACCGCGAGTTGGTAGCGAAGATTCTTCACGCGGGTCCTCCGTAAGATCAGCACCGGCGTCGACGAGCTTCCTCGGCGGACGCTCACGCGAGCGGCGTGTACGGCTCGGTCGGGTCGCCGTTCAGGAACTGCTCTCGCACCACGCGCATGTTCTCGTTCAGCTCGGCGATCACGCGGCCCCTGGAGGCGACGTCCCGGGCGGCGGCGGCGGCGTCCATGCTGTACGCCTGGGCGGGCACCACGTAGTCGATCCTGTGGAACAGGCCGCGCTTCAGGAGGCAGAAGGCCGTGTTCACCGCCGACTGGGCCTGGCCGAACATGAAGGTGTCGACGAGCTTCGGCGCCCAGCCGAGCAGGCCGCGGAGCTTGCCGGGGTCGTCGATGAGGAACGGGTAGTTGGTCGTGCTGATGCTCAGCATGCGGACGTCCTCCGGGGCCCGGCCCAGGAAGTCCATCGCCTCGACCAGGCCGACGACGGCCGGGCAGTTCGCCCACATCCCGCCGTCGATGAACGTCCCCAGGCCGGGGATGACGTGCGCGGGGAAGAAGGTCGGGGCCGCCGAGGTCGCCAGCGCCGCGTCCAGCGCCGGCAGGTCCGCGTTGGCCCGGGCGTTCTCGTGATGCGGCGTCTTGAAGAGGTAGACCTTGCCCGTGTTCACGTCGTACGAGGGGATCACCAGCCGCGTCTTCGCCTCCTTCAGCGGCCGGTCGCCGACGACCCCCTCGACGGCCGCACGCAGCCCCGCGTTCGAGTACTTAGGCCGGAACAGGTCCTTCGCTCGCCCGATCCACCCTTGCATGCCCGTGCGCCTCGGGAAGATCTTCGGCCCCTCGGTCTCGTAGAAGGCGCTGATCTGCTCGGCCGTGGCCCCCATGGCCAGCCCGATCGCGATGATGCCGCCGGTCGAGGTCCCCGTAATCAGGTCGAAGTGGTCGACGACCCTGCGGCCGGTCGCCCGCTCGAACGCCGCCAGCGCCGCGGCCGGGAACGCCCCCATCATGCCGCCGCCGTCGATGCTCAGGATGCGGAAAGGCTTGCTCATCTTTCGCCTTCTTTTTCGAGGTGGTGATTCTCCCACGCCACGGCCGCATTCTTCTCTTCCCCGGTTAGGTCGTGCGGCCAGGGGTGGGACCGGATGGTGCGGCGGTAGGGGGCGCTCTGTGGGAAGTCCGGGAAGCAATCCGCCCATTCCGCCCGCGTGAAGTTGCGGTTGGCGATCGCTTGGGCTTGGCTGAGCCAGGAGGTAGGGTCAGCGTCGAGCAAGAACACCCCGTTGTTGACTGGGGATGTGGCGTTGTACCCTACCGCGAGGATCCCAGTCGCGTCGAAAGCCAGACCTCGGATGCTCCCCTTCTTGACGTCGAGCGACATGGTCCGCTGCCTACGGCCCTTGGCGTCGAACAAGACCACACCCCAACTGGCACCACCGACGCGTCCATACCCCACTGCCAGGGCGTCCTTCGGGCCGAACGCCACGGTGTTGACGTAGCCTTCTGGCACCGCCAAATACCTCGCAGCTGCCGATCGGTCGTCCATCTCGAACAGTGCGACGCCGCCACTCCCGCCGACTCCCCCGTATCCGGCCGCGAGTAGACCCGAGCGATTGATCGACACGCCGGTGACATATATCGTCGGGATCTCGGCAGTCCTTAGACGGCGGCCTTTAGTGTCGAAGAAGACGACTCCGCCACTCGGGAGGTCGCTTTCGCCCCCATCTCTGGAGTAGGCGACGGCGAAACCCTCACCTGGGCCGTACGCCACGCCGGTCACGTGGCCCTCCGGGACCTCCACGTTGCTGGTCAAGCGACCCGTCGCGTCGATCAAGGCGACGCCACCGCGAGCGTCGACTCCTTCGCCGGTTGCGTACGCCGCAGCCACGGTACCGCTCGAGTCGCAGGCTACGCTTGTAACCGGCCCCCAAGGAATTTCCAGGAGGCCCGACCGATGGACTTCGGCGTCAAATTGGACCACGCCGCCACGGGCGACGTCATTCTCGCATCTTTCAAATTCGACCCCGACGGCGAGGACTCCTCGCGGGCTGAACGCCACGCTCCTCACGTACCCCTCGTTGATCGCCGGAGATGCATCGCGGCCAGGCCGCCCGTCAACGTCCAGAAGCGATACGACATCCCCTCCTCGCTTGCGCCTGTGCCCCACTGCGAGAATCCCAGATGGATTGAAAGCGACGCTCGAAACGGTGCCCTCGAGTGGAGTTGCCGGCCGCTGTCGCCTCGCTGGATCTAGCAGAACGACTCCACCTAAACCATTATCTCGCAGGTTGGGTGCATAACCTGCCGCAAGGATCCCGCGCGGACCAAAGCTAACGCAATTGACGCGGCCCTCTGCTATCTTCATCGGGGCTGATCCAGACCGACGGCCCGCGGCGTCGAACACGACTATCCCGCCCCCACGGGCCGCATCGTTATATGTAACGGCGATGTCTCCGTTGGGCCCGATCCGGGCGTGGCCCACGTGGCCCTCCTCGACCCTCAGCGGGAGGTTCCCAACTCTGCGACCTTCGCCGTCGAAGCGGACGACTCCGCTGCCGGAGTCGGTTATGTAAGCTGCTGTGAGAGTCTCGCTCGGTCCAAAAGACACAGAGAGTACAAAGCCTTCGGGGACGTCGAGATGCTTGCGGCCGCCCGGATTGAATAGGATCACGCCACCGCGGGCCTCATGTCCCTCGCCGCGTGCGTAGCCCACGGCGAGGCCGGGATTCTCGCCCGACGCCAAGACCACGTCTCGAACGTAGCCCTCCGGAACGTCATGACTGGAGACTTTGCGACCGTTGATCTCGAACAGGATCACGCCACCGCCGGCCTCGGAGTCGTCTTCATGCCGAGGTCCGAAGCCGGCTGCGAAAGCCCCGGCCGCGTCGACAGCCACGCTGGTCACTGGACCCTCTGCGACGTCCACAGTTCTGAACAAGTGTCCAGACCGATCGAACAGCGCGACGCCTCCTCGGGCATCCGCCCCCTCGCCGCGGCTATAACCCGCGACGAGCATGAGATCTTTTCCTGGGGCGAATGCCATGTCTATAACATGAGCCTCCGCGACTAACAGGGGATCTAAATGGAGACGTTTTCCTTCCGAATCGAACAAGGCAATCGTCCCGCCTTGACTCACGGCGAGCGTGCCGCCCGAGTCGAAGGCCACGGAACCGACGCCACCCTCCGGGACGTGGCTGAAGCGAACCACTTCCGGACGCTCGTCCAAGGCATGTTGCAGGCTGGCGCGGGCTTCGATCGTGTCAGGGCCACGCGAGGCTTCGACAGCTAGAAGCAACGCCCGATCCAGCCGTAGCGGCCTCGCCGCCTCCGAGAGCGCCGCCAGTCGCCGCGACTCGGCGATCCTCTCGTTGCTCTCAGCGTCGATCCTTGCCGAGTTGGCCCAGTAACCCAGGCCGCAGGCGGAGATGAGGAGGAGGCACGCAGCCCCCGCCACGCGTTGGTAACGGCGACCGAGACGGCGTTCCCGTTCCGCCGCCCGGCGCTGGCCCTCCGCCGATGTGAGAGCCTCTTCGGCCCTCCGACGCTCGGCGTCCTCTCGTTTGACGGCTTCGGTGGTCGCCCTCTCGGCCTCCAACGTCCTCCCCTGTTCGGCCCTCTCTCGCGCCTCCGCCTCTCGGGCTCGAGCCGCCTCCGCTTCGGCCCGCGCCGTCTCGGCCTGCTGACGAAGTTCCGCCTCTTCGGCTCGTTTTCGCTCAGCCTCGGCCGCCTCCTCGGCCGCCTCACGCAGGCGACGCTGCTGCTCGGCTTCGTCCTGCGTCCGCTGTCGCTCGGCCTCCTCGCCGGTGCCCAGGAACGCAACCTCCAAGGCGCTGAGCTCGTCGCGGTGTGCGGAGGCCCACTCACGAGCCAGCGCCAGCTGCGCCCCCGCGTAGAGGTAATCGGCCTTGTGCTCGGAGGCGGCCCCGGACCACTCTCGGGCCGTCTCGGCCAGCCGGTCGCGGATGCGCATCCCGGCGCGGTCGGCCTCGATCCAGCCGCGGAGCCTGGACCAGCCGCGGATGAGGGCCTCGTGGGCGACCTCGATCGAGCCGCCGCCGCCGGCGTCCGTCGTGACCAGCCGGGCCGCGCCGCCGGAGAGGGCCTGGATCAGGCGGCGGAAGGCGGCGGCCCGCCCCGGGTCGTCGGGCAGCAGCCCGTCGTAGGAGATTCGCCGCTTGGTGTCCTCGGCCCCCTCGCCCGGCTGCACGAGTCGCAGGAAGAGGCGTCGGCTGAGCTCCTGGTCCTCGGGGTCGAGGCCGAGGTAGACTTCCTCCGCCCGATTCTCGAGCACCCGCTCGACGCCCCGGCGCTCGCCGTGCTCGTCGGTCCCCAGCGCCTCATACGACGCCAGGGTGAGTCGACGGACGTCTCGCTTCTTCCATAGCTCGGTCAGGGCGAACTGCAGGAGCGGCAGGGACCCCGCCTGGCCCCTCACGTCGGCCAGGAGGCGTTCGGTCAACGCCGGCTCGACCTCGCAGCCGGCCAGGAACGCCGGCCGCTCGATCGCCTCGCGAAGCTCAGCGGGCGTCATGAAGCCGACCAGCTGCTGATGGGAGCCGAGCGCGGCGGCGAGCCGGGGCGACGCCGCGCAACGGCCGAGGAAGTCGGAGCGCATCGTGAGCACGACGACTACGCGGCCCCCGGGGGCGGACGCCGCGTGGAGCAGGTTGGCGACGAAAGCGTCGCGGGACTTCTCGAATCGGGCCTTCGCGTGGTCGTCCTGCGGCCGATGCGTGAAGATCTCCTCGAACTGGTCCACGACGATCAGGAGCCGGCGGCCCTCGGGCTCCGGGGCGAACTTCAGGCCGGCGTAGCGGTCGAGCGCGGCCGGGGCCTCGTCCCCGTCGCCTTGAAGGTCGACGAGCAGCTCCTTCTGCTCCGCCGCCTCGGAGAGCGACGCGTCGGGCCGGACCTCCGCGCGCAGCAGAGGGACGAGCTTCTCGGCGAGGTTCTTCAACGGGTCGCCCCCGGGGCGGAGGATGGCGACAGGCCAGCTCGCGCTCCCTTCGATCGCCCCCTCTTTCAAGCTCGGCACAAGCCCCGCCAGGACGACGGACGACTTGCCGCTGCCCGATGGGCCGAGCACGGCCAGCAGCCGCACGCCGTCGGCCGAGCGGACCTCGCGCCGCAGTTCGCTGGCCAGCCAGCCTGTCAGCGCGGCGCGGCCGAAGAAGTACTTCGCATCCCCCGGCCCGAACGCCTCCAGCCCGCGATACGGGCACTTCCCCTCGTAGGGCGACACGTCCGTCGCCCGGGGCTTGACGCCCGTGACGCCCCAGACCAGGCCCCGGAAGGCCGCCTCGTCGTCGAGGGTCTTGAGGAACTCGACCCAGGAGGCGTTGATCAGGAACTCCAGGAGCGCTACGTCCCCGCGGCGCGGCCGCTCGGCGCCCGGCAGCAGCACCGGGACGACCGGGAACGACTCCTCGCGGGCCCGCCGGTCGATCGCGACCTGGAGCTCCTGCTTCTGCCAGGGCCCGAGGCCGCTGGGGCCGAGGAAGACCACGCAGGACTTGCTGTCGCGCAGGCCCTCGGCCAACGCCGCCTGGAACTCGCGGCCCGGGGCCAGCTCCCACTCCTCCAGGTACAGCTCCAACCCCTCGGCCCTGAGCCGCTCGGCGAGCTGACGCACGGCCGGGCGATCCGCCGAGTTGTATGACAGGAAGGCGTGGTAGCGCTTCTGATCGTTGTTCGACATGGCGGCTCGCTCGAAGTCCCGATCGAAAGTCGATTGATATGGCGGGAATCCGCCGTCGGCGCGGGTCCAGGATACGCGATCGATTGCACTCGGCACCACACAATCATCGCAAGAGTTCCGAATTCTTCGGCGAAGGATCACTTCGGAAGCGGCACCTTGCACAAAGTCGGCGGCCGGCCGCGAATGCCTGATCGTCGCCGTCGCGTTCTCCGAGGCGAAGTCCACGCGCGAGTCGCGAGCGGGCAGACCGGCGAGATGCTTGCCGGCCCTTCGCCTCGACTGCGAGAGGGGGGCGACGTCGACGCGCTGGCCGAGCATCATGCGGGCGAGGGCCTCCAGGGCACGCCTGAGCACCTTGTGGACGCCGTCAGCGGAGCGGACCGCCCACCAGCATCGCGCCTTGCGCGAGCCCGCCCTGGAGACGGCCTCCAGGCCCGTCTTCGACGTCTCGCGGATTGTCGCCTTCAACTCGCCCCGGGCGGCCTCGGCGGCGACGACCCCGCCGGGCTGGACGGCGGCCAGGCTGAGGGCGTCGGTCACGACGAAGCAGGCGTCGAGCAGGGCATGCTCGGCTCCGCCGGTGGTTATGGCGCAGCCGTAGCGGCCCTCCGCTCGAAAGCCAGACGTTCGAGTATTAGATCGGCGATCTCCTTGGCGGGTCGGTCTGCGATGAATACGTAGCCGTCGCCCGGGAGGACGCCCAGTTCATTCCCCTGCTCCTGACGAAGTAGCGATTCGTCGAAGGCGAGGAGCATGATGCGGTGTTCATCGACGGTCTGGATCAACTGGCGGATGGATCGCCACTCAAGGCCGCACCACCGCTTCCCCTCGTAGTCGCGATCCAGGAAGACAACGATCAATTCCGAGTCGATTTGATAGAGCTTCGGCAGATAGAGATCGAGGTTGAAACGGGCGAGTTCGGCCTCGTGGAAGCTGTCATAGAGAACCCTTCCCTTTCCCAGTCTTCCGGCGAGAATCGCGGCCAACTCGCCCACGAATCCGCGACGTTCGCCGGGGAACGAGAAGGCGACCGCGAATCGTCTATGAAGCCCGTCTTCCGCACTCGCCGACGGGGATCCATCAGGCTTCGGGGGCTCCTGTCGACGGGCCGGCCTCGGTCGTTGAAAGAACGGCGCGGATGGGAACATCATCAGGCCAATCGACAGGTAGAGGGGGACGCTCGAGAGCAAGAGGGCCGTGTCGAGCCGTTGCCGACCTAGGACTACGCCCGAGCGTAGGAGGGCGTAGGTGACTGCGACAAGTAGTGGGATCGCCGTTTTGAAGCCCATGCAAGCGTAGAAGCGAGCCCGCGGGATCGGGTCGTCCGCCGGCCCAAGCTGTAAGATCCGAGCGAGCCACGACGTGTGGAGCAAGAGAATCGGAATCGCCGCGAGATGCAGGAGCCACAACCCCTCGACGACCTCCTGCCAGCCGAGTGCGGGGGCGTCCGAAGCTTCGCCCTGCATCGCGATCAGAAGGAAGAACCCTGCGAGCAGCAAGAGGGCCCCAGCAGTCGCGACATAGGTCAGGCTCCTGCGACCCCGGTCTAGGCCGACGAAATTCTCGTGGGGCGAGGAGGTTGAGTCTCGGTTCACGGGATCGGCCATGGCATGCACTCCGATCGAACGGAGGCTTAATGTCATCGTCCAGAAGGCTGGAGGGGAGAGAGCAACTCGCCAAGTCCGGCATCCATGAGGTTCTTCTCCCACGTCTCTCCTCGCATCTTTGGGTCGATGCGCCCGGCTCGCGGCCGTTCAAGGTCGAAGACGACGACCCAGACCATGCCGTCGTCGATAGGATGCCCCTTCATCGAGCGAGGGAGAGCCATGACCACCGAGTTCATGTCGACGGCGGAGTTCCAGCCGAACGGGTTGAGCGCCATGTCGTCCGTCAGTCCTCCCGACCAGGTCGCGTCCACCTGGCTGGGAGGCCGGTCCGCGGTCGGCCTGATCATCACCATGACCATGCGATATCGCCCGGGTGCCTTGGTGATCAACCGGGTCAGGCATTCCTTCCACGTTCGAGGCGGATAGAGCTTCTTGAGCCCGACCAACTCGGCCCTTTCGCTGACACTGAGCCTCGTCCCGTCCCCGTGGATCGGTTCGATCTCGGTAATAAGCACCAGGCAGGTCTCGGGATCGATCGCCTCCGAGCTATCCCCATGAGCGCCTTTTGGGGAGGGTACCATATAGTAGATGTTTCCATATTCGCGGATCAAGAGCCTCGCGATTTTTACGATGACATCGTCCCACACGGCGTCGGGCCGTCCAATGGCCTCGTCTGGGAGAGGGATGGGCGTATTCCCGGGCGGCGGAGGCCAGAGCGGAGTCGTTCGAGCCGGAGCGGATGGGGCCTGAGGCGCAGGCGATATCGGCGCATCTGGATAGATCCATTGCCATATAGCCGCCTGGATCGCGCGGCGGACCGAGGGGTCTGGATCCGGAAGATGCTGCAACAGACGTGAGGCTTGACGGAAATCGAGGGTGAGGCCAAGTTGTACGAGCCCCTTCGCCGCCTTCAGACGTTCCGTTGGATCCGGGTGATCAAGCCGTTCGAGGAATTCGTCGGCCAATGCTCGTGAGATTGCGCGACTCTGTGGCGTGATGAAGACCGATACCAGGAAGCCACGGAAAATCCTCGGATCGAGATTCACGGGTGGCGGTTCCTCGGAAGCTGTCAGGGCGGTACGCCATGCATCTCGCACCGTCGGCGAGTCGCCGAGGAGCCGCTCCAACTCCGCGGCAAACCTTGACAGGAAGTGTCGGTCGCCGTCAAGATTCTGCACGGCCTGCCATGCCGCCATGAGCGGCTCGATCCGGCAACGCCGGATGGCTCCGGCATTCATAATGGCCGACGCCACGATTTTCTTGGTGGCGGCGTCTGCACCCTCCAACCCCATTGCCAGAGCTTCCAAAATTGCATCGACTCGCGCTTCGGCAGGGAGCGGGAACTGGGGCGCAACATTCGGAGGGGGTTGAAAACCATAGAGCCCCAACTCCCCGAGCATCTGGGCGGCCACCTGCCGATCCTTCATGTCGTCCGATGTCACACGCACTCGCAACCGACCGATTAAATCCTGCCAGACGCGATCGGACATCAGTCGCATTTGCGACTGTTGCACGGCGATTCCAAGGCGATCCAGCATCGCGTACAGCGCCGGCTCGCCGGCTCGCACATGATCGGCCAGCGCGTCGATGTATCGCGGCTGATGGTCGTCGTCCATACGGAACCCGATGGGCAAGGTCAGGACTATAGTCTCACGGACGGCCGGATCGGAATCGTTGAGGCCCTTGAGCAATGCGTCGAATAGCTGGCCGAGAATCCGTGAGCTCATAAGCGGCGAGCGGGCGGGAGGCTGCGGCCGATTCAAGTCGATGGGGAGACCCAGTGGGAGTGACGCTTTCTCGGGCTGTGACAGTATCGCCCACTTGACGAGGGTCGCGGAGATAGTGGCGACGATAGGGGGTTCTCTCCGGTCGAAGCGTTCGAGAACGGCGTGCAGTAGGGGACCTCGCTCGGCGTGGGAGAGGGACGGCATCAATACAGCGGCCTCGTGGAGCGTCTGGGGGACTTCCGCCGACGTCCCAGACTTGATCGACTTAAGTACGCCCGGCAAGAGGGGGCGGGCTTGATCGGGAGTGAGCGTCACGCCCAGAGATAATGCCAGGGGGATGGCCTGTTTCCGGAGGGCAGCATTTCCAGACGCGATCGCATTCGATAGGAGCCCGGCGAGATTGGGCCCGCTTCCGCGCCCGAAGACTGCAGCGTCGCGAAGCCATTCGTAGGCGATCTCGCCGACGAGTTGATCCGGGCCAGTGGCGGAAGTCCATAAAAGCGATACAGCCCCCGTATCGTCGGGGACCACGCGGAGCAGAGTCGCCTCGATATGAAGCCTGCGCAATGGGTCGGTCTCGGCGTTCGCCAGCCTTCGAAGCGTGGGCGTGCCCGACGAGGCGTAGACGCCCATGCGGCCGATCACCTCCAGCGTGGCGACACGTAGCTCGGGATCGGTCTGAGAGGCTTCGACACGCCCCAACAATGCATCCACGAGACGTCCGAGTTGTGCCGGTGATGAGGAGGTCAAGGGCTGCCAAGGGGCGACCTGGCCCGGCTTCATTGGTGGATCCGGCGGACGAACCCAAAATCGATGACGGCTCCAGGCGTCGACCGCGGGCAATACTCTCGCCCAGGTCGCGTCTCTCCCGTTCCCCGCCGCCCAGGCGAGACCAGAACTCGGGTCGAATCCGACCTGAACCGCCATCGAGACGATGGCCTGAGCGACGGCCGACGCGTCGGCACGGTCGGACGAGCGTAGGATGAGCCAAGCGGCCGGATCGGGGTGCCTGGGGTCTATTCTCGTCACGGCGATGGCCGTTCTGAACAGCCAATCGTCGTCCTTCGGATCCGGCGGGGGGCCTTCAAGGATCGGCAAGGCATCGGCTGCCGCAGCCGTCCCATATTCAGTCAGGGCCGCCAGTGCAGCCAGCCGGACAGCCGGCAGAGGATCCTTCAGCAGTCCCGCCAGGCGAGGCAAGGTTTCGGGCACGGCCCAGGGAGCCAACTCGCGTAGAGCCGAAGCCGCCTGGAACCGCGCCTCGGGGTCCGGATCAGTCAGATGCTCCGTGAGGTTAGGCACCAGGGTCGTGTTAAGCCAGCGACTGATCCTGATCCATCGAAGGCCTTCCGCCCAAACCCGACCATTCTTGTCGCTCAGGGCGGCAAAGATCACGCCCGGCTCTCGGAGCGACTTTCCGAATCTCGTCATGCCGTCACGCCGAACCTCATAGTCGGGGTCGCCTTGTGCAGTCCTTCGGAGGGCGGCCAGGAAGGGTTCATAGGTTGGGTCCTGCCAAGGATCCGGACGAATGATAGGAATCGGCAAGGTGTTTGGAGCTATCGGAGTTGCAACAATGGGCGCTTGGGCGACGGCCGAATCTCTGGAAATCACGTGCGAGCAAATCACCAGTACTGTCCAGAGGAAGGGCGGCGAGACTCTCGCCAAACCCCGGTCCGGCCGTAGTCGCCCGAAGTGAAAGGCCATGGTGGGAACTTCTCCGATGTCTCTCGGCCTGGAATGTTTAACGGAACGCGAATTCGACCGGCATGCTTCGGATCAGATCCTTCACACCCGCGACTTTCAAGCGATCGCACTCAAACATCATCGTATTTTAAACGCTCACGGGACGACAAGGCCGTGCCCCAAATCAAATGCAGACATCAATATATGTCATTTGTCAATCGACAGCCGGTCCGGTTTGATTGTGCGAGGTATTGGGCAACGCAACGACTAGGTTCTATCTGACGGCTTGAGGAGGCGGAAGATGGACTTCCCCACGAATGGCGAGCGCTCCGATAAGAGCGTAAGCTCAGCGTGAGGAGGACAGCGATGGCAAAGACACGACGGACGTTCACCCCCGAATTCAAGGTCCGGGCCGTCCAGTTCGTCACCGAGCAGGGCAAGAGCATCGCCGAGGTCGAGGTGCACGCGACCTCGACCTCGGCGAGAGCCTGCTGCGGAGCTGGAAGACGGCGCTCGCCGCGAGCGGCGCTCCGGCCTTCCCCGGCAGTGGCAACCCGCCGGCCCTGGAGGAGGAGCTGCGCCGCCTCCGGGCCGAGAACAAGCGGCTGACGATGGAGCGCGACTTCCTGAAAAAAGCGACGGCCTTCCTCGCCGGGGAGTCGTCATGAGGTACGACTTCGTCGAACGCCATCGGGGCCGATGGCCGGTCCGGCTCATGTGCCCGGTCCTGGCCGTCTCCCCGGGCGGTTGTTACGACCGGCGGGGGAGGCCGCGGAGCGACAGGACGCTGAGACGCGAGGCCCCGGCCGTCGCCATCAGGGTGGTCCATGCCGAAGTCAAGGCCCGTTACGGCGGCCCGCGCATCCGCGCCGAGTTGGCGGCTCGGGGCGAGGCGTGCTGCGTCGACACGGCGGCCAAGCTGATGCGCGAGCACGGGGTCGCCGCCAAGACCAAGCGGAAGTTCCGGTGCACGACCGACTCGAACCACGACCGCCCGGTGGCCGAGAACGTCGTGGGCCGGCAGTTCGAGCCGGCGGAGGCGAACCAGGTCTGGACGGCCGACATCACCTACATCCCAACCCGCGCAGGGTGGCTGTACCTGTCGGCGGTGGAGGACCTCTACTCCCGGCAGATCGTCGGCTGATGGAGCGACGATCGCAGGCCGAGCGTCAGGCGGCGAAAGCGGCCTGGTCGGACCTGAAGTCGTTCTGAACTCGGGTGCGGGCGCGGATCGCCGAGGCGACGCCGTCCGAGCGGCAGCGGATCTTGCAGCTGCTGATCGAGCGGGTCATAGTCGGGGAGGACTCGCTGGAGATCCGGCACGTGATCCCGCTGGGTCGGATCGGGGGGGAGCCGTCAGGCCCGGGCCCGGAGGAGCCGTCGAGGCCGAGCGATGGGGAGGATCGCGGAACCGAGGAGACGCCGGCGAATCGGCCGGTTTGTCGATTGCGTTCGGATGGTGTGGGCCCAACAGGCCTGGCGCCTCTCGGCCGGAAGGTGTGAGTACGCCGAGTAGCGGTCCGAGGTCACGACCCACGGCGGCGACCGGCCCATCAGCTCGGCGAAGGCGTCGCGGCCGCGACTCGCGGCGACCCGGAAGGCGGCCAGCCTCCTGGTCGTGGCCGTCCAGAGCCAGCCCCGGTCGCGCCCCTGGCGCCAGCTCGTCTCGTCGACGTCGGCGGGGAGTTCGCGGATATGTTCGACCACCTCGGCGTGGATCGGGGCCGGGGCCTCGGCCGTGCGACGCTCCAATTCGCAGACCGACGCCGGGCCGATCGGCAGGCCGAAGAGCCACTCCATCACGCGGGCGACGCGTCGCTTGCTCATCCGGCCGTCGCCCGCGAGCGCGGCGCAGACGGCCTGCGTCCGAGGCCCGTAGCCGAGTTCGGCCTCGTCCGGAAGTTCGCCGCAGCTCGACGCCCCGCAATGTGGACAGCTCAACCGGTGGGTTCGATATTCGACGACGCGCGGCCTGACCTCGGGGACCTCGAAGACCTGGCGGACGATCGGCCCGGGGTCGTCGCCGGCGAGGGCCTCGCCGCAGCGTCGGCGGCGGTCGGGCTTCGCGTCGACCACCTCGTCGGCCTCAAGCCGGATGCGATCGTTCCGCCGATGCCCAGGCTGCCCGCCCCGCCTTCGACCCGACGGCCTCCGCTGCTGGGCCGGCTTGAGATGCGGCGGGTCGCTCGACGGCGGCCGCGACGAGTTCGACGAGTCCTGCTCCAGGCTCGCCTTCAGATCGGCGATCTGGACCTCGAAAGCCGCGATCACGACCGCCAGGACGGCCTGCGCCTCCGGCGGGATCACGTCCCACGTCGCCTGCGGTATGCAACCTGGACGCTTCACGCCTCGAGGATTCTCAGGCCGCCGGACGCTTGTCAAGTACCGGCCCGTGAACGGTTACGGGTGCCGGGCGGGCGTGCTGAGTGACTGTCCCATAAGTGGACCGGACGGGTGTCGAGCGGCGTAGAAGGGCGATGAGAACGCACCACTACCCGAGCGACGTCACCGACGAGCAATGGGCCCTGATCGAGCCGCTCATCCCCGTCTATACCGGCGGACGGCCCCGCAAGACCGACGTACGGGACGTCCTCGACGCCGTGCTCTACCTGCTCCGGACCGGCTGCCAGTGGCGTTACCTGCCGGAGAACTTCCCGCCCCGGAGCACCGTCTGGAGATACTTCGACGAGTGGCGGTCGAATGGCACGCTCGACCGCGTCCACGACTCTCTACGCCGCAAGGTGCGGACGAAGGAGAAGCCGTACCGCCCCCGGACCACGGCGAGCGTCGACAGTCAGTCGGTCGACACGACTTCCGGCGGCGAGGAGCGGGGCCGCGACAACGCCAAGAACGTCGACGGGCGGAAGCGTCACATCGTCGTGGATTCCATGGGTTTGCTGCTGGCCGTCCTGGTCACGGCGGCCTCGGTCGACGACGCCAAGGCGGCCGCCGACCTGTCCGCCCGGCTGGACGGCCAGCCGATGGGCAAGGTCACGCGGATGTTCGCCGACTCGAAGTACCACAACTTCAAGCTCCACGAGTGGGTCGAGGAGCATGCGGGTTGGGAGCTGGAGATCATCCGCCGCCCCGAGGGGGCGAAGGGCTGGGTGCTCCTGCCGATCCGCTGGCCGGTCGAGCGGACGTTCGCCTGGCTGGGCCGCTGCCGCCGCCTGACCAAGGACCGCGAGAAGACCGTGCTGTCGTCCGAGGCGTTCATCAAACTGGCGATGATCCAACTGATGCTCCATCGGCTCCTCCCTTCGAACGTCGTCGACCCGGAGTTCCGCTATCCCCGGCCTATGGCGGCGTAGTTCCACATATGGGACAGACTCTTACGCCCCCGACCGGCCCTACCCCATGCCCGGCCGGGGCGTATTTCGTTCAGCGAGGGGCGTCTCCCCCACCCGTCGCGAGCACCCGGGCCGCGATGCCGCCCTGGCTCGATTTATCCTCCCAGACGGCGACCACCGGGCCGCGCCCGCCGGGGGCGGAGGCGACCACGGGATCGTTGGCGTTCTCCGCCAGGGTCGTCGGGGCCCCGCCCCGGGGCGTGAGGGCCAGGAGCCTTCCCGGACGTTGTTGGAGCCAGACCGAGTAGGCGCCGCCCGGCCCGGCCGCGGTCCAGCCCTGGACCCCGCGGCCCAGCTCGCGCTCGCGCTCGCCCGGCCTTGCGGCGAAGGTCGAGCCGGCCCTCATCCAGACCGTCTCGACCCGGCCGTCGGGCCCGACGGCGACGGCGCCGCCGTCCATGGGGCAGGCGTTGAGCGGCCAGGTGCCGCGGCCGAGCTTCGCCGCCGGGCCGAAGCTCTTCCCGCCGTCGGCGGAGCTCGCGAGGAACAGGTCGCGGGCCCCTGCGAGCGAGTTGCGCCACATCACGTGGAGAGCGCCGTCGGGGGCGAAGGCCGCCGAGGGGTGGCAGCACTCGCAGACGCTCTTCTCGGGCGAGCGGTAGACGAGGACGTCCGGCTCCCAGCTCTTGCCGCCGTCGTGCGACGCGGCACCGTAGACCTCGGTCCGCCCGTTCCGTAAGTCGAGCCAGGTGGCGAAGACCTTCCCGCCCGGGCCCGACGCCATCCCGTGGAGGCCTTCGCGGGCGGAGCTCGCGACGGAGTTCACCCGCGTCGGCCCCTCCCAGCTCTTCCCGCCGTTGGTCGAGCGCCAGGCGAGGACGTCCCCGTCCCGACCCCCGCCCTCATCGCCGCCGACGGCCGTGACGACCACCGCGTCCTCGGTCGCGGCGACCCGCGGCCCGCGCCGCATCCCGAGGGCCAGCGACCCGACCGAGTCGACCGTCGAGACCTGGAACGACCCCCCTCGGTCGGTCGAGACGGCCAGGCGCACGGTGCGGCCCACGCCGAAGGCGACGTAGATCCGACCGGCCGGGTCCACCGCCGCCTGCGGTTGCTTGCCCTCCCGGTCGGGACCGTCCGGGGCGACCAAGCGCACCGTCCCGCCGTCCCCCCGGCCCGCGGCGGAGGCGATCGCGCCGAGCCAGGCGAGCATTGCGGCCGGGAACAACACCCTTCGACGCATCATGAACCTCGGGATGAAGAGACCAGGGCCCCGTCTTCGGAGGCGGCCGGGACGACCCCGACGCGATCCTCGAAGACGCTCAAGTGATGGATCTTCCGCCACTGCCACTTCTTGACGGCGAAGTAGAGGACCGGGAGGAAGACGTCGATGACCTCGTCGGCGATGAGCAGGCCGCCCAAGACCGGCGCGGCCATGGGGCGGATGACCTCGGAGCCGACCCCGGTTGCCCAGAGCATCGGCGCGATCGAGATGATCGTGGTCCCCTCGGTCAGGAGCTTCGGCCGCAGGCGGTGGATGGCGCCGTCCAGGATGGCCTCCTTGAGCTCCGCGGTGGAGCCGATGCCCTCGAGCCCCCCTCGCTCCTCGATCGCCTCCCGGAGGTAGACGAGCATCACGATGCCGGTCTCGGTGGCCATGCCGAAGCAGGCGATGTAGCCGACCCAGACGGCGACCGAGAAGTTGAAGCCGAAGAGCCACTGGAACATCGCCCCCCCGGCGAGCGCCCCGAGCACGGCCGTCATCATCAGCATCGCGTCGATCCAGCTCTTGTAGGTCAAATAGAGGATGAGCACGATGACCGCGATGACCGCCGGGAAGACGAGCTGCAAGGTCTTGCGGGTCTTGAGCTCGTTCTCGAACTGGCCCGACCACTCGACGTACATCCCCGGGGGGAGCTTGACCTCGTCGGCGACGACGCGGCGGGCCTCCTCGACGAACCCGACCTCGTCGCGGCCCGTGACCGTGAGCTGGACGTAGGCCCGGAGCAGGCCGTTCTCGCTCTTGATCATCGACGGGCCCTCGACCACCCGGACGCTCGCGACCTGAGAAAGCGGGATCTGGGTCGGCTGGGTTCCGGATCCGGACGCCGGGGCGCCGCCGGAAGCCCCGGCCATGCCCATCCCGCCCGGGGCGTCCGAGCCCGCGGCGGCCGAGCCCCGGGCCGCGATGAGCGTATGCTTCAGGGCCTCCTCGTCGGTCCGGAAGTCCCGGGCGTAGCGGACCCGGACCGGGAACCGCCTGCGCCCCTCGACGGTCGTCGTGAGCGGCTTGCCGCCCATCGCCACCTCGACCACGTCCTGCACGTCGCCCACCTGGATGCCGTAGCGGGCCGCCTTCTCGCGGTCGATGTCGATCTCGACGTAGCCCTTGCCGACGATCTGGTCCGGGACGACGCCGTTGGCGCCCCGCACCCCGCGCAGCACCCGGGCCACCTCCTGGCTCACCCGCTGGATCTCGTCCAGGTCGTCGCCGAAAACCTTGACGCCGACAGGCGTGCGGACGCCCGTGGCGAGCATCTCGATCCGGTTGATGATCGGCTGGGTGAAGATGTTCCCCCAGCCGGGCACCTGGAGCGCCGTGCCCATCTCGTCGACCAGGTCCTGCTTCGACTTCTGCCAGAGGAAGAGCCGGTCGGAGAAGGGCTTCTCGAGCGAGGCCTGGAGGGCGGCGAGTCCTCCCGACGCGGCCGCCCTGAGCGTGAGCTTCTTGGCCTCGCCCCGCTTGACGAGCTCGTCCACCGCCGCCTCCGAGCCCACGGCCACGGCCCGGTCGAAAAGCTCCCAGTTGAGGGACTTCATCCGCTCCTCGAGCTTCTCCTCGTGGGCCCGGACGATCTGGTCGGTGATCCGGGTGAAGAGCGTCTCCCGGCCGGTGCCGAGGAGCTCGCCCGCCGCTTCGGCGGCCCGCTCCCAGGGCCCCGGCGGGGGCGAGAGGAGGTCCGGGCGGTCCTCGAGGGCCCCGAGGGCGATGAGCCGCTTCGATGCGTCCTTCACGAGGGCGGTCACGTCGTCGAACCGCGGCTCGAGCGTGAGCCGTCCGCCGTGGACGACGCCGAGTTCCTTCGCGAGGTCCTCGCGTTCCGTCGGCGTGAGCTTGCGGGGGACGAGGGTCGGGTCGACCCGGGCCAAGAGCGAGTCGACAGCCTCGCCCGCGAGCACGGAGCCGAGCGCCGGGCGGTATTCCTTGATCCGGAGGAGGGCCAGGTCCCGGAGCGACTGGTCGACCTTGGCGACGACCTCCATCGCCGCCTCGTTCAGGAGGACGTCCCGCTCCCCCTTGGTCGCCGGGGGCTCGAGCAGGCCCTTCGACTCGAGCGAGGCGAGGGCGGCCCTCGTCTGAAAGAGCGCGTCCTCGAACTCCATTTTCCGCTTCGGCCAGAGCCCGCGGTCGCGGAGGTTGATGATCGTCTCGACCATGTCGAGCGGCGACGGGTCGGTCGCCGTCTCCGCCCGCCCGGCCTTGCCGACCACCGTGAGCACCTCGGGGAAGCCGCGCAGGACCGCGTCCCGGGCCTTCAGGTCTTGCGCCGCCTGGGTCACCGACATCCTCGGGACCGAGGTCGGCATGTCGAGGATCGAGCCCTCGTCGAGCGGCGGCATGAACTCGCTCCCGAGCCGGGTCGAGGCGAGGTAGCCGCAGCCGAGGATCACCGCGAAAAGCCAGCAGACGAGCGTCGTCCGGTCCATCAGCCAGGAGAGCATCGGCTTGAAGATGGTGATCATCGTCCGCACCAGCCAGCTGTCGTCCTCGCCCTTGATCCGCCCCCGGAGGAAGATCGGGATGAGGGCCGGGACGAGCGTGATGGCCAGGACGGCGACGCCGATCAGGGCGAACGTCTTGGTCCAGGCCAGCGGGTGGAACATCTTCCCCGACCGGCCGGTCAGGGCGAACACGGGGAGGAACGAGAGGATGGTGATGAGGATCGAGAAGAAGATGGGCCGACCGACCGTGCGGCAGGCCGGGATGATGACGTCGAGCGCGTCGCCGCGAACGGGCTGGTCGCCGAACTTCCGCGTGAGGTGATGAGCGGCGTTCTCGGTCATGACGACGGCCTGGTCCTCCAGGATGCCGACCGAGATGGCGATCCCGGCGAGGCTCATGATGTTCGACGGGATGCCGAAGATCTTCATCATGAGGAAGCTGAAGAGGATCGCCAGCGGCAGCGTGATGGAGACGACGAACGCCCCGCCCAGGTGCCCCATGATGAGCACGATCATCACCGTCGAGATGATGATCTCCTCCTTGACCGTGTCCGAGACCGTCTCCAGCGCCTTGTTGATGAGCGGCGTGCGGTCGTAGAAGGGGACGATCCGGACGCCTTCGGGCAGGCCCGCCGAGAGGGTCGTGATCTTCTCCTTGACCCGACGCGTCACCTCCAGCGGGTTCTCGCCGAAGCGCATCATCACCACGCCGCCGACCACCTCCCTGCCGTCCTTCTCGAGCACGCTCCGCTTGAAGCCGGGGCCCATCTGGACCGCGGCGACGGTCTGCAGGTAGATGGGGACGCCGCCGCGCTCGGCGACCACCGTCTTTTTGAGGTCCTCGACGTCCTTGATCCAGCCGACCGAGCGGATGAGGTACTCGGCGTTCCCCTTGTGGATCACCCGGCCGCCCACGGCCGAGTTGGAGCGCTGGACGGCCGAATAGACCTCGCCCAGGCTGATGCCGTAGGAGCGGAGCCTGGTCGGGTCGAGGTCGACCTGGTACTCGCGCGGGGCCCCGCCGACCGAGGCGACCTCGGCCACGCCGGGGACGGAGTTCAGCTGGTAGCGGACGTACCAGTCCTGGATGGCCCGCAGCTCGCCCAGGTCGGTCTCGTCGCCCTCGACGGTGTACCAGAAGATCTGGCCGACGGCCGTGGCGTCCGGGGCCATGTAGGGGGTGACCCCCTCGGGCATCTCGGGTGCGACGGTCGCCAGGCGCTCCAGCACCCGCTGGCGGGCGAAGTAGTAGTCGACCGAGTCGTCGAAGATCACGTTGATCATCGAGAAGTTGAACTCGCTCGACGAGCGGACGACCTTCACCCCGGCCAGGCCCTGGAGCTTGGTGGTCAGGGGATACGTGACCTGGTCCTCGATCTCATGGGGGCTTCGGCCCATCCAGTCGGTGAAGACGATCACCTGGTTCTCGGACTGGTCCGGGATGGCGTCGACGGGCATCGTCAAGAGCGCGCGGACCCCCGCGATCCCGACGACGATCGACGCGAGGATGACGAGGAAGCGGTTCCTGATGGACCACTCGACGATGCCTTCGATCATGGCTAGGCCGCCTTGTCAGTGCCGGTGGGGCGCCGCGACGGGCGTCGCGGCCGACCGGGCCGCGGCGTCCTTCGGGGCGGAGGGCTCGTCGCGCCCCGCGGCGCTCTTCGGGTTCAGACGATTCTCGGCGTCGATGAGGAACGACCCGGCGGTGGCGACCTTCTCGCCCGAGGAGAGGCCGTCGAGCACCGGATAGCGGTCCCCGGAGACCGGGCCCAGGACGACCTCCCGCCCCTCGAAGACCCCCGGGTCGGTCTCGACGTAGACGACCTTCCGGGTCCCGGCGTCGATGACCGCCGACTCGGGCACGGTGAGCACCTCGTCCTTCGGCGCGGGCTCGAGCCGGGCGAGGTATCGGGCCGGTTCGGCCTTGAGCTTCGGCGGGCACGCCTCGCAGCACGTCCAGACCTTCGCGCCCTCGACGTCGGCGGAGACCGGATCCCCCATCGCCCCGAGCTTCAGGGTCGTCACCGGGCAGATCTTCTGCTCCTCCACGGTGAAGCTCGCCCGTTTCGTGCGGGGCTCCTCCGGGCCCGCGGCGGCGAGCCGGGACCGGAAGGGGGGCGTGTCCGCGACCGAGACGTCGAACTTCACCGTCGCGAACATCCCCGGCCGCAGGCGGAGGTCGGCGTTCTCGAGGTCGTAGCGGACGTCGACCGTGCGGGTCTGGGGGTTCAGCACCGGGGCGATGAACGCCACCGCCCCCCGGAAGGTCTCGCCGGGATAGGCCTCGACCGCGGCCTCGACCGCCTGGCCCACCTTCAGGAGCGCGAACTGGTCCTCGTAGACCTGCGCCTGGACCCAGACGCGGCTCAGGTCGGCGATCTCGAACATCGCCTCGCCCTCGGCGACGTACTGCCCCTCGAAGACGTTCTTGCGGATGACGACGCCGCCGATCGGCGAGAGGATTGAGACGTTCTGCTCGGCCTTGCCGCCGGCGAGGATCTGGTCGACCTGCTGCGCCGTGATGCCCCAGCGGGAGAGCTTCTCGCGGGCGTGGCCCACCATCTCCTCCTGGGTCCCGAGCAGCGTGCGGCCGAGGGCGCTCCGGGCCTGGGGCCGCTCCTTGGCCGAACTCTGGGCGAGCAGCAGCTCGCGGACCGCCTGGTGGAGCTCCGGGGCGTAGAGCTCGGCGAGCGGCTCTCCGGCCTTCACCGAGTCGCCGTTGAAGTTCACGTGGAGCTTCTCGAGCCGGGACAGGCCCTTGATCTTAGATGAGATCCGCGCGAGCCGCCGCTCGTCGTAGGCGACCGAGCCGACCGTGACGACCGACTGCGCCAGCGGGGCGTAGGAGACCTCGCTCGTCTCGATCCCGGCTTGGGCGACGCGCATCGGGGCCAGCGCCAGGCGGGAGACGACCCCCGGGGGGAGCGTCTCTTTCTCGCCGACCTTGCGCTTCGACAGCGGCATCCCGCAGATGGGGCAGCTCCCGGGCCCCGGCTGGACGACCGTCGGGTGCATCGGGCAGTAGTACTCGACGTCGGAGGCCGCCGCGTGGACGCCGCCCGGCGGCCGGGCCCACTTCTCGTAGTGGTTCCAGATGGTGTCCCAATAGCCGAACACCAGGCCCGTCCCGGCCATGAGCGCGATGAAGCGGAGCCGGAGCTCGACGACCTTCATCACCATCCGGAATTTCCGCCAACCGGTGAGCGGCGGCTCCGGCGGGGCCAGGGGGGCACGCGCAGCTTCATCGGGGAGAGCCGCGTCCGGCTCGCGAGCATTCGTTTCGGAAGGCATAGGGACCATCCCATGTGACGGCCGGAAGGCGCAGGCCCGGGCCGGGTTTCATCCGCGGTTCGAAGTAGAAATGGGCTTTAGCGGCGGGGTGCCGGAGCGTGACCCGCGGGCGGAGCGGGGACTCTGGCGCGAGGCGACGGGCGAGACGAGAGACGTCTTGCCGAGGAGGGGCTCAAACGAGCAGGTGGAGCGTGCGCAGATAGAGCGGGGACTTCGGCGGGCTCGCGTTGGCGGAAACGAGCCGGGACGCCGGTGGGGAGACCCGCGGGGTGGGGGCTAGGTACGCGACGGCTTCGTCGCGCCCCTGATCGTTGCGGCTCTCATCGGTGGAACGGGAGTCGGACTTCCTCGCCGGTGCGGCGGGAGTCTGTGCGCGGCACTCGCAGGAGGAGGCCGTCCGGGGCGCCTCGAACGTCGTCGAGGACGCCGACCATTCCATGCGCTCGGGGCGGTCGACCCCGAGGAGCGGAGCCGACGACTCGACCGGGCCGCAGCAGCGGCAATCGGCCGCGGGGCTCGCCGCACAGCACGCCTTGGGCGATGCGACTTCGGCGCACGCCTCGGCCGGGCGGCCGACCGACACCATCCCCGCGAACGCCAAGACGGCGAACAGCAGGAGCATCGGCGGTCGTTGGCGAGCGGTCATGTCGGACCGGCCCCTCGGGTGTGGAGCGGAGCTAGGAAAGGGTCGGGCGATGCAACTCATTCTACCGCGCAAGCCTTTGATGACAAGCTCGGTCTAATTTCGGCGGTTCTTGAATCAAAATCAGCCATGCCCGGAACGCCTTTATGCCTCCGGATTCGGCGTCGTTCGCGGCCCGCGTCAAACACGGGAAAATCGGCGCACTCGGGACATTCGTGCCAAGCGGCGACGCTCGTCCGGCCGATGTAACTCCGGGCTCATTGATATCGGCGTCGCCGGTTGCGCGGCAGTACGCGCGGGGCGGCACATGGAGGAAGCCCGGCGATGAGACGGAATCGGTTCCCAACCCTGGCCGGAGTCCTCTTCTTCGGGGCCGTCGGTTGCACGCAGGCGTCGAAGCGACCCGAGCCGCCGGTGGCCTCGGGCCTCCGGGCGAAGGCCGCCAAGTACGACGGGTCGGTCTCACCGACCGCCCTCCACCCGCCGCACGGACCCGGCCCGGGCGAGCCCGCGGCCGCCGCCCTCGCCCCCGCGGCGGAGGGGCCTTTCGAGCTCTCGGGGCCGCAACCGGTCGACGCCTACGTCCGCCGGGCGCTCGCCGAGAACCGGACCGTCCAGGCGGCCTATCACAACGTCCGGTCGCTCGAACACCGCATCCCCCAGGCGACGACGCTCGACGACCCGGTGGTCTCGAACACGATCTTCCCGATCCCCGCGGTCGCCCCCCAGTATTCGCTCATGGGGTACAACCCGTACAACGTCACCCTCGCCCAGCAGTTCCCGTGGTGCGGGACGCTCAGGCTCCGGGGCGAGGTCGCCGCGCGCGACGTGCAGGTCGCCCTGGCCGAGCTGGCCGCGGCGCAGCTCGATACGGCGGCGGCCGTCAAGCGGGCCTATTTCGACCTCTACGCGAGCCAGAGGACCGAGGAGATCCTGGCCGAGAACCGCGACATCCTCGAAGACTTCAGGACCCTCGCGAAATCCCGGGTCGAGACCGGGGGCACGGTGCAGGACGTGCTCCGGGCCGAGGTCCTGCTGAGCGAGCTCGACCGGGAAGCCGCCAACGTCCGCCAGGGGATCGCCACCGCCCGGGCGTCGCTCGCCCGGCAGCTCCACGCGAGCCCCGAGAGCGACCTGGCGACCCTGCCCGAACTGCCGCGGGCCGAGGCGCCCGTCGAGATGGAGCGGCTCTATCAGCTCGCGCGCGCCGTGCGCCCCGAGCTCAGGGGCCGACTCGCGGCCGTCGCTAGGGACGAGAAGGCGGTCGAGCTCGCCAAGAAGCGGTTCTATCCGAACGTCACGCTGGGGCTCACCTACATGGACATGCAGAAACGCAACGCCGAGATGCCGGAGACGGCCGGCGGCATGCCGAACGTCGGGCTCTTCGTCGGGTTCAACCTGCCGGTCTACCGGGACAAGTACAGGGCGGGGGTGCTCGAGGCCGAGGAGCGGACCAAGGCCGACGCGAAGCTCTACGAGGCCCAGCGCGACGAGACCTTCGCGGAGATCAAGGACTTCATGGTGCAGGCCAAGGTGCAGCAGGACGTCCTGAAGCTCCTGCGCGACCAGATCCTCCCCCGCACGAACTCCACGCTTGAGCTCGCGCGCAGCGACTACGCCAAGGGGAACGTCGACGTCGCCACGGTCTTCTCCGCCTTGCGCGAGGTGCTCCAGGTCCAGCTCCAGGCCGCCCAGGTGGAAGGTGAGCTCGGGAAGGCCTTGGCCTCGCTCGAACGCGCCGTCGGTGCCGAGATCAACGAGTATCCACCCGCGGCGGAGGCGGGCGCCGCGACTCCGACGCCGCCCCCGGCCGAGGGCCCGGGGCCGTTCCAAGCGGAGGCCCCGACGAGCCCTGAGGCGGGGGGACGGCCCGGGCCGGTCAAGCCCGAGCCGCTCGAGGCCCGGTAGGACCGGCGTCACATCGACATGCCCGCCCCGGGGGTCGCGGCCGGGACCGGGCTCGGCGGCTGGCGGAACGGGTAGCCGAAGCTCGGCGGCATCACCCCCATGCCGCCGAGGCCCGCGGGGCGCCGCCCCATCCCGCTCCCGACCCGCATCCCGCCCGGGGAGCCGAGGGACGAAGAGGCCCGGGCGCCGAGGTCTCGACCCATCCCGCCCGAGAGCGGGGAGAGGCTGAACGAGGTCCGGGCGGACCCCATGGCCGCGCTCGGCCGCGATCGGAACGCGAGCGAGTTTCCCCCGCCCTCCCGCGAGGGCATGAAGCCCTCGAACATCCCGCCGTACGGGATGATCATCGAGCCGCCGCCTCCCATCCCTGGATTCGAGTAGACGGGCGCGGCACCGTAGCCGCCGAGGGAGCCGGTGCTTCCGAGGCCCTGCGCCTCGGCCGCGGTGGAGGAGAGCGCCGCCGCGGCGAAAAGCGCCAGGGCCCTACGAGTGCGGAATTTCATGACGTCGTCCTTTGTCGAAGCCGGTCTTGGCAGCCGACCGGAAGCTCTGAGCCCCGGATAAAGGATCGGCAGACCCGATGCCAAACTCCTGACGTCGCAGCCGCGGGAACCGCCCGCCAAGGAACTCGCCCGCCCATCGGGCTCTCTCGTCCCCGGCGCCGCTCCCTTAATATTGGTCGGCCCCCACGACCTCGCCCCCCGCGCGGGTCGCCAGGGCCTGGTAGACGCCGGGCGAGATCGAATCCTTGACGAAACGGACCGAGCCGTCGCCGAACAGGAAATTCACGCCGCCTGGATGGCGGCTGTAATAGTCCTCGACGTGCGCCCTCGAGTGGTTCGGCGTGCGCGGCCCGTCCTCGGTGCCCACCGGGCCGAGGATCATGGTGAACGACTCCTCGGGGTCGACACTGTACTGGTCGTTGCCGCCCTCGAACGACGACGTCTTGTGGAGCCAGCCGCCGATCGCGCGGCCCGTCCAGGTGGCGTAGCTCAGGTTGTGGCTCCGCTCGCCCGCCATGAAGGTCGGGCTCGACCCGTCCCGGAGGTCGGCGAACGTCATGTGGCTGTTCCGGAAGAGCACGCCGTCGCCCGCGCCGGGGGCTTCCCCGACCTCGCCGGTGCCGTACATCCCCACGTAGTTGGCCGAGGCGACCGTGTAAACGGTGTTCGCGTTGGCCGCGTCGCGTACGGGGATCAGCTCCTTCACGCCGTCGGACGGGCAGAGATACGAGTTGAAGCGGACGAGCTGGGCGGTGGCGTTGGTTTGGTAGGTCATCGCCTCGAGGGCGTCGACCCGTGCCCGTGCGGTGACGACGACTCGGTAGGTCATCGCGACTTCTTCGCTTCGAGAATCTCCCTCATCTCGGCCAGCATGTCCTCGGCTGGAGAGACGCGGCCCGCCTTCATGTCTTCAACCGAGGCCTTCAGGGCGTCCATCCGCTCGACTCGCTCCGCTATTTCAGGTTCATCCGGCTGAAGCGTGCGCCGGACCGGCGTAGCCGGCTGTTTCATCCGACGAGTTCATAACGCGTCTCGTGCAACGCCAGGATCTTGAGCCTGAAGAACTCGCGGTCGCGGAATCCGTACGCCTGGCGTTTCATAGTCTTGATCTTGTTGTTGGTCCCCTCCAAGGGGCCTGACGTGATGTAGGCGTCGTAGTCGGCCAGAAGGCCGTCGGGGTGCATGTCCAGCGTCCGCGCCAGCTGCTCAAGCTGGGCGACGCCCGAAGCGTCGGCCCGTCGGATCCAATCGTTGAGGAACGCGGCGGCGAACCGTCGGCCGCGTGTCTGGCGTCAAATAGAATTCCCAGCCCCCTGGCCTCGACGGTGGCGAGTTCGAGCCAGCTGACGACGTGCCACCAGATCGACGCCCGCTCCGCCAGGAGCCGCTCGATCGCCGTCGGGTCCTCACCTTCCATGTCGACGCGGACCTCGTCGATGGTCTTCAGGACCGCCTCCCGGGCGAGGAGATGCCCCCCGGGCGGCTTGCGGGCGAGCGTCCTCCGGAGCCACTCGGCCGACGATCCGCAGCGTCGGGTCATCTCCTCCCCGTGGCCAAGGTCGGAGAGCAGGGCGTGGACCTGCGGGAGGCAGGATTCGTCCCGCTTCCCCTCGCGTACGAGGACTCGATTCGTCTCCGCCCCGGGGGGCCGGGGCCTTGACGCCCCCCTAGCGGCCGTCCGGACCGGTCGCAAGCCATGCCGATGGGCCGGCACGCCGCGACAGGAGGTGCGATCGTCCCCACGCCGCTCGCGTCCCCGCTCGGCCGCCGGCCTGGACGGCCCAGCGACGGGAGGGGGAAAGCCCTTCCGCTGGGTGCGCTTGCGCGCAGCCGTCTCCAAGCGGGCGGTCGGGGGGATGTCCCGAGGGCGGGAGATGGGGCGGGCCGGGAACGGGTGGGGGTGCTGGATGCGGGAGGTGGGAGGGGGCGAGAATCCACCGCGCCTATATATCCCATTGTGCATGACCCAGAACATGGAAAAGCCTTACGCGGCAATGACTTGTATTGGGTCACATCATTTCGGAACATCTGACCCATTTCCCCGACAGTTGTCAAACCTGGGTCCCTGGCTGGGCTGGCGGCCCTTCCTGCCTGACCCACCCCTGGAACGGCCGAAGATGGCGTCCGCAAATGTTCTGGGTCAGATGTTCATAAATGATGTGACCCAATACAAACCACCATCATGTAACACATTACGTCGGCTGGGTCATCAGACAAGGGGATCATAGGGAACCACCAATCCTGGGTACCGGTTCTCACCAGGATTGGCCTGGATCGGGCCGCCCGTCCCTGGTCCGGCGCCGGCTCGCCCTTCTCCGGGAGAAAGTTTCCAGAATTATCGTCCCCAATTCTTGTAATCCTTGGAAAGTACTGAGATACTATAAGTAGAGAGCAGTGACAACGACTGACAATCGACCACCACCAAGGAGTCCACCCATGTCCGACCCGACCCCCGACGCCCCTAAGCCGGCCCGCAAGGGAAGCAAGCAACGGCCGGTCGTTCTTTCCGAGGCCGACATGGTCGTCCTCGAACGCTGGATCCGGCACCGCTACCCGGGCGGGGCGTCGATGACCCAAATTTTCAAGGACTTCCTCTACGGGGCGATCCAATCGCTCCCCCCGGAGGCCGACCGTGGCTGAACAGGACCCCGCCCCCATCCGCCGCGGCCTCCTCCTGGAGTGGCCCGCCGTCGTCACGGACGACCCCCAGCTGCACTACAAAGCCCGCTCGGTCGTCCTGGCCAGGGCCACCTCCCGCGTCCCCATCCTTCTGGAAGAGGGCCTCCGCTGGATTGGGGCTGGGTACACGGTCCAACTCCTGATGCGTTGCATCGATGACGGCAAGCACCCTTACGACGAGGCCTGGCACCTCCGCGGGATCAACTCCGAGTCCGCCTTCCGGGCCGCCGTCAAGGAGCGCCCCTGGTCGAACCTGGCCGTCATCACCGGCCCCGGCACGGGTCCCGACGGCTCCTGGCTGGTGACCTGCGAGGCCGACGCTGACAAGGCCGACCCCTGGGGTCCGAGCCGGGCCGACGCCTTCGCCCAGCACGCCGACTTCCTCGGCCCGATGCCTTCGACGCCCGCCCTCGAGTCCAGGCGCGGTCCCAAGATCCTGGCGACGATCCCGACCGAGTTCGGCGCGGCCTTCCACGAGCTCCTCTCGAGTCCCACCTACGACAGCCACCCCCGCGTCGAGCTCCACCTCGGGGGATACAAGCGGAAGGGCGGCGAGCTGGTCAGGAAGGCGTCGAGCTACATCTGCGCCCCCTCCGAGTGCGGCCGGGTGGAACGGGTCACGACCGACCCGACGCTGGTCGCCGCCATGCTCCCCGACGAGCTCCTCGACCGGCTCGCCCGGATCGGCGGCGAGCTGCACGCCGCCGACGTCGCCGAACGGCTCGAGCGGGCCGCCAGGCGGGCCGAGCGGGGCTTCGACCTCGACGACCTGGACGACGACGAGGAGGCGTCCTGGAGGGCCTACCGCGACGCTCGGATCGAGGAGGACTTCGAGAAGAAGGTCGGGCCGGCGATCGAGGGCCACGGCGGCTCCAACGCGACCTTCCACGCGGCCTGCCTCGTGATCGAGGCCGGCGTCGAGGACGAGGACGAGCAGCTCGAGTTGCTCGAGCGTTACAACGACCTCTACGCCGACCCGCCGTGGGACGAGGAGGGCCTGCTTCACAAGCTCGAGGGCGCCAGGGCGGCCGTCGGCTCGAAGCGGGCGATGGAGGACCGGCTCCGGGAGGCCTGGGCCCGGGGCTACGCCCGGAAGTTCGACTCGGCCTCCGGGCGCTTCTCGGGCTCCTGGTAAGTTCGGAGGAACCCGGCGGCCACTGCGGCCGCCGCGAACGGATTCGCAAAGAAAAAATCCCCGGGCGCCTGTGGCGGGCGACCGGGGAAACGAAAGGAAAACCAGCTGTGATTGATCATACCACGCCCACCGCGTCCGGCAACGCGGAACACCGCGCCGATTCCGCAGCCCCCAACGGCCACCCCCACGCCGCCCCCGGCTGGGTTCCCCCGCCGCCCCCCTTCGGGGCCGCCGGCCGGACCGGCCCGATCCCCCCGCCGCCCGACGAGGGCCCCCCGCCGACGTCCGGAGGCTGGAAGGCCGCGGCCGAGGAGAAGGACCGCCGCGAGGCCGAAGCGAAGGCCGCCGAGGAGGCCGCCAAGGCCGCCCGGGAGTCGGCCAGGGCCGCCGGCGGCGACCGCAAGGCCCGCGAGGGCCGCAAGCACCGCGACGCCTTCGTGGAGTCCCTGAAGGCCTCGGGCTACAAGGGCCGCAAGCCGAAGCAGGTCGCCGAGGCCCTGGGCAGGCTCACGCACCTCTGGCCCGACTGGCTGATCCGGGGCGAGATGAGCATGCTCAAGTCCCCCCCGAAGCACGGCAAGACCCGGACGTACCTCAGCCTCATCAAGGCGATGCACCGGGACGACGCCTGGCCGGACGGGGCCCCCAACGAGCACGTCGGGGCGAAGGCCCTGATCCTGCCCTACGACAAGAACACGCTCGAGATCGAGGAGGAGCTGGAGCGGCTCGGGATCCAGGACGCCGTCACGATCCCGAACGACCCCGAGGACGAGACCGGGTCGCGGGTCTTCGACCTCGAGGACGAGAGGCTCCCGCTCACGATCGAGTACCTGGTCGACGACGACCCGAGCTACAAGCTGCTGGTCGTGGACACGCTGACCTACGCGTCCAACCTCAGCCTCAACAAGCCCGACGAGATGAAGCGGATGCTCGACCCGCTCATGGACGTCGCGACCCGGAAGGGCCTCTCGCTGCTCGTCCTGATCCACCAGAACGCCCAGGGCGGGGCCCTCGGCCGCCGCATCCTCGAGCGGGCCCGGATCCTCTGGTCGCTGGAGAGGTTGAACGAGGGCGACATCGAGCACCTCCGCCTGAAGGTCGACGAGACGAACCTCCCCCGCAGGCCGGCCCTGCTCGTCACCCACGCCGAGGCCGGAGTCGAGTTCTCGCCCGCCTACGACGACGGCTCCAGGCCCGCCGAGGCCGAGGACGCGTTCGCCCGGTGGCTCGTCGGGTACCTCCGGGGTCGCGACGAGGCGCCCAGCTACTACGACGTCCTGAAGGCCGCCGGCCCCGAGCGCGTCGGCGAGGCCGACGCCGACGGCCGCCCGAAGAATCGGAGGATCCTCGACCGCGCCGTCAAGCGGATCAACAGGGGGGCCCCCAGCCTCGCGGACCTGGGCCGGATCCGGATCGCCGAGGACCCCCGCACGCTGCCCGGCCGCACGAAGCCGCTGACCTACTACACGGTCCGCAGCCTCGACGCCGACGACGCCGTCGCCGCGTTCGCCCGGGTCGCCCTGGTCCCCGGACCCCCGACGCCCTGGGAGGAAGTCGCCTCGACGTACGACCGCTGGGCCTCGGAGGAAGGCAGGCCCCCCGTCGCGCCCAGCGAGGTCCGCTCCGGGGTCGTCGCCGCCCGTCCCGACGCCGCCGGTCGCTTCTGCCGGCTGTCGTTGGTCCCGGCCCCCACGACCACCGAAGCCGCCCCCCCGACGCCCCCTCCGGCCCCCCCGCCGGACCCCGACTCCCCCCTCGAGCAGGCCCGCCGCATCATGGCCCAGCGGGCCGCCGCCAGGGCCGCCGCCGAGCCCGTCGCCCCGACGCCCGAGCCGATCGTCGAAGAGGTCTCCGAGCCGGCCCCCGAACCGGTCGCCCCCGCCGCCAAGCTCCCTCGCTTGATCAAGGCCGGCCTCGACTGCTTCCCGGGCCTCCACCCCGAGCTCCGCCCCGACCACCGCGGCGGCTGGACGCTCCGGCTCCTGGGCGTCCCCGGGCACGTCCCGGTCTCGATCCCCGGCCACCTCTCCCCCGCCGACCAGGCCGACAGGATCGACCTGATTTGCCAGATGGCCGAGGAAGCCATGCCCCCCGCCGAGTCCGGCGACCGCGACCAGTCGTTCTGACCCTCCCCCCACGCCCCGCCCACGTCGGTCGGGGCCCTCCTCCTCGAACCAGGAGACCCGCACCATGGACCCCACCATCGCCGAACTCGAAGTCGAACACGCCGCCCGCCTCGCCGCCGTCTACGCCCGCAACAACGCCCGCCGCGCCGCCGACCCCGTCGCCTACGTCCTCGACTCCACCTGGCCGAGCGAAGTCGAATACGACGTCTTCTCGGGCTGCTTCGTCGAGATCGCCGGCGGCCGCCTCGTCGCCCGCCTCGACTACGAGGACGGCACGGCCCAGCACCTCAGCCTCCCGATCCAGCTCCCGGCCGACCCCGAGGCCGCCGCCGCCCTGGTCCTCCGCCTGCTCCAGGAATTCCACGAGCGCGTCCTCGCCTCGGCCTGATCCCTTCCCCCAACGAAAAGGAACAGACCATGTCCACCACCACCGCCCCCAGCGTCAGCCTCTACACCACCCCCGGCCACGTCGACCCCGCCCTCCACGGCGCCCTCGCGGCGAGGCTGGTCGAGGACGTCATGGACGCCGTCGACGAGGCCGCCCAGAAGTACCCCGACGTCCGCATCGCGGCCCGCGTCGTCCGCGAGATCGCCGGCCCGATGCTGGCCGTCGACTTCGCTAGCGACCCTTACTCCGACACCTGCCGGATGTTCCCGGCCGGCCTCCCGGGGTGCATCGTCCGCCGGGACGTCCTGGAGCAGGCCGAGAGCATGAACCCGAAGCCGACCGCCCCCTCCGCCTGACCCTTCTCTTCCCTCGCCCCGCCCATCCTGGGCGGGGCCCCCTTCCACCCCCAGGAGCCCGCCATGGACCCCACCATCGCCGAACCCGCCCCCCGCCACCTCCTTTACGCCCTGCCGCGCCACGGCATCCTGGGTGTGCAAGGCCGTCGGTCCGACCGCCTCCTCGCCCGCCGTCTCCGAACGGCCGTCCAGGCCGCCTGGCGTCGCTTCTCCCCTGGAGAGCGTCGCGGCATCCTGGATTACTGGGACGACGACTTCTACGTCGACTGGCGCAATCCCGACGGGTCGCCGTACGACCTCGAGGGGCCGCTCCCGTACATCTCCCTGGTCGACCCCGTCGACCTCAGGCACAACATCACGGGGGTCCATTGCTGGGGCGTGTGCAGCTGCGAGGGCCACGTTCTGCGGTTCGCGCGGGACGTGGCCGAGATGCCCGACCGGATCTTCGAGCAGATCGTCGCCCACGAGCTGCTCCACGTCGCGCAGTACGCCGAGGGGGTCGGCGCGAGGACGCCCGAGGAGCTGGCTGACGCCGAGTGCGACGTCCACCTGCGGATGCTCGACCACGACTACGACATCGAGGAGTACGCCGAATGGTGCGAGGACAACTGGTCGCTGGCCGCCCGGTTCGACCGCTCGGCCCCCTAAGCCTGACTTCCCGCTTCGCACCCGACGACAGACCCCCCGAACGAGCGAGGAAGCTCGCCATGAACACAAGCGCCGCCATCGCCCCCGCCCGCCCAGCCGTCGCCCGCATCTCCCCCCTAGGCTCCCCCGCCGGCATGCCCGGCGACTCCGAGACCTGGCGGGGCGTCCCCGCCGAGCCCGCGCTGCAGGCCTCCGACCTGGGCCGGTTCCGCCGGGCCCGGGACTGCCGGATCCTCAGGAGGCGGCTCGATACTTCCGGCTATCGCCAGGTCACCTGCGGCCACCGCACCATCCTGTCGCATCGTCTGGTCGCGGAAGCCGTCCACGGTCCCGCCCCGACGGGTCGCCCCGAGGTCGATCACTTCGACGGGGTCAAGACCGCCGACGCCCCGTCGAAATTGGAGTGGGTCTCACACTGCTAGAACATCCGACGGGCCTCGGCCCTCGGGCTGCTCATCCGGGGGGCCCGCCACCGCGACGCCAAGCTCTCCGAGGACCACGTCCGCGCGATCCGCTGCTGGCTGTCGCCGCGTCGCGAGAGCTACCGGGCGATAGCCCTCGATTACGGAGTCGACCCCCATCTCGATCAGGCGGATCCAGACCGGCCGCGCGTGGGCCTGGGTCCGCTGAAGGTGCAACTAGTGAACATAATTTTGAATCCTGACAATCTAATTCCACCGCCCGGCCCGCCGCCGGGCGTGGTCGCGCCAGGTTGGGCTACGTGCAGATCGGGGCGTCCGCTTAGAAGTCTTGCATGGCCACCGCGGATCGCAGGGGGCCGCACCGAGGAGACGCCGACGTGACCGACCCGCAACAGCCCCTCACCGTCGCCCAGGCCGCCAGGTTCTATCCCGGCGGCACCCACACAGGCACGATCATCCGGCACATCACCCGGGGCGTCCGGACGCCGCAGGGCGTCGTCAAGCTCGAGGCCTCCAGGATGGGGGGGAGGTGGACGACCACCATCGAGGCCATCGAGCGGTTCAGGTCGGCCTGCACCGTGAGGTCCGGCGGGGAGGCCCGCCCGTCGCGGACGTCCTCCCACGCCAAGGCCGAGGCCTACCTGGACGCCATCGGCCTCTGAGCGGCGGTCACCCCACGGCCCGCGCCACCTCGCGGGCCAGTCCGTCGAGCCGTTCGGCGTAAAGTTGCGTCGTGTCCGCCTTGGCGTGGCCGAGCACCGCCTGGGCCGCCTCCAGGCCGAACTCCCGGCGGACCATCGACGCGGCCGCGTGCCGCAGCTGGAGGGGCGACCAGCGGTGCCGCTTCCGCCACGCCTTCAGCTCCTCGGCCTCCATCGGGGTCGGCCGTCTGGTCCTGGTGAACCGGGCGCCCGAAAGCCTCGGGTGGGGGAACGCCCGATCGCAGGCCCGGGCGATCGCCTGGGCGTAGGCCCGGCGGTCGTACCGGTTCCGGATCCTCCGAGCGCCGGGACGGGCCGACTCGGCGGGGTCGAACAGGTACTTCGAAGGAGCGCGACCCAGGAAGGGCGAGAGCACGGCCTGCGCCCTGGGCCCGATCGCGATCATGCGGTCGTCGCCCCGATGGGAGCCCTTATGCCCGCGCGGCCGGTACACCCACGGGTCCGACGACCGGTCCAGGTCCTCGCCCCGCATCGCCAGCACCTCCCCGACCCGGCACCCCGAGAGGTACTGGACCCGGACCATCGCGGCCACCGCCGCCGGCATGTGAGGCAGGGCCGCCTCGACGTCCGCGAGGGCCACGGGCCCGATCCCGGGGGCCTCCGGGGCGGTGGTCCGGTTCCTGCGCAGCGGCTCGATCGTCATGAGGTCGGCGTGGGTCGCGGTCGGGACCAGCCGCTCCGAGGCCGCCCACTTCCAGACCCGACGGACGCGATTGATCCGGGCGTTGATCGTGGACCGGCTCAACCCCGAGTCGACCATCGCCGCCCGCACGGCCTTCAACTCGTCCTGCCGAAACTCCGCCGCGGGGAGGTCGCCGTAGAGCCGACGGACGGGCCGGAGGGCGTCCTTGAAGTTGTCGGCCTCGCCGGTCGGGGCGCCGGTCGAGGAGAGGTAGTAGCGGACGGCGTGCATCATGAACGCCGCGACGACCTCGGACACGGAGCACGTCAGCGGGGCCACGGCCGGCCGCCTGTCGCGGGCGAGCCATTCCGCGATCGTCCGTTCATACTTGGACCGGCACTCGAGGGTGCCGAACTTGCCGAGGAACATCTGCCTGCCGTCGATCCGGACGTAACCGTGACCGGACGACTTGTGGAGCTTCAGCTCGGGGATGGGGGATTTCGACCTGGGCATGCGAGCCTCCAGAGCGGCCCGCGTCGTGGAAATTCCACGTCCGCGGAAAGCTTTCGGGGCCGCACACCGTCCGTCCGGTGGTACGCAAACCTTGCGTTCGGCTGGGGTTGTGTCGAGAGCGGGCGAGGGGATTCGAACCCCTGACGTCCAGCTTGGGAAGCTGGCATTCTACCACTGAATTACGCCCGCGGATTCGAGAAGGAGTTGGGATCTTCCCGAGATGGCGGAATCATACCAGCCTTCCAGCGCGTCGGCAAGGGGGCCAGGGGGCGGGGACGGGTCATTTCCTCGCGGGGATGGACAGGAATCGGGCGGACTGGAGAAAGGTCGGAGGCCGGCTAACTCGAATTGCCCCCCTTCGCCGATCATGGTAAGCATACACCCCCTCGACGCTCTGGCGGCCATGAAACGACGTCGCTAAAGCATGGATGCTCGTCGGGATTCCTGTCTCATGGGCGCGGGTCGACATGAAGAACTTCGTACGGCTGGTGAGGTTCGCTTGGCCTTATCGCTATCGATTCGGCGTCTCGGTCGCCTGTGCGTTGATGGTCGCCCTGTTGTCGTTCTTGGAACTGGGAGCCGTGCTCCCCGTCCTCAAGGTCCTGATCAACAACGACAACCCTCAGCGATGGATCTCGACCAAGATCGACTCCATCGCCGAGGACATCGAGCGGCTGGACGCCCAGCGGCAGGAGCTGACGCGGGTCGATCGGGCGTTCGCCACGGTCGGGAGCGTGTCGGCCCCGCTGAGCGGGCGTTTTCAGGAGCTTGAGGCCCTCAAGAAGGAGATCCAGGACGACCTGGAAACCCGCGAGCGGCGCGTGGCCTTGCCGGATCAGCACCAATCCTCCTCCCAATTCCTGGTCGAGGAGATGGGCAAGATCCAGCTCCGGAAGCGCGATCAGCGCATCGCCGAGGCGCGATGGAGCGAGCTCAGTCAGGGCAGCCGTTGGCTGCACGAAGCCGATCGACGCTCGCTCGACCGCCGCGTCGCCGCGATCGAGCGCGAGCGAAGGAACGAGGTCTGGTGGCAGCAGCTCTATCAGGGCGTGAAGCCGGCCGTGTACGAGTATCTGCCCTCGGACCAGTTCCGCACCCTGGGCATGCTGATGGGGCTGGTCCTCATCGGCGTGATGATCAAGGGGCTCTTCACCTTCTGCCAGGAGGTCTTGGTGGCCGACGTCATGCAGCACACGCTGTTCGACGTCCGCAACCTGTTCTTCCGGCGGACGACCAACCTGGACCTGGCGAGCTTCTCGGAGCAGGGCTCCTCGGACCTGATGGCCCGATTCACCAACGACATGGACTCGTTCGGCCAGGGCCTGAACACGATCCTCAGCAAGATGATCCGCGAGCCGCTGCGCGCGGTGATCTGCATGACCGGGGCCTTCTGGTTCAACTGGCGGCTCACCTGCCTGACGCTCGTGGTCGTCCCGATCTCCGCGTACACGACTTATCGAGTCGGTCGGATCATGAAGCGAGCGGTCCGCCGGTCGCTGGAGAGCATGTCGTCGATCTACAAGATCCTCCAGGAGACGTTCCAGGGGATCAAGGTCGTCAAGGCCTTCGGCATGGAGCGCGTGGAGCGTCGGCGGTTCTTCCTGGAGACCAAGAACTTCTACAAGAAGAGCATCCGGGTCGCGATGATCGACTCGATGTCGGACCCCGTCCTCGAGATGTTGACGCTCGTCACCGTGGCGATCGCCCTCCTCTCGGGATCGTACCTGGTGCTCAAGCAGTCGATCTTCCTGGAGATCGGCCCCTTCAAGCTGCAGTTGGCGTCGCAGGTCATGGCGATCGAGGACCTGCTGGCTCTCTACGCGATCATGGCCGGGGTCTCCGACCCGATCCGGAAGCTCTCGAACGTGCATTCCAAGCTCCAGCGGGCCGCCGCGGCGTCCGACCGGATCTGCATCCTGATGGATCGCGAGCCCCAGGTCGCCGAGTCGCCCCGGGCCGTGCAGTCGCCGATCCATCGCAAGACGATCGAGTTCGACGGCGTCCATTTCTCCTACACGGGGCGGGAGTCCCTGCTGAAGGGGATCACGCTGACCGTCCGCCACGGCGAGACGATCGCGCTGGTCGGGCCCAACGGCTGCGGCAAGTCGACCCTGATGAGCCTGCTGCCACGGTTCTGGGACGTCGACTCCGGAGCGATCCGGATCGACGGCGTGGACGTCCGCGAGATCCGCGGCCGAAGCCTGCGGCGGATGATCGGCATCGTCCCCCAGGAGACGATCCTGTTCCAGGACACGATCGCGCGGAACATCGCCTACGGAGACCCTGGCGCGAACCGGGAGGCGATCATCAAGGCCGCCGAGCGGTCGTACGCCCACCAGTTCATCATGACCTTGCCGGACGGCTACGACACGGTCATCGGCGAGCGCGGCCACGGGCTGTCCGGCGGCCAGCGCCAGCGGATCGCCCTGGCCCGGGCGATGCTACGCGACCCCTCCATCCTGATCCTCGACGAGGCCACCAGCGCGGTCGACATCCAGGACGAGGCCCTGATCCGTCGGGCGATCGAGGAGTTCTCGAAGGGGAGGACGACCTTCCTGATCTCCCACAGCATGGGGACGATCCAGTTCGCCGACCGGATCGTCCTGATCGACGACGGCCGCATCGCCGCCGTCGGCACCGATCAGGAGCTGATGCGGACCAGCCCCCTCTACCGCCGCCTCCACGACATCCATTACCACCGCGAGAGCGCGTGAAGCGATTGTCAGGCCGGGACTTGCGTCCTCCCCGGAAACTCGGGACGCCGGCCCCTTGCCAAGCCGGCCCGCCCGGGATATCATGGGCTCGTTCGTCACACCCGCACCCGTAGCTCAATTGGATAGAGCATCGGTCTACGGAACCGAAGGTTATAGGTTCGAATCCTATCGGGTGTACTTCGGCGGGCCTCGATTTCTTCGAGGTCGCCCCAGGTCGTGGGCGAGGGATCCGGCTCCCTTCCCCGATCTCCTTTCCCAGACCTGCGAATCGCCGACCTCAGGCGATCTGTCGGGACGGCAACGGCTCGACGATCTCTGCGAATTCTTCGGATTCCAGTCCGCAGAAGCCGAGGTTGGGCTGTTGCGAGCGCGGGCCCAGTCCCCGATCATGGGGCCGATCGAGGTCACCTGGGAGGCGGGCGATGCCCAACGGCTTGATATCGCGGAAATCCATTCATGACGACGCGGCCTCAGGGTCGTCGACGTCGTACACCTGCACTCACTGCGGTTGTCTCTGCGACGACCTGGAGCTGGTCCTCTCCGAAGGTCGGGTGGTCGAGGCCCGTTCGGCCTGCGAGACGGCTCGGCCTCGGCTGGTCGGGCTCTCGACGACGCCCGCGGCGTCGCCCTCGCCGCGGGTCCAGGGGCGGGAAGTCGGCCGCGAGCAGGCCGTGACCGAGGCCGCCCGGATCCTCGCCGGATCCAGGGCAGCCCTTGTGATGGGATTCCGCCGATCGACGAACGAGACCGTCCGCACCGGTGTCGCCCTGGCGGATCGGATCGGCGCAACGATCGAGGTGGGGGATGAGGCGGCTTCCTGGCCCCGGCTCGCCGCGATGCAGCGCGTCGGGAGCGTCGGCGCCACGCTCGGCGAGGTCAAGAACCGCGCGGACGTCGTCGTCTTCTGGTGCGCCGATCCGATGACCACCAACCCCAGGCATGGGGAGCGGTATTCCGCCGACGTCGAGGGGCGGTTCGTCCCCGAGGGCCGGAGTGGTCGTCGCGTCGTCGTCGTCGACGAGAGGCCGACCGCCACGGCGGGAGGCGCCGACGTCTTCCTGAAGGTGCGGCCGGAGGCCGAGCTGAACGTCCTGCTCGTGCTGCGGGCGCTGGTGCGGGAAGTCCCGGTCGATGCCCATCGGGTCGAGGAGGCGACCGGCTGCTCGCTCGCCGACCTGCAAGGACTCGCGGAGCTTCTCCAGGGCGCGCGGTACGGGGCCTGGTTCTCCGGGGGCCTCGCCGGTCGCGGGCCGATCGCGGAAGCCGAGTCGCGGCACCAGACCGTGACGGGGCTGATCCGCGAGTTGAACCGGAAGACGCGGTTCGTCGCGGTGGGGCTCGGCGAGGCGGGCAATTCGCATGGCGCGGAGTCGGTGCTCGCCTGGCAGTCCGGTTTCGCGCCCGGCGTAGACTTCGGCGTAGGCTTCCCCGAGTCGCTACCGGGGGAATCGACGGCGGCCGGTCGCCTGGCCCGGGGTGAGTTCGATGCGGCGATCCTGGTGGGCGGACCCGCCTACGACGCCCTTCCTGAAGGCTCGCGCGCACGGCTGGCGACGAGGCCCTGGATTTTCCTCGGCGATCGGGACCATGAGGCGTTCGAGCTGGCCACGATCGCTCTCCCCTCGGCGACTGCGGGGATCGACGAGGCCGGGACGTTCACGCGCGTCGACGGCGTCTCGCTGCCCGTCCGGGCCCTCCGCCCAGCCTCCTCGCCGACCGAGGGGGAGTGGATCGACGCCTTGATGGAGGCCGTCGGACTGAGCGGACGGGATGCGGGCGCCCCTGGATCGGAGGCGGGCCGATGAGCAGCCTGCGGATCGCGGGGGGGAGGATCATCGACCCGGCCAACGGCGTGGACGATCGCGTGGGCGACCTCTGGATAGAGGACGGCCGCATCGTCGCCGCGCCCGCCGACCCGGACGCCCGGGCGGACCGGACGATCGACGCGCGGGGCTACGTCGTGATGCCCGGCGGGGTGGACGTCCATTCGCACATCGCCGGGTCGAAGGTCAACGCCGCGCGGATCATGCGGCCCGAGGAGCGTCGGGGCGAGGATCGCGTCATGCGACGCTGGCGCGGCTTCCGGTCGGGGACGATCGGCAGTGTCCCCAGTTCGTTCACGACGGGATATCAGTACGCGGGCCTGGGCTACACGACGGCCGTCGACGCGGCCATCCCCCCCCTGGGGGCGCGGCACGCCCACGCGGAGTTCGGCGACGTCCCGCTCGTCGACAAGGCCATGCTCGTCCTGATGGGGAACAACCACGCGATCCTCGACGCCCTCCGCGAGGACGACCCCGCGCGCGTGCAGCGGACGGTCGCTTGGCTGCTGGACTCGGCGAAGGGGTTCGGCGTGAAGGCTGTGAACCCCGGCGGCGTCGAGCAATGGAAGCAGGGCGGGGGCCGGATCGCCGGCTGGGACGATCGCGTCGACCACTTCGACGTCAGCCCGCGCCAGATCGTCGTCGCGCTGGCGAAGGCGGTCGACGCCCTGGGCCTGCCGCACCCCTTGCACCTCCACGGCCTGAACCTGGGGCTGCCCGGCAACTGGACCCACGCCCTGGAAGGGATGAAGGCGCTAGACGGCCATCGCGTCCACCTGGCGCACGTCCAGTTCCACAGCTACGGCGGCACGCCCGAGGATCCCGGGGGGATCGATGCGCAGGTCGGGCCGCTGGCGGACTACGTGAATACGCACGCCGGGATCACCGTCGACGTCGGCCAGGTGATGTTCGGCGACACGACGAGCATGACCGCCGACGGCCCCACCGGACACTACCTGGCGAACCTGCTGGGGCGGAAGTGGTACAACCACGACGTCGAGCAGGAGGACGGCTGCGGGGTCTCACCGATCGAGTACCAGGACAAGAATTTCATCCACGGGCTGCAATGGGCGATCGGCCTGGAGTGGTTCCTGCGCGTGGAGGACCCCTGGCGGGTCGCGATGTCGACCGACCACCCCAACGGCGCCTCGTTCCGATCGTACCCGGACGTGATCGCGCTGCTGATGGACAAGAACCTGCGTGACGAGTCGCTGGCTCGACTCCCCGAGAAGGTGCGGACGCGTTCCGCGCTGGGCGACCTGTCGCGCGAGTACTCGCTGGCCGAGATCGCGATCGTCACCCGCGCCGGGCCGGCCCGCATCCTCGGCTTGCTTCATAAAGGACATCTCGGCCCCGGCGCCGACGGCGACGTGACGATCTACGCGCCGGACGACGATCGTCGGCGGATGTTCGCGCTGCCCCGGTGGGTGATCAAGGGTGGTGAAGTCGTCGTGGACGACGGCGAGTTGCGGTCGGCACCCATCGGGTCGACGCTATTCACCGAACTGGAAGTCGACGCCGCGACGCGATCCGAGATGGGTCGGAAGCTCGCGGCGGAGGCGTCGTTCCATCCTTCGAGCTTCGGCCTCGGGCTCGACGACATGGCCGAACCCCGCGCCGTCTCCCGGCCGACGCCGGGCTGATCCCGCCCCGACCTGGGCCCTGCGAGTACCTGACGATGCAGCTCGACGGCGTGACGATCGTGGATACGTTCGCGGAGGCCTTCCCGATGACCGCCGCGCGGGCGATCGTGACGGCCGACTCGACCCGATGGGCCGAGATCGCCGGCCGGACGATCTCGGGGTACGCGACGAGCGTCATCGGCTGCGACGCGGAGGTCGCCGTGGAGCGTCGGCTCTCGCCGAAGGAGACCCCCGACGGCCGGCCCGGCGTCAGCGTGCTGGCCTTCGCGTTCAGCCGCGAGGCGCTGGAGAAGGCCCTGGTGAACCGGGTCGGCCAGTGCGTGATGACCTGCCCGACGACGGCCTGCTACAACGGCCTGCCGCTGGGGGAGAAGACGATCGTCGTCGGCGGCAAGCTCCGCTATTTCGGCGACGGCTGGCAGATCGCCAAGCGGCTCGCCGGCCGCCGCTACTGGCGGCTCCCGGTGATGGACGGCGAGTTCGTCTGCGAGGAGAGCTTCGGCACGGTGAAGGGGGTGGCCGGCGGCAACGTCATCTTCCTGGGGACCGACCCGGCCGGCGCGCTCGCGGCGGCCGAGGAGGCCGTGGCCGTGATGCGCGGGGTGGAGGGGGTGATCCTGCCGTTCCCAGGGGGCATCGCCCGGTCGGGCTCGAAGGTCGGCAGCAAGTACAAGGCGCTGCGGGCCAGCACCAACACGGCCTACGCGCCGAGCCTCCGGGGCCTGACGCCGACCGACCTGCCGGCGGACGTGCGTTGCGCCTACGAGATCGTCATCGACGGCCTGACGCTGGAGGCCGTCGAGCGGGCCACGGCCGAGGGGCTCCGCGCCGGGGCCAAGTCGTCCCACGGCGTGGTCGCGGCGACGGCCGGCAACTACGGCGGCAAGCTCGGGCCGTATCACATCCGGCTGCACGACGTCCTGAACCGATGAGCGAATCGTGCCGAATCCGTCCGCGGACGGGGGCGGTTTCCCGCAAGAACGCCGGAACCCCGGCGAATAGACGCCTGCCATGGATTATGGTGTTCATGGCGTCGGGGACGAGGCGGCGTCGGCCGGCTCGGTGTCCTCGTAAAGACGGTGCCGCCGCGTCCGCGTGCTGGAGAGGGCTCAAATCATGGAATACCTGATCGGCTTCTTCGTCTTCCTGTTCGTGGGGGGGATCCTGTTCCTGATCTTCGGCCCCTTCTTCACGGTCCAGCAGCAATCGGCCGCGATCGTGCAGAGGTTCGGGAAGTTCGTGCGGGTGGGCCTGCCGGGGCTGAACTTCAAGCTGCCGATCCTGGAGACGGTCGCCGGCCGGATCAACCTGCGGGTCCAGCAGCTCGACGTCCGGGTCGAGACCAAGACCGAGGACAACGTCTTCGTGCTCGTGGTCGTCTCGGTGCAGTACGCGGTCCTGCCGGACAAGGTCTACGACGCCTACTACCGGCTCATGGACCCGCACACCCAGATGTCGGCCTTCATCTTCGACGTCGTCCGAGCCCGGGTCCCCCGGCAGAAGCTCGACGACGTGTTCGAGAAGAAGGACGAGATCGCCGACGCCGTGAAGAACGAGCTGGCGCACGTCATGTACGACTTCGGCTACGGCATCGTGAAGGCGCTGGTGACCGACATCGAGCCCGACCGCAAGGTCAAAGAGGCGATGAACGAGATCAACGCCGCCCAGCGGATGCGGATCGCCGCCACCGAGAAGGGCGAGGCCGACCGGATCCTCAAGGTCAAGTCGGCCGAGGCCGAGGCCCAGAGCAAGGCGCTGCAGGGCAAGGGCATCGCCGACCAGCGTCGGGCCATCGTCGAGGGGCTCCGCGAGTCGGTCGACGAGTTCCAGAAGAGCGTCCCGGGCACGAGCCCGCAGGACGTGATGAATCTGGTGCTCATGACCCAGTACTTCGACACGCTGAAGGAGATCGGGGCCACGTCGCGGAGCAACACGATCCTCATCCCGCACACCCCCGGCAACCTCAACGACCTCACCACCCAGATGCGCGACGCCATGATCAGCGCCGAGTTGGTCACGCAGGAATCCCGCGTAAGGCCCCGGAAGGAGAGCGCGAACGACGTGACGCACGTGGACTCCTCGGGGCGCGGGCGCGACGATCGGAACCACTGACCCATGGCGATGACGCTGCGATGGCGGTCGTCGACCGATCTCCCGGTCGACGGCTCGCCCCTGAAACCCGAAACCTTCCGCGGGCTGGCGTCGACCGACGCCGCCCGCATCGCCTTGCGCGTCGGCAACCAGACGGCCGAGCTGGGCGATCTGTTCGAGGTCGACGGCGACCCGGCCGACGAGGGACTTGTCCTGGAAGGCGACCTGCGCGTCGTCTCGCGGATCGGCCTGGGCATGGCCGCCGGGACGCTCCGCGTCCGGGGCGACGTGGGCTTCCGGTTCGCCGCCGAGATGACCGGAGGCCTGGCGGAACTGGAAGGTTCTTGCCTGGACTGGGCCGGGGCCGAGATGGGCGGCGGGACGCTGCGGATCCGCGGCGACGCCGGCCGAGGGCTGGGGGCGGCCTACCCCGGCAGCCGACGCGGGATGCGCGAGGGGATGATCCTCGTCGACGGCGACGCCGGAGATGACGCCGGGATGCTCCTCCGCCGGGGGCTGATCGCCGTGCGCGGGGCGGTCGGCTCGGGCCTCGGTCGCGGCATGATCGCCGGGACGATCTTCGCCTGCGGCGCGGTGGGCGGCCCGGCGGGCGTGGGGATGAAGCGTGGGACGCTCGTGCTGCTGGGATCGGACGATGCGGCGCCTGTCGTTCCCGCGACCTTCGCGTTCGCCGGGGGGTTCACGTTCCCCTACCTCACGCTGTATCAGAACCACCTGGCCGACTGCGGTTTTGAGATGCCCACCTCGGTATCCTCGGCGCGGCTGGACCGCTACAATGGCGACCTGGCGAACGGCGGGCAGGGGGAGATCCTGGCCGCGCCGGCCCGCCCGGTCCTGAAGGTGGTTTCGCCCTCCTGAGGCCTCCCCCGCCATGACTTCGACCCTCAACGCCCGCGCCGCCCAGATCGTCGAGACGATGACCGCCGGAGCCCAAGAACGCCGGATCGCCCGCCACGAGATCGACGGCGGCGGCCTGTTCCTCGACTGCGGGATCAAGGCCCGGGGCGGGCTCCAGGCGGGGCTCGACCTGGCGCGGGTCTGCCTCGGCGGTCTGGCCGAGGTGTCGCTGCCGATGGGCGAGCTCGTCGGCCGCGCGGTCCCGCTCGTCCAGGTCTGGTCCGATCACCCGGTGCGGGCGTGCCTGGCCAGCCAGTACGCCGGCTGGGCGCTCTCGGAGGGGAAGTTCTTCGCGATGGGCTCCGGCCCGATGCGGGCCGTGCGGGGCAAGGAAGCGGTCTTCGACGCCATCGGCTTCCGCGAGGAGTCGGAGTCGGTGATCGGCGTGCTGGAGACCCGCAAGGCGCCCACGCCCCAGATCGTGGCCCGGATCGCCGAGGAGTGCGGCGTCGAGCCGTGGAACGTCACCCTGCTCGCCGCCCCCACGGCGAGCCTGGCCGGCGGCGTCCAGATCGTCGCCCGCTCGGTCGAGACCGCGCTCCACAAGCTGGCCGAGCTGAAGTTCGACCTCGGACGGGTCGTGTCCGGTCAGGGGGCCGCGCCGCTGCCGCCGATCGCCCGCGACGACCTCGCCGCCATCGGCCGCACGAACGACGCCATCCTCTACGGCGCCCGGGTGATCCTCCACGTCACTGGCGACGACGAATCGCTCCGGGAGGTCGGCCCGCGCGTCCCCTCGTCGGCCTCGCACGACTTCGGCGAGCCCTTCGCCGCGATCTTCGCCCGCTACAACAACGACTTCTACGCCGTCGACCCCCACCTCTTCAGCCCCGCCGAGGTCGTCTTCCAGAACCTCGACACCGGCCGCTCCCACGCCTTCGGCTCCCCCAAGCCCGAGATCGTCGCACGGTCCTTCTGGGATTGATCGCCGCGCCATGACGACCTTCGCCGCCTTGGTCTCCGGTACGGGATGGCACGTCCAGGACCTGTTGCGCGCGGCGGGCACCCTGGACGTCGTGCTGCACGTCCTGCCGTTCGGCGAGGTCGAGGCGTCGATCGGATCCGGATCGGGTCGCGTGTCGGCTGACGGCGTGGCGCTCGACGGCCTCGACGGCGTCCTGGTGCGGATGATGCCGCCGGGGGGGCTGGAGCCGGTGGTCTTCCGCATGGACGCGCTCCATCGGCTGGAATCGCTCGGGGTGCCGATCTGGAACCCTCCCCGGGCGGTGGAGGCCTCGGTCGACAAGTACCTCACGCTGAGCCTCGTGGAACGTCGGGGGCTGCCGATCCCCCCGACCTGGGTCGGGCAGACGGCGGCCTCGGCGATGGCGGCGTTCGACGAGTTGGGAGGTGACGTGGTGGTCAAGCCGCTCTTCGGCTCGGAAGGGCGGGGGCTGATGCGCGTCGGGCATCGCGAGTTGGCCTGGCGATGCTTCCACGCCCTGGAACGCCTGGGCTCGGTGATTTATCTCCAGCGCTGGATCCGCCACCCCGGCCACGACCTGCGGCTTTTCGTCCTCGGGGGTCGCGTCCTGGGTGCGATGCGGCGGACCGCCCAGGGGGGCGAGTGGCGGACCAACATCGCGATCGGCGGGCGGGCCGAGGCCTGGACTCCGGACGCCGAGGCCGAACGCCTGGCCGTCGCCGCCGCCGAGGCCGTCGGGGCCGTGTTCGCCGGCGTGGACCTGATCGAGGACCTGGACCAGGGCCGTCGCGTCCTGATCGAGGTCAACGCCGTGCCCGGCTGGCGGGCCCTGACCCAGGCGACGGGCGTCGACGTGGCCGCGGCGCTCCTGGATTCATTCCGGGAGGCCGTGCGGTGAACGAGCTCTCGGTCGGCAAGCTCGCGCAGGTCGCCTGCCTGATGGAAGCAACCGCCCGGAAGCCGGGGAACGTCCACAGGTTCGCCGACTTCTCGGACCTGGATTATCTCGACTTCCTGCTCGCCGCGGCGGCCGTAGCCGACCCGCTCGATCGCGCGGCGGAGGGCGTGGGCGCGGCCGTCTTGGCGGCGACCGAGGCGACCCGGAGCGTCGTCGCGACCAACGCCAACCTGGGGATCGTCCTCCTCCTCGCCCCGATGGCCGCCGTCCTTCGCTCGACGTCTCTTGAAGACGGCCTGCCGCGCGTGCTGGCGTCGACGACCGTCGAGGACGCTCGGCTCGTCTATCGGGCGATCCGCCTGGCGAACCCCGGCGGCCTGGGACGCGCCCGGGAGCAGGACGTGGCCGACGAGCCGACGATCACCCTCCGCGACGCGATGATCCTGGCCGCCGACCGCGACCTGATCGCCCTCCAGTACGCCGAAGATTTCCGTCAGGTGCTCGGTGAGGGCCTGCCCGCCCTCGGGCGCCGCCTGGGCGCGGGCCGGCCGCTGGAGGTAGCGATCGTCGGAGTCGCGCTCGAACTGCTTGCGAGCCACCCCGATTCGCTGATCGCAAGGAAGACCGACCAGGCGACGGCCCGCGAGGCGTCGCGACGCGCCCGCCTCGTGCTCGACGCCGGCTGGCCCGACGCAGCCGACGGGGTCGCGAGCCTTCGCGACCTGGACCTCTGGATGCGGGCGGATCGGAACCTTCGGAATCCCGGGACGACGGCGGACCTGGTCGCGGCGGTCTTGTTCGCCGCGCTCCGCGAAGGGACAATCGAGCTGCCTCGCCCGGCCGGGCCTTCGTCCTGGTCGGGCGGACTCGCGTTCTGAACCTCTCCCGTCTCCGAGGAACGCCCACCGTGCCCGCCTCGCGATTCAAGGTCCGCGTCACCAAGGATTACCTGGTCTTCTCGTCGGGGCACTTCATCACCTTCGACGGCGACCATTGCGAGCGCATCCACGGCCACAACTACCGAGTCGCCGTGGAGGTCGACGGCGAGCTCGACCCCAACGCCTACGTGGTCGATTTCATCGCCCTCCGGGACATGACCCGTGCGATCGTGGACGAACTCGACCACCGCATGCTCCTGCCCGATCGGAGCCCGCTCATCGCCGTCGAGGCCGTCGGCCCCAACACGGTGGCCCGCTTCGGCGACCGATTCTGGAGCTTCCCCACCGACGAGTGCGTCATCCTGCCGATCGACAACACGACGGCCGAACGCCTCGCCGAATACATCGCCGGCCGCCTCCTCCAGGCAATGCGAGGCAAAGAGTGGGCCGACCCCCGAGCGGTCCGCGTCGAGGTCGAGGAATGCTTCGGCCAGTCGGCCGAGATCGAGCTAACCCTCTGAAACGAGGCCGAGCCGCTCCAGGCCCGATCGGCCGATGCGGCCGTCGTGGAGCGCCGAGCCGACGAGCACGGCCGACGCGCCGCAATCTCGGCATCGCTCGACGTCCTCGATCGTGGAGATGCCGCCGCCGACCGCGATCTCGGAGTCGGGATGCGTCGCGAGCAGGGCGTCGAGCAGCCCCGCCGTGCCCGTCCCCGAGCCTCGCCCGACGCGGCTCAGGTCGAGGAGGATGAGCCGACGGACGCCTATGCCGAGGATCCGACGCCCCAGGGCGATCGCGTCCGACTCGGGCCAGGCGTCGGCGGTCGGCGTGATCGGGCGGCCGTCGCGAAGGTCAAGGCTGACGATCAGTCGTTCGGGGCCGGCGACGGCCAGCGTCCGGGCGAGGGCGTCCGGCCCGTGCAGCGACTCCAGGCCGGCGACGACGTGAAGGCGCTCGATCGGCAGCAACCCGTCGAGATCGCGCTCATCGTGAAGCCCCGCGTCGAGCCAGAGATCCATCTCCAGGCCCGCCACCTCTCGGTAGAGCGCGAGATCGCCCCGGCGTACCGTGATCGCGTCGAGGTCGGCCAGGTAGACCGCGTTCAGGCCGAGTGCCTCGCGAAAGGACCGCGCCAGTTCCCGGGGGGCGGGGTCGGCGTGTAAGATGCTCCGCAACGGCCGATACCGCGCGCGGTCGCCGCCGATCGCATGCACGGCCCGACCGCCCAGGACGTCGAGCACCGGAATGAGCTGGAACATCGACCCCACGACGACCTCGCCCGTCCCCCGCACCGTCCTGATCCACGAGTTCGTCACCGGCGGCGGGATGGCCGGCGAGACCCTGCCGCAATCCTGGGCCAGCGAAGGCGCCGCGATGCGCCGGGCGCTCGCCTCGGAATTCGCCGCAGCCGCCACGCCGACCCGCGTCCTGGTCACCATCGACCCACGCCTGCCCCGCGACGACAAGCCCTGGGAGAGCGTCGAGGTCGATTCGCTCGAACGGCTGGAGGCTCTCGCCGTTCGGGCTGATTATACGCTCTTGATCGCTCCCGAGACGGGCGGGGTGCTGGAATCCCTGACCCGTCGCCTCGGCCGGACGGGCTGCCCGTTGCTGGGCTCCGAACCCGAGGCGGTCGCACTCACCGGCGACAAGGCCGCCCTCGGAGAATGGCTGGACCGTCAAGTGGTTCCGACGCCTCGCTCCGCGATCCTGGAAGTCGGGTGGGCGGTGCCCGACGGTTGGCCGTTCCCTTCGGTGGTCAAGCCGATCGACGGCGCGGGGAGCCTGGAAACTTATCGCGTCGACCGGCCGGACGAGTCGGCGGAGCTTGCGGGGGCGGGGGGGCCTCGCCTGCTCCAGGAATTCGTCCCCGGCGTCGCGATGAGCGCGACGTTCCTCGTTCGCGGGGGCCGGGCCCGGTTGATCGCTGTCGGCGAGCAGCGGATCGCGCTCCGCGACGGTCGATTCTCATACGAGGGTGGCACCCTGCCACGGCGATATCCCGAGGCCGTTCCGATCGCGAAGGCGGCCGTGGAGTCGATCGCGGGCCTTCGCGGGCTCGTCGGCGTCGATTTCATCCTGGACGTCGAGCACGGGCGGGTGGTCGTCCTGGAGATCAACCCGAGGCCGACGACGTCCTGCGTCGGCCTGGGTCGGGTCTTATCCCCGGGCCTGATCGCCGAAGCCTGGTTGGCCCCCGAGCCCGAGGAGTGGGATCGGCTGATGGATCGGATCGAGGTCGAGATCGACGCGGCCGCCGCCGTCGGTTTCGACGCGTCCGGTCGAACCTGGGCGGTCGGCGAATCGGTGGAGGCGGTCCGGTCATGAAGACCACCTGGCTCGCGATCGACGTCGGCGGGGCGAACCTGAAGGCGGCCCATTCGGACGGTTCCGCGCGATCGTCGCCATACCCGGTCTGGAAGCAACCCGAGCGGCTGGCCGGGGCGATCGCCGAACTGGCGTCGTCGTTCCCGCCGTTCGATCGCGTGGCGGCGACCATGACCGCCGAGCTTTGCGACTGCTTCGAGACCAAACGCGAGGGCGTGCTCCGGGTCGTCGCCGCGCTCTCCGAGGCCCTGCCGGGCCGGCCGGTCGCCTTCTGGGGGACCGACGGGCGGTTCCATGACGAGGCCTCGATCCGAGGCCGACCGCTCGTCGCCGCGGCTTCGAACTGGCTGGCCCTCGCGACCGTCGCGGCCCGATCGGTGGGGGACGCGCGAGGCCTCCTGATCGACGTCGGCACGACGACGACCGACCTGATCCCACTGGTGGGCGGCCGCGTCGCGGCGCGCGGTCGGACGGACCTGGATCGCCTTCAGAACGCCGAGCTGGTTTACGCCGGCGTCGCCAGGACGCCCGTCTGCTCGCTCGCGGTCGCGCTGCCGTTCCGGGGCGAGCCGACGGGCCTGGCGGCCGAGTTCTTCGCCACGACGCGGGACGTCTATATCACGCTCGGCGACCTGCCCCCCGACGCCGACGACCGCTCGACGGCTGATGGGCGTCCCGCCACCCTCGAACGGGCCCGGGAACGCCTGGCTCGGATGGTCTGCGCCGATCGCGAGTCGTGCACCCCTGACGAGGTGGAGGCCCTGGCGCGGGCCGCCGACGAGGCCTTGAGCGAACGGCTCGTCGCGGCGGCGGGGCGGGCCTGCGCGGCGACCATCGGTCGGCCGGAAGTGGCCGTCGTGTCGGGATCGGGCGAGTTCCTGGCCCGTCGCGTGGCCGAGGCGGTCGTGGCGCCCGGCGGCTCGATCCGTCCGCTCGGCGGGCTCTGGGGCGCGGGCGGCTCCGTCGCCGCGTGCGCGCACGCGTTGATCGAACTGGTGACGGGAAGGGGGCCCGGCCATGGCGTCGAAGCTTGAGGGTCGGCCCCTCCTCGTCGTGAAGGTCGGGGGAAGCCTGCTCGACTGGCCGAAGCTGACGGTGCGGCTGGAGAAGTTCCTGGACTCCGAAGTCGCGAGGGAAGGGGGGCCGAAACCGCGAGTCGTCCTCATCGTCGGAGGCGGTCCCGTCGCCGACGCGATTCGGGCGCTCGACGAGGTCCACGGCCTCAGCGCTAAGAGGGCCCACCGCCTGGCCCTCGGCGCGATGGACCTCACGGCCGAACTCCTCGCGGGCGGGCTTTCCGGGGGACTTTTGGTCCGCTCCCTGGGGGAACTCCCCGGGGCCTGGAAGGCGGGCAGGCGGCCGGTTCTCGCCGTGCGACGATACATGGAGGAGGTCGACGAGGCGGGGGACTCCCCCTTGCCGGTCTCCTGGCGGACGACGTCCGACTCGATCGCCGCCCGGATCGCCGATCGATTGGGGGCCGACCGACTGATCCTGCTCAAGAGCGCCTCGCCCGTCGCTTCGACGCGCCGCGAGGCGGCCGAGGTCGACCTGGTCGATCCGGTCTTCCCCGAGGCTTCGTCGCGGCTGGGCCGGGTGGAAGTCGTCGCCTTTCGCGAGCCGGACCGGCCGATCCGCACTCTCGAAGCGTGAACGCTTGACCGGGCGCGGGGCCTCGCGGACAATCGCGGTGCGGCCGGGATCGAGGTCGGGGCCGGAGAGGCTTCGCGGCGATCCGGCTCGGCACGTTTGAACCCCGACGCCCGGACTGGACGAATCGACGATGGCCCAACCTCGACTGGTCGCCCTGGACCACCCCGACCTGCCCCCGTATCCGTTGTCGCCCCGGCTCCGCTCGCAACTCGTCTATTTCCAGTCGGGGCCGGACGCTCCCGAGCATCCGGCGCACCTGGGCGAGGGCGAGTACTGGTTCGATCGCGATGAGGTCACCAAGTGGGTGATGGAGGGCGTCTTCTACCTCGTCTCGCCGCTCGACACCGAGAAGGCGACCGAGGTCGAGCTCACCGAGGAGCAGGATTCGCTCCTGGTCTGGCTGGAGACTCACAAGGTGCGGCACGCCCGCGTCGAGGAGTGAGCCGACGCCGCGGGCGGCTCAGGCGAGGATCGGCGTGACCAACTCGCCGTGGACGTCGGTCAGCCGCATGTCCCGGCCGCCGAAGCGGAAGGTCAGCCTCTTGTGGTCCAGGCCCAGGAGGTGCAGCATCGTGGCGTGGAGGTCGTACATCGCCACCTTGTCGACGACCGCGTGGTATCCGTAGTCGTCCGTCTCGCCGTGGGTCACGCCCCCCTTGATCCCGCCGCCCGCCAGCCACACGGTGAAGCCGAAGGGGTTGTGGTCGCGGCCGTCGCTCCCCTGGGCCATCGGCGTGCGGCCGAATTCGCCCCCCCAGAAGACCAGCGTGGAGTCCAGCAGTCCGCGCCCCTTCAGGTCGGCGAGGAGGCCGGAGATCGGCCGGTCCACCGCGCGGGCGTTCCGCTCGTGGCCCTCCTTCAGCTTGGAGTGCTGGTCCCACCGATCGTGCCCCACCGACGGGCAGAGGACCTCGACGAACCGCACCCCGCGCTCGACGAGCCGGCGGGCGATCAGGCATTCGCGGGCGAAGATCCGGGTCGGCTCGAAGGCGTCGTCCAGCCCGTACAGGCTCCGGGTGGCGGGCGACTCGCCGTCCAGCCGCATCAGGTCGGGGACCGCCGACTGCATCCTGTACGCCAGCTCGTAGTTGGCGATCGCGGCCTCCATCGCGTCGGGCCGGCCCTTGCGATCGGCGACGCCCCGGTCCAGGTCGCGGATCAGGTCGAGCTTGCGGAGCTGCCCGCCGGGCGCGGACTCGGCGGGGCGGATGTTGGCGACGGCCTCCGCGGAGGGGCGGAAGACCGAGCCCTGGAACGTGGCGGGGAGGAAGCCGTTGCTGAAGCAGTCCTGGCCGCCGGGCGGGATCAGGCCGCCGTTCAGGACGACGAAGCCGGGCAAGTCCTCGCTCTCGGTGCCCAGGCCGTACGTCGTCCAGGCCCCGTGGCTCGGCCTCCCCTGGAGGCCGCTGCCTGTGTGCAGGAAGTAGTTGGCCGCCGTGTGCTCGGAGAACTCCGAGGTCATCGAACGGATGATCGCCAGGTCGTCGACGTGGCGGGCGACGTGGGGAAACAGGTCGCTCACCGGGGCGCCGCACTCGCCGTAGCGGTTGAACTTCCACGGGGACCTGAGCACCGCCCCGACGTTGTTGAACTGGGTCGGAGCGGTCTTCACGGCGATGGGCTTGCCGTGCTCGCGATCGAGGCGGGGCTTGGGGTCGAACGTGTCCATCTGGGACGGGCCGCCGTCCATGTACAGGAAGATCACGCTCCGGGCCTTCGCCGGGTGGTGGAGGCCTGTCGCGCCAGCCGGGCCGGCCGCATCGGCGCCGAAGGCCGGCTCGCGCAGCAGCGCCGAGAGGGCCATCGCGCCGAAACCGTTGGCGCATCGGGCGAGCATGGCTCGGCGATCGATCGGGGCTGAGAAGCGGCCGCAATGCATGGAGAAGGCTCCGCGAGGACGCGCCCCGGCGATCAGTCGACGTAGACGAATTCCTTGACGTTGAACAAGGCGTGGCCGAGATCCCCCCAGACGGCCCTCGGAGAGGACGGCTCCGATCGCCGCCGAGCCGCCAGGAAGGAGACGCAGCGGGCGACCTCGTCGGCCGTCGGCGCTCGCCCGAAGGCCTGGCGATAGAGCCGGTCGATCCGCGAAGCGTCGGACGCGTCGGGCCCGCCTTCGGCCAGGAGCCGGGCCGCCCAGGAGTCGGCCAGATCCAGCACCAGCGGGTCGTTCAGGAGGGTGAGGGCCTGGGCCGGCACGTTCGAGGCGTGGCGACGGCCGATCGTCGTGAACGGCACGGGCGCGTCGAAGACCTGGAACATGGGATTCAGGAAGTTGCGCCTGACCTGGAGATAGAGGCTGCGGCGGCCGTCGCCGTCGAGAGGGCCGCTGGCGGCGGGGCGTCCCCGCCCCTCCATGAACGGCGAGAGGTGAGGCGCCACGCTCGGCCCGCCCAACCGCGAATCGAGACGTCCCGAGACGACGAGCAGGGCGTCGCGCACGGCCTCGGCTTCCAGGCGTCGGACGTTCATCCGGTGGAGCAGGGCGTTGGTCGGATCGGCCTGGTCCGCCTCCGTCGTCGATCGGCTGCTCATCCGGTAGGCGGCCGAGCCGAGGATCAGCCGGTGCACGGCCTTGATCGACCAGCCGCGACGGATGAACTCCGAGGCGAGCCAGTCGAGCAACTCCGGGTGGCTCGGGGCCTGGCCCATCGCGCCGAAGTCGTCGGTCGAACGGACGAGGCCCTCGCCGAAGTGCTGCTTCCAGATCCGATTGACCAGGACTCGGGGGAGCAGCGGATTGGAGGCGGCGTCGACCATCGTGCGGGCCAGGTCGAGCCGCCCGCTGCCGGTCGACGAAGCCTCCGGGGCGGCCCCGCCCAGCACGGCCAGGAGACGCCGGGGGACGGCTTCGCCCAGTGATTTCGGGCTCCCGCGAAGCATCAGGGACTCATCCTCCCCGTCGCCGTCGATCGCCGCGAGGGCCAGCGTCGGGTCGGGGAGTCGCGCCGCCAACTCGCGGTACTCGGCCAGCGTCGAGGCGATGCGCGAGGCCAGGGGGGAGTCGACGGCCTCCAATTCACGGAGCAGCGTCTTCAGGGCGATGTTTCGCGCCGCGACGGCCTCGGCGGGGCGGCCCGCGTCGTCGGACTCGCGGACCCCGAGCAGGGCGAGCCAGCCGCGACCGTCGACCGGGTTGGTCGTCGCCCCGGTGAACTCGGCCGCGGCGCCGTCGCAAGCCTCGATGTACGCGCGGTGCCCGATCCAGGCCCGGACGTCGAAGTTGATCCAGGCGGTCTCCTGAGAGTCCAGTCGGCGGGTCAGGCCGCCGTAGATCGGGTCTCGGACCTTCTCGAAGCCGTCGATCACGATATTGACCCGCGAGGCGACCCCTGACGCCAGGACCTGCAGAAACGGCTTCCCGATGGTGAACGTCGGCGAGCGGGCGACCCCCTGGAGTCGGTCCGCCGTCAGGCCGCTGTGGAGGGAACCTGCGGGGGCCTCGATCAGCCTCGAGTCGTCCTCGCGGAGGTCGATGCGGAACGCCGTCGGCCGGGTCGCGATCGCGAAGGCGTCTCCGGAGGCCTTCCAGGCGTGGAGGTCCGCCGGCGGGAAGTCGCCTGCCGAAGGTGGTGCCGGGATGGCTCGGCCGAGAACCGCCTCGACCTCGTCCCTCCGGGGCGATTCCAGGCGCGATGCGGCCTCGCCGAGCCGGTCGGCCAGGGCTCTCTTGCGGGCGTTCAGGTCCGCGACGATCGGGGCGATCCGGACGTCGGAATCCAGGAACGCCTGCTGGTGTCGAGTGCTCCGCAGGAAGCCGGCCAGAGCGTAGTAGTCGCGGGCGCTGATCGGGTCGAACTTGTGGTCGTGGCAGCGGGCGCAGCTCACGGTCAGGCCGAGGAACGTCTTGCTGAGCACGTCGATCTGGTTGTCGACCCGCCGCACCCCCTCGTCGCGGACGTCGATCGGCGAGTGGACCCCCTCGCCCAGCCAGTAGAAGCCGGTCCCCTGGATCGACTCGTTCGACCCGTCGGCCGGATTCCGGCGCGGCGAGGGGAGCAGGTCGCCGGCCACCTGCTCGACGACGAACCGGTCGTAGGGGAGGTCGAGGTTGAAGGCCCGAACGACGTAGTCGCGATAGCGCCAGGCGTTGAGCAGGTCGTAGTCGAACTCATGGCCCGCGGTCTCGGCGAACCGGACGAGGTCCAGCCAGTGCCGCCCCCAACGCTCGCCGTATCGCGGGCTCGCCAGGAGCCGCTCGACCAGCCGATCGTAGGCGTCGGGCGCGTCGTCGGATTCGAACGCCGCGACTTCCTCGGGTGTCGGCGGCAGGCCGATCAGGTCGAAGGTCAGGCGACGGATCAGGGTCCGCCGAGCGGCCTCCTCGGCCGGGGCCAGGCCGCGAGCCTCCAGGGCCGAGAGCAGGAAGAGGTCGATGGGGTTGCGCGGCCAGTCGGCGAGCGCACCCGCCACGGCGGGCGGCGACACGTCCCGGATCGGCTGGAAGCTCCAGAACCGAGCCCGACGGGCGAACTCCGAGGAGCCGTCGAGGCCCGCACGCACGGTCGTGGCGGCCTCCTTCGACTCCACGCCCCAGGGCACCCCGCGCTCGACCCACCGGGTCAGGACCTCGATCTCGGCCGGCGGCAGCTTGGACTTCGGCGGCATCTGGAGGTCGCCGTAGCGGATCGCCTCGACGAGCAGGCTGGACTCGACGTCGCCAGGCTCGACGGCGGGGCCCGTCGTCCCGCCCTCCAGGACGGCCGCTCGCGAATCCAGCCGCAGTTCGCCCTTCTGCTTCTCCGGGCCGTGGCAGCCGAAGCAACGCTCGACGAGGATCGGCCTGACCTGCTTCTCGAAGAACTCGACCATCGCGGGGTCGGCCGTTGCGTCGACCTCGTCGCCGCGGAGGGCTCCGTGCATCAGGCCGACGAGGAAGACCAGGGCCGGCCAGGGTGCTCGTCCTCGCATCATGGATCAGCCCCGAGAAGGAAGACGCGCATGGCCGCGCCGCCGAATGATCAACAAAGATCGTACAAGGAGAAGCAGAGTTCCGCCACGATTAGAATCGGAGATGGCGGTCGCGCGCGGTGATCTCCCACTCGTCCACGACCCGGCCGTCGACGACGACGAGGGCGCGGCGGTGCAGGGCGGAGGTCGGGCAGACGTGCGCGGGGATCGCCAGGAGGGGCTCGCCCAGGCGGAGGCGGTCGGCCGAGGGGGAGTCGAGGACGAGGTGCTCCTCGCTGTGGCCGACGACCCTCGCGTCGGGGAAGGCGGGGAAGAACGCGCGGGCGCCGGCGGGGTCGGCGGCGACCGCCTTGTGGCCGAGATCCAGGCAGACGCGGCCGGCGCGGGGGCGGCTCACCACGCGGGTCAGCAGCAGCGCGGCGGGCGTGAAGGGGAGGTCCGGGTACTTCGTCGCGTAGTTGTGGTCGTGGTAGATCACCGTGCCGGGCGAGCACTCGGCGCCGGGGGCGTGGAAGGCGGCGTGGACCGGGAACGAGGGCGTCCCCCCCAGCACCAGGCGGGGGGTCGGAAGGCCGAGGGCCGTCAGGCGGTCGCGGAACGCGAGCACGAGCGCCTCGACGTCCTGGGCGTCGCGGGTGCGAGTCGCCAGGTCGGGATCGTTGACGTGCCCGTCGTAGGCGTGGAGGCCGTCCGGCTCCAGGCCAGGGAGGCCGGCGACCGTCTCGTAGAGCCTGAGGGCCGACTCGCCCGGCTCGATCCCGGTACGGCCCATGCCGACGTCCAGGTCGACGAGCGTGGGGATCGGGCGGCCGAGGTTGCAGGCGGCCTCGGCGAGCGCCCGGGCCGCCTCGGGCGCGTCGACCGTGGCGCGGAAGGTCGTCGCGGGGAAGGCGGCGGCCAGGCGGACGAACCGGGCGACGTTCGGGCCGACCAGGGGGTACGCGAGCAGGACGTCCGGCGCGCCGGCCTCGGCCAGCATCTCGGCCTCGGCGATCGTCGCGCACTTGTGCTTGCGGACGCCTCGGCCCAGGGCCATCCGGATCACGTCGGCCGATTTATGGGTTTTGGCGTGAGGGCGGAGCCGGTCGACGCCGCCGGCGACCTGGATCATCGCCTCCAGGTTCCGCTCCAGGAGGTCGCGGAAGATCAGGAGCGACGGGCTCTCCAACGCCTCGGGCTCTTCCAGCCGGTAGGGCGGGCTTTCGATCATGGCCGGGCCCTCGGCGGCAGGAGGCCCGTCACCGCGGCGGTCATCGCGCGGACGCCGGCGGCGATGCTCGCCTCGGCTTCGGGGTGGTAGAGGCTCGAATGGAGGCTCGGCAGGTCCGTCCCCTTCGCCTCGGCCTCTTCGATCCGCTCGCGGGGCACGGTCCCGATCCAGAACATCATGATGGGCACGCCGTCGCGGGCGTAGAGCGCGAAGTCCTCGGCGCCCATGACGGGGTCGGTCAGGACCACGTGCTCGTCACCGAGGGCCCGCTTCAGGAACGGCGAGACCCGCTCGACGAGCGCCGGGTCGTTCGAGGTCGCGGGCGTAGTCCCGATGACCTCGACGCTCGGCTCCGGGGCCTTGTGGGCCTGCGCCAACGCCTTGACCCGGCGTTCGATCCCCTCGACGAGCTGGAGCCGGACCGACTCCTTGTAGGACCGTAGCGTGAGCTGGAGCTTGACCTCGTCGGGGACGATGTTGTGCTTGGACCCGCCGTGGATCGAGCCCACCGTGACGACGGCGGGGTCGATCGGCTGGACCTCGCGGCTGACGATCGTCTGGAAGTCCAGCACGGCCAGCGCGGCCAGGACGATCGGGTCAACGGTCTTGTGCGGGAAGGCGCCGTGGCCCCCCTTGCCGCGAATGGTCACGTCGAGCGACGTCGAATTGGCGAGCATCGGGCCCGGCCGGAAGTACACGTCGCCGACCGCGCCGTCGGCCTTGCAATGCAACGCGAGGGCGAAGTCCGGCTTCGGGAACCGCGTGTAGAGCCCGTCGTCCAACATCGCACGGGCACCGTCGATGGCCTCCTCGGCGGGCTGGGCGACCAGGACGACCGTGCCGGACCAGGCTTCCTTGTGCTCGGCGAGCCAGGTCGCGGTGGCGATGAAGCAGGTCATGTGGACGTCGTGGCCGCAGGCGTGCATCACGGCCACGTCACGGCCCTGGGGGTCGACGCCGCGGGCCTTGCTGGCGTAGGGGAGCCCGGTCTCCTCCTCAACCGGGAGCGCGTCCATGTCGGTCCGGATCAGGACGACGGGCCCGGGTCCGTTCTCCAGCACTCCGACCACGCCGTGACCGCCGACGCCGGGGGTCGCCTTCGCCCCCAGCTTCGTCAGCTCCTCGGCCATCCTCGCCGCGGTCTGCACCTCCCGCCGGGACAGCTCGGGGTTCCGGTGGAGGTGGGTGTACAGCCCCAGAAGAGCGTCCCGCTTCGCTTCGAGCCACGGGCCGATCGGCCCCGGCGCGGGGGGATCGGCCGCGTTGGACGCAAGGGGAATGGCGAGTATCAGGAATCCGGCGAGCAGGGCGGATCGCATGGCGGGGGCTCCCTCGGGGTTCGTCACTCGAGCCCGTGCTGCTTCTGCCAGGCGACCGCCTTGGCGTGCTCGGCCTCGGGGATCTTCCCGCAGCGCTGGAAGATCACGGAGAGGGCGGTGTAGCTGAAGGCGTCCTCGGGCTCCAGCTCGACGACCTTCTGGGCGTGCTCGATGGCCTTGTCGGCCTCGGCGAGGTCGGCGTAAAGCTTGGCGAGCATGCCGTGACCGATGGCGAAGGCGGGGTCGGCGGCGACGGCCTCTTCGAGCTTGGCGACGGCGCCGGGCTTGTCGCCCTGGTCGCGGAGGTCGACGGCCTGGTCGTAGAGCTGATCGGGGGTCGGCATGGGACGATCCTGCGGGGGAGGGGGTCGGCGGCGGCCGCGACGGAGACGGCCGCCAGGAGATCATTCTAGGCGGATGGGGCCGCTCCCGCCAGCGCGACGGGCAGGACCGGCCCGGTCGCGAGCCGAGGTTCCTCGCGTTTCGGACGGACACCGACTAGAATAAGAGAGGCGTCCCCGCGGCGGGGGCTCGGAGCCTGAGTACCCGAGGGGCGGACATGCTGCTGGCATTCACCGATGAAGGTGCGGGTCCGGTCGTAGTGCTCCTGCACGGTTTCCCCCTGAGCCGGACCATGTGGTCCGCCCAGATCGGCGAGCTGAGCCGCTCGTTCCGGGTCATCGCGCCCGACCTCCGCGGCCATGGCGAGTCCCCCGCCCCCGACGCCGTCTACACCATGGAGCAGATGGCCGAGGACGTGGTAGAACTGCTGGACGGCCTGGGGGTCACGGAGCCGGTCGTCGTGGGCGGGCTCTCGATGGGGGGCTACGTCGCCCTGGCCCTGGCGCTGAAGCATCCCGGGCGGATCCGGGGCCTGATCCTGGCCGACACCCGCGCCGCCGCCGACTCGCCCGAGGCGGCCCGCCAGCGCGAGGAGACGGCCGGGGCGGTGCTCCGCGCCGGCCACGCCGGCGTGCTGGTCGAGGCGATGCTCCCGAAGCTCTTCGCCGCCTCGACGATCCGGGAACGGCCGGCGGTCGTCGCCCCGATGCGCGCCGCGATGGAGGCCACCTCGGCCTCCGGGGTCGCCGGGGCGCTGCGGGGGATGGCCGGCCGACCGGACCGCCGCGAGGAGCTGAAGTCGATCGCCGCGCCGACGCTGGTGGCGGTCGGCGACCAGGACGTGGTCTCGCCGCCCGACGAGGCGAAGGCCATCGCCGAGGCGCTCCCGAACGCCCGGCTCGCGGTCATCCCGGGGGCGGGGCATCTCGCGCCTTACGAGAACCCCGAGGCGTTCAACGCGGCGGCGCTCGAATTCCTCCGGAGCCTGAGCTGAGGCGTCCTTCCTTCCAACGAGAACGGGTCCGGAACCGCACGTCGCCGGCGGATTTCGCGAGCGGCCCTCGAAACGGGTCCCGGGCGACGGCGGGGTGCATGGTCCATGCCTGATACGCGCGAAGAGAGCCTCGTGGCCACGGCGGCCGGGCTGCAAGATCTGGTCGATCACATCCGCGAGGAGGGCCGATTCGGCTTCGACACCGAATTCGTCTCGGAGGACACCTTCGAGCCGGTCCTCTGCCTGATCCAGGTCGCGACCTCGCGACGCCTGGCCGTCGTCGACCCCCAATCGGTGGGCGACCTGGAAGCCTTCTGGGCCCTGGTCCTCGACCCGGCGATCGAGGTCGTCATGCACGCCGCCGGCGAGGACATGCGGATCTGCCTGATGAGCACCGGCAGCCTGCCGCGTCGGGTGTTCGACGTCCAGATCGCCGCCGGCCTGGTCGGCTACAGCTACCCCCTCTCGCACACCAACATCGTGGGCCAGATCCTCCGCGTGACCCTCTCCGGGAGCGAGACCCGGACCGACTGGCGGCGTCGGCCGCTGACCTCGGCGCAGGTCCGCTACGCCCTCGACGACGTCCGCTTCCTGCTGGACCTTCAGGACCGCCTCACCGCCGAGCTGGACCGGCTGGGCCGCCGCGAGTGGGCGGAGGCCGAGTTTCGCGACTTCATGTCCTCGGTCGAGGAGCGGGCCGACCAGGACCGCTGGCGGCGGCTCCCCGGCCTCCATCAGCTCAACCGACGCGCCCTGGAGGCCGCACGCCGGCTCTCGGGCTGGCGCGAGGACGAGGCCCGTCGCCAGAACCGGCCGATGCGACAGGTCATGCGCGACGACCTCCTGGTGGCCGTCGCCAAGCGGATGCCGACCAGCCGACGCGACCTGGAGGCCCTCCGCGACTTCAACCGGCCGGGCCTCCTCCAGCGCGGCAATGAGATCCTGGCGGCCGTCGAGGCGGCGCGCGGCGTGCCCGACGACCAGCTCCCGGAACTGGCCCCCCGCCACGACGACGCCCCCGGCGCGTCCACGGTCGCCAACCTGCTGGCGGCGGCGCTGGCCCAGTGCTGCCTGGAGAACAAGGTGGCCGGCTCGCTCGTCGCCAACAACTCCGACCTGAAGCGGCTGATCCGATGGCGGCTGGACGGCTGCCCCGAAGGCCGCCTCCCCGCCCTGGCCGAAGGCTGGCGCGGCGAGCTTTGCGGCAAGCTGCTGCTGGACGTCCTGGACGGCCGCCGGGCGCTCCGAGTGGTCGACCCGACCAGCGAGTTCCCGGTGTCCCTGGAACCGATTCGAACCGAAGAGAAGGCTTGAGGATGACACGGATTCTGAGCTGCTTCAGCAATTGTTACGGCCCCGCCGGGGTCCGACCCGCCGTCGAGTTGATCCGCCAGGCGGGCATCGACCACCTGGAACTCGCCCTCCGCGGCCACGACTTCGGCGGCCTGGTGATCCCCGAGTCCGCCGTCGTGACCGAGAAGGCCGACGACGCCACAGCCCAGGCCTTCGTCGACCACCTGGCGAAGCACGAGGTCCAGGTCAGCGGCTGCAACGTCGGCGGGGCGGACATGCGGACCGACGAGGGGACGGCCCTCACCGAGCGCCGGATCCGGTTCGCCGCGAAGTGGTTCCACGTCCCGATCTGCGTCACGGGCGCCGGACAGCCGGCCGACGACGACCAGCGCCGGTCGGTGATCGCCAACCTCCGGCGGCTGGGCGACGTGGCTTCCGAGGTGGGGGTGACCCTTGCCCTGGAGACCCACAAGGGCCCGACCCAGAACGCCGAGGCCATGCTCGCCCTGATGGAAGACGTGAGCCACCCCCACGTCCTGCTGAACTTCGACACCGGCAACATCGCCTATTACAACGCGGGCGTGGACCCCTGCGACGAGCTGGAGAAGGTCAAGGAGCTCGTCCGCAACGTCCACGTCAAGGACAACCGGGGCGGCCTCGAAGAGTGGTACTTCCCGGCCGTCGGCGACGGCGGCGCGGTCGACTTCGCGCGGGTCCGCTCGATTCTGGACGGCGTGGGCTACCAGGGTGCCTACACGATCGAGATCGAGGGGATCGGCGGCGAACCCGAGCCGGGCCTGGAGGAGCGCCAACGGCGGATCGCCCGCAGCGTCGCGCACCTCAAGGGCCTGGGATACTGAAGCCACGCCCCATCTCCGGCATTCCCCCGCGTTGGCTCCAGATTTCCTCAAGCCCCAGCCTCGTCCGACCGATGTGGTCGAATACGGCACATGATGGACATCCGGGATACAAGAAGACGCCGCGTTCGGCGAACAACCTGACAACGGGTACGTCGACACTCGGTGGGGAGGCAGGGGACATGGGGCTGGATTTGGCCTTGGGCGCGGTCGTCCTGATCGCCGCGATCCGCGGCTGGCTGCGAGGCTTCGTCAGCCAGGCCGTGCGGATCGCCGGGTTCGTGGCCTGCTTCTACCTGGCCGACCCGGTGCGCGACCAGGCGAGGCCCCACGTCCTGGCCCGGCTCCCTAAGGTCGACCCGGCCCTGATGGAACGCATCCTCTGGTGGTGCTCGGCCGCGGCGTCGTACATCGTGGTCGTCGGCGTGACCATGCTGCTCATCAAGCTGGCGCGACGCCCGGACGCCACCGGGAAGGTGGAAGCCCGGCGCGACAACCAGTTCGCCGGCTTCCTCCTGGGCGCCGCCAAGGGGGCGTTGGTCTCCGTGTTCCTGCTCTCCGGCGTCCAGAAATACGCCGACGCCCTGGCCGGGCGGTTCGACTGGGCGGCGGGGGTGATGGAACGCTCCAGGACCCTCGAATGGAACCGACGCTACGAGCCGGCCCCGAAGATCTGGGAGTCGCCGCCCGTCCGTCGGTTCGTCGAGCACATCCAGCGCAACGGCCTGGGGGCCCCGCCCGACGCCGACCCGGGCGCGACCCCGATCCCGGCCGAGGCCTCCGACGGCCAGGTCGCGTCCGCCCGCATCCCGGAGGTCGTCCGGCCGACTCCCCGGCTGGAGATGCCGGACTTCGACGCGGACACGCTCGCCGACCTGGAGCGCTTCAAGGCCGAGCGCGACGCCCGTCGCTCGCGGTCCCCCGAGCCCGACTGGCGTTGACCGACCCCGCCGCCGGATTACACTCGCCGGCCGGAGGGAGCCCCGCGCGGGGCGATCGCGGGGCCTCGCGAGGGTCGGAAGGATGGCGGAGGTTCTCGGCATCGAGGGACGCGAGTCGACACGCCTCGCCCCGGCGTGGGGGCTCGTCCTGCTCGTCCTCGGCCTCTACCTGACCCTCAAGGGCTATCACAGCTTCGACGGGGACCAGGCCCACAGGCTGCCGATCCTCCTGCACGGGCTCGATCCTTCGGTCTACGCCGGCGACCCCTTCGTGCGGTCGTTCGACGCCTTCAACCCGCATCGCGGGACGCTCGGCCTGATCGGGACGCTGGCCCGAGTCCTCGGCCTGCCGGCGGCGATCGCCGGGTTGTTCGCACTGACCTTCTTGGTCACCGTCCGGAGCTTCCACCGGCTGGCGGTCGCCGCCCGGCCCGGAGCGACCGAAGCCGTGGGCTGGGCGGGCGTCGTCCTGCTACTGGCCGCGAAGGCCGGGAACATCGGCACCAACCACCTGTTCGAGGCCATGCTGCTGGACCGGCTGATGGCCCTGGCCCTGGGTTGGTGGGCCACGGCCGCCGTGGTCGTCGATCCGGGCCGGGGCTGGCGGACCGCCGCCATGGCGCTCGGGGGTGCGGCGATCGTCCATCCCTCGATGGGGCTTCAGCTGGCGCTGGTGCTCGCCGGGGCCTGGACCGCCTGGGCCCTGTTCCCGGGCCGATCCGCCACGTCATGGCGGCTGGCGATCCGGGCGATCGCGGCGACGGGACTGGCGATCGTGCCGGGCCTGGTCCTGAACCTCGCCCCGTTCGGCAACCTCCGCGAGGGCTTGCCCCCCGAGACTTTTCGGCTCCTGACCGTCGAGCTTCAGAGCCCCCAGCACATGCTCCCCCACCTCTGGCGACAGCCCCAGTGGCTGGCTGCGGTCGGATACCTGGCGCTGGCGGTCGTGGCCCTGATCCCCTACCGACCCGAGGGCGAGCCGACCGAGCCCACCCACGACGACGCCCCACGCTTCCGCCTGGTCCTGATTCTGGGCGTGGTGATGGCGTGGCTGGCGGCGTCCTGGGTGGCGGTGGAGGTCGCGCGGCACGTTGGGGCGACGGTCTTCCAGCCGTTCCGGGTTGCGACCTACGGGCGAGGGCTCTGCCTGGCCCTGGCGAGCGGCCACGTCGTCGCGCTCTGGCGGCGGGGCGACTGGACCGGACGCCTGCGCGCCGTCCTGATCCCGGCGGCCTGCACCGGGGACTGGCTGTTCGCGACGGTCGCCGCGGTCGAGGTCGTGATGACCCTCCTGGACTCGGCCGGCGATCGCGCGGGGCGTCGGGTCCGCTCGGCCGTCCTGCTGGGGCTGCTGGCCTGGACCGGGTCGTTCCTGGCGAGGCACGACACCGAGCGAGGCGAGCGGATCCTCGCGGGGGCGGCGGCCCTGGGGCTCGCGTTGTCGGTCGTTCCTCGGGGACCGGCCCGACCTTCCCTCCGATGGACGCCTCGGCGGTTCCGCCTGGCGACGGCCGCCGCCTGGGCCTTGCCGACGGCGGCGCTCGCGGCGGGGCTGATCCCGGCCGAGCACCCCTGGTCGGAGTCGAGACTCGTCCGGAGCCTGGTGGCGCGTTGCCGGTTCTCCCCGAGGCCGATCGACGACGTCGAGCGGCTGGCGTCGTGGTGTCGCGAGAACACGCCGACCTCGGCCCGGTTCGTGGGGCCTCCGGGTCCGAAGGGCTTCCGCCTGTGGTCGCGCCGCGACTGGGCCTTCAATCGGGCGGGCAGCCCGTACCACGCCGAGGGCATCCACGACTGGTACGAGCGGTTCCGCGACCACGTCGGCTTCGACGGCCCCCCCGAGGCGTTCGTCCGGGCTTACCTCGACGGCCGCCACCGGCTGGAGGCCCGCTACGACGCGATGACCGACGAGCAACTCGCCGATCTGGCGATCCGTCAGGGGGCGGATCACGTCGTGGCCGCGTCCGACCGCCCGGTCGACGTCGCGCGAGGGCCGCTGATCCGACTGCATCAGCAGGGCGAGTATGCGGTCTATCGCGTCCGATCCGAGCGGCTGGCCCAGGTCCAGAGGTAGCGGAGCCGATGGGTGAACGCGCCAGGGATGAGGCCCGCAAGGGCCTGCGCCTGGACGGCCCGCGGCCCACGCTCCGCGACGGCGAGCCGGGAGGCGTCGGCCGAGGCCAGGCTCACGAGCGTCTCGGAGCCGGCGCCCAGCGTCCAGCGGATCGCGGCGTCGTCGGCCGCCTGGATCTCGCCCGCCCCGAGGCGGACGTCGTAGGTCGCGGCGAGTCCGAGGACGGCGTCGCGGCAGCGGTCGGCCACGTCGAAGTCGAGGGTCGTCGCCCCATCGTCGTCGGTCGACACGGTGAGCACGGCCGAGAAGTGGTGGCGGTGCCGCAGTCCGGTCAGCAGCAACCGGACCCGACGCGGCTCGTCGTCGAACGGGTGGTGCTGCACTTCTTGATAGACCGGGCTGAGCACCCGGGCGGGGTCGTCCGAGGCCGGATCGCCCTCGATCGCCGCGACGAGGGGAGGGCCCTCGGGCGGGCCGATCTCGTGCGTCCAGCGATCGCCCGAACGACGAAAAACGATCCGGACGCAGGCCGTCCGGATCGTCACGAGTTCGTCGTCCTGTTCGAGGTCCCACGATGCGCCGGCCATGGCGGTCCGCGCCCCTTTCCGATGCGATCCCGGTCAGCCCGGCGGACGGGTCATTTCTTGCCGGCGTCGGCGCCCTTCTCCAGCTTCATCCGGAGGTACGACTCGATGAAGCCGTCGAGGCCGCCGTCGAGCACGGCGCGGGGGTTGCCGACTTCGTGGCCGGTCCGGGCGTCCTTGACCAGCTGATAAGGCTGGAGGACGTAGGATCGGATCTGGCTGCCGAAGCTGACCTCGCCCTTCTCGTCGTACTTCTTGGCGTACTCGGCCTCGCGCTTCTCCTCTTCCATACGGATGAGCTTGGCCTTGAGGTTGGCCAGCGCGATGGCGTCGTTCTTGTGCTGGGAGCGCTCGCCCCGGGACTCGGCGGCGACGCCCGTCGGCAAGTGCGTGTAACGCACGGCCGACTCGGTCTTGTTCTGGTGCTGGCCGCCGGGGCCGCCGGCCCGGAACACGTCGCGCTTCAGCTCGTCGTCCTTCAGGACGATGTCGATGGTGTCGTCGACCTCGGGGATCACGTCCACGGACGCGAACGAGGTCTGGCGACGGGCCGCCGAGTCGTACGGGCTGATGCGGACCAGGCGGTGCACGCCGGTCTCGCCGCGGAGGTTGCCGTAGGCGTACCCTCCCTTGATGTAGATCGTGACCTCGGCGACGCCCGCCGCCCCGCCGTCTTCACGGTCGGTGATCTGCGAGGTGAAGCCTCGGTTCTCGGCCCACATCAGGTACATGCGCATGAGCATCTCGGCCCAGTCGCAGGCCTCGGTGCCGCCGGCGCCGGCGTGGATCGTGACGATGGCGTTGCAGTGGTCGTTCGGGCCGCTGAGCATCGACTGCAGCTCGAACGCGGCGAAGTCCTTCTCCGCCTTCTCGGTGGCGGTCCGGACGTCGGCGTCGAATTCGTCGGTCTCCAGCTCGTCGGCCATCTCGATGGCGCCGGCCAGGTCGTGGGCCTGCTTGATGAGGTCCTCAAACGGCTTGAGGACGCCGTTGAGCGTCTTCAACTCGGCGATGACCGCCTTGGCCTTTTCCTGGTCGTTCCAGAACGACGGCCCTTCCATCTCGGACTGGAGGGCGTCGCGGCGAGTCTCCTTTTCGCCCAAGTCAAAGAGAGTCTCGTAAATGGATGATCCGATCGATCACGGCCTTGGCCGATCGCTTCAATTCCGCGTCCACGGCGAGACTCTCCTGGCAAAGGGGCGGGGCGGGCGGCCGGCGGTCTGGCGGGCAGGCGCGACGACCCGATAAACTCAGGACCATTAGAACCGAAGGCCCCGGCGGGAACCAGACCAGTCGCCGTCTCCCGGGGGACGGAGCGGGGCCGCGAGCATGACGTTACGACAGGACCGAAGGCCGGGCGCGGGGCGTCTGGCCCCCTCGCCGACCGGCGGCCTCCACGTCGGCCACGCGCGGACGTTCCTGCTCGCCTGGCTGGCCGCCCGACGCGCCGGCGGGCCGGTGATCCTGAGGATCGAGGACCTCGACGCCTCTCGGGTCCGCCCCGAGGCGGCCGACGCCGCCCTCGTGGACCTCCGCTGGCTGGGGCTCGATTGGGACGAAGGGCCCGACCACGGGGGGCCGCGAGGACCCTACGTCCAGTCGGAGCGTCGGGCCCTCTACGACGAGGCTCTCGACCGCCTCAAGGCCGACGAGCGGGTCTATCCCTGCACCTGCACCCGGGCCGACGTCGAGCGGGCCGCCGCCGCTCCCCACGCCGAGGACGAGGGGCCGACCTACCCCGGCGCCTGCGCGGGACGATCCGCGGCCGACGCCCCGGCCCTGGGCGACCGCCCGTTCGCCTGGCGGTTCCGGGTCCCCGCCGGACCGGTCGCCTGGGACGACCTGCACCTCGGCCGTCGCGAGGTCGACCCCGCGCGGCTCGGCGGCGACTTCCTCGTCGGCCGAAACGGGATCGGCCCCGGCTATCAGCTCGCGGTCGTGGTCGACGACGCGCTCATGGGCGTGGACCAGGTGGTCCGAGGCGACGACCTCGTCCCGAGCACGCCCCGACAGATCCTCCTCTACCGCGCCCTCGGCTGGACACCTCCCGATTTCGCCCACGTCCCCCTGGTCGTCGGGCCCGACGGCCGCCGCCTCGCCAAGCGCGACGGCTCGATCAAGCTGGCGACCCTCCGCGAGCGCGGCGTCGACCCCCGCCTCCTTATCGGGACCCTCGCCCAATCCTGCGGCTGGACGACGTCCGACGAGCCCTCATCGCCTTCCGACTGGATCGGCGCCCTCGACCTGGCGATCCTTCCCGAAAAACCCTGGACTGTCTCGTTCCCTTGAACGCGTACAGGTCCCCCTCGCCCCGTCCGGTCGCCCGGCTCGCGATTGGGTTCGTTTGCGAACGAAGCCAATTGGCGTTTTTGCCATAAGCATCATGTCGATAAGGTTTTGGCGAGTAATTCGGCGGCCGGAATTGGCTTCGTTCGGCGCGCTTTCGATGTCGCCGACCGCGCGGAAAACCGGGAGGGACGTCCGGTGGGGCGGGCCGGAAGACCGCGCCTGCCGGAAGTCCTCCATCCTCGATTATGGTCCGCATCGGGGGACTGCGACGGGCGAAAACGCGAAACCGCCCATTTCGACGCATCCGGACCGCGGGCCTACTCCGACGCCTGGAGGCGGATCCGGGGCCGCTGCGGCGGGGTGGCCGGAAAGCGGGCGCGATTCGGGGCGATCCGGCCGGCCGCGAACCTCGGCGAACGCCCGCGGAAGGGGGCCGGCCCCCGCGTCGGGGAGGGGGCCACGCGGGAGAGCGATCCGTCGCGGGAGAACCAGACGGGGATCGGGAGGCGGCCCATCAGGCGGACGGACTCCTCGCCCGGGCCGTCGAAGAGGACGATCCCCCGGAGCGAGCGGCTGGGGAAGCTCGCGTCGTAGATCACGCCGGTCCCGGCCTGGACGACCTGGACCTGCACGAAGCGGCCCCGCTGGGCTGGTCGTACCAGGATCTGGAGCACCTCGCCGGCCGCGGCCCCGCCGACGTCGAGCACCGACGGCGAGGGCCGGGGCCGGGGCGACGTCGTGGGAGGTCCCGGCTCGATCGCGGCCCGCGCGACCTCCTGGAGGACCGTGGGCGAGAAGTCGGCGAGGAAACGCGCGTCGCCCGCGTAGTAGGCCTGGATCGAGCGGACGCCGGGCGCCAATCCGGCGAGTTGGAAGCTGGCCCGCCCGTTCACCAGGGGCGCCGCCGCCAGCAGCGTCGAGCCGTCGAGCAGCCAGACGGTCCCCGTCGGGACCCCGTCGCCGGGATTCGCCGCCGAGACGATCACGGTGAAGCCGACGGGCTGGCCCACGACCGAGGCCGGCTGCGAGGTCGCGAGCGTCGCCGTCGCCGCCAGCGTGGCCGGGGCCAGAGCCGCCGGGCCCTGATAGGTGAACGTCTGGTAGGCCGGGGCGGCCTGGTCGTAGCCGTCCACGTCGAGGGCCAGGCTGCCTACCCGATAGGAGTGGCCCGAGATCAGGGCCGAGGCCGGCAGCCGCAGCCGCCACGAGATCGTCCCCTCGGCCGTGAGCTGGATCGGCGAGGCGCTCGCGATGAAGTGGAAGCCGTTCCAGTAGAGTCCGGTGTCAAGGTCCTGGACGCTGACGAGCACCCCCTTCACGGCCGAGGCGCCCCGAGGGCTGGAGGCCGTCCCGCTCAGGCTGTTGGTCACGAGCGGGCCGACCGTCCGGCCCCCCGCCGGATAGACCGGGGTCGAGGATGCGGGGGAGGCGTCCAGGCCCTGGAACGTGAAATCGACGTCGGAGACCCGGTGCCAGGCGTCCGCGACGGTGACGGCCCGCAGGGTCGGCGTGCTGGCGCCGTAGCCCCCCGGCGTCTGGATCGCGACCCGGTACGAGCCCGGCTCCAGGTTCAGGAAGCCGTAGCGGCCGCGGGAGTCGGACCGGGTCCAGAGCTCGCCCGGATCGAGGCGGCCGTCGCCGTCGAGGTCGAGGAACACCGTCGCGCCGGCGAGGGGGGCGGCGGACCCCCGGGCGGCCACCGTCCCGACGATCGACGCCGACGGGGTCAGCTCGTAGTTGATCGAGGCAGGCCGGCCTCCGGTGTAGGTCGCCGCGGCGGCCGCGGGGGCGTCGAGCTTGTAGCCGGCCGGCACGATCAGGCGGATCACGAAAGAGAGCGGGGAGCCCGGGCTCGCCGGCTGGTCGCTGCGGAAGGCGTAGCTCCCGTCCTCCCGCGTGACGACCTCCTGCGAGGGGGTCGCGGGGAGGTTGTTCGGGTCGGCCCCGTAGAAGATCTGCACGGTCGCGCCGGCGACCGGCCGGCCCGCCGCGGCGACCTGGCCCGTCGCGACCGGATCAAAGGTCACCGAGGACGAGGAGACCGCGGAGAAGACCGGCGGATTCCAGCCGTCCTCCACCATCGCTTAGATGTAGTAGGAGCCGACGAAGGCCCGCGACGGCTTCCAGTCCAAGGCGGCCGCGAACGAGCCGTCGGCGGCGACCGAGAGCCCCCCCTTGATCGGGCTCGCCGCCCCCAGGAAGATCCCCTGGCGGCCGGTCGGCGAGGTCGTCGCGTAGAACGAGACCGTCAGGTCGTCGGCCAGCGGGGCCGCGATCAGGCCGGTGACCGAGAGGGTCGTCCCGTCCATCGCGAGCGCCGGGCCCGCCGTCGCCGCGGAGACCTGAGGCTGGCGGAACATGAACGAGTTGGTGGCGGTCGGCGTCGCGGAGGTCCAACTCGACCCGTAGAGGAGGGCGTACTCGCCGGCCGGCAGCGTCTGGCCCCCGGTCGCCTGGATCAGGACGGCGATCGTCGTCGGGGTGTCCTGGCGGATGATGAAATTCGCGGTGACGTTGGTGCCCGGGAACGTGAACGGTTGCGGGGTGTTCAGCGGGGAGAGCGTGGGGGCCAGGGCGAGGACCCCGGTCATCCTGCCGGCCGTCGCGGGGGGGAGGAGGAGGAAGACGTCGCCGGGGAAGTTCGCCGACGGGCTCGTCATCAGAAGCGAAACCGTCGTCGCCGCCGGTGGGACGTGCAGGACCGAGGAAGGGACCAGCCCCGAGATCCCCTTCGTGAAGTATCCCGAGACGTACTGCGGGCCGTACTGATTGTTGACGTTGTTGGGGGGCAGGCTGAGCTGGTCCTCCACCTGCTGCACGCCGTCGTCGCCGATCAGCGAGAACGAGCCCGAGTCGATGCTGCCGTCGATGGCGTACTCGAAGCCGACCGACTGGTCCCATCCCAGGATCGAGATTGTGTCCCAGGCCGCGATGAAGCCGCTCGGGGAGCCACCGTCATTGAGGTACTTGAACGCGAAGTTCATGCTGGCGATCGTGTCGCCGCCGATCACGGGGACGGCCTCGGGAACCTCGACGGACGCGGAGGCGACGAGCAGGAAGTCGCCGCCGCTGTCGAACTGGACGGTCCCGTACAGGTCGAAGACTCCGTCGAGTAGGCTGAGGGACGCGGTCAGCGAGTAATCCCCCGCGCCCCAGTCGGCCGTCAGCGAGCCGGTGCCGGACCCGATGATCCCGTCGGCCACCGTCACCTGGACGTCGGTGAGGGTCAGCTTGCTGGCGTCGATCAGGAAGTCGCCGCTCGCCGAGATGATGGCGACGGACTGGCCGTTGATCGTGACGTGCGGCCCGTAATCGACGGCGATCGACCCGGCGATCGTCAGGACGCCCGTCGCGATGTTCTCGATCGTCGTGGAAAAGCTCGTCAGGAACAGCCCCGAAGGCCCAAGCTCGATCCCCTGGCTCGTCCCGGCCGCGTATTCGACCCCGATCTGGTCCACCTCGCCGTTGAGGAAGTCGATCGAAGCGCCGACGCTCCAGCCCCCCGAGAAGGCCAGCACCAGCGAAGCGTCGAAGGTCGTGCGCGCGGGGGTCTGGTCGAAGACAAGCTCGAACTGGCGGATGGTGGCCGCGCCGAGGGGGACGTCGCTGAGGTCGAGCTTCAGGCCGTGGAGCGAGACTGCCCCGCTCGCGGTGTCGATCTGGATGCCGCCGTGATCGAGGTCGGCCGAGGTCTCGAACGCGCCGGCCAGCTTCACCTTCAGGTCGCCGACGATCTCCACCGTCGAGGTCGAGCGCGAGTACGACACGTGCAGGTCGCGCGGCGCGATGTTCAGGCCGAACAGGCTGAACGAGCCGTTCAGCGTGACGTCGACGTCCTCGACGACGCCTTCCTCGACGACCAGGCCGGGCTGGGCCCTGTCGCCGAGCGTCGCCGCGACGCCGTCGAAGACCCGGTCGTTGGTACCGTCGAACGCCTGCGAGGCCGAGGTCAAGGAGACCTGCCCGTACATGACGAACCGATCGATCGACTTGCTGGGATCGTTCTGGTATTCGAAGACGAGCCCCGGGGACGCCAGCGTCAGGCCGAAGAGGCTGAACGAGGCGTCCACCGTCATGTCGAGCCGGGTCAGGTCGCCGTCGACGATCACGAGCCCCGCCGTCGAGCTTCCGCCCGCCGTGCCGCCGAACTCCACCGAGACGTCGTTCGGCTTCGTCCCGTTCGCATCGTCCTGGACGAGCTGGAAGCCGGCCCCGCCGGTCATGGTGAAGGTCGAGGACGCCTGCGTGAAGGTCATGACGAGGTCGTCGGCGGTGAAATCGAGCGAGGCGACGGTCACCGCGCCCTGCACCGCCATGTCGAGCGACTGGATCGAGCCATTTTGGAAGACGAGCCCGGCCGTCGACCTCCCCTTCGACGTCGAGCCTCCCCACGCGACCTGGACCGTGGAGCCCGAGGCGGTGAACGTCGTGGAGCCCGTCACCGTGAAGACGTCGTTCCCCCCGGTCGAGGCGTAGGCGATGCTCAGGTCGTCGGCGTCGAAGGTCACCCCGCCGATCGCGACCGATCCGTTCAGCGTCGCGTCGACGCCTGTCAGCGAGACGCCCGAAGCGGCGATGACGACCGAGTTGGGTCCGTCGACGGCCACGGTGAGGCCGGCCACCGACAGAGTCCCCTGGAGCTGGATCTGGGGAAGGTCGCCCGCATCTTTCGCCAGCCGGATCCGGCCCAGTTCGAAGCCGACCCCCGCCACCTGGAACGTCAGGCCGTCGGCGTCCGCCAGCCCCTCGTCGAGCAGCGAGTCGAGGTCGAAGTCGTTCGAGCCCTGGAACAGCGGGATCGAAGCCCCGGACAGGACCGCCGAGACCTGGCCGTCGACCGAGAACGAGGGGTCGGCGTCGGCGTCGACGGCGACGCCGCCGGTCAGTTGCAGGATGGGGGTGAAGACGCCGGCGCCCGGCTCGAATCCCACCGCCACCGTCCCCGTGGACGAGTAGGTCGTGCCGCTCTGGTTGAATCCCCCGAGGGCCACGAACTGCAGCCCGTCGACCGTGATCGTCGAGGCCGTCAAGAGCCGACGATCCTCGAGCTGTTCCAGAAGGCAGGCCGCCCGCGTGCGGCGATTCGCCTTCGACCTCGACCGGGGGACGGATCCTCGACGCCCCGCGACCCCCAGGGGGGAACGGCCTCGACTCGTAATCATGGAGGTTCGTCTCGTTGGGATGACGGCGCCCGCACGCTCCCGGCCCAACCCCGCATCGTCGGCCGCCGGCATCGAGCGAAGAGCGGCCCTCCGCGGAGGCCTCCCGCGTCTTGATTCACGCCCGCCTGGGGAGAACCTCCTCGGACGAGGAAACCGTACGACACCCCCGGTCAGATGAGACCTTTCACGTCGCGATGAGTCGAGAAATCGACCGGGGTGGGGGGGCCCACCCCGCGGTCGCGATTCTTGAAGGCTCAGTCGTTGCGCTGGAGGGGCTGCCAGCCGTAGGGGTGGCGCGCTTCCTTGAGGGGGAGGCCGACGACCTCGATCCGGCTCGGGTCGTGGTCGCCCAGGCCGAGTTCGGCGGCGATCGCCAGGTGGTTGTCGCCGGGGAAGGGGCCCGTGCCGGACGCGGCCATCGGGTCGTAGCCCATGACGCTCGTCGCGACCGCGTCGGTGCAGACCGGGTTGCGCCCGGCGATGATCAGCCCGGGCTCCTGAGCCTTGAGGCCGCCGGGGACCCAGGGACCTTCGCCGCCCGAGCAGCTCTCGATCCCGTCGAGGATCACCAGGTCGATCGGCCGGATGCCCACCGAATCGACGGCGTGCCGGGGCACGCGGAAGGTCGGCCGCCGGGGCGAGTCGGGGGCCAGCTCCTGGGGAAGGCCGTCGGCGGGACGCTCGCGGCCGTCGTGGAACATGGCGCGGCTGCGCGTGCTGCGCTCGTTCTGCTCATGCTGGCCGTAGAGCGCGATCGGCGTGACGCCGAAGTTGTTCTTCATCCCCAGCGTGACGCCGGCCGTCGCATGGTTTTTCAGCTTGGCCAGAGAGATGTAGACGTCGCAATCCACGTATGAGTGGTTGACGTGGTACGCCGGGAAGAGCGAGCCCCCCCAGGGGACCTTGACCTCGTGGTACTTGTTCCCCTTGCCGAGGTTCCGGGTGTCCTCGAACTCGACGGGGGTCTTCGTCGCGGTCAAGGCGTTCAGATCCCAGCCGGCCGCGTGGAGATACGGCTCGAATTCCTGGTTCTGGTGCGTGCTCTCCAGGAACCGGATCCGGCGGGCCCCGGCGCGATCCAGGAGCGCGGCGGTGGCCAGGACCATCGACGGGTGGACCTGATACGTCCGGTTGGCGGGCTTGCCGAGCGTGTCCTGACGGACGTCGCCGACCAGGTTGACCTTCACGGCGACCGTCTTGCCCTCCACGAGCGGGCGGAGGCCGCCGATCTTGTCCATGAGCGACTCCAGCTCGCGGAGCACGGCCGCTGGGTCGTAACTCTTGCAACGACCGATCCCGACCGGGGCCGTGGGCCGGGCCGGCGCGGCTCGCAGCGTCCCGTCGAGCATCGGGATCAGCAGCGAGGCCCCGGCGAGGTTCAGGAATTCCCGGCGGCTGCGTTCCGATCCCATGGCGATCCTCCGGCGTCCGAGAAGGGGGGCGAGGAGAGAGGAGCCGCGGCGGCCACGCCGCTCGGGTCCCTGGATGGTACTTCGTCGCTCCTGGGGCGGCAACTCCCGTGCCGGCCGCGTCAGGCTCGGTCGTGCAAGTCGATCGCCCATCCGTCCTTGACGAGATCGGGGACGAGCCAACGCGAGGCTCGGCGGTGGGCCCAGCGGATCGTCTCGGGCCGTCGCGCCGCCTCGGTGCAGAGCCGTGATGGGCGGGGGGTGACGCCGACTCGCCCGAGGTCCAGCCGATCGGCGTCCCAGCAGGTCTGGATCGTCGGGTCGGGATGCGTCCGCTCGTGGGTGTGCCCGGCGCACGCTCGATGCAGGAGTTCGAAGGCCGGATCGGGTAATTCGAACGCGCGGCCCCGGAGCGTGCGGGCGAAATCGGCGGCGCGGGGGCCGTGGTCCGGGTCGTATCCGTCGTCGAACCGTCGCGAATCGTGCAGGAGGGCGAACAGCCGCACGACCGCGACGTCGGCGCCGGTTTCTTCGGCCAGCCGGAGGCCGTTCTCCAGGACCCGAGCCCAGTGGGCGACGCCGTGGATGCCGTCCCGGCGGAGGGCGTATCCTTCCAGGACCGCCCGAATGATGGAAGGCTCGTCGATCCGCATCGTGCGAGGGCTCCGCGGGCGGGCCGCGACGGCGGACCCTGGCCCGGCTTTCTGGACTATGGTATGCCTGGATCCGGGGCGGATTCATTCTATCCAATCCTGCCGATTCGAGGGGGCCGACGACATGGAATCGAAAGCGACCGAGCCCATCAGCCTCGCCAAGGCCCTCTCGGTGAAGAATCGCCTGGCCGGCCGGCTCGCCCAGGCGCGGGTGAACATCGAGGCCTACAACAGCGTGCTGTCGGGGCAGCGTGAGGAGGAGGGCCGGAGGACCGTGGACGCCCGGGCCGAGCTGGATCGGTTCCTGCGCCTTCAAGAAGCCCTGGTGGCCGTCAAGGCGGCCGTCCAGCGGGCGAACGTCGCCATCTACGAGGACGTGCTTCGCCTGGCCGAGAAGAAGTCGCTCATCCAGATGCTCAACGGCCTGAACACCAAGCACGGCGCCGAGCCGGGATACAACGGCGTCGAGTACCGCTTCGTCGCAACGATCGCCAAGCCCGAGGTCCTCGACATGGTGAGGCGACTCGAAGCCGAGATCGACAAGCTGCAGGATCGGCTGAACCAGTACAACGCCACGACCCAGGTCGACCTTCCGAGGAGCGTCCTCGACCTGGCCGGCTAGCAAGCCACACGATCGGTCGGCCGCGACCAGGGGGGGCGGCGGGGAAGCCCGCCGTCGTTCGGCCTTCGGGCCGAAACCTTCATCACGATGCCGATGCCGCTTCAAACCTCATCGCTCATCGGGTCAAGGCTCAACTCGCAAGGCTCAACCTTCAAAATACCCTTGCGTCGGGGTCGGCCGGTCGTGTCTCGGAAATCGGGCCCTGGATCGTCCATCGAGGGCAGACCGATGAAAGATCTGTGGCGCATCGGCCTCGTCGTCCTGGGGCTCGTCGGGCCGTCTCGTTCCTCGGTCACGCCCGGAAGTATGGCTGCAACGGCGTGGTCGTCAGCGCCGACAAGCTGAGCTTCCAGGATCGGATTCCGGAGCACGATTTCCGGTACGTCGCCCGGCGGGCGGAGGGTCGCGGCTCGGGCCTCGGTCAGATCTCCTGGGCGTGCGGCCGGATGGAGACGGACACGACGTCGCAGCGGCTCGGCTGGTCGAGGCAGTAGATTACGCAGGCGGCGATGTCTTCCGCCTTGAGCATCTCGCCGCTCTCGGCCTTGGCCTCGTGCGTGTCCTTGCCGGGCTGCATGTCGGTCCCCACCGCGCCGGGCTCGATCAGCGAGACCTTGATCCCGTGCTTGTTGACCTCCTTCCGGAGCGACTCGCTGAACCCCTGGATGCCCGCCTTGGTCGCGACATAGACCGAGCTGCCGACTTCGCGGACGTCGGCGCTCATGGAGCCGACGTTGACGATGTGGCCGCCGCCGGCGGCCTTCATGCGGCGGACGGCCTCGCGGGTGCAGGCCATGTAGCCGATCAGGTTGGTGCGGACGACGTACTCCCAGTCGTCGTCGCCGTCCTCGGCGATGGAGCCGGCCCCGAGGGCCGCGTTGTTCACCAGGACGTCGACGCGACCGAACAGGCGGTCGGCCTCGGCGAAGAGCCGGACCACGTCCTCGCGGCGGCTCATGTCGGCGATCAGGCCGTGGACGTCGTCGCCGGCCTTCCGCAGGGCGGCCATCGCGTCGTCCAGCTCGGCCCGACCCCGGCCGCAGGCGAGGACCTTCGCCCCCCGTCCGGCGAGGGCGATCGCCGTCGCCCGGCCGATCCCCGTGGTCCCTCCGGTGACGACGACCGCCTTGCCGGCGAGGCTCCGGGCCGGACCGTCGGGCCGTGCGTTTCTCGGCATGTCGCGGCTCCTTATTCGGGTGCTGGGGCGTCAGTTGTGAGCTTCCTCGCGGGTGCGGGCCTGGGCGCCTTCCTTCGCTTCCGTCTCGGCCTTGGGCCGGACCTTGGAGGCGGACCGGGGCTTGCGGATCCGGCCCTCGCACTTCCAGGTCAGGCTCGCCACCGCGTCACCCGGCAGATTGAAGGCGATCCCCCCGAACTCGACGAGCCGGGCCTCGATCGGTTTCTTCCGGCCCTCGACCGTGAGCCGGACCTCGGGGAGCGGCGTGGTCTGGTCGGCGACGACCCGGACCTCGCAGCGGCACCGGCGGTCGCCGAGGATGCGGAGCCGGGCCTTCCCCGAGGCGCGTCCCCCCTCCATCTCCTCCAGCACGGCGGGATAGTCGCACCGAAGGATCAGGCCGGGCCCCGCCATCTCGAAGCAGTGGCGGGTCGCGAAGACCATCGGCGCGGCCGCGCCGTAGACTTCCTGACCGACCGTCCCGGCCTGCGACCAGCCGTCGGCCAGGTCCTCGACGGGGATGGAGAGCTGCCGGTTCAGGTGGCCGGAGGTGGGCTTCGCCGCCAGGGCCCCGGACGGCAGCTCGGCGGGGTAGTGGTACCAGGCGCGGTCGAGGACGTACTTGCAGTATTCCGGGAGCAGGACCCGCACGGCCGGGAGGACGTCGTCGCCGGCCTCGCGAAGGTACTCATGGAACGCCGCGAGCACCTCCAGCTCCTCGTAGATCGCCAGATAGGGGGCGTCCTGGAGCGGGGGGAGGCCGAGATACGTGCTGTAGTCCTTGGCGTGTCCGTAGCTGCACTCCCAGAGCCAGAAATTCCGGACGATGTTCGCCAGGCAGACCAGGCTCAACTCGGCGAACAGGGGGTCGCCCGTCTCGCGCGAGAGCCGGAGCAACGCGGCGGCCCCGAACGCCGTGTTGTTGAACTGATAGCCCAGGTTGAACCCCAGCCCGCGGAGCGGCCGGGCCGCGGCCTCCGCCTCGTTGAGGAACCGGCGCTCGCCGGTCATGTCCCATGCCTGGAGCATGAGGTGGGCGAATTGCGCCCCGACGTCGTTCTCGCCCCCCCGGCCCGGGGCCGACTCGGCCTTGATCACCTCCAGGGTGCGGAGGTCGTAGAAGACGGGCCAGCGATACTCGAATCGCCTCGCGGCCTTGATCACGTAGTCGATCGAGCCCAGGAACAGCCGCCTCGCTTCCGCGTCTCCCATCAGGGCGAGCCGCGAGAGGTTCATGAGGGAGTGGTGCAGGTACCAGGAGTCCATGATGTCCGGGCCCATGTGCTCCTCGCGGCCCTTGAGCAGGTCCTCGTCGCCGGGGAGCCATCGCCGGATCGTCCCCAGGTCCTCGTCGAAGAAGGTCGGGAGATTCGCCCTCAGGGCGGCGATCAGGGGCAGGTCGTCCAGGCCTCGCGATCGGGCGTACTCGACCAGCGGGACGAGGACGGCGAGCTGCACCATGCTCTCCGGCGGCCGATCGTCGGCCCCGACGTAGGCGAGCAGGTAGCGATGGCCCCGCTTCTCGACGTAACACTCCGGAGAGTGGGTCAGCGTGCGGAGCGTCTCCTCCACGCGTCGCGGCCAGTCGCGGTAGATCGGCTCGGGGCGATCCAGGGCCAGGTAGACCTCGGCGTACAGCTCCAGGAACCGCCGGGCGACGGCGAGGTCGTCGTCGGGCGCGTCCTGCTCGGCGAGGACGTGGGCGTCGGACAGGACCACCTCGACCCCCGGCGCGAGGGCCTTGCCGGCGGCGGGGGGGGGCGAGAAGCCCAGCTCGGGCCATTCGCCCGACACGCGGTCGCCGGGGGAGGTCTCGGTCGCCTCGCAATAATCGTTGAGCTGCGTGAGATTCTGGACGTAGAAGAACGAGGCGGGCTCGGGGCGGGTGATCGTGGCGTAGATCAGGCCCGCGCGAGTCCCCTTCTGCGCCGCGTGGACGACTCCCTTCGTGCCGAGTGGGTCGCCGTCGGCGTCGAGCGGGACGACGTCGCGCGGCCAGAAGGGGACGATCAGGGGCGTGGTCGGTCGAATCGAAGTCCGCCAGTGCAACCGACGGCGCCGGGCGTGGGGCAACTCGATGCGCACCCTCGACGAGCCGACGACCGAGTCGAGCCGGACCTCGATCGAGGACTCGTCGCGCGATTCCACCTCAATCGCGACGGCCCCGCCCGGCGCGTAGGCCGAGAGGAAGGCGACGCGGGCGCCCGACGCCCATGTCGCCACGATCCAGAGCGACCCGCCGCCGTGATGGACCGCGTACTTTACGCCGTCGGCCTCGGCTTCGAGCAGAGCCTCGCCTTCCAGCCGGCGGATCTCGTCGCGGGCGAGGAGGAGCCAGGGGCTCACTCCCACGACGGGTGCCTCGTCCGGCGCGGCGGTCGTTCCCATCACCATCTCGGGGGCCCTCTGGAAGATGAAAGGTCGGCCGGCCCGGCGGCGAGGATCCACGCCCGCGCCGGGTAGGCGCGGCCGTACCCGTAGATTGAAGGCTGTATGCGGTCGGTCGTCCCGGTTCGGCTTCGGGCGACGTTCGCCGAGGAAGCCCAGTGGCGCATCCGATCGGTCTTGTCACGCAAGAACCACGCCACCGGCTCGACCGACAGGCAGGAGGGGCTCGCGTCCGCCCCGGGGCGCAGTTGACGACTCGCGCCGCTGGAGCCCGGACGGGGCCCGGGACCGGGTCGTGGAAGGCCTCCGGAACCGCCGGGGGCGAGCCTACGGCCAGGGAAAGGGACCTTCGGCGGCGTCATCGACGCCGGAAGCCCCGCACGGCCTCAGGGGGAGGGCGCGACTGCGACGAGGGGTCGGGCCGCGAGGGCCGGAGGCCTGGGCTCAGCGCACCCGGATGGTGCCGAGGACGGCCCGGTCGTTGGTGGCGTCGGAATCCCTGCCCTGGAAGATCGCGACCACGCGATACGACGACGGCGGCGTGCCCGACGGCACCGTGTAGGTCAGGTCGCCCGACCAGTGGCTGAACGGCTCGAACCGGCCCCACGAGAAGGTGCCGATCTCGATCGTCGCGCCGGACGAGGTTTCTTCGAGCACGACCCGAAAGGTCGGTCCCTCGAAGGGGAAGACCGAGCTGAGGTTCTCGACGGTGAAGTCGCGGATCGCCACGTCCGCCCCGCGCGCGACGGTCGTGGGCGAGAGGCTGGCGTAGACCTTGCTCGACCGGCCGTTGCGGATCGGGAAGACGCCCATGTCCCGGATCGGGGTGGGGAGCGGGTTGAACTTCTGGGCCGCCGATCGGATCCAGCCCACCTTGTCGTCGTTGTGGAGGACGTCGCTCACCACGCCGCCCGCGGTCATGACCGCGAGCCCGCGATCCTCGTGGTCGAGCGTCGCCGCGTGGCCCAGCTCGTGCAGCGCGATCTCCTGGAAGCCCAGGTTGTAGGGGACGGCGGTCTGGGGCGCGAACAGGGTGATCCCGGGGTTGAAGAACATGTCGGACTCGAGGAGACGCCCACAAGTGCCGTCCGTCCAGGTGACGGTCCAGCCAGCGGTCCCCGCCCACGAGAGCCCGTAGTGGCGGTTGAGGTCGGCCTCGGTCAGCCATCCGATCACGCTTTGACCGTCCTGGCCCACGGGCGTGGTGCGGCTGCGCGTCCGGTTGATGCTGAACAGCGGGTGGACGCGGTCCCACTTGGCGGACTGGGCGACGACGAGGTCGACCCAGAACTCAGAGTTGAAGTGATAGGCCCTCATCTCGTAGCGGCGATCATGGAAGCCGCAGTAGACGTAGGCCGAGGCCGACGAGACGGCCAGCGATCCGGCCGCGAGCAGGGCCGTCGCGAGGATGCGTCGCCGAGGCGTCATGGGTCGGTTCTCCTCGAATGAAGGCTACCGCCTCGCGGCGTCCTGGACGGCCTTGACGAAGTCGTCCAGCCGCATCGGCTCCTCGCCCGGCCGGCCCCCCTCGTCGGCGCGCCGGACCGAGACGATCGAGCCGGTCGTGGTGGGGTCGTCGGCCGCGACGGCGCCGCGCTCGCGGGCCTTCCCGTCGCCGGGGAGTTCGGCGGCGGCGTCGCCCTCGCGGACGCGGCCCTCTTCGACGGCGACGATCGGATAGCCCTCGTACGAGTAGACGACGCCCCGCTCGACCCGGAAGACCCCGCGACGATTCCCGGTGACGGGGTTGTAGGTGGTTCGCGCCAGGTCGGTGAAGACGAAATAGCTCCGCTCGGGGGCGAAAGCCGGCATGCCCGAGGCCGTCAAGGTCCGCTCGCCGATCGTGCCCCCCAGGGTGGTCAGGGTCACGTCCTTCGTCGCCGGGTCGCCGACCACGACCCGCTCCACCGCGAACTTGTTCCGGGTGACGATCATCCCCCGCCGGTCCATCTCGGGCGTCGCGGCGACGACCTTGCCGACGAAGATGAAAGGCGATCCGGCGGCGAGGCCCTCCAGGTCGTCCGCGGGCGGAGTCATCGGCTTGCCCCCCCCCTCGGCGGCCGCGTCCGGGTCGGCGGACTCGACCCCCTCGCCCCCCGGCGCGGGGGGATCAGCGCCCTGGCCGCCGCACGCCAGGCCGATGACGAGAGTCGCCGGAGACAGGAGCCAGGTCCAGGGTCTCATGGCCGCGCCTTCGTTCGAGCCTCGACCGCCCGGGGGCCGCCCCGGCGGTCGGGAAATTTCAAGCCAAGCGGATATGAAGTGCGCGTTGATGCTATCCGCCTCGACGGCCCTCCGCAAACGGAATCGCCGATTTCCGCCGAGAATCCAAGCGCACGATCGGGAGCCGGGTGTTTCGCGACGCTCTCGAGGGCGGGGCCGATCGGGTCGGGCGGGTTTTTCGATGGACACGACGGGGCGAGCCGCTTCCAATGCGTCTTCCGCGGGACCGCACCCCCATGCGACCCTGCCCCTCGCGTCAGGTCGCGGGGGCCGGGCCGAAGCTCGAAGGAATCGACCGAAATGACCGTCCGCTCGACCAGCATCGCCGACCTCCACGACGCGGAGGCGGTCGTCCGCCGGCACCTCTCCCCGGTCCCCCTGATCCGGTCGTACGCGCTCGAGCGGAGGCTGGGGCTCCCGGAGTCGCGGCGGGTGTGGTTGAAGGATTACGGCTGGACGCCTTGCGGTTCGTTCAAGCTGCTGGGGGCCTTGAACTGGATGGCCGCCCATGCGGAGCAGCTCGGCGATCGTCCCGTCGCCGCGCATTCGTCCGGGAACTTCGCCTCCGGAATCGCGTTCGCGGGGATGCGGTACGGCCGTCGGGTCATCGTGGTGATGCCGGAGACGGCCCCTCGGGTCAAGTTCGAGCTGACCCGGTCGTTCGGGGCCGAGATCCGAACGTACGACATCGCGCGCGACCACCTGACCGGCGAGCGCGACCGCCTGACGCGGGAGATCGCCGAGGTCGAGGGGGCCGTCCAGGCCTCGCCCTACGACGACCCCGACGTGATCGCGGGGAACGGCGTGGGCGCCCTGGAGATCGCCCGCGCCTTGCAGGAGGACGGGCGGGAGCTGTCGCATTTCGTCTGCCCCGTCAGCGGGGGCGGCCTGATGGCGGGGCACGCGCTGGGGATCGCCGACGCCTTCCCGGACGCCCGGATCGTCGGCGTGGAGCCTGCCGGAGCCGACGACTTCCGACGCTCGCTCTCAGTGGGGGAACGGGTGCGGCTGGAGCGCCCCGCCAGCATCTGCGACGGCTTGCTCTCCTACGACGTCGGGGTGCACAACTGGCCGATCCTGCGCCGGCTCGTCCCGGAATCGCTGGCGATCCCCGACGAGGCGGTCCGGCGGGCGATGCGCTGGATCTTCGACCATCACGGGCTGCGCACCGAGCCATCCGGGGCGATCGCCCTGGTCCCCTTGCTGGCCGGGATGATCGACCTGGGCGAGCGAGGCGACGTGGTGGTGGTCGTCAGCGGGCGCAACGCCGACCCGGGATCCTTCGCGGATTGGATCGACGTGCCGCCTTTGTGAATCGATCCGGTCGCCGAGGGGGCTCGCAGCGGACGCCCCCTCGGCGATCGACGGCTCAGGCCTTGAGCAGTTCCAGGGCCTGGGCGACGCCGGGGGCGGGGCGGCCGCATTCGCTCGCGGTGACGCGGGCGAGGGCGACGAGCTGCCGCCACCGGAAGGCCGGCCGGGTGGAGGCGAACTCCTCGCGGACGGTGTTGTAGTACTTCTCGCCGTGGAGCGCGCCGTCTTCGCTCACGGCGTACTTCAGCATCAGGGCGAACGCCGGCGCGGGGTCGTGGCCGAGCGCGCCGTAGCGGTGGACGAAGGCCGAGGCGATCTCCTGCTGGTTGGCCCGGATCGCGGACTCGGTCTCGGCCAGCAGGACCCTCGGGTCTTCGACGGTCACCCCGTCGAGGTACTCGGCGAGGGGGCGAGGGGTCCACTTGAGGAACTCGCCGCCGCGACCCATGCGGTCGCGGGCGACTTCGTAGCCGGCGAGGATCAGGCAGGCCGCGGCGTTGCGCGGGTTGGCGACGCGGGCCATGTTCCGCCAGGCGTTGACGGCGTCGCTGGCGTGGACGCCGATCGAGTCGCCGTGGACGCTCCCCGGCGGCTTGCCGGGCGCGGCGTAGCGTTCGGGGCGGCCGGCGTCGCGGAGCACCAGCTGGTTCGCGGCCAGGGCGACGGCCTCGCCCACGTCGAGCGGGTCGATCCCCTCGGCGAGCGCCGCGGCCACGGCGTCGGCGGCGGCCGGCGGGGACGACTCGAAGATCGTCCGGCACATCGACGCCACCCATTCGTCGCCCGGCCGCGTGGTCCCCGGGGACGTGCGGGGCAGGTGATGCTGGTCGAACAGCCTGGGCAGGAGCGCGCGGGGGCCTTCGGTCTCGGCCGCGTGGTTGCTCTGGCGTTCGTTCTTGACGCAGTAGCGGACCGACTGCCGCAGCATCGTGTGAGCCTGGTCCTTGCCCACGAGGTCGAGCAGCTCCCAGGCGCGGTAGGGGAGGACGACCCGGTGGACCTCCGTCTCGTCCTCGACGGTCGTGAGCAGGCTGTTGAACGCGTCCTCGGGCGTCCCCGCGGCGATCGCGGCGAAGGTGCGCTCGGCCTCGTCCAGGTCTCGCCGGCGCACGGCGTCGCGCAGGCCCTCGCCCGGGTCCTGGCCCGCCGAGAGGACGCCCGGCCGGACGGCTCGCAGCTTTTCCGACGGGGCGCCGCCGTGCTCCTGGATGCGATTCGTGTTGCGGTGCAGGACCTTAAGCACCGGGAGCGCGCGACGGTCCTCGGGCATCTGGCCCGCCATGTGGTACGCCGGGGCGAGGGCCATCAGCGTATGGAAGCCGATGTAGTCCTCGCCGCCGAACGTCCGCGCGTTGGCGAGCGCCGCGGCGGCCGTGAGCCGTTTCAGGTCGACCCCTTCCCGGAGCTTGTCGACCAGCACCGGGACGATCCGCCCGGCCGGCGTGTCCTGCATCAGCCCGACGAGGGGGTCGAGGTCCCCGAAGGTGATCCTCCCGCCCTCGTCGCCGTCGGCCCAGGCCGGCGTGAGGCCCATGTCGAGGGCCGTGCCGAGCCCGACGCTCGCGACCAGCATGCCTCGACCGACGTTCCCGAAGAAGTCTCGGCGCGTGCGACCCGTGCCCATCGTCTGCGTCCTTTCCCGTGGAGAGAGCGGGATATCCGACGACCCCGACGAGCGCCATCCTACGAGGCCTCGTCGGGATAAGCCAATCGGAAATCCCTCGAATCCACCGATCGAAGACGGCGCTAGGTCAGGCCGGGCAGGGTGTCACCATTCGCCGATCGGGCAGCGCTCGTAGGGAAGCCTGGCCTTCACGTTCGTGAAGCAGCCGCAGACGCGGCAGCGGATGCCGGTGTGGTGCGGGCAGGTCCGGCACTTCGCCAGGCGGTCCCGGTACGAGTCCGTCGTCGTCGTCCGCATCCCGGAGCCCAGGAACAGGGCCATCGCCCTGCCCGCCGACTGGGCCATGCGGAGGACGCCCGGCCCATCCTCGCCGTCTGCGGCGTGGGCGGGGTCGATCGCGGCCCCCTCGCGATAGCGATTCGCCTGGGCCTCGTACCAGGACGCTTCGGGCCGGCCGATCGAGCGCAGGAGGGCGATGGAGGCCTCGGCCCTCGCCGCCGCCAGGTCGGGCCGGCCCGACTCGGCCGCGGCGATCGCCCGCCGCCAGTGGATCCGCGCCTCGTGACGAGGATCGCCCGCGGCTCGCGCCGCCTCCCCCGCGCGGTCCAGCGCCGTCGCGGCCCCGTCCGGATCTCCATACTTCGCCCGCAGTTCGGCGATCCGTTCCAACACCGCCGTCTTCGCGGAGCCGTCGTCCAGCCCTTCGGCCAGCGAGAAGGCGGATGCCAGGGACCGTCGCGAGTCCTCGGCGAGGCCACGCGCCGCCTGGATATGGCCCAGGTCGACGAGCACCTCGGCTTCCCGGGCCCGGTCGCCCGCCTCGCGGCCGGCGCGGAGCGCCTGCTCGAGCAGCTCGACGGCGCCGTCGGCGTCGCCGGCCTTCCCCCGCAGCACCCCGAGATCGGCCAGGGCCGCGGCCTCCCCGCGTCGATCGCCGCGGCGGCGAGCCGCGTCGAGCAGCCGGGCGGCCGTCGCCGCCTGGTCCTCGGTCCCCGCGTCGACGTCGGGGTTCGTCCCGGCGTCCGTCGCCGGCCCGAGGCCCGAGGCCAGCACCAGGCGATCGCCGAGGCGACGGAGCAGGACGTCCGCCGACCAGACTTCCCGCAATCGCCGATCGTCGAGCGGCCCGCTGCCGTCCTCCGCCCAGGCCAGCGCCAGGTCGGCCCGACGCCCGCCGCAACGCTCGGCCTTCCCGCCGTCCGGCATCCTCCATGTCGAGTCGGAACGTCTCGCGGCGATCGCCCCGACGAGCCGCGCGAGCAGGCCCTCGGACGCCCGACGGCGGGTGCGGACGGCCGTGGCCGTCGTCCAGCAGACCCCGCGCTCGACCCGGACTTCGCCGCGATGCGCCGTGCCGACGCGATCCCAGTACTGGTAGGCGGCCTCCTGATCCAGTCGCACCCACAAGACGACCCGGCCGTCCTCGCCGACCGATTCCAGCACGACGCCGTCGTCGAGGGTCAGCCCCCTCCAGTCGAAGCCGTTCATCAGGCCGGCCCGCCTTTCACGCCCGGTCGGGCGCCAGCGCGACGCGATCGGAGTGGACGCCGCTGTGTCGAAATGTCCGGCTTTTCCCCGGCCCGGTCAAGCTTTTTCGGCGCGAGGCGAGGCCGCTCCGCCGATCGGTGAACGTGGGCCGCCCTCAACCGGCGTGTTCGACGCGGTCGCGCCCGGCGGCCTTGGCGTCGTAGAGGGCGCGGTCGGCCTGGGCGAGGATCTCGCTGGCGGGGCGCCCCAGGTCGGGAACCATCGTCGCGCAGCCGATGGTCAGGGTCAAGGTCGGGCCCGCGCCCGGCGCGCCGTGGGCGAGCCGCTTGAGGCGGAGCCTTTCGCTCACGATCCCCGCCATGGCGACGGCCCCGACGCGGTCGGTCTCCGGGAGGATGGCGGCGAACTCCTCGCCGCCGTAGCGGGCCGCGAGGTCGCCGGGGCGCGCGACCGCTCCCTGGATCGTCCGTGCGACTTCCCGAAGGCAGTCGTCGCCCGCCAGATGGCCGTGGAAGTCGTTGTACTTCTTGAAGTGATCCACGTCGAGCAGGAGGACCGAGAGAGGTGCGCCCGTTCGCGCGTGCCGGTCCCATTCCCTCGCAAGCGTCTGATCGAAGTGGCGGCGGTTGCTCACGCCGGTCAGGCCGTCGGTGGTCGCCTGGGCCTGGAGCAATCGGTTCGCCTCCTGGAGCCTCAACTCGGCGAGTTTCCGCTTGGTGACGTCGTCGTGCGTGACCACGATGTAGCCCCGCGAGCCGGCGAGGAACCGGGTGATGCGGAGCGTGAACCACTGGTCCTCGGTCGGGGAGTGGCAGGGATATTCGAGCTCGAAGCCGGGCAGGCGGCCCCGGCCGACGTCTCGGATGGCCGCCGCGATCAGGTGGGCCTGCTCGCTGCAGGGGCCGGAGGCTGCCTCGCAGATTCTCAGGTAGTTCACGCCGGGCCCGCAGTGGCTCTCGATCAGCCCATTGCGGGTGGCGAAGGCGTTCCAGGCGGCGTTCACGGCCAGGATCTCGCCGTCCGGCCGGAGGATGGCGATGTGCGAGAGCAGCGAGTCGAGCGTCCTCTGGAAGAAGTTGCTGACGCCGGCCCGCTTCGCTTCGCCGATGCGGTGTGAGCCGGCGGGTCTGGTAGGCATCGTACGTTGATCCTCATCGATCGGAGCAAGCTGCGTCTGCGTGTCGTCTTCTAGAATGGATAGGTCACGATCGGCCCCTCGGTGGCGGCCGCACCGCCACGCAACCTCCGGGATTCCGCGACGATCGATCGTCGATGCGGCTCGGCCGGGGGAGCTTTCTTCGGGCCGATCGCGGTCAGCGGCCGGGCGATTGGCCTTCGAAGTTCAACTCCATGCCGACGCACCGCCCCCCGGAACGGAGCGAGACGACCGCGACCACGCCGTCCCCCCCCGTCGGCGCGAACGGCATCTCGGCTCGCGCGGGGGCCGGCCCGACGCGGATGACGCCGTGGCCGGCAGCCGTCTGGACCTCGATCGACGGACGGTTCGGGTCGTCGTTCTCATCGGCGACGAGGGCGGTCGCGAAGGCCTCGACGTCGCAGATCCCGATCATCGCGCTGTCGGTCCCCGTCTCGCCGAGGACCTCGCCCCCCTCGATCGGCGAGGCGGCCTCCGGGCGGACGCGCAATCGTCCGACGAATCGATTGCGCCCGCGGGAGACCCCGATCCCTTCGACGAGGTAGGACCCCGGGGCGACCTTCGCGACGCAGCCGTCCTCGGCGTTGGGCAGCAGCGGGTCGCCGGCCCAGAGCGAGCCGGTCGTCACCTCGAGCGTGGCGAGCGGCAGCCAATCGGTCCGCTCGCCCCCGCTCGCCTGCCGGTCCTGGTCCGGGCGGGGGGTCGAGAGGAAGTCGACGAGGGTTGCGGGAGGCTTGCTCGGGCCGGCCTTCGGTTTCGGGGCCTTCTTCGGCGTCTTGGGTTCGCCGCCGTTCTCCGTTACGGCGAGCTCCATGACGAACAGGGCCGGCCTGGAGGCCTGGAAGGTCACCGCGGCGAGGCGCGGCCCGGTCGGATCGAGGCTCAATCCCGGCATGGCCCGGGGCGAGACCTTGACCTTGCCCGCAAGGGCGCGCGAGGCGAGGCGCCAGAACGCCACCACGCCGTTGTCCAGGGCGATGCCGAGGAGTGGATCGCCGCCCCCGCCGAAAGTCAGGGCGTCCGCGATGCCGGGCAGGCTCACATCGTCCTCCTCGACGGCCGGTCCGCCCGGGTCGAACGGGCGGCAGGTCCGGAGTCGACCGGTACGAGAGAGGCTCGCGACCCGGCCCCCGTCGGGCAGCCCGACATGACGCCACAGGTCGCCCCCGTCGAGCTTCAGGCGGGCCGTGATGCACGCGGAGCTAGGAGCCCAACCGAGCAGGGAGGTCGCCGAGCCGGTGGCGAGCGACCCGCCGTCGGGCGACCAGGCGATGAAATCCACGTTCTCCCGCGCCGGCGGTCGCAATTCCGTGAATGCCGCGCCGTCCAGGTCGAAAATCTTCGCCGAGCAATCCCAGCAGCCCGCCGCCAGGCGTCGGCCCTCAGGGTCGAAAGCGAGTGCGCCTACGCGGGTGCGATCGGCCGGGACGCCGGGGACCAGCTCGCGGAAGGGCGGCCGCATCGGGGGGTGTTCCGCGATCCGAACGAGCGAGGGCAGGGCGTGGACGTCGATGACATTGGCCTCGCCGAATCCGAGGGCCACGAAGCGTCCGTCCGGGGAGCAGGCGATCGCGTCCAGCAGGCCCTTGCGGGTCTCCACCCGGGCGCGGAGCCGCCCGTCGGCCGCATCGAAGCAATCCAGCCGGCCCGTCCCACCCCAAGCCCCGCCGGTCGCGAGGACGAGGTCGCCCGCCGGGCTGAAGGTCACGTTCGTGGGCCAGTCTTCGGCCGAGCCGAGGGAGATCTTGCGGAGGATCTTCATGGAGGTCCCTCGATCCGCGGCGGGCGTCGACGAGAACGCCTCTCCGACGAAGCGGCGATCCCAGGGCCGACGGTGGTCGCGGACCGCGACGTCGATGATCGGCCGGGTCGCACGATTATGGACCATCGGAGGGCATTCACCAACGGAGACGGCCTTCCATTCCGGCGATGGGCGTCGCGACCTCACGGTTTGGGAGGCGGTCGCCGTCTTGGCGCAGGACGGGATCTCGCTCCACGAGAGGAGCGAGGCCGGGGATCGTCCTGAACCCCGGCCCATGCCCTGACGACGCGGATTCCGTTCACGCGTGCGATTGTTCGAGGCAGACCAGCAGGTTTGCGGCGGCGACGGTGATGAAGCAGAGAGTCCCATAGAAGGCGCGGAAGAGCCAGGCTCCGGGGGCGTCGGCCGGATGGATGAACCCGAGCGCGAAGAAGACCACGGCGAGGGCCAGCGCGACGGCCGCGGGGGCCCGATACACGGAGGTCGAGCGGCCCTGCTCGACATTCGCGAGGAGCACGGCCAGCGGCAGGATCAGGGCGATGACCAAGGCGTAGGCGAGGACGGTCGTCATTGTCCAGTCTCCCGAGCGTTTCGACGTTTCCCCTTCCGCCCCGTAGATGGACTTCGGGTTCCGGGGTGTGACAGGGATTTTTCCCGGCTTCCGCGATTGGCCGGCCATCGGAGCGACGGTAAGCTCGCAAGGCTCGGGACGGTTGGGTTTTCCGGCTTTCGGAGGGTCTGGGGTGGCGATCGCGAAGACCAACGCCGTGCGGCTGCTGGATCGGCTGGAGATCCCGTACGAGTTGCGGGATTATGAGGTGGACCCCGACGATCTGCTCGCCGAGTCGGTCGCGCGGAAGATCGGCCTGCCGCCCGAGCAGGTCTTCAAGACGCTCGTGGCCCGGGGCGACAAACAGGGCGTCTGCCTGGCTGTCGTCCCGGCCGATTGCGAGCTGGACCTGAAGGCCCTGGCGAAGGCGACCGGGGACAAGAAGATCGACACCGTCCCCTTGAAAGAGGTCGAGCCGCTCACCGGCTACATCCGCGGCGGGGTCACCGCGATGGCCTGCAAGAAGCCCTATCCTACGTTCCTGGAGGAGACGGCCGAGCTGTTCGACGTGATCTCGGTCTCGGCCGGCGTGCGGGGCGTGCAGGTGCTGCTGGCCCCCGGCGACTACGTCCGGGCCGTCGGCGCCAGATTGGCGGCGATCGCCAAGTCCAGGGCGGGGTGACCTCGAACGGATCCGCTCTCGGGGGAGAGGGCGTCGACCCGGGTCGTCAGAACCGGGTCGCGCGGTAGGGCTTGAGGTCCAGGTGGGGCGGCCGATCGTCGAGGATCTCGGCGACGAGCCTTCCGGTGCCGGTGGCCATCGAGAGCCCCAGCATGTTGTGGCCGGCGGCGACGACGACGTTGCCGATCGCCGGGGCGCGATCGATGATCGGCAGGCCGTCGTAGGTCATCGGCCGCCACCCGAACCAGGTCGACTCGATCGGCGCGGCCTCGGGCTCACGGAGGAACGGCGCGGCGCCGTCGCGGAGGAGCTGGAGCCGCGCGGGGGCGATGGATTCGTCGTAGCCGGCGAACTCCATGGTCGATCCCAGGCGGTAGCCGGCGGCGAACGGCGTGACGGCGACGTGCGACTCCGGGAAAATCATCGGCGTCTCGGGGCAGATCGAAGGCCGGGGCATGGTCAGGCTGTACCCCTTGCCGGGCTGGATCGGGATCTTGCAGCCGAGGCCGTCGTTCAGCTTCGGCGTCCAGGCTCCGGCGGCCATCACGAAGGCGTCGGCCGGGATCTCGCCCCGGCTCGTCCGTACGGCCGAAGCCCTCCCCTGGCTCCTCGTGAAGCCCTCGAACGCGCAGCCCTCCAGGAACGTCCCGCCCGATCCCTCGACGGTCGAGCGCCAGGCCGCCATCAGCTTGTCGGGCCGGAGGTGGGCGTCCTCGGGGTAGTGCCAGCCGCCGGCGAGGCCCGGCTTGAGCGCCGGTTCGAGGTCGCGAACCGCGTCGCCGTCGAAGCGTCGGGCGGGGCGGCCGAACCGCTCGCCCAGGAGGGCGTCGGTCTTCGCGTAGGCTTCGAATTTCTTCCGGTCCCGGTAGACGAAGAAGAGCCCGCGCTCGCGCCAGTCGCAATCCAGCCCCTCGTCGGCCATGAGTTGCTGGTAGAGCGAGCGGGACGAATCCAGGAGGACCTGGATCCCCGCGGCGGCTTGCAGCATGTCGCGTTCGTTGCAACGTCGGGCGAAGCGGAACAGCCACGACCAGAGGGCCGGGTCGAGACGGGGCTTGATCTTGAAGGCGGCGTCCTTGCGGAAGAGCGAGGCGAGGCCTTCGGCCACGACGCCGGGCTCGGTCAGCGGCAGGACGTGGCTGGGGCAGACGTAGCCGCAGTTCCCCGCCGAGCTGCCGCCGCCGATCGTCCCGCGGTCGATGACCGTGACGTCCCAGCCGGACTTGTTGAGGTAGTAGGCGCACGAGGTCCCGACGACCCCGCCGCCGACGACGACGACGCGATGGCTCATGATCGGATGCCCGAACCGAAGGGGTCGCGGCGGTCGACCAGGAGGGTCGACTCGGCCGTGATGTAGGCCGTCCCGCGGATCCGGGGGCGGACGCCCCCCTCCACGATCCGCGCGGAACCCTCGAAGACGCTGCCGACTACGCTCTCCTGCCGCCAGGCCCGCCCTTCGGCGAGCTTGCCGTCGGCGACCAGGCAGGCGAGCTTGGCGCTCGTCCCGGTGCCGCAAGGCGACCGGTCGTACGCCTTGCCGGGGCAGAGGACGAAGTTGCGGCCGTCGGCCGCCGCGCTCGACGGGGGGCCGAACAGCTCGACGTGGTCGATCTCGCCGCCGTCGTCGCCCCGGACGTCGTGGGCCGCGAGCGCCTGGCGGATCCGCCAGGAGACGTCGGTCAGCCGCTCGACGTTCCCCGCGTCGATCCGCTCGCCGTGGTCGTCGACCAGGAAGAACCAGTTCCCCCCCCAGGCCACGTCGCCGACATAGGGGCGGAGTCCCGGGACGTCGACCGCCACCCCTTTCGCGGCGCGGCGGCTGACGACGTTCTCGACGGCGACGGAGCCGTCGGCCTCCAGCTCCATCGTCACGTCGCCCACGGGGGTCTCGACCCGATGGACGCCGGGGCCGATCCGGCCCAGATGGGCGAGGGTCGCCCCCAGGCCGATCGTCCCATGGCCGCACATGCCGAGATAGCCGATGTTGTTGAAGAAGATGACGCCGGCCGCCGCCTCGGGGCTCGTCGGCTCGCAGAGCAGGGCGCCCACGACCACGTCCGACCCGCGCGGCTCGTTGACCACGCAGGAGCGGAAGTCGTCGTGACGTTCGCGGAAGACGGCGAGACGTTCGGCCATCGTCCCCCGGCCGAGGTCGGGGCCGCCGGCGACGACGACGCGGGTCGGCTCGCCGCCGGTGTGGGAGTCGATGACCTGGATCCGGCGAAATTCGGTCTGCGGCATGGCCCGGCGTCCCTCGCTTGCGTCAGTCCGCGACCTGGACCCGGGGGCGTTCGGCGATCCCCTTGCGGATGATCGCGAGGATCCGCTCGCGTTCCTCGCCGGCGATCGGCAAGCGGGGGCCGCGGACGGTCTCGGAACCGTATCCGCACTCCTGCACCGCCAGCTTGATGTACTGGACGAGCTTGGGATACGTATCCAGGTGCAGGAGCGGCATGTACCAGCGGTAGACCTCGGTCGCCTCGGCCCAGCGGCCGGCCTCGGCCAGGTCCCACAGGAGCCGGTTCTCGGCCGGGAAGGCGTTCACCAGGCCCGAGACCCAGCCCGTCGCCCCCAACATCAGGCTCTCCAGCACCAGGTCGTCGACGCCGGCGAGCAGCGTGTAGCGGTCGCCGCAGGCGTTGATCAGGTCGGTGATCCGCCGCACGTCCTCGGACGATTCCTTGATCGCGACCAGGGTCGGCACGTCGGCCAGCTCCTGGAACATCGCCGGGGTGATGTCCACGCCGTAGGTGACCGGGTTGTTGTAGACCATGATCGGCAGGTCGGAGGCCGAGGCTACGCCGCGGAAGTGGGCGATCGTCTCCTCCGGGGCGGTCTTGTAGACCATCGGCGGCAGGACCATCAGCCCGTCCACGCCGATGACCTTGGCGTCGGCCGCATACCGGCTCGCGAGCTTCGTCGTGTACTCGGCCACACCGGTCAGCACCGGGATCCTGCCGGCGACGTGGTCCACGGTGGCCCGCAGTACCTCGAGCTTCTCGGGATACTCCAGCGAGCAGTTCTCGCCGACGGTGCCGAGCATGATCAGCCCGTGGAGGCCGGCGTCGATCATTTTGTCGACGTGCGCCAGCGTCGCCTTGATGTTCAGCGACTGATCGGAATGGAACTGGGTCGTCGCCGCGGCGAACACGCCGCGCCATGCGCTCGTCATCCTCTCGCCCCTTCGCTCGTCGGATCCGGATGCTGTTCCTGGCGTCGCTCTCCCGCGTCATACTATCCGAGAATCGGTATTTGTTCGATCGCCAACCGGTCGAGAATCGCAAGTCGCTGGAGCCCGGATCGATCCATGCATCAAGATTCAGCCCCCCGCTGTCAGCTTCTCGCCGTCGCCCTCCTCGTCGCGGTTTCGGCCTTTTCTGGCGTCGTCCGAGCGGGCGACGAGGGCTCGAAGGCCGCCTACGACCGCGCCGACGCCCTGTACGAGAAGGTTCGCGACAAGGTCTTCAAGGCGTGCGTACGCCCCACCTGGCTCCCCCAGGGCCGTCGATTCTGGTATCGCAACGACCTGCCCGACGACGCCCGCCAGTATCTGTACGTCGACGCCGAGAAGGGCGAACGCCGGCCGGCCTTCGACCACGCCAAGCTGGCCGAGGCCCTCTCGCAGAAGGCCGGCAGGCCGCTGGACGCCGCGCAGCTGGCCCTCGACGACTTCACTATCGCCGAGGACGGCGCGGTCCACTTCGGCTTCGAAGGCAAGTCGCACCAATTCGACGCGGCCGGCGAGCTGACCGAGGCCCCGAAGCCGGCCGCCTCCGCCTCGGCGGCGACGCCCCCGGGACGCGAGCGGCGTCGGCCCCCCGACGAAAGCACTCGGTCGTCGCCACGCGGAGAGGACTCGCCGGACGGCAAGTTCTCGGTCGTGGTCCGCGACGACAACCTGATCCTCCGAGCCAAGGCCGGCGGCGAGGAGACGCGCCTCACCTTCGAGGGGTCCGACGTCGACTCCTACGAGCGCGGCGTCTACTGGTCGCCCGACTCGAAACGGTTCGTGGCGATCCGCACCGCGAAGGGGTCGGACCACAAGGTCCACATGGTCGCCTCGGCGCCGAACGATCAGCTCCAGCCGAAGCTGGTCACGCACGACTACCTCAAGCCCGGCGATCAGGTCCCGATCTCCAGGCCCCGCCTGTTCGACGTCGAGGCCCGCAAGGAGATCCCGATCGCGCCCGACCTGGCCCCGAACCCCTGGAGCCTCGACGGCTTCCGCTGGGAGCCCGACTCCGCCCGGTTCTCGTTCCTGTACAACCAGCGTGGGCATCAGGTGATGCGGCTGATCGCCGTCGAGGCCGCGACCGGCAAGGCCGCCGCCGTCGTCGACGAACAGCCCGAGACGTTCTTCTGCTACTCCTCCAAGCTGTTCGACCGCCGATTGGAGAAGTCGTCCGAGCTGATCTGGATGTCCGAGCGCGACGGCTGGAATCACCTCTACCTGATCGACCTGAAGGACGGACGGGTCAAGAATCCGATCACCTCCGGCCGATGGGTCGTCCGGGGCGTGGACCGCGTCGACGAGGAGAAGCGTCAGGTCTGGTTCCGCGCCGGCGGCATCCACCCCGATCAGGACCCTTACCACATCCACTTCGCCCGCGTGAACTTCGACGGCACGGGCCTCATCCACCTGACCACCGGCGACGGCAATCATGAGGTTGAGTACTCGCCGGATCGGGAGTTCTACCTCGACACCTATTCCCGCGTGGACCTGCCGCCGATCGTCGAGCTGCGAAGGTCGTGCGACGGCGGCCTCGTCTTGGAGCTGGAGCGGGCCGACGTCTCCCGGCTGGAGGCGACCGGCTGGAAGGCTCCGGAACGGTTCGTCGCCAAGGGCCGCGACGGCGAGACCGACATTCACGGCGTGATCTTCCGCCCCGGCGACTACAGGCCGGACGGCAAGTACCCGGTGATCGAGCAGATCTACGCCGGCCCGCACGGCTCGTTCGTCCCCAAGCGGTTCGCCCCGATCCACGCCCACCGGGTGCTCGCGGAGCTGGGATTCATCGTGGTCCAGATCGACGGCATGGGGACCAACGACCGCTCCAAGGCGTTCCAGGACGTCTCGTGGAAGAACCTGATCGACTCCGGCTTCCCCGACCGCATCCTCTGGATGAAGGCCGCCGCCGAGAAGGACCCCGCGATGGACCTGACTCGCGTGGGGATCTACGGCGGCTCGGCCGGCGGCCAGAGCGCCCTGGCGGCGCTCCTGACCCACGGCGACTTCTACAAGGTGGGCGTCGCCGACTGCGGCTGCCATGACAATCGCATGGACAAGATCTGGTGGAACGAGCAGTGGATGGGATGGCCCGTCGGCCCCCACTACGCCGAGCAGTCGAACGTCACCCTGGCACCCAAGCTGACCGGGAAGCTGCTGCTGACCGTCGGCGAGCTGGACCGGAACGTCGACCCGGCGTCGACGATGCAGGTCGTCGACGCGCTCATCAAGGCCGACAAGGACTTTGACCTCGTCGTCTTCCCCGGCGCGGACCACGGTGCGGGGGGGAGCCCATACGGCGAACGTCGGCGCCGCGACTTCTTCGTCCGCCACCTCCTGGGCGTCGAGCCTCGGAGATGACGGAGCGGCCCGGGGCGTCCCCTCATCGCGAGCCGAGGAGGACGCCCCAGACCATCTCCATCACGACGACGTAGGCGTTGCTCCACCCTTCCTCGCGGAAGAACTGGGTCGGCCGGGTGGGCTCGCCGATGAACGGCCGCAGGATCCAGCCCATCTGGATCCCCACGAAGACGTACAATACGAGCCAAGCCCGTAGCATCGGGCCGTGCAGCGGGTTGCCGGCGATCAGCTCGCGGTAGTTCCGCCTGAGCAACGCCTGGGCGCCGAAGCTGGCCGTCGCGAACATCAGGCCGTTGAGCAGCACCGCCGGCCTGTAATCGATCCCCGAGGCGTACGCGAAGGCCGTCAAGGGCGCGAGCGCGGCCAGGATCACCGTGAGCCCCGCCTGCGTCGAGGCGAGCGCGGCGACCACGCGAGGGAAGTCGTCCCGGAGGCCGAACAGCGTGTTGAACACGAAGAACGTCGGCAGGCAGATCGCGAACGACGCGCCGAGCAGCAACGGGACCTTGATCGCGGAATAGGCCATCTGAAGCGGTCGGGCCGCCGGCGGATCGCCGTACGAGCCCATTGCGGCCCCGTAGGCCAGGCCGAAGACGACCAGGATCGCCAGCCGCCATCGCCACGAGACGGGCCGCGCCGGCGGCCCCTCCGCGCCGCGGCCCGTCCCTTCGCGAAGCACGTCGTCGGCCCGGGAGAGCAGGGTGAGGCTCATCGTGCTTCCCCCCTGGTCGCTCAGGAGAAGAGGGAGTGCAAGGCCTGGAAGACGGCCTCGAAGAAGTTCGACCGGCGGTCCCGGAACCACGAGAACGGCACGTCCGGATTGCCGATGAACGGCCTCAGCACCCATCCCATCTGGGCCCCCACCAGCCCGAACAGCACCAGCCAGAGCCGGAAGATCGTCTTGACGTGCCGACCCAGGAACTCGTCCGACGGCGGCCGGATCGCCGCCGGCTTCTCCTCCGAGGGCTCGGCCCGGATCTCCTCCAAAAGCTGCGCCGAGCTGAGCCGCTGGAGCGTCTGGAGCAGGAACATCTGCCCGAGGAATCCCGCCACGGCGAACACCGCGACGTTGAAGAGCACCATGAACGGATAGCTCGTCGTGCAGGCCGAGAAGAAGGCTACGATCGGCCCCAGCGAGGCCAGCACCGCCACGTTCACCCCCAACGTCGCCGTCAGCAGTCGGACGACCGACCCGAACGTGAGCCGCGAGCCCACCAGGGCGTTGAAGACGTAGAGGGAAGGGAGTGTCACGAGCAGCGTGAGGTAGAACAGGAGCGGCACCTTCACCATGCTCGCGAGCACCTGCGCCGGCGCGGGGCCGTTCTTCGAGAACATCGCGAACGTCCCCATGCAGAAGCCGTAGGCCACGCACAGGAGCACGATCACCCGCGACAGCCGCCCCGGGTCGATCGGCAGGCCGCCTTCCCGAAGCGCGTTCGGACGCGTCCGATCGCCGCGGAGGATCAGGTCCAGCTCGCGGAAGCCCCTCCCCCAAGCCGACCGCTTCTCCCCCCCGGACTCGACGATGGCCATCCCGCGATCCTCCCGAGATTCAGGTCGGCGAACGGTGTCTTTGCGACGTAAAGCTGAATGACTTTGCCAGGCAAAGACGCCGTTGTCAATCGGGCGGTCCGCCCGGTTTCAGGGATTCTCGGGCGGTCCGCCCCGCGGCGAGGCCTGTCGGATCCAACCCAGGATCGCGCGGTAGGCGGGGTCGTCGTCCGACTCCCATCGCGTCCCGCCGACGTGGGTCGGGCCGTCGGGGGAGGGCGCCGCCGGGTCGTCCTCGCGGGCCTGGGGGCTGCGAGGCTTGCGGAGGAGCGGGCTCGACTCGGGCCGGGCGAGGTTCACGACCTTGAGCGCGGAGGCGAAATTCGCGGCGACGTCCGCGTCGGTCGGCCCGGCCTCGCGGGGCTCCGACAGGCGGAAAATCGCGTGGTTCGCGTGGCAGTCGATGCAGGCGTTGCCGTCCGCGGACGGCCTGGAGAACCAGGGATTCACGTCGCGGCGGAACGTGTCCAGGTCGAGGACGGCCGGGCGATCGGCCGCGACGTCGGCGGCCACGGCCGCCGGCTCGAAACCCGAGGCGCGGAGCAGCGCGTCGACCCGCGCGGCGAACGCCTCGTCCCCGGCGACCGCCTTGACGCGAGGAGCCAGCGTGGGGTGACGCGGGAGCAGGCGGTTGTGCTTCACCACGTCGAGCGCGTCGGAGCGGACGTTGGCGTCGGGGTCGAGCAACAGCGAGGCCAGCCGTTCCATCGCGTCGCCGCGATCCCAGAACGACGCGCGGGTCGCGGTGGCGGCCAGGCCGAGCCGGCGGATCCTTGGCGAGGGGTCGACCAGGGCTCGCGACAGGGCTGGGTACGTCGCGGCGCCCTCGTCGGAACTCGCCTCGATCAGCCCGGCGTAGGCCTGTTCACGGATCGCCTCGGAGTCATCCTCGGCCGCCTTGCGGAGGTGTTCGAGCACCAGCTCGCTCGCCTCTGCTCCTCCCCGAGCGGCCTGACGACCCAGGATCATCCGGATCGCCTCGGCCTTGCGGGGAGCGTCGTACCCGGGCCAGCCTCGGCCAATCGCGGCGAGGATCTCGGCGTCGGTCAGATCAAGGCGATCCAGGACCGGCAGCAGCTCGGGCGAGGCTTCGGGCCGCGTCGCGAGCTTCCGCACGGCCGCGAGGATCTCCGCCCGCCCGGCGAGCGGCCCGTTGCGGCCGAGCGCGGCGATCAGGGCCGGTCGGGCTTCGGGCGAGTCGGCGAGCAGTCGGGAGATCGCGGCGACGCGATCCGGATCGTCCTCCGCGCCGGCGAGGCTCGTCTCGTCCCGCACGATCCGGATGGCTTCGGCGCGAGCGTCGGCGTCCGGTCCTTCCAGCTCGCGGAGCACGGCCGCCTGGATCGTCGCGTCCCGAGACCTTGCCGGGAGCTTGAAGAAGCTCGCGAGCTGGAGCGACTGGCGACGACCGGGGCCGTCCGGGGGGGCGTCGAGCAGCGGGGCGAACGCGGCCTCCAGGCTTTCGAGGGGCGGTTCGTCCAGGAATCCGAATTCGCGGTCGTTGCCGACGTCCACGGCGTTTTCCGGCTGTCGTGCGTAGGTCCTCCCCCGGAGGAAAGACCCGTCGAACGCCTGGAGGACGCCGGCCCGCTGGAGATCGCCGCCGTCCCGCAGGGCGGCCAGGATCGGGCCGAGGAGGACGTCGCGCTCGGTCGCCCGGCGTCCTTCCAGGACGCTCCGCTGCACCGATTCGGGCAGCACCGCCAGGTTGCGCCGGAGGCTCACGCCGCCTCCAAGATTCTCGTCGAGCATGATGTACAGGTTCTCGCTCAGGTTCCGCCGCTGGAGCGAGGCCGTCTCCACTGCCAGGCGTTCGAGGAACGTCGCGACGATCTTCGCGCGGAGCGAGGGGTCGGCCGTGCTGTAGAACGAGCGGCGGAGGGCGCGGACGGCCTCGAATCGGGCGAGGAAGTCCGAGTCGCCCGCCCGTTCCAGCAAGGGCGGCGACAGCTCGGGTCGTGACGCCAGGTCGCCGGCCTGATAGGCGAAGATCCACACCGCGCCGCGACGGGCTCGGGGATCCGGGTCGCTCAAAGCTCGTGCGATCGACTCGACCTCATGTCCCTGGCGAGCCAGGCGTCGCAGGGCCACGGCCGCCGCGCGACGGACCAGTTTGGAGGGATCGCCCAGCCTGCGCGCCAACGGCTCCATCGCCTCAGCGTGATCTAGCCGCCCGAGGCAGCTCGCTGCCGAGGCCCGCGTCAGGGATGACGGGTGATCCAGCAGCGGGACGATCGCGGCCAGGAACTTCGCCGCTTCCGCCTCGGGGACGTCCCAGAGGTTCTCCAGGTCGTCGAGCGTGTGGGCGGGCGAATCGAGGCGGGGGAGCCGGGCGGGGCCACGGTCGCGGTTCCCCCACGAGGTCATCGGGGCCTCGGGACGCGGGAAGGCGCGGGCGAGTGCCATGACGGCGTATCGAGTCTCGCGCATCGGCGTCCGGAAGTTCTCGTGCGTGCCGTCCTGGAACCAGCCGCCGAACTCCTGCTGGGTGGCGAGCAGATACTTCAAGGCCCGGGCGATGGCCGGATGGTCGCGGGTGAGCCCGGTTTCGAGCAACGCGTCGACGAGCTGACCGGTGGCGTAGACGGCGCTCGGGCCGGGGCCGGAGTCGGATTCGTGCCAGCCGCCGTCCTCGTTCTGCAGCGCGAGCAGCGCGCCGGTCTCGCGCCGGATCTTGCCGGCGTTCGCCTCGCGGTCGAAGCGGCTCCAGGCGACGAGGCGGTGGATGCGGTCCTGGAGCGATTCGACCTGCCGGTCGGCCTGACGGCTGGAGGTCAGCGCGGCGATGTGGGCGGCGGTCCGGGCGTAGTCGTCGCGGCCGGTGCGCCGGGCCAGCTCCGCGAGCACCTTCTGGTCGCGCCAGGCCTGGCTGAACTTGCTCTCGGCCGGGACGACGTTCTGCTCGTCCTCGGGGAGCGTGGTCCGATCCGACCAGGCGGCCTGGAGGAAGGGGCCGAAACGTTCGAGCGCGGCGGTCTCCCGGCCGGAGACCTCGCGTTCGAAGTCGGCGAGGAGTCCTCCCTGTTCGCCCTGGGCTTCGAGCGGCGTCGCGATGTAGCGCTGCCAGGACAGGCCGGCGCCGCCGTCGAGGGGAGTCGGCGAGTCGGCGATGCGGTCCATCAGGTACTGCAGGCCGTCGCGCGACTGGATCGCGTAGCCCGCCCGATGGGCGGCCAGGGCCGCCTCGGCGGGGTAGCTCGTGGCGTGGCAGCCGGTGCATCGCAGGCTCGTCTCGTGGAGGTTGGTCGATCGGACGAACCGGTTCCCCTCGCGCGGGACCTGCGCCAGCCAGGCGTCGCCGGCGTTGAGGATGTAATGGAGGCCGGCCTCGACGGCCTCCGTCGGATCCTCGAACGGCGGGACCTCGGAGACCCGCGTCCGCAGGACGTACGCCGGGTGGTTGGCATTCACCCGCAGGTAATACACGCCCGGCTCGAAGGTCCGCACGAGGTTTTTGGAGTAGCGTTCGCGCTCCCGGTCGTGGACGATCTCCATCGGGTCCTTGCCGGCGAGGTACGGCCTCGGCTCGCCGTCCACGACGGTATAGACCCGCAAGTCGGCCGAGACGTCGCGGTCGAGCAGGTCGAGCGTGAAGGTGACGAGGGTCGGCTTCTCGAAAGCCACCTCGAACCGGAACCAATCCACGCCCTCGCGACCCTCTTGTTCGTGGTCCAGATACTCGACGTCGTCGGCCGAGCCGTGGACGGGACGACCGAGGATCAAGGGGCTGGCGGACCGCCAGTCGTCGTTGGGCTCGGCCTCGAACGCGGCCGGATCGTCGTTAGCGAGGTCGTCGCGCCGCCAGTCGACGAGGACCGGGGTCGGCTCGCGAGCGAGCGACTTCGAACGGACCAGGCGGATCCCGGCGGGGCCGTTGACGGTCGGGCGAAAGGGGAGGTAGACGTCGGGGTCGCCGGCGTGCAGGTCCTTGCGGAACCGAAAACCGCCGGGGCCGTCGAACTGGACGGTCAGGCGGTCGTCGTCGGCCGGCGACGCGAGGGAGACGAGCAACTCGTAGCGATGGCCGGCCTGCAGCTCGCCGAAGCCGCGCACCCAGGTCTCGCCCGGGGCGATCGCGGGCTCGACCCGGAGCGTTTCGTCGGCGAGCGCGGCGGCGGTCGAGACCAGGACGAGGAACGAGCTCAGGATGCGTCGAGGCGATGGCAGCGAAAGCATGGTGCCGGTCCTTGTCGCTCCGTCGTGGAAGGTCGCCCTCCCATTGTAGGGGCGATCAGGCGGCCGGAGGAACCGTCGTCGAGCCCACGGCGACCGGCTGGCGGTTCAGGAGCGAATGCCGGCGGCTGTAACCCAGGTAGATCACCAGCCCCAGCGCTAGCCAGACCAGGAGTCGGATCCAGTTGTCCCACCCGAGGAAGAACATCAGGCTGCCGTTGATGAGGATGCCCATCGACGAGACGAACCCGACGAACGGGACTCGGAATGAGCGCTGAAGCTCGGGGCTGGTGACCCGGAGGATCCAGACGGCGGCCGAGACGACCACGAAGGCGAACAAGGTGCCGATGCTGACAAGGTCGGCCAGGAATTCCAGCGGCGCGAGCGCGCCCCCCAACGCCACCACGACGCCGACGAGGATCGTCGATTTCCATGGGGTGCGGAACCGCGGGTGGACCGCACCGAAGAACCCGATCGGCAGGAGGCCGTCGCGCGACATCGCCAGCAGCACGCGGGGTTGGCTCAGGTTGCCGACGAGCAGGGAGCTGGTCATGCCGGCGAGGATCCCCAGGGTGACCATCGTGCCGGCGAATGTCAGCCCCTTGGCCTGGAGCGCGGCGGCCAGGGGGGCGGTCAGGTCGAGTTCGGTGTAGGGGATCATCCCCGTGAGCACGGCCGCCGTGGAGGCGTAGAGGATCGTGACGATGACCAGGGCCCCGATGATGCCGATGGGCATGTCCCGGCGCGGGTTGCGGGCCTCCTCGGCGTGGGTCGAGATCGAGTCGAAGCCGATGTAGGCGATGAAGATCTTCGCCGAGCCCGCCGCCACCCCCTTCCAGCCGTGCTCCTCGTGCAGGAAGGGCGTCCAGTTGGCAGGGTCGATGTACGAGGCCCCCGCGCCGATGAGCGTGAGGATGACGCCGATGTTCAGGAGGACCATCGCCACGTTCAGCCCCGCACTCTCGCGGATGCCCACGACCAGGACGGCCGTGATGGCGAGCGTGATCAGCACCGCCGGCATGTTGAACCAGGCGACGACCTGTTCGCCGCCGGGCAGGCTCACGCGATTCAGGATGAACCGGCCGTCGACGTAGTCCCAGGGCGAATGCAGGAGCCTCGGGTCGAGGTGGACGTGGAACAGATTGCGGAGGATCGAGTCGAAGTAGCCGGACCAGCCGTTGGCGACGAAGCACGAGCCGACCGCGAACTCCAGGATCAGGTCCCAGCCGATGATCCAGGCGGCCAGCTCGCCCAGCGTGGCGTACGCATAGGTATACGCACTGCCGGCCACGGGCACCATGCTCGCCAGTTCCGCGTAGCAGAGGGCGGCGAACCCGCAGCCGATGGAGGCGATCAGGAAGCAGAGGACGATCGAGGGCCCCGCCGTGTTCCGGGCGACGATGCCGGTCTGGACGTAGAGCCCGGCGCCGATCGTGGCGCCCACCCCCAGCGCGATGAGCGAGAACGGGCCCAGCCTTCGATCGAGGCGGTCCCCCTCGGCGTGCATCTCGTCGATCAGGAGGGACACCGGCTTCCGTCGGAACCAGGGGCTGGAGAACCATCGCATGCGTCGAGCCTGCCTTCCGAATCGCGTCGTCGCTCCTGGCGAGCGGCCGGTGGAAGGAGACAAGCGTACGCAAACGGGCACCCGCGGTAAAGCCGGGGACGCACCCGCCGCCGCTCGGATTTCAGGGGGAGGTCGGCGCCGCGTCTTCCAGCTCGCCTTCGATCATCTCCTGCTCGATCTCATGGGCGGCGGCGGTGAGCCCGCGGACCTCCTTGAGATTCGCCAGGTAGACGATCGCCCCGGTGAGGCCGCAGGCGTACATCAGCACCCGGAACGCCATCATCGCCAGGGCCCCGCTGGGATGCCCCACCAGCTTCAGGAGCTGATCGGCGACCCCCTCGCTCAGGCCGAGCGCGCCGAAGGGGAGCGGCACGGCCATGGTGAACAGCGTCAGCGGGCCCATCAGGAAGTGCTGGCCCAGGGTCGTCGTCATCTCGGGGAAGAGCATCCGGCCCATCAGGTAGAACGCGAAGACGTTCATCGAGTGGCCGACGACCGACAGCCCCAGCGCCAGCACGACCACTCCCAACCGCGAGCGGTACGTCGTGGACATGGCGTCCAGCTCGGAGACGACGGTGCCGAGCTTGCCGTGGTGGGGCCCGATCGAGCCGGGGAAGAGTCGCGAGAAGACCCGTCCGAAGATCGCCCCGAGCATCAGGAAGCCCAGGCCCGTGGCGACCCAGGCCGCCAGGATCAGGCGGCGGACCTCGGGGGTGGCCAGCGCCCAGGCCGCGATGCCGGCGACCGAGGCCAGCACGAACAGGCCCAGCAGGCCCAGGATCCGGTCGATCACCATCGAGGCGACGGCCTGCGTCTTGCGGATCCGCATCCGGACCAGGTAAGCCGCCTTGATCAGGTCGCCGCCGACCGCTCCCGGGATCACCAGGTTGAAGACGTAACCGATGAACCCGAGGAGGAACGTCGACCGCAGCGTGAATCGGGGCTCGATCACCTTCACGAGCGCGTACCAGCGCACGAAGGTCAGCATCACGCTGACCTGGAAGATGACGATGCCGACCAGCAGCAGCCGCAGGTCCAGCTTGCGCGAGAAGACCTCCAGGATCTTGGCCCGGTTCTGGTGGACCACCAGGGCCAGCAGCCCGAACGCCAGCGCGATCAGGCCGAGGTTCACCAGCGTCCCGACGTGGGATTTCTTGGGCCGTTCCGGCGCCGATTCCAGGGTGTCGACCATGCTCACGAGGGGCCTCCGATGCGTCGTCGTTTCGAATCCGTCCGTCAGATCGTGCCCTTGGTCGAGGGGACCTCGCCGGTGCGGGGGTCGCGCTCGGCGGCGTCGCGGATCGCGCGGGCGAGGCCCTTGAAGATCGCCTCGGCGACGTGGTGCGAGTTGCGGCCGTAGTGCAGCAGGACGTGCAGGTTCATCCGGCCGTTGGTGGCGACGGCGTGCCAGAAGTCGGCCACCAGCTCGCTGTCGAAGCCGCCGATCTTGGGGGTCGGCATCGGCGCGTTCCAGACCCAGTAGGGGCGGCCCCCCAGGTCGACCGCGCAGGTGACCAGCGTCTCGTCCATCGGCAGGATGCAGTGGCCGTAGCGGCGGATCCCGGCCTTCTTGCCGAGCGCCTGGTCGATCGCCAGGCCCAGGCAGATGCCGATGTCCTCGGTCGAGTGGTGGTCGTCGACGTGCGTGTCGCCCTGGCAGGTCACGGAGAGGTCGACCAACGCGTGACGCGCGAACAGCTCCAGCATGTGGTCGAGGAAGCCGATGCCCGTGGCCAGCTCGACGCGGCCCTGGCCGTCGAGGTTCAGCGACAGGCGGATGTCGGTCTCGCGGGTCTTGCGTGCGATCTCGGCGACGCGCGGGGGTTCGCTCACGGCTCTCGGTCCCGGCCTGGGGGTCGTGTTCTGGATCTCGGGGGCGATTGTAGCCGATCGCCGGGCCGGCGGTCAGGGGAGATCGGCCAGGACTTGCAGCAGGCGGTCGATCTCGGCGTCGGTCCCCACGCTGATCCGCAGGCCGGCGGGGTAGCCGGGATAGCGCATCAGGCGGACGAACACGCTCCGACGCTTCAGCTCCTGGAACGTCGACTCGGCCGGGGGGCCGCCGGTCGTCCAGACGAAGTTGGCCTGGCTGTCGGTCACGTCTCGGCCCATCGCCCGCAGGGACGAGGTGAGGCGATCGCGGGTGGAGAGAATCTTCGAACGCGTCTCATCCAGGTACGCCTGATCCTCCAGCGCGGCCTGGCCGGCGGCGAGGCTCAGGGCGTCGCAGTTGTAGGAATCCTTGACCTTTTTCAGCTCGGCGACGATCGCGGCGTCGGCGATCAGGTAGCCCAGGCGCAGCCCGGCCAGGCTGTACCCCTTGCTGAACGAGCGGGTGACGATGACGTTTCGATGCTCTTTCAGCAAGCCGATGCAGTTCTCGCGCGCGAAGTCGCCGTAGGCCTCGTCGACGACCAGCGGGCAGTCCAGCCGGCTCGCGAGCGCGGCGACCTCGGACGGCGGGATCGCGGTGCCCGAGGGGCTGTTGGGATTCGCGAGGTAGACGAGCTTCACGCCCGGCTTCAGAAATCCGTCGAGATCCAGCCGCCAGTCCTCGGTGAACGGGACGAGGTGAGTCCGGCCGTCCTGCAGGGCGGCGAGGGTGGAGTAGAGCAGGTAGCTGGGGGTCGGGTAGGCGGCGAGGTCGCCGGGGCCGACGAACGTGCGTGTGAGGATCGTCAGCACGTCGTCCGAGCCGTTGCCGGCCAGGATCATGTCGGGCTCGACCCCGTGGAGGGCGGCGGCCGTCCGTCGGAAGGCCAGGCCGGTCGGGTCGGGGTAGAGGCGGAGGCGGTCGTTTACGGCGTCGATCAGGGCCTGCTTGGCGCGGGGGGAAGGGGGGTAGGGGTTCTCGTTGGTGTTCAGCTTGATGAACGAGCCCCCCTGGGGCTGCTCGCCGGGGACGTAGCCCTCCATCCGGGCGATGTGGGGCAGGACGAAACGACGAGGCTCCGCGGGACTTTCCACCTTCGAGGGCTCCTTGATCGGTCGCGTTCGGTCAGGCTTTCGGCGCTTCCTCGGCCAGGCGGTCGAGCGGCTCGTCGGCGATCCGGTAGGTGATCCACTCGTCGAGCGGCCCTGCGCCGAGGGACTTGTAGAAGCCGATCGCGGGCTCGTTCCAGTCGAGAACGGCCCATTCCAGGCGGCCGCACCCGCGCTCGCGGGCGAGCTTCGCCAGGCAGCCCAGGAGGGCCTTGCCGATTCCCCGGCCGCGGTGCTCGGGCTGGACGAACAGATCTTCCAGATAGATGCCGGGCTGGCCGCGGAACGTCGAGAAGGTGTGGAAGAACAGGGCCATCCCCACCGCGACCCCCTCGATCTCGGCGATCAAAACCTCGGCGTAAGGGCGGGGGCCGAACAGGTGCTTCCGGAAGTCCTCGGCGGTCGCCTTGGCGAACTGGTCGAGCTTCTCGTAGATCGCCAGCTCGCGGATCAGGTTCGCGATCGTCGCCGAGTCGTCCGGGACGGCCGGGCGGATCGTGAACGGCGGCCGCTTACGGGGCGTGACGGGGGTGGGGTCGGGCTGGCTCACGGTCGTCGGCTCCTGCAGGCGGGGCGTTTGGCGTCAGTCCCGATCGAGCCGGACGTCGACGCTGGATCGGTGCGCGGTCAGGCCCTCGACGTCGGCCAGCCGTCGGACGTCGGGCGCGAGGGCGGCGAGGCCCCGGCGGTCGACGCCGATCAGGCTCGTCCGCCGCAGGAAGTCGTTGGCCGAGAGGCCGGAGGCCCATCGCGCCGTGCCGCTCGTCGGCAGGACGTGCGAAGGGCCCGCGGCGTAGTCGCCGAGGGCGACCGGCGTCAGGTGGCCGAGGAACATCGCCCCGGCGATGTCCAGCGCCGGGGCCAGACGCTCCGGGTCGGCCGTCGAGACGTGGAGGTGCTCGGGGGCGAACAGGTTCGAGAGCGCGACAGCCTCGGCCTCGTCGCGGCATTCGATCAGGGCGCCGAACCGCTCCAGGCTGTCGCGCGCCAGGTCGCCCCGGCTGAGGCGGGCGAGCTGGGCGTCGAGGGCGGCCTGCACCCTGTCGGCGAGGCCCGGGGCCCACGTCAGGAGGATGCTCGCGCCCGGGGAGTGCTCGGCCTGGCTGAGGAGGTCGGCGGCGATGAATTCGGGGTCGGCCGTCTCGTCGGCGATCAGGACGACCTCGCTGGGGCCGGCGATGCTGTCGATGTCGACCTCGCCAAAGACGTACTTCTTGGCCAGGGCGACGAACAGGTTGCCGGGGCCGACGATCTTGTCGACCGGGGCGATCCCCTCGACGCCGTACGCCAGCGCCGCCACGGCCTGCGCGCCGCCGACGCGGTGCACCTCGGTCACGCCGAGTTCGCGGCAGGCGGCCAGCAGCTCGGCGTTGTAGCCGCCGAACTTCGTGGGGGGGACCACCACCGCGATCTCGGCGACCCCCGCCGCCTGCGCCGGGACCACGGTCATCAGGAGGGTCGACGGATAGGCCGCCGCACCGCCGGGGACGCAGACGCCGACGCGGCGGAGCGGCGTGTACCTCAGCCCAAGCTTCAGGCCCGGCTTCGGCTCGATGTGGACGTCCTTGCTGAGGATCGCCCGCTGGTAGGCCAGCACGTTCTCGCGAATCCGGGCGATCGTCGCCAGGTATTCGGGGTCGGCCTGGCGATGGGCCTCGTCCAGCTCGGCCTCGGAGACGCGGACCTCGTGGGGCTTCAGGTCGACCTTGTCGAGCTTGCGGGTGTAGTCGAGGACGGCTTCGAGGCCCCGGCTCGCGACGTGGTCGCAGATCCGCTCGACGACCTGGGGCGGGGAGAGGGGCTCGCCGAACACGGCGACGGTCCGCGCCCGGCCTTCCGGGCTGACGACGTTCCCCTTCGGACTCAGCTCGCGTCGGAGGGAGGCGACGGCCTCCCGGGCGTCGTCGCGGGCGCAGTCGATTCGGCGGATTGGGACGCTCAAGGTGCTCGCTCACGATCTCGAGGCCGGCGGGATTCTCGCAGACTCCATTATCGCCCTTCGCCGCGATCCTGCAACGGCGGCGGGTCGAAACGGGGCCGCGAGGGGCTCAACCGGCCTCGGCCTCGGGGGCCGCGGCCAGCCCCCAGAGGCCCAGCAGGCCGAGGATCGCCAGGTCCGCGAACAGCAGCGGGGCGAACGCCGGCGCTCCGTACAGGAACGACCCCCAGATCGTCCCCGACGACCTCGCGAGGTTCGCCTCGACGTGCAGGTAGAACCCGACCACTCCGACCAGGATCTGAGCGACCATCACCCCGGCCGCGAGCCGTCGCAGGGGGGCGTTCCGAGGCGCGGCGAGGACGCCGACGAGGAACCCGAACGCGACCGCCGCCGAGACTACGCCGGCCCATTCGCTCGGCCGGAAGAAGCCGTTCTGGGCGTGGTCGGCCAGGCTGAGGACGAAGTTCCCCGCCCAGCCGCCGGCCGCCAGGACGACGACCCAGCCGGCCCATTCCTCCGACCGGACGTCGACCATCCGGCCGAGCAGGACCAGGAGGCCCAGCCCCGCATAGGCCAGCGGCGCGGCGAAGGGGGCCGTGTAGACGAGGTTCTTGAGCGTCATCTCCTCGAAGAAGTCGCCCCGGAGGTGGAGGATCAGGCCGGCCACGCCGACGATCAGCGACCCCCCGCCCACAAGCAAGCCGATCGAGCGAGCGAGGGCCGACCGCCACCGGGCCACGCCGGCCGGAGGTCGTCGCCGGGTCGCCGGCTCGGGGCCGCCGATCAGCATGGCGAGCAGGAGCAAGGGCGCGCAGGCCAGCGAGAAGGCGACCGGAATGTACTCGGCCGGGTGCTCGAACGCGTTGATCGCGTGCGCCACGGCCACGTCGACGGCCAGGAAGCCGATGTTTCCGATCGCGAACAGCTCGACCCAGAACGGCGGGCGGGCCGGCCATCCTTTATCGCGAAGCTGCCGAAGCATGGGTCTCGCCTCCCGGCTCGTCGGCGGCTCCCGACTTGAAGACGTCGTCCGGCAGGTCGGCGGCCTTCGGGGCCTCGGCCGGCTGGTGCTTCGCGGCCCGCTCCCGGATCTCCTCGGCGGACTTCTTCAGCTCGGTCATCTTGCTGACGATCTCGTAGTAGCCGTGCCACTGGACGAAGTCGGCACCGCCCATGTAGGCGCCGTGCTTGGCGGTCCGGCCGCCGTAGTGCCACAGGTCGAAGTGGATGTACTCGATCGGCTCGTCGAACGGCTCGTCGGTGAGCAACCCCTCCTTCCGGAGGCCGGCGATGATCGTGTCGGCCTCCTTGACGAGCTTGTTGGTCGAGCGGACGACCCCTTCGGCCTCGCCGTAGAACTGGGCGATCTTGGGGTTGGTGTGGCACTTCAGGCAGATCGCCTTCATGTTCCGACGCCCTTCCTCGAACTTGGGGCGGCGGTCGGATACCGGGGCGAAGAGGAAGTACGACAGCCGTTCGGTCACGTCGTGGGTGAACTTCTCCCCCTCCAGCCCGCTCATGTGGCAGGTGGCGCAGGTGGGAACGGGCATGTCGGCGGTGTTGAGCTTCTCGGGGCGGGCGGCCAGATTCATGACCTGCCGCTGGGAGTTGAACAGCACGCCGTGCTTCGACTCGTGATAGATCTCCAGCTGCGAGTGGTCCGGCCCCATGTGGCACTGGCCGCAGGTCTCGGGGAGGCGGGCCAGCTCGACCGAAGCGACGTGTCGAGCGTGGCAGGCCGTGCAGGAGCCGATGGAGCCGTCGGGGTTGGGCCGGCCGACGTCGTGGCACTGGCGGCAGCCCTTGTTGACGGCCGCGACCCCCTCGACGGCCGTCAGCGGGTGCGCGGGGCGGTCCACGGCCCCCTTGTGGACGGCCTCGCTGAAGGCGATCTGCTCGGGCGTGAAGTCGGCCGTGCCAGAGACGGCGGCCCACGCCGGCGCGGCGTGCCGGCTCTTCAGGTACTCGTCGAACTGCTTGGGGTGGCAGCCCTGGCAGTTGGCCGAGGTCAGCTTCTTGGTGATCGTGAAGCCCTTGTGGTCATACGGCTCCTGGCCCTTGCTCGGCTGGTGGCAGTCCAGGCAGTTGACGCCGGCCTTGCTGTGCCGGCTCATCTCATACTCGTGCACCACGGCCGAGGTCTCGTGGCGGTGGCAGTCGGCGCACTTGCCGGTGGCCTTCACGAGGTCGGCCGTAGGCCTCGCGATCTCTTGCCTCGGCCTCCGGGATTGCAGCATGAAGGCCGACACGATGAGCGCCGTGCTGAGCATGACGGCGATGAACAATCCGCGGAACGACATGGTCGTCTCCCGGCTGGTCCCTATCTCGGTGCGTCGACGAAGTGGACGGGTCCGCCGACGAGCCCCCGGCCTCGCCCCGGCCGGTGAAAGGGGGGGCGCTCGCACGATCGGGGACCTGAAGTTTGACGCCTCGCCTTGCGGAAGGCGATCGCGGGGGGGCGACGTCGCCCGGCCCCTCCTGGGGAGAGTCGGGCCGAGGCTCGAGCCCTGTCCAGTCATTTCAGGCTACACCGACGGGATCGCCCGGCCAAGGGCCTGCCGACGGTCGAGACCTCGACTCGAGGTCTCGACCGTCGGCGCGCGGCGAGGCCCTCGCGACGTTTCGCGAGGGCCTCGCCATCGGAACGGCCGGGACGGGTCGTCCTGACTTCAGACTCGTCGCCTGATCCGCCAGGCCGCCCCGCAGAGGACGGCCAGGCCGGCCATCGCCAGGCCGGAGGGCTCGGGGGTGCTCGGGATCGGGACGGATTCGATCCGCACCGTCGAGGGGTCGTACCCGGCGTACAGCGGCCCTCGGATCCCGGCCCCCATCCCATCCTTGTAACTGGTGCCGAACGATTTGACGAAGACCGATCCGTCGATGGTGTTGTTGTCGGTCAGCAGGGCGTCGGGGGCGAGGAGCGTGCCGGCGAAGTTGTTGCGGTTGAGGTCGATCTCCCCGGCCTCGTAGAAGTTCCAGAGGATGTTCGAGAACGAGGTGCGGAACGCGCCGTCGAAATTCAGGCCGTTGCGGAAATCGAGGTCCACGCCGCTCACGTTGAAGACGACCGACTGGCCCTCGCCGAACTTGTAGCCGTTGAGGTCCAGCGAGAAGCCCCGGACCTTGTTGTTCTCGAACAGCCGCTCGCCGTCGACGTGGAAGACCGCGTTGCCGTTCGAGTCCACCGTCATCACGGTGAACCGCGCGGTGTCGACCTGCTTCGTCGACAGGACGACCGACTGGCCTTCGTCTTTCATCTCCTTGAAGGCCTGCGAGGAGGCTTTCAGCTCCTTGTCGTCCGAGGCCGCGAACCCGGCCGCCCCGGGATCGACCTTGACGACCCCCCCGTCGCGGGCCGAGACGATCCTGGCCTTGTTGTCGGACGCCCCGTTGATCGTGCCGCCGATCACGCCGTCGCCCCGGAGGATCTTGACGGTCTCCGGGTTCTTGCCCGCCTTCACGTCGCCGCCCACCAGCAGGGACGGATACTTCAGCTCGGGGGAACTCGGCTTCGAGGCGACCTCGAACGAATTCTGGACGTACAGGCCGCCCCCGACCCGCACGGTCCCCTGGACGTTGTGGCCCGCGTAGAGGTCGCCGGTGGTGACCAGGCTCCAGTTCGTCAGCAGGTCCGCCCGCGACGGCGTGGCGGCGACCGTCGAAGCCATGGTCGTCAGGGAGAGGATCAAACCGACCTTCGCACGCTTCGTCATACGACTCTCCGTAGGCCCGCGACGGCGATCACGGAGGAGGGCCCCTTCGGCTCCGAAGGGTGGCCGGTCTTTCCTCGCCCGCGACGTCATCGTCTCCTCAACCATTAGGCCGCGGATGAAAGGATGGCAAGAATTCCCGCCAGATCGCGAGCCGGCGACGGCGCGGCGAGACGCCAGGCGCCGCCGCGCAGCGAAAAGCCCCCGCGTGGTCGCGAGGGCCTCGTGGTCGATCGGCCGTCGTCGAGCGTCGCTCAGGCCGATCGGCGGCGGCCCTTCCAGGCCGCGCCCGCGAGGACGGCCAGGCCGGCCATCGCCAGGCTGGAGGGCTCGGGGACTGCGGTCGTCCCGGGGACGTAGCCGCGGTAGTACGGGGTGTGGACCTCGGCCCGCATGCCGTTGCCGTACTGGGTGCCCAGGTTCTTGACGAAGACGGAGCCCTGGGTGGTGTTCATGTTCGTGAGCGTCGCGTCGGGCGCGAGCAGGGCGCCGTGGAAGTTGCTGTTGTTGAGGTTGATCGTCTCGGCTTCGTAGAAGTTCCAGATGATGTTCGCGACCGAGCCGACGAAGCCGTCGGTGAAATTGTAGGACTTGGCGAAGTCGATGTTCACGCCGCTGACGTTGAAGATCACCGACTCGCCGTCCTGGAACGTGTGGCCGTTCAGGTAGAGCGAGACCTGCTGGACCTTCGCGTTCTCGAAGAGCGACTCGCCGTCGAGGTTGAACACGGCGTTGCCGAGGGCGTCGAAGTTCGCGCTCGTCAGGGTGAACGAGGCCGGCCCGTCCTGGCCGGCGGGGGACGGGATCACGACCGTCCCGCCGGTGGACGCCATCGCCAGGAATCCGGCCGAGTTCGCCTTCAACTCGGCGTAGTCGGCCGCCCCGATTCCCGCGACCGACGAGTCGAAGCCGACCGTCCCGCCCTGCGACTGGGAGACGACGATGGCCTGGCCGTTCTGGTTCTTGTTCGTGGTCCCGCCGTTGACCGTGCCGCCGATCACCGCGCCGCCGTTGTTGACCTTCACGGTCCCGGGGTTGGGGTTCTGCTGGGCGGTGTAGATGCTGCCGCCGACCACGAGCGCGGGTCCCGAGGGGACTCCCAGGTTGGCCGCGGCCTCGAAGGTGTTCTGGACGTACATGTTCCCGCCGACCCGGACGCCCCCCTGGGCGTCGTTCGCGGCGTACAGGTTGCCGGTCGTGATCAAGTTCCAGGTGGTGAGGAGGTCGGCTCTGGCCGTCATCGGAGAGGAGACGGCGCCCAGGATGCAGAGGCCCAACACATGCTTCGCGAACTTCTTCATGGAGACTCCAGGAGATTCAGTTCATGGCTCGGGGCCGAGACGGCCCGGCGTCCACACGACGTAGAGTCGAGCCGCGTCGCCGCGACCCCGGGGTCGCATGGATGCATACCAATCAATGGCCCGCCCCCCGCCGACTTCAAGGGACGGTGATCCGAAACAACTCGGAGAAGGGGCCTCGACGGCCGCGTGGTGATTTCATGCACTTCGGCGTCGGCTCCGCGAGACGTTTCGGGATCGAATCGGGGACACCTGCCAGGTTGAAGAACGCATGCGGCGGGGATACTCTGGCTGGGTCCTCATCTCGGAACCGGGCCCGAGGACCGACTCGCGCCCGCTCCGGGCCCTTTCGTCAGGTCAGGTTAGGTCAGGTGGGCCGATGCTCATGGGCTCGAACGCTCCGACGACGCGCCGGACGCCTCGTCTCTCGCCGGTCCTTTTCGGGCCGATGGTCCTCGTCGCGACCTTCGGCCTCGCCGCCGAGCCGACGCCCTTGCCCCGGTTCACGGGCGAGCGGCTCTACGTCGCCGGCGTCCCCGACCGTTACGAGCCGGTGGCGAAGGCGATCCAGGCCCTCGAAGCGCGGTCGGATCGGACTTATTACGTCGCCGTGGTGAAGTCCGCCGGCGACGGGGAGCACGCGACGCTCGACTACGCCGAGCGGCTCCGCGACGCCTGGCGCGCCGAGGCGAAGGGCCAGGACCTGTCCCTCGACCCCGAGCGGGCGACGATCGTGGTGACGGCGCTGGACAATCGCCAGGTGGTCACCCTGCCCGGCGCGACGCTCGCCGGGCGGTACGGGCTGACGGGGGCGGCGATCGACGCCGAGATCGTCAGGCCGAAGTTCATCCCGCTCGCCCGGCAGGGGGAGTATCCGGAGGCGCTGGTCGCGCTCCTGACCGGCATCGACGAGTTCGTCGCGGCGCGGACCGCCGAGCAGGCCCCCGTCGCGCTCGTCCCGGCGGCCCCGAGCGAGGTCGCGGCTCCAACCTCGACGACCGCGAGCAGGGCGGTCGAGGCTCCCTTGCCTTCGCCCTCGACGTCGGGTCGGGATGCGGCCTGGGCCGTCGTCGGGTCGTTCGTCGCCATCGCGCTGATCGCGGCGGGCCTGGTCTGGGCGGGGAGGCGTCGGGCCCGGGGGGCGTTCCGCTCGAAGCTCAAGGATTACAAGGGGAAGGCCGTCGCGATGATGGATCGGCTCGATGGGCTGAAGGCCCGGATCGGGTCGCTCCCCGTGGAGGACCCGGACTTCACCGAGCCGATGACCGGGGACACGCTCAGCCTCTACGAGAAGGTCCAGGAAGACCTGCGACGGCTCTGGGACCGCTGGCTGGAGGTCATGGACGTCGTCGACAAGGCGGAGAAGCAGGCCGCTCGCGGGTCCTCCGCGGTGGCCGAGGCCGACAAGTTGGTCTCGGACGCGAAGGTCTTCGACGAGGTCGAGCAGGGCGCGCAGGCGTGCGCCGTCGTCATGGACCGGCTCAACGCCTCGCACGAGGAGGCCCGGGCGGCCGCGCGGGCGCTTTCGGAGGGCCGTGCCCGCGCGAGCGAGGCCGTGGAGGCCGTGCGGTCCGCCGGCCTGCCGATCGTCCCCTACCAACCCGAGATCGACCGCCTCGCCGCCCAGTCGGGTCGGGCCGAAGCCCTGATCGTCCCCGACCCCATCGGCTCGAAGGCCGTCCTGGACCAGGCCCGGGCCGACGCCGAGGCGCTGGGCCGGCGGGCGTCGGACGTGGCCGCGCGGCTGGCCGACGGCCGGGAGGTCGAGCAGGGCCTTGAGAAGCTCCGGGCCGAGATCGCCGAGCATCGCCGGGGCGGACTGACGCTGGCCGAGGAAGGGGGCGACCCCGACCCGACCGAGGCCCAGGCCGACCTAGCCCTGGATCGGCTGCGAGCGGCCCTGCAGGCCGGCGACCCGGAGCTGGCGGCGGCCGAGCTGAAAGCCGCCCGGGAGCGGCTCGATCAGGCCCGGGGCGTGCTCGACGCGGTGCTCCGCGCCCGGGCGGGCGTCGAGCGGGGCCTGCCCGAATCCCGTCGCGAGACGAAACGGCTGCGCGAGGCCATGACGCAATACGCCGCCTTCGAGCAGGAGCTGCGGCGCGAGTTCGCCCCGGCCTCGTGGCGGGCCGTCGAGGGGCACCTGACCCAGGCGAAGGCCCTGCTGGAGACGTTCGACGGCAAGGCCGACGAGGTCGAACAGGCCGCCGATTCGAAGGCGCAGAAGTATCTGCTCGCCGCCCGCCTGCTCGGCCGACTCAACCAGGAGCAGAAGGCGGCCTTCCAGCTGATGAACGCCGTCGGCGAACAGCTCGTCGGGCTCAAGGGGGTCCGAGAAGAGGCGAAGGGCCTGGCGGAGGAGGTGGCCGCCCGGGACCGCGAGGTCCGCCGCTTCTTCAAGCAGTACGACCACGTCGTCGGCCCGCAGGCCCGGGCGAGCCTGGCGGCTGCCGTCGACGCCGGTGCCACGGCCCTCCGGGCGACCTCGACTTCCCTCCCCGACTGGCCCGCCGCGCGCAAGGCGCTGGCCCAGGCCCGCGAGGAGTTCGGCATCGCCCGCTCCCAGGCCCAGTCGGACCTGGACGTCTACCAGGTCCTGACCAAGGAATACGACGAGGCCCGCGAGCACGCCGCCCGCGTGGAGGCCTTCCTCGCCGGGCACGGCGAGGACCGGCCGGCGGCCAACCAGCATTTCCGACGCGCCGAGGAGATCCTCAACCTGGTGGGCAGCGACAGCACCCGCGTGGGGAACGAGTGGCCCAAGCTGCTCGACCAGGTCCGGGGCGCCCGTCGCGACCTGGATTACTCCGAGCGGCTCGCGCAGGAGGACCTCCGGCTCGCGCGCCGGGCGGAGTCCGAGATCGCCGAGGCCGCGCGGGCGCTCCGCGAGGGGCGGACGTTCCTCTCGATGGGGGTGGGGCTCGACACCAGGCCGGCCGAGGGGCTGCTGGACCAGGCCCAGTCGCTCTACCACGCGCAGGACTACGAGCAGGCGATCCGCGCCGCCGGGGCCTCGCTCCAGCAGGTGCGGCAGGCCCACCAGGCGGCCGTCCAGCAGTCCTACGTCCGCCAGATGCAGGTCGAGGCCGAGCAGCGGCGGCGGGCGGTCGCGATGCGGAACTTTGGCATGGGAGCTGCGATAGGTGCGGCGGGGGCCTCCCTCGGCGGCTTCGCCTCCGCCGAGGAGGCCGTCGAGCCGTCCCGCAACCTCGCGGACGGACGCGAGGGCGATTCCCCCCCGCCCAGTCCGGAGGCTTCCGCCGGCTCCTGGTCGGCCGAGGCCAGCGAGTCCACCTGGTGAACAACAGACCGGCCCAACATTCGGGATCGACCATCGAAGACGATACGGGACGGACGGGTTTCCCTTCACTCCACGACGAAGCACGGGTGACGCCATGATCCTCGGAAAGCTCTGGAACGCCATCGCCGCCCAGTTCAACAAGCTCGCCAACGCGGTCCGGGGCTACGACCCGATCGCCGAGATGCAGCTGGAATACGACCGTTCGGTGGAGCAGCTCAAGGAGGGTCGGGAGGGCCTGGCCCAGTATCGCGCCCTGGTCGAGCGGGTGCAGCGCCAGGTCGACAACCACTCCAAGGTGGTCGCCACCCTGGAGGCCAAGGTCAAGGCGTTCCTCAACGCCGGCGACCGCGAGGGGGCCGCCAAGTTCGCCCTGGACCTCCGCCGCGCCAAGGAGGACATGTCCGAGAACGAGAAGCAGCTCGGCCTCCATGAGCAGGCGTATCAGAACAATTTGCTGAAGATCAAGCACGCCGTCGAGAAGCTGGAGTCGGTCAAGCACAAGATCACCAAGTACGACGCCGACCTCAAGATGAGCCGGGCCGAGGCCGAGCTGTCGCAGATCGCCACCCAGTTCAACTTCAACGTCACCACCGATTTCGGCCAGGCCGAGCAGATCATCCAGGACCAGATCGACCGCAATCGGGGCCGGGTCCGCGTGGCGGCCGACCTGTCGGGCGAAGGGGTCGAGGACATCAAGCACGAGATGGCGATCGAGAAGAACCTCGCCGAGGACGCGCTTCGCGATTTCGAGAAGGAGAACGGCCTGGCGACCCCCGAGACCGTGGGCGCCGGCCCGGCCGACAAGCAGCTGGGCCCCGCGGCCCGGACCAAGCAGCTCGAGCCGCTCCCCGAGCTTCCCTGAGCCGATCGGACCCGGCCCGGCCCCGAAATTCCTCCCCCATCGAGGCACGAACCCGTGAGCACCGATCCCTCGGCCGTCGAGACCGTCGCGCCGGCCCTGCTGAATCCGGAGAAGGCGGCCGTGGTCCCCGCGTGGTTCCCCAACTGGGCGCGGGAGCTGGCCGAGCAGTTCTATGCCGGGGCGAGCTGCCTGTTCGTGCTCCACGGCAACGTCCACGACCTCGTCCCCCAGTCCGGCGACGCCCCGACGACGTACGGGAGCGTCGCCGACTTCCTCACGTCCCAGCTCTTCGGGAACTGGGACGTCGTCCTCCGGCACGACCTCAGCCACGGCCTCCGGGTCTTCGCCGGGGCCGACGGCGAGCGCCTGCGGAAGATGATCGGCCGCCTCTCCGAGCGGATCGGCGAGCCCAAGACTTGGCCCCGCGACCCGGACGCGATCCTCGACCTTCTGGACCGGCTCATCCAATCGAACCTGATGCAGGACGACCCGGCCAAGCGGCTGAGCCTAGCCGTGGTGTTCGACCACGCCCAGTACCTCGCTCCGTCGAGCGAGCTGGCGCAGCTCTCGGGGCCGCTGGGCTCGCGGCTGGTCCGGCTCCTCTCGTGGGCCCAGAACCCGTACATCAAGCGCAACAACATGGCCTTCTGCCTGATGTCGGACCAGCTCGCCGAGGTGAACGAGCGGCTGGTGGGCAGCCCGCACGTCGCCGCCCTGAACGTCCCGATGCCCGACGCCCCGCAGCGGCGGGCGTTCGCCGAGTGGTTCGACGGCCGCGACGGCAAGCTCGGGAACCTCACCGACTTCAGCCCGGAGCAGTTAGCCGACCTCACCAGCGGCCTCAACCTCGTCAGCCTGGAACGCCTGCTGGTCCTCGCCGAGAGGGCCCACGCGAAGCTCGACGCCGACAGCCTCAAGAAGCTCAAGAAGGGGCTCATCGAACGCCAGGCTCGCGGGCTGGTGGAGTTCGTCGAGCCGCCGCACACGATGGACGACTTCGTCGGCAACGACGGCGTCAAGGAGCGGCTCATCGAGGACGCCAAGCTGCTGGCCAAGGGCCGCCTCGACGCCGCGCCGATGGGCTACCTGATCTGCGGGCCGGTGGGGACCGGCAAGACCTACCTGGCCGAGTGCTTCGCCGGCTCGGTCGGCGTCCCGTGCGTCAAGCTCCGGAACTTCCGCTCCAAATACGTCGGCGAGACCGAGGGGAACCTGGAACAGCTCCTCTCGGTGCTCCGCGCGATGGGCCCGGTCGTGGTGGTGATCGATGAGGCCGACGCGGCGCTCGGCAACCGCGAGGGTGGCGGCGATTCGGGCACGTCGAGCCGGGTCTTCTCGATGATCGCCAGCCAGATGGGGGACACCCGCTATCGCGGCAAGCTCATCTGGATGCTCCTCACGAGCCGCCCCGACCTGCTCCCCATCGACCTCAAACGACAGGGGAGGGCGGAGGTCCACCTCCCGCTGTTCAACCCGCCCGACGACGACGAGGTCCGCGAGATGTTCCTCGCCATGGCCCGCAAGAACAAGTTCCGGATGGAGCCCTCGCTCCTGCCCGAGGGCTTGTCCAAGCGCGGCTACAGCGGGGCCGACATCGAGGGCATCGTCCTCTCGGCCAAGCGATTCGCCCTCACCCAGGATCGCGAGCAGGCGACGGCCGAGGACCTGAAGCGGGCGCTCGACGACTTCGTCCCCTCCGCCCAGGGGCTGGAGAAGGAGAAGCAGGAGCTGGCCGCCGTGCTCGAATGCACTTCCAAATCATTCCTCCCCGAGGCGTGGAGGAAGCGGTTGGAAAAGCCCGACGCGCGGGCCGAACTCCAGGAACGCATGGCCGCCATCCGGCGCGTCATCGAGGAATAACAGAACGGAACGGAGCGAGACTCGATGTCCAAATCCAAGACCCGCACGCCCTGGCTCGACGACGAGGGCGACTCCACGATGGTCCACGAGTACGCCGCCCAGCTGGGCGGTTTCATGGACGCCATGGCCGACGGCAAGGTCGAGAAGCACGAACTTCAGTCCCAGGAGGCCCGGGTTGTCGAGCTGATGAAGAAGATCGAGCCCCAGCTCGACCCGGACCTCCACGAAGACGTGACCCGGCTGCTCTGCGAGCTGTCCGCCTACAACATCATGCACACCTTCCACAGCCTGCTCGACGCCGCCCCGAAGACCAAGTTCCGGGGATGACGCCGACCGTTCGCCCCGATGCTCACTCCCACGACTCGTCGAAGAACCCATCCGCGACGACCTCCTCATCGGGGTCGATGCGGAACACGGCGAAATCGGCGAGGTGGGGGTAGAGCAGGGCGTTCGTCCCGCGATACTCCTTCTCCCCGAACGTGTGGCCCGAGTTGAAGACGACGTATCGCAGCGGGTTGCGGGGGTTGGCCTGGATCAGGGCGGGGGCGTGGCCCGCGGGATAGGTGGCACCTCGGAGTATCAATTCCGAGGCGGTCCACGAGACGCCGATCGCGGGCGCCAGCTTCCGGATCCAGGCGTTCGAGCCGGGGTCGCCGAACAGGATCAGGTTGTGGGTCTCGATGTCCCGCTCGGTGACCTCGACGTCGTCCTTCACGATCAGCCGCCCTCGCATCCAGCGCTCCCATTCCTCGGCGAACCGCCCAAGCCGGGCCTCCGCCCACTTCTGGACGCGCGGGTCGTTCGGCGTTCCGCTCCCCCGGACGCACAGGAACGGGCCGGTGAAGGCGTCGTCGATCGGCCCCTGGACGCCCGGGTGCTTCGCGCGATCCGCGTTCGCCTCGATCGCGCGGGCCTGGCCGGCGTCGAGCCTCTCCCAGCCTTGGCCCCCTTTCCGGAAGGCGACCTCGGGGGCCTCGCCGGGCGAATCCCGGAGTGGGAACTCGCGGCCGTCGAGGTGGACCTTCGCCGCCGCGCTTCGGGACACGGTCAGGACGGCGACATTGCTCGTCGCGACGTCCGCCACGTCGCCCGCCAGGTCGGCGTCGAGCGTGGTCCGGGCGTAGTGCTCGCCGAGGCGCTGGATCTTGAGCCAGCCGGACTCGGGGTATTTCAGGGTGTAGGTGACGAACCTGATGCGCGAGGGGAGCGGGTCGGTCCCCTTCGCGGCCCGCTCGTCGTGGAAGGCCCTCAGCAGGCTCGCGCTCGCCTTGTCGATCGCGTGGCCCATGTCCTTGCCGACGATCCGGCGGAAGTCGAGGCCCTCGGCGGTCGTCACCAGTCCCTCGGTCTTCATGACGACGCCCTGGGCCTGCAGCGCCCCCAGGATGTTCAGCGAGGCCTGGGCCTGCGAGTCCTTCTCGCCGCCGTAGCCGGCGATGGGGACGTTGAAGGCGTTGCGGGCGTAATCGACCGCGTCATAGATCCGCAGGAGCTTGCGGGTGGTCTCGGAAGGATCCCGCAGCTTGGCGTAGCGGATCGTCTCGGTGAACCCCGCGCCGGCCTCGACGGACGACCACCGACTCGGGTGGTGCAAGCCCAGGTGCCAGGCACCCGCGCCCCCCATGGAGAAGCCTCGTAACACGACGCGGCGTTCGTCGACCCGGTAGTTCCGCCGGACGGCCTCGACGGCCTCGAAGACGTCCGCCTCGCCGGCCCAGCGATAGGCGTTGTTGCCTCGCCCGTAGACGTGGAGCACGAGGCCGGTCTGCCCCTCCGGCGCGGGCTTGCCGTCGTGGGCGTCGAAGAATCGGACTTCGCTGATCCGACCGTCGCGGCCGTGCAGGACCACGTCGAGCCGATGCGGGCCCGCGCCCGCCGCGGCCGGAGGCACGAGGACCGCATAAGGCTGGACGGAACCGTCGAGTCGTGAGCGATAGCCTCGGACCACGCCGCCCGCCGCCTCGGCCCAGGGAGCCCGGCCCTCGGAGAGGGACTTCGCCCGTTCCAGCCCCTTGTCCAGCATCTTCAGCGTCCGGGCCGGGTCGCGGAGGTCGAAGAACTCGTCGTGGCGCAGGGCCCACTCGGCCGCCTTCCGCGCGATTTCGACGTCGGCCACCATGTCGGCGTTGCGGTCCGCCAGAGAGCCCAGCGCTTCCCCCAGCTCGGCGGTCCTGGCCGCGATCGCCTCACGCTCGGCCTCCGTCGGCCGGATCGGCCCGGGCTCCTTCGTCGCCTGCCAACCCCAGGCTGTCCCGGCCACGACCAGGGCCCACGCCCAACCCGCCACGATCGCTGTCCGTCTCATCACGATCTTCCGCCTCGCTGGATAGGACCTTTTGACGCTCCTCACGCAACTCCACCCAGATGCGAGGGAAGATCTTCGGGGGCCACGGGTTCGGAGACCGCATGGACCGCCCGGGGATCTCGGCGACGGCGCGGGAGCGGCCCGACGCCGATCCACGGATTCGCAGAACCCGGGGACCCCGGTTCGGCCCTCTCGAAGTTCTGGTTTCGGTGGAGTCGGGTGAGGAGTGTCGCTTTTTTGTATGCGGTTTCCGGCCGAGCGAAGGAGGATTCTAACCCGACGGCCCGTCGAACGCCCGGCGCCTGCGATCTAGCGAAGGCCCTCCGAACTGGCTTCGATTGGGTTCGTTCGTTCGATGCCGATTTGGCTTCTTGCAATTGTAAGGTGTTTTGTGGTTGGTGCTTGCGGGTGTGATGATGCACCCGGAGATTGGGTTCGTTCGGCGAAAAAGCCACATATCGCCGCGTCGGATCGGTGAGGGATGCGGCGGTTTTCTCCGGGCCGTGGCGCACGATGCCCCAGCCTTTACCATGGACCGGGATCGCGAGATGGGGAGGCTTGACGCGCCCGGCGCTCCGATCCGTCGCGACGATCAATACTCGATCACGATCACGTCGTGGATGTCGTCCACGACGGCCGACACGCCGGCGGCGTCGAGGGTCACGATCGAGGCGGGCTTGCCCGCCCGAGCCAGCCGGGGCGGGGCGTCCAGGACGATCCGGGCGCGGTACGTCGGGGCGTCCTCGATGAGGCCGGGGATGACGAAGGGCCGGTTCGCGGGGGGCGTGGTCGTCGGCGACGGCGCGCCGGCGATGAGGTGGACGCGGAGGGTCCGGGAGCTTGGCTCGTCGGTGACGACCAATTCCACGAAGGTCGGCGCCGACACGCGGACGCGCGGGCTCGGATGGAGCAGCCGGACGGCGTTGGCCAGCAGCTTCCGCGCCTCGACGATCGGGTGTTCGCCTGCCGTGGCGGCGTCGGGCGAGCCCGCGAAGGTCAACACCCGTCCTCGTCCCACGTCGTGGATCAGGACGGCCGGGCCCACGGCCTCCCCCGCGCTCATCGGCCACAAGGTCCCTTCCTTCCCCTGCTTCTGGCGGACCGTTCGGTGCGGCGCGTGGAGCCTGCCGACGGGCACCGCCGTCGTGGCCTCGTAGACGACGGCCGGCCCCTCGACGAGGAACGGCCAGTCCGGTTCGAGGCCGTCGATCATCGGCGGGGTCGCGTCGCCGGGGAACCGCATGTGGACGTCTTCCTCGTCGAGCCGGCGGACGAGCCGGCCGCCGATCAGGCCTTCCATCGACGAATCCTCGCGAGGCTCCCCGCGCCAGCCCAGGACCCCGGTCCATCCGGTGACGATCAGCCGACCGCCGGCCTCGACGTAGGCCCGGAACCGCGCGACCTCCTCGTCCGACAGGACCGCGACGTTGGGGAGGATCACCACGGGGAAAGCCGCCAGCGACTCGGCCGTCGCGTTCTCGTCGAGGGCGACGCCCCAGGGGATGTGCTCCAGTACCAGCGCCCGATGCGCGCCCTGGAACGCGCGGAAGGCGCGGGCCGGCTTCTCGCGCCCGTACCAGTCGCGGGTGCGCGAGGAGAAGTAGATCCCGACGTCCCGCACCGGCGTGCCCGCCAGGTCGGCCTGGCCGGCCCGGGCCTCGCGGAAGGCCTCGCCGATGCGGCGGTAAGCGACCGGGTCGAGCGCGCCGTCGTAGCCCGTCTTGTCCACCATCGTCACGAACGCGCCGTGGGCCAGGAGCGTGGAAAGCTCCCAGCGGATGTCGTTCAGCGGCCGGGTCGTCTGGTCGTGGTACATCCTCACCCCGCGCTGGATGGCGACCTGGAAAGGCCGACCCGGCGTCGCGGCGCGGTAGAACTCGGCGTTGAGGCCCACGCCCAGCGTGCTGAACCCCCAGACGCCGGTCTCCCCGGTCAGGAAGTCGCCGTTGCCGCCGTGCTGCACCGGACGCTGGCCGACTTCGAAGGAGAAGGGCGGGTTGCCGTGGTAGTTGAAGTCCACCGTCGCCTCGGGCTTGAGGTCCTTGACGTGGCGGTAGAGTTCGCGTTCAAACCGCCGGCTGGTCTCGTATCGAAAGGCGAGCATGCGATCCCAGGACTCGTCCCAGGTCGGGCCGGAGGGGGGGGCGGAGCCGTACTCGGCTTCGAAGAGCTTGCGGCAGGCGTCGCACCAGCAGCCGTAGGGGGTGCCGAAGCCCTGGTCGAGCATGTCGACGTGGAAGCCGTCGATCCCGTAGGCGAGCATCTCGCCGGTCAGGGCCTTGAGCGTCTCCAGGTAGCCCGAGTTGAGGCAGAAGCGGCCGGGGATCGCGGCGCCGTCGGCGGCGCGCATCGCGAACTCGGGATGCTCGGCCAGGTAACGTCCACCCTGCTGGACGACGCAGTAGGCGATCACGGGCAGGCCGTGGCGAGCCGCCTCGTCGACGGTCTCGCGGAGCACGTCGCGGTTGTCGAGGCCGGGGCACTTGGCGACCACCTTGGAGTCGTAGTAGGCGTACTCGCCGTCGCGCGCCCAGATGACCACGTATTCGGCGTCCGCCTCCACGCAGCGGCGGACGACCTCGCGGCCGTTGAACCGCGCCGCGTAGCCCACGTCGGACGGGTCCGAGCCGAACTGCGAGCCGGTGGGTCCCACCTCGATCCCGAGGAGCGTCCGCCGATACCAGGGCGAGGGCTCGCCGCCGATCGCCGCCGCGCCGGTGGAGACGAAGAAGGCGAGGGCCGCCGTCCGAAGGTCGCGGGTTCGCATCGGGAGATCCCTGGGTTGGGGGCTGCGGGAGCGGACGGCGCGATTACAGCCCGACGGGCCGTCGAAATCAAGCGGCCCGAGCCGCGGCGGGATCGGGAGGCGGCTCGTGAACGTCCCGCCGATGAGGAAATACGGAGATGTCCCCGACCCCGGCGGGCCCCTTGACCGCGGCGGGGGGCGACCTACGATGGGAGCGAGGTCGGACGGTCCGGAGGCCCGAGCAGGGCCGTCGCCGGGCTCGAAACCGAGGGTCGCGGCGGGCGTCGGTTCGCGGCCGTCTCCAGGGCCGAAGCGGACCCGCTCGTGGAAATGATCCTCGGGTCCGATCGGCCACCAGGAGACGCCGATGAAGATCGACCGCGCCCGAATCGTGGTCCTCGCCCTGGCCCTCGCGTCGGCCCCGACCGCGACCCTCGCGGCCGACGACGAGACCGATCGCGACCTGAAGGCCCTGCAAGGGACCTGGACGCGCACCTCGCCCGAAGGGGTGGAGACGACCTACTCCTTCGAAGGCAAGACGCTCAAGATCGAGGCCCCGTCCCGGTCGTACACCATGGAGATCGCCCTCGACCCCGCCGCCAAACCCGAGAAGACCCTGGACTTCAAGATCGTCGAGGGTCCGGAAGACGCCAAGGGGAAGACCTCGCCGGGCATCTACAAGTTCGAGGGCGACGACACGCTGGTGTTCTGTTTCCGGCCCCAGGGCGATCGTCCCGCCAAGTTCGAGCAGGTGGGATTCGAGCAATTCCTCACCGTCCTGAAGCGCAAGCCGAAGGCCGAGGAGCCGAAGGCCCTCGAGCCGAAGGACGCCGACGCCCCGCTCCCCGAAGGCTGGCCCGACGCGACCAAACCCGGGGCGATCGAGGTCAAGCGGTATCCGGCCTACCGGAGCGCCGTGAACCGGTCGAAGGAGGGGATGGATCGGCTGTTCATGCCCCTGTTCTTCCACATCACCCAGCGGAAGATCGCCATGACCGCGCCGGTGGTCATGACCTACGACCCCGAGGCGGCCGGGGCCGACGCCGACGGCAGGGGCGCGAAGGGCGAGGCCGCGATGGAATTCCTCTACCGCAGCCCGACGCAGGGCGAGGCCGGCAAGGGCCTGGGCCCGGTGGAGGTGGAGGATCGGCCCGAGACGACCGTGGTCAGCCTGGGCCTCCAGGGTCGGACGAACGACGCCCGGTTCCGCGAGGGGATCGCCAGCCTCCGCGCCTGGCTGGGCGAGCACAAGGCCGAGTGGGTCGAGGCGGGTCCCCCGAGGCTCCTGGGCTACCACGGCCCCATGACGCCGAACGCTCGTCAACTTTACGAGGTGCAGATCCCCGTCCGCCCCGCGTCGGAGGCGAAGTGACCCGTCGACGCACGTCTTGAGGGCGGGTCGGCCGGCGATCGCCTCTTGACCGGGAGGCGACGGTCTCCGCATCCTTGGTGCCTTGGACCTCGTCGTCCGGGATCGAAGCCGGGCGGCGAGGGGAAGGCTGGTCGATCCGCCCCGAGCCTCGGACTCCTCCCTGATCTGGGCGGGAGGCGAGGCGGCCGGTCGGATCGGAGACGCGAGCGGAGGACGGGTCGTGGTTTCGGCTGAACAGGACGGGTCCGGCCATTCGCACTCGGGGGCGGGCTTCTTCACCCGGATGCGCGAGGCGACGGGCACGGTCTACGGGGACATCGGCACGTCCGTCCTCTACACCCTGATGGAGATCACCCGCGAGACGGTCTCGCTGAAGCACCACGCGCACGGCGAGGAGCTGACGAAGCTGCTCGAACCCGGGGGCGACCTCGTCTCGGCGGGCGAGGTCCTGGGCGGGCTCAGCCTGGTCTTCTGGGCGCTCATCTTCCTGACGATCAAGTACGACCTGATCATCATGAAGGCCGACAACCACGGCGAGGGGGGGACCTTCGCCCTCTGGGGCCTGCTCAAGGGAGCCGCCGCGAAGGTCGTGGGCCTCGGCTTCATCGGCTACCTCGTCGTCGCGGCCGCCGGACTGCTGGCGGCCGACGGCGTGATCACCCCGCCGATCAGCATGCTGGGCGCCTACGAGCCGCTCGGCGAGAGCCTGGCGGTCGCCGCGACGATCGTCAGCCTTTTCGTCCTGTTCAAGCCGCAATGGCGCGGGACCAGCCAGGTCGGGGGCCTTTTCGGCTGGTTCATGGTGCTCGTCTGGTTCCCCTGGATCGCCGTGAAGGGGGCGCCCTGGATCCTGGAGCGGCCCGAGGTCTTCCTCGCGTTCAACCCGTTGTACGCGATCCGATTCCTGGCCGACTTCCCGGGCGTCGGGTTCCTGGTCATCCTCGGCGTGGTGGTGCTGGCGATCACGGGGGGCGAGGCCAAGTACGCGGACATCGGCCACTTCGCCAGGCGGGGGGAGAGCCAGGTCGGCGAGGGTCAGAGCGTCGACCCGCGCGACTCCGGCCGACGCCCCGTCATGTACTCGTGGCTGGTCCTCGTCTTCCCCTGCCTGATCCTCAACTACGCGGGGCAGGCGGGCTATCTGCTGTCCAGGGGGGTGCCGCCGCGTGCGAACACCTTCTACGCCCTGACCCCGAAGACCGGCGACGGCGACATGGACGCCCTCATCCTGGGCGTGGACATGGTGATCTCGGCCATCGCAGCGTTCATCGCCTCGCAGGCCCTGATCACGGGGATGTTCTCGATCGTGAAGCAGGCGATCGCGATGGGGTTCTGCCCCCGGTTCGCCGTCTTCTTCACGAGCCGCGAGGCGGAAGGTCAGGTGTACATCCCGGCGATCAACTGGGCGATGTTCGTCGGCTGCGTCGCGATCACGCTGATCTTCCGGACGTCGGGGAACCTGGCGGCGGCCTACGGCATCGCGGTCACCGGGACGATGGGGATCACCACGCTCACCTTCGGCTACGTCGCCCACTACCGATGGGGATGGAGCGTCGCCAAGGCGACGGCGATCTGTGCGCCGATCCTAGCGGTGGACCTGCTGTTCTTCGTCAGCAACCTGATGAAGTTCACCCACGGCGGCTACTACCCGGTCGCCATCGCCGCCGCGCTCGTCGCGGTCATGCTGACCTGGCAGTGGGGCCGGGGCGAGCTGGCGCGGGCGTTCTACGCCTTCGGCGTGCAGGGGGGCAAGAAGATGGGCTGGCTCGTCGCCCTCCGCGAGAAGGTCGACGAGATCCAGCTCTCGATCCAGGAGAACCTGCCGCTGGCGAGGACCCTCGTGCAGGGCCGCCGGCGGCTGGTGGAGACCGATCGCGCGTTCGTCTTCCTCTGCTCGCGGCCGATCCACGACCTGAACGAGTACGTGCCGGTCTCGCTCCGCGTCTTCCTCAAGAAGTACGGCGTGCTCCCCGCCCACATCACGCTCTTCCACGTCAAGCAACTGACCGTGGCCGAGGGCGAGAAGGGCGCCAACCGGTTCCAGGTGTACGACCTGGGCCGGAACATCGTCTCCATCTCCGCGACCTACGGCTACATGGAGCAGCCCGACATCCGCGGCGCGCTCCGCGAGCTGCAGGTCCGGGGCGAGATCAACATCCCCTCCGATCGCTGGATCATCGAGTCCGGCGAGGAGGAGATCATCACGGGCGACGACCTGCCCCTGTTCCGGATGCTCCGGATCCACTTCTTCCGGTTCATCCTCCGCCTGTCCACGCCGGCCCACAAGTTCCTCGGGCTGGGCTACGACGCCGGGGTCTCCAAGGAGATCATCCCGGTCGTCTTCAGCAGGGAAGGGGTCAAGGTCACCCTCCCCGAGCTGGAGATCAACGAGCCCGAGCCCTCGCCGATCGTCTCCATGCCCTGAACGGGCCGCGAGACGGCGGCGGCCGGACGGCACCGCATTCGCTCCCCCTCCTGCGGACGAGCGCGGGATGAACGAAACGGGCGAGGTGGGAGGATCGATGTCGAATTCGCTCTGGAGCCGGCTGCAAGCGTGGCGGAAGCTGGGCAAGGCCCGGCCGCGTAATGAGGACCCCGAGGACGTCGGGGGGCGCCAGGCGGAGCGCTTCCTCGACGCGCTGGTGGGGTCCCATTTCCACTTCAAGGACGCGGACCTGTACCCGAACAAGCGGGTGCCGGCCGGGCGTCGCCGCCGCGAGATCGACCTGATCGTCGTCACGCCGACGCGGATCCACGTCATCGAGGTCAAGAACTGGTCCGGTACGCTCGCCCGCGAAGGCGACCGATGGGTGCAGACGAACCGGAGCGGCCGGCGCATCGAGCACCCCGACCTCGTCGCCGACAACCGCGACAAGAACCTCGCCCTCGTCGACTACCTGAACGCAAAGGGCGCCGGTCTCGACCCCCGCCAGGCCGGGACCTACCTGGCGAACAAGGTCGTCTTCATGAACCCGAGGCTGACCATCGCGACCCCGGCGATCCGCGAGAATCCCGACGTGCTGGAGTACGCCCGGCTCCAATCCTACCTGAAGGCCCAGAAGCGCTCGACCTTCGGCCAGGCCGTGCTGGCGTCCGTGGCCGAATGGTGCCTGGGCGCCGAAGGCTCCGGGGCGTTCATCGAGGGGCGACTGGGACGGCTGCCGCCCGAGAAGGTCCGCGCGATCACCGAGGCGGTGGACGAGCTGGCCACCTGGGACTCGCTCGGCTTCCTGGGGACGAAGGTCCTCAACGGCGACCTGCTCGCCCTCCGCGTGGGGGGCGAGGAATACCGCGGCGACGACCTCGGCCGTCGGACGACGATCCGGGTCCGCTGGACGCGCAACCGGTGGCTCGGCCTCTTCAAGGCGCTCACAGGGCTGGGGAAGCTCGGGAAAGTCGACCTGCCCGGGCGTCGCGGACTGGCTCTCGACCCGGCCGACACGGTCCTCTTCCACGCCGTGGGCGACCCCCAGCCCAGCAGTCTCCCCCTGATCGAGATCGACCGGATCGTCCTCGGCTGACGCGGCGTCGGCGGCCTCAGCGGGCGAGAGCCCGCTGGGTTCTGGGAGGGATGGGCGTTTCTTTTTCCTCCCAGTCCAGCCGGACCCATTCGTCGGATCGATCGCTCCGGTACGGAAAACGACGCCGGGCGTCGGGAACACGTTGCCGCCGAACATCTGTGCGCGGTAGCCTGCCGCACGTCGTCACATCATTCGAATCGGCAGGCCTTGAAATTTTGAAGGGACGGTCGGCCATGACGCCGCTCCGCATCGCCCTCTTCGCGCCTCTACTCCTTCTGGCCGCCGGATCGCCCGGGCGGGCGGCCATGATCTTCACCGCGACCCTCACCCACGACCAGGAGACGACCCAGGGGACGCTCGTGACGTCCACCGGCGATCCGAGGCCGCTCTCCTACGGCACGGCCACGCTCGTCCTGAACGACGCCCGGACGGAGCTGTCGCTCAGCGTGACGATCTTCAATATCGACGTCACCGGGTCGCAGACCGCCGACTCGAACGACAACCTCCTCGCCGCCCACATCCACGTCGGGGCTGGGCCCGGCTCCAACGCGCCGGTCCGCTGGGGATTCTTCGGCGCGCCCGACAACGACGTCAACCCGGACGACCTGGTGGTCAGCCCGTTCGTCTCCGGGGTCGGCGGGACCTTCACCAGCGTCTGGAACCTGCCCGAAGGGAACGCGGGCACGACGCTGACTTCCAATCTGCCCGCGATCCTGGACGGGCTCTCGTACCTCAACTTCCACACGGTCCAGTTCCCGGGCGGTGAGATCCGGGGCCAGATCCTGGCGGTTCCGGAGCCCACGAGCCTGGCCTTGATGGGCATCGGGCTCGCGGGCCTCGGCGGCCTCGCCGTCCGCCGTCGAAGCGCCTCCTGACGGCGCCACGCCCGGGGAACTCTCACGGAGCCTCGCCCGTCAACCGACCGGCGGGGCTCTCGCCTGCGCATTGAACTCGCCGCGGCCTTCGGATTATCCTTTGGGTCCCCGTCCGTGGTCCCTCGCGACCGATTCGGGCGATTCCGGGTCCCAGGAAGCAGCCTCATGCCTCTCGATGAATCCGCCGGCGGGAAGCCCGCCGACGCCCCGGCCCGCCGCAAGCCTTCGATCCTCGACCGCGAACGCACGATCGCCCCGCCGGGCTTCAATCGCTGGCTGATCCCGCCGGCCGCGATGGCCGTCCACCTGTGCATCGGCGAGGTCTACGGGTTCAGCGTCTTCAACGTGCCGCTGACCCGTCTAATCGGGATCGAGTCGTCCGTCGAGGGGCGGGATTGGACGATCCCCCAGGTCGGTTGGTGCTACTCGATCGCCCTGATCATGCTGGGGCTGTCGGCGGCGGTCCTGGGCCGATGGGTGGAGCGGGCGGGGCCGAGGCGGACGATCGTCGCGAGCGCGGTGTGCTTCTGCGGGGGCCTGGCGATCTCCGGACTGGCGGTGAAGCTGCACAGCCTGCCGCTGCTCTACGTGGGATACGGGATCGTCGGCGGGGTGGGGCTGGGGCTCGGCTACATCGCACCCGTCTCCACGCTGGTGAAGTGGTTCCCCGACCGGCCCGGCATGGCGACCGGCCTGGCGATCATGGGCTTCGGCGGCGGCGCGCTCGTCGGGGCCCCGCTCGGCGTGGAGCTGATGAGCCGGTTCAAATCGGCCTCCTCGACGGGCGTGATGGAAACCTTCCTGGTGATGGCCCTCGCCTACCTGGCCTTCATGCTGTTCGGGGCGTTCACGATCCGGGTCCCGGCGCCGGGGTGGCGGCCGGAAGGTTACGTCCCGACCGCGAGGCCGAAGCGGCTGGTCACTCACGCCGACGTGTCGCTGGACCACGCCTGGCGGACGCCCCAGTTCTGGCTGCTCTGGATGGTGCTCTGCCTGAACGTCACGGCGGGGATCGGGATCCTGGGCCAGGCCTCGCTGATCTGCCAGGACATGTTCGGCGTCTCGGCGGCGGTGGGGGGCGGGTTCGCGGGCCTGCTCAGCCTGTCGAACATGGGGGGAAGGTTCCTCTGGTCGTCGGCCTCGGACTACCTGGGCCGGAAGGGCGTCTACGTCGTCTTCTTCCTGCTCGGGGCCGTGCTCTACGCCCTCTTGCCGACGATCCAGCGCCAGCAGAGCGTGGCCCTGTTCGTCATGGCGACGGCCCTGATCATCTCGATGTACGGCGGCGGGTTCGCCACGACCCCCGCATACCTCCGCGACCTGTTCGGCTCGATGCACCTGGGCGCCATCCACGGCCGGTTGATCACGGCCTGGTCGATGGCGGCGGTGGTCGGCCCGCAGCTCGTCAACTACATCTCGACGTACCGCATCGAGCGCGGCGTCCCGAGGGCCGAGGCGTACAACGCCACCATGTACCTGATGTCCGGCCTGCTCCTCGTCGGCCTGGCCTGCAACCTCCTCATCCGGCCGGTCGACGAGCGATTCCACCACGACGCGACGAACCCCACGTCCTGATCGACCGCCCCATCCTCGACTCGGGAACGAACCATGGAACCGACCCCGAAGCCGTCCTCGCCGCTCCGCGTCGCCCTCTCGTGGCTCGTCGTCCTGGTCCCTCTGGGCTGGGGCGTGGTGCAGAGCGTGATGAAGTCGCTGCCGCTGTTCCGGGGGTGAGCGACCCAGGATCGCGGCGGCCCCGCCGCTTCCCTGCTAGACGGTGCCCAAGGCGACCCTCCCAAGCTCCGCCTCCGCGAGCAAGCCTCGCAACTTGACGCTCAAGCTTTCTGGCGTCGCCTCGTCGATATTCACCAGGGCCAGCTTGGGGCCGTTGCCGGCCGCCGAGATCGCGTCGGCGCTGATCGGCAGGACGACCAGCCGTGGGCCGGAGTGGAATCGGTTCCAGGATTCGCTCGACCCGTCGTCGCGGACCAGCTCCACGCTGGGCGGCGCGGACTGTCCGGCGAACAGGAGCGTTCCGTGGCCCGACGCGTCCGTCGCGTCGGGCATCAGGATCTTGGCGGGGAAGGGTTAGCCTCGCCATCGCCCGACAGAAGGTGGGGTAATCCCGCCACGACCTTCCGGGCGCCAGGATGTAGCCGCCGTCGGCCGCATCGAGCGGGAGTCCGCGTTCCACGCCGTTGACCTTGAAGGGGACGAAGACCGATTTCGATCGAGCGATCCCGTAGTGGACTTCCAGGGCTCCCGGTTCCTTGAGATGGAGGATGAACAGTCCCACCTGCCGCAGCAGACGCCGCTTGACCGCGGCGACGGCCCGAGACCTGAGCGAAAGCCCCGGCCTATGTCGAACGCCACGAGCCGAGCCCGGCCGGACGGGGCGAGCGTCCGTAGCGCGCAAAGCAAGAACAACAGCCCCGTGGACTGGTTGAAGAAGATCGCATCGCTCCGGAAGCCTTCGCGATAGAGCCGCAAAGCCCCCGCAAGGACGCGCAGGGGGCCGCGGGGCCGGGAGTCGAACGGAACGATCTGGAGCTCGGCCCCTCGTGAGCGCGTCGGCAGGTCGGGCAGGTCCGATAGGACACGAAATGCTCAGTCCTGTGCCCAGGAATCGGCTTCAACCGCCGTCACGGAACGCGAGGTCCTTGGCCTTAGTTCGCACTCGGGATCTTTCATGGTGTGAAACCGCCCCTTTTTCCTGCGGTCCAGCACGCTGCAGGACGCAGTATCGAGCCATTCGAATTGTCGGGTAAGGGTCGCGATCGGAATGTTTCCAAACTTCGACACGAGATGAGCTGCTTGCGCCTGGGAACCGTCTCGCGAATCGAGATCCGAACCGGGCTGCAGGGGCCTCAGGATTCCGCGACGAGAAGCGTTGCGAAGGCTGGCCGATGTCCTGCAAGATCCCCCATGTCACATCTCGCGTTTCTCCAAGATACTCCGACGCCCGGCGCGGCATGTCGACCGAGGTCCCAGCGGACGGACGCTTCAAGCGGGCGGGATCGCGTTTCGGGCGGCGAACGACCTGTCGAGAATGGGGGATCCGGGTCGAGTGGCCGCCGGCTGAGAGACGGTCGCAGCCGAAGCTTCTGCGGCGTATGATGGAACACCTGCGCCGCGGCGATGAACGGGACGAAACGGGTTTGGGCGAGGGGGTCAGCGGATGAGATATCACGTCGGGGGATCGCTCGCGACGGCGGCGTTCGCCGTTTCGGTCACTGTCTCCGGGGCGGCCGACGATCGGCTGAAGCCGGGGTTGGAGGCGATCCAGGCGGATGGCCTGCTGAAGCAGATCCAGGTGCTTGCGTCCGACGAGTTCGAGGGCCGCGGCCCCGGCACGCCGGGCGAGGAGAAGACCGCGGCTTATCTCATCGACCAGTTCAAGGCGATGGGGCTCAAGCCGGGGAATCCCGACGGCACATATGAGCAGGCCGTCCCGCTGGTCGGCTTCCAGGCGACCGAGGTCAAGGGGGCCTTCCAGGCTCCGAACGGGGAGCTGGCGTTGGAGTTCCCCAGGACGTTCGTCGCGGTCTCGCGGCGGCTGGCGCCCGAGGTCAAGGTGGAGAACTCGGACGCCGTGTTCGTCGGCTACGGGGTCGTCGCGCCGGAGTACGGCTGGGACGACTTCAAGGGGGTCGACGTCCGGGGCAAGACCCTCATCATGCTCGTCAACGACCCGGCAATCCCCGACCCCAAGGACCCGAACGGGCTCGACCCGGCGATGTTCAAGGGGAAGGCGATGACCTACTACGGGCGCTGGACCTACAAGTACGAGATCGCCGCCGAGAAGGGGGCCGCCGCCGCCATCCTGATCCACGAGGAAGGCCCGGCCGGCTACCCGTTCGCCGTCGTCCAGGGGAGCTGGAGCCGCGAGAACTTCGGGATCGACGAGCCCGAGCAGGAAGGCGTCCCGCCACGCCCGGCCGTTGAGGGCTGGATCGACGTCGACACCGCCGGCAAGCTGATGCAGGCCTGCGGCCAGGACCTCGCGGCGCTCAAGAAGGCGGCCCTAGCCCGCGACTTCCAGCCCGTCCCGCTCAACGCCAAGGCCGAGTTCGCCATCAAGACCGACCTCCGCAAGGTCCGCTCTCGCAACCTCGTCGCCCGGGTCGACGGGGCCGATCCGTTCGTCAAGGACGAGATGGTCGTCTACACCGCGCATTGGGATCACCTCGGCCGCGACGCCAAGGCGGAAGGGGACCAGATCTACAACGGCGCGATCGACAACGCCTCGGGCGTGGCCACCGTGCTGGAGATCGCCCGGGCCTACACCAAGCTCCGGCCGCCGACGAGGCGGTCCGCCCTCTTTCTGTTCGTCACCGCCGAGGAGAAGGGCCTGCTGGGCTCCAAGTACTACGCCAGCCACCCGCTCTACCCGCTGGAGAAGACCCTGGCGAACATCAACATCGACGGCATCAACGCCTGGGGCCCGACGTCGGACGTCATCAGCATCGGCATGGGCCAGTCCGACCTGGATGACCGGCTGATCGAGGCCGCCAAGGGGCAGGGCCGCGTGGTGAAGCCCGACGCCGAGCCGGAGAAGGGGGCGTACTACCGATCCGACCACTTCGAGTTCGCCAAGAAGGGGGTCCCGGCGCTCGATCCCGAAGGGGGTCGCGAGTTCATCGGCAAGCCGCCGGAATACGGCAAGCAGAAGCAGGACGAGTACACCGAGAAGGACTATCACAAGCCCAGCGACCAGGTCAAACCCGACTGGGACCTCTCGGGCGCGGTGCAGGACGCTCGGCTGATCTTCGAGGTCGGCGTCCGCGTCGGCGACGGCGATCGCTGGCCCGAGTGGCGGGCCGACAGCGAGTTCCGGGCCCGTCGCGAGGCCATGCTCAAGGCGACCAAGCCCTGATGGACGGTTCCAACACCCGCCGGGTCGCCGCGGGGTGCGGTGCCCTGGCCCTGATCCTCGTCGGCGCCTGGGCCGATCACGCGTTCGGCTGGATCACGCCCGCGTTCGACTTCGTCGCCCACCAGTTCTACGAGGTGCCGATGCTGGCGCGCGTCCGCCGGCCGTCGCAGCTCGTCCTGGTGCGCTGGCACCTGGCGATCGGCGCGACGCTGGCGGCCGTCGCGCTGATCGCTTCACCCCGGCTCGGTCGCGAGGCGAGGCTCGCGACGGCGATCTTCCTCGTCGCCTACGCGATCCGCGCCGGGGCCTGGATCTGCGGGGGGAACGTGCCGCTCGTCCCGGGCGACAGCAGCCACTACCTGGAGGTCGCGACCTCGGTCTATCGAGGCGAGGGGCCGGTCAAGCACTACGTCGAGAGCTTCTTCAACGACTACCCGCGCATCCGCGCCAACCAGGGGGTGCTCGACGACTGGGCCACCCCGCTCGACGCCTACGTCCGCGCGGCGGTCTACAGGCTGGTCGGCGTGGTCCCCGGCGAGTCGTTCGAGGCGACCGTGGCCGTGGGGAAGGGGACGAGCTTCGTCATCAACTTGCTGGCCCTCCCCGCGCTCTACGGCCTGGCCCGGCGCCGGTTCGGGCCGAGGGTCGCGCTCGTCTCGCTGGCGATCCTCGCCGTGCTCCCCGTCCACGCGATCTACGCGGGCTTCGTGCTGCGCGAGAGCCTCGTCGCCCTGACGGCGATCCTGGCCGTCTGGACGATCGTCGAGGCCTGGAACGCGTCGCGAGGGCGCACGGCCCTGGCCTGGACGCTCGCGGCGGGCGTCTGCGGCGGGCTGGCGATCCTGGCGCGAAACACGGGGCTGGCGCTCGTCGCCGCTTCGGGGCTGCACGCGCTCCTCCGGATGCGACGCCGGCCGCTCTTGATCCTGCTCTGGGCGGGCCTGATCGCGCTGATGATCGCGCCGTGGGCGCTGGCGACTCTGAACGAGTACGGGCGGCCCTTCTACTCGTATACGAACTTGTTCGAGTACAACTTCTCGTGGACCGTGCACCACTACGAGCAGGGGAACACGAAGCCCTCGCAGTTCTACACCTGGGCCAACGCCCCCGAGATCGTCCGGGTGAAAGTGAAGTCGCTGATCATCATCGGCTTCTACTCGACGATGATCGTCGGGCTGCCGTTCGCGGCGTCGTACCTGTACCGTCTCCGGAAGGCGGGACGCGAAGAACCGGGTCGCGACGTGGACTGGCTGTCGGCGACGATCTTCGCCGTGTTCGTCGCGGCGACGGTCAAGAGCATCGCCGACGTCACGCAGGTCGCGCAGCTCGCCCGGTACTACCTGCCGGTCTACCTGGTGATGATCCCGACGGCCGCGGCGGGAGTCGTCCGCTGGGTCGAGCAGCTCAAGGTCGATCGTCGCGCCTTCGCCTGGCTGGGCGCGACCTACGTCGCGCTCCTCTGGGCCGACCCGACCTGGGCCTACGACGCCTCGTGGTTCTCCAAGCCTTATCAGCTCCACTGGCCCGCCTTAAGGGAGGCCGGCGACTGGATCAAGGAGCATCCCGAAGCCGTCCCGCCCGAGGCCCGAGTCATGACCTGGTTTCCCTGGGAGATGCGAGTCGCGGCCGACCGGCCGACCGTCCTCATGCCCCGCAACTACAGCGCGGTGCGAATCGAGGAAGTGGCTCGCCAGTACGGCGTCACGCACATCCTCTGGGGTTCGTTCGAGCCCCCCGAGCACGTCGACCCCGAGACCTGGGGCCCCTACCTCGATCAGGTGCGGACGTCGCTCGGTGTGACCCCGGCGAAGGAGTTATTCCGGTCGTCGCGAGGGTCGATGTACCCGGTCCGGCTTTATCGAATTCGATAGGCGAATCGTCGTCGATGGACGATAGGTCTCTACCCCTGGAGCCGCGAGATGTCCGAGGTCGAGCGCACGACACGCGAATCGATCGCCCGTCACGGCTGGCACGTCATCAAGGTGCCGGATGACGCCGAAGGGCCTGGCTTCGCTTACAACATCGGATTTCATATGACGTTCGACCATCCGGAGGTCATCGTCTTCGGCCTCGATCTGGACATCATGCACCGAATGATCAACAACCTCGGATTCGAGCTGAGGGCCGGCGCGCGATTCGGGCCGGGGGATCGCTGTTCCGAAGTCCTCGAGACGTGCGAGGTCGCATTTCAGGCCGTCGCGCGTCGGCACTATGATGAGTACTTCGGGTTCGGGATCCGTATTCAGGGCGAAGCGTTCGAGGCCATCCAGATGTGCTGGCCGGACGCAAGGGGTCGATTCCCCTGGGAGTCGGGCTTCTCCTCGGCAGGCGGGATCGAACTGCCGAGGCTCGACGTCGACTGAGGTCGGGCTGATCTTTACGAGCCGCAAGCCCCGGGGCTCTCCGCGATATGCGCAAGTCGATTTTGATCCTGCTCGCCATCCTGGCCTTCGACGTCTGGTACCGCTCGCACACCTTCGGGCCGACGGTCGTCGACGCCACCGGAATGCGATTGTGGCCGGCGGCGGTCGGGCCGTCGGAGCCGCTGGACTGCGACGAGGCGATCTACGCGCACATGGGGCGGCGGATCCTGGCAGGGGACGTGCTGTATCGGGACCTGACCGAGAACAAGCCGCCGCTTGGCTACTGGCTCTACGCCACGCCGATCGCGATCCTCGGCTACAACGAGACGGCGATCCGGCTGTTCCCGATCCCCTACGTCCTGGCGACCATCGCGATCGTCTGGTGGATCGGCGTGCGGCTTTCGGGGCCTCTGGCGGGGGGCCTGGCGGCGTTCCTGTTCGCCGTCCTGAGCACCGATCCCTACCTGTTCGGTAATGGGTCGAACCTCGAACATCTCATGAACTTCTTCGCCATCGCCTCGCTCGGGCTGATGATCCGGGGCTGGGAACGCGGCGGGACCTGGCCCTTCGTCCTGGCCGGGGTCACGATCGGGGCGGCGACGCTGGTGAAACAGGTCGCCATCCTGCCCTTCGGCGTCTACCTGGCGGCGTTGGTGCTGAGGCCGATGGGCTCGCGATGGAAATCGCTGGGGGCGATCAGCCTGGGCCTCTTGGGGACGCTCGGGGCTGCGGCCCTGGTCCTGGTCGCGCAGGGGGCGGGTGTCTCGGCTTATGACGACATCGTCCGGTTCGGTCGGGCGATGGCCACCGACCTGCCGCCGGAGCCGGGCGCGCCGTCCGGGTGGGTCCGCTGGCTGACGGGAAACGCCGATCCCCAGGGGGCCTTGCCCTGGCCCTTCGGGAAGACGGCCTATCTCGTCTGGTGGGCGGGCGGGAGCTGGCCCGCCTGGGTGGCGTTGTTCCCCTGCCTAGCCCACGTCGCGTTCGCCCCGACGACCTCGGCGACGCGGCGGCTGCTCGCGGCCTGGACGGCGGCGACGATGGCCGAGGTCGTCCTCCCCGGCATGTACTGGCCCCATTACTATCTGCTGGCGACGCCCGGCCTGGCGCTGGCGATGGCGATCACCGGGGCCGACTGCCTGGCCGGGCTGCGGGCGAAGGTCAGGCCGTCGGACCTCGCCGGCGCGGGCGTGGTCGTGCTGGCGACCCTCGGCACACTGTACCTCCAGACTCGCGACTATCTGCTCTGCCCGCCGCAGGAGCTGACCACCCGCTACAAGGGGGGAGGGCAGTGGGTGGTGCTGCGCGAGCTGGGCCGCGAGCTGGATCGTCGCAAGGTCGTGTTCGAGAATCCCGGCCTGTTCGTCTGGGGCTGGCAGAGCCCCTTGTTCTTCTACGGCAGGCTCGACCAGGCCAGCCGGCACCTCTTCACCGACAACCTCCTGCGCGACTACGCGGACAAGCCGCACCCGCTGATCACGCCTCGCGTGGCCGAGATCCTCGAAGACCTGAAGGCGAAGCGGCCCCCGCTGATCTTCGTCGGGTATCCGCCGTTCCCCGCGCTCCGGTCGTTCCTGATCGAGGGCTACCTTCCGTCGCGACTGGTGCCGACCGGTAACGGCCTGGGGCTGTGGGTTGCGAAGGACCATTACGCCGCGTTCGAGAACTTCGACGGCCCCGGCACGGCGGGCCCGCTCAAGGCGCTTGCGGGGCCGGCTGGGGGAGGCCCCGGGCCGGGTCGATGACCTGGGCGTAGCGGTCGCGGAGCCCGTCCATGATGGCGTCCCAGCTCTGAGATTCGGCGTAGGCCCGCGCGGCCGCCGCGAGTCGGAGACGCAGGTCGGCGTGGTCGACGAGGCGGAGGAGAGCGGCGGCGAAGGCGTCGGCCGGGGCGTCGGGGTCGACGAGGAGGCCGGTCTCGCCGTCGCGGACGATCTCGCCCACGCCCCCGGCGCGGAGGGCGACGACCGGCAGGCCGGACGCCATCGCTTCGAGCACGACGTTGCCGAACGTCTCCGTCGTGCTCGTGAACGCGAAGACGTCGCCCGCGGCGTAGTGGTCGGCCAGGTCGTCCCCCACGCGATAGCCCGCGAACCGCGCCGAGCCCTTCATCCGTGCTTCCAGCCCCTCGCGCGAGGGTCCGTCGCCGACGAACAGGATGCGGACCCTGGGCCGCCTCTCGGCGACGATCGCGAGGGCGTCGGCCAGGTACTCGACGTTCTTCTCGGGCGCGATCCGACTGACGTAGGTCAGGACCACGTCGTCGGGCTTCCAGCCGAACGCCCGGCGGACCGCGTCGCGGCCCGGGCGGTCGGGGCGGAAGAACGAGGCGTCGACCCCCCGGGGCCAGAGGACCAGGCGCTCGAAGCCCCGGCCCTCAAGCTGGGCGATGGTCGTTCTCGAGGGGACGTAGGTTTCGCGCGTCCGGTTGTGGAACCATCGCAGGTAGCGCCAGATCAGGGAGCGCGCCCAGCCGACGCCGTAGTGGGCGCTGTACTGGTCGAAGTTGGTGTGGAAGCTGGAGACGATCGGGATCGACCGCCGGCCGGCGAGGCGGAGGACGCTGAGGCCCAGGAACGCCTCGGTCGCGACGTGAATGACGTCGGGCTCGAAGGCGTCGATCGCGCGATGCGCCCGGCCGAAGGGGGGCAGGGGGAGCCGCAGCTCCTTGTAGAAGGGCATGCTGATCGACCAGACCCGGCAGGCGTCGGGCCGGTCGGGGCGGTCGCCGTAGTCGGGATAGACGATCTGCACGGCGTCGCCGTGCTCGCCGAGGCGGCGGACCAGCTCCCCCAGGGTGCGCGAGACGCCGTTCACCTGGGGGGGGAAGGTGTCGGTGACGAGGGTCACTCGCATCGGTCGATCTCTCATCGTCGAGAAGGAGTGCCGGGGGCGCGAGGGACGCCCCCGGCGCGATCGATCCGATGCCGATCGGCTCACATCTTGGAGATGACGGCCGTGGCGAACTCGCTGCACTTGACCTGCTTCGCGCCTTCCATCAGGCGGGCGAAGTCGTAGGTGACGGTCTTCTGCTCGATGGCCCCGTCCATGCCCTTGATGATCAGGTCGGCGGCCTCGTTCCAGCCCATGTAGCGGAGCATCATCTCGCCGGAGAGGATGACCGAGCCGGGGTTGACCTGGTCGAGGTCGGCGTACTTGGGGGCCGTGCCGTGGGTGGCTTCGAAGACGGCGTGGCCGGTCAGGTAGTTGATGTTGCCGCCCGGGGCGATGCCGATGCCGCCGACCTGCGCGGCCAGGGCGTCCGAGAGGTAGTCGCCGTTGAGGTTCATCGTGGCGATGACGTCGAAGTCGGTCGGCCGGGTGAGGATCTGCTGGAGCGTGATGTCGGCGATGGCGTCCTTGACGAGCAGTTTGCCGGCGTCGAGCGCGGCCTTCTGCTCGGCGTTGGCGGCGGCCTCGCCCTTGGCGGCCTTGGTGTGCTCCCACTGGTCCCAGGTGTAGGTCTTGTCGCCGAACTCGCGCTCGGCCAGCGCGTAGCCGTAGTTGCGGAACGCCCCCTCGGTGAACTTCATGATGTTCCCCTTGTGGACGAGCGTCAGGCTCTTGCGGCCGTTGGCCAGGGCGTACTCGATGGCCGACCGGATCAGCCGCTCGCTCCCCTCGCTGGAGATCGGCTTGACGCCGACGCCCGAGGTCTCGGGGAAGCGGATCTTCTTGTAAGAGCCCGGGAAGTTGTCCTTGATGAAGCCGATCAGCTTCTTGGCGTCGTCGCTGCCGGCCTCGAACTCGATGCCTGCATAGACGTCCTCGGTGTTCTCCCGAAAGATCACCATGTCGACCTTCTCGGGGTGCTTCACGGGCGAGGGGACGCCCTTGAACCAGCGCACCGGGCGGAGGCAGACGTAGAGGTCGAGCATCTGGCGGAGGGCCACGTTCAGCGAGCGGATGCCGCCGCCGATCGGCGTGGTCAGCGGCCCCTTGATGCCGACGAGGTAGTCGCGGAAGGCGTCGACGGTCTCGTCGGGCAGCCAGGTGTTCAGCAGGGAGTGGGCCTTGCCGCCGGCGTAGACCTCCATCCACTTGATCTGCTTCTTGCCGCCGTACGCCTTCTCGACGGCCGCGTCGAGGACGCGGACGCTGGCGCGCCAGATGTCGGGGCCGGTGCCGTCGCCCTCGATGAAGGGGATGATCGGGTGGTCCGGGACGGTCAGCCTGCCACCCTGGATCGTGATCTTCTCCCCACCCGCCGGAGCCTCGGCTTTCGGGCTCGCCATGAAACTCTCTCCTGACTCGTTCTCGTTGAGGACCGTCGGACGCGGCGACGCTTGCGCGCGTCTCGACTCATCGCGCTCCGCCGGGGGCCGTGGGGCCCGCGCGCGGCGAACGGGGACGGGGCCGTCGCGGCCCATCCGGCCGGTCGATCATGGCAGAATCGCCGAGAGGCGGCAAGGGCGGGGGCGTCAGGCCTCGGGGCGCTCAAACACGGCGACGCTCGCGGTGTAGCCGTGGATGAAGTTCTGGCCGCCGACCGGGCCCAGCTCGCCCATCGCGAAGAAACCCGCGACCGGGATCGGCCCCAGGATCTCGCGGATCACCGTGACGTCGTGGTTCGGGGCCCCGAACAGGCGGCTCCCCCGGCCGTTGCAGGTGAACAGCAGCGCCCCCGCCGGGACCCCCGCTCCGCCCCCCCGGGGCACGCGGGCCAGGCTCTCCCGCAGGTCCTCGTCGGCCGTCTCGGCGTCGCGGACGTGGAACTGGACCGTCTGCCCCACGCGGATCAGGTCGCTGATCTGCATCGAGCCCGACTCGTCGGCGCCGACCACGTTGCTGACCAGGAAGTCCCCCCGGTGGAACGACTCCTGGTACTCGTTGATCACCCGGCCGATGTGCAACCCCTCCTGGACCTTCTCCACGTCCTCCTGGGGGAGCGTCAGGAAGACCTCGCGGAGCGATTCGAGCGCCGGGCGGCGGCCCAACTCGCGGATGACGTTCTGCTCGGCCTTGGTGACGAGCATGGTGCGGCCGATCGGCCGGCAGCCCTGGCTCACCACCGTCCGGATCGCGATCGGCCCGGAAAGCCGCATGGCGACTGCGCCGTCGGTGTAGGCCTCCCCGTCGAGCAGGAGCCGGTTCGCCCCCGGCTCGGCCCCGCCGCTGGCCATCCCGCCGACGATCCGGAGCCCGGGATGGTGCTCGTTCGCCAGCTTGAGCAGGTCGTTGATCCCGAAGCTGAACGGGTCGGCCAGCAGGATCAGGGTCGATTCGGAGGGATTCTCCAGCGCGTCGAGCGAATGTCGGAGCGAGCCGCCGCCGGGGTCGAACCGCACGGCCTGGATCTCCACCCCGGGGCTGGTCAGCGACCAGACGGCCAGCGCCGGCTTCCCCTCGACCTCCTGGTCGTCCCCCGCCACCCCCTCGCCGGTGCAGCCGAGGACGTGCCGGGTGCGACCTTGCTCCAGGAACGCCTGCGAGAGCTTGCCCAGCACGCTTGCGTGATGGCGGGAGCTGAAGATCACGGTGAGGTCGGCCGGGGTCCCGTCCGGGTCGGCTTCCAGGCGCTCGAGGATCTGGTGGAACGCCGTGCTGGCGCTCCGGGCCGTGGAGAGGGCCGAGACGCATTTCATGGCCGCACCTGCCTGGAGTGAGGGCCCCGACGACCACGTCCGCCCCGCGAAACGGCCGGCGCGGCGGGGGTAGAGCCGGGACGACGATCCTGGGAGTCCGCATAAGCCGACTTCTCGCGACGCCGTCCACCCAATATAATCATTAGGGGGCGGACCCTCCACCGGAACAATCGCCGCCGAGGCGTCGAGGCCCAGAGGCCACCCCCCGCTCCCCCTCGACGCCGGCCCCGCGAGGGCGTGCCGCCAACGTGACCCCCATCCCGACCCGACCGCTCCGCCTGGACGCCGAGGACCGACGCACGTCGCGTTCGGGACGACCGATCCACGTCATCGGACCTGATACATGGCCTTCGACCCCAAGTACATCCGCAACTTCTCGATCGTCGCCCACATTGACCACGGCAAGAGCACCCTGGCCGACCAGCTCCTGCTCCAGTCGGGCGCGATCAGCCAGCGCGAGTTCCGCGAGCAGCTGCTCGACGACATGGACCTCGAGCGGGAGCGGGGGATCACCATCAAGGCCCGGGCCGTGGCGATCAACTACGTCCACGAAGGCCGGAACTACGAACTGAACCTGATCGACACCCCCGGCCACGTCGACTTCCACTACGAGGTCTCCCGCAGCCTCGCCGCGTGCGAGGGCGCCATCCTCCTCGTCGACGCCACCCAGGGGGTCCAGGCCCAGACCGTCGCCAACGCCTACCTCGCCGTGGCCGGCGACCTGGCGATCGTCCCGGCCCTCAACAAGATCGACATGCAAGCGGCCCGCCCGGACGAGATCAAGGAAGAGATCATGACCACGCTGGGCATCGACCCGAGCGAGGTCCTCTCGGTCAGCGGCAAGACCGGCATCGGCGTCCCCGACCTGTTCCGCGCCATCATCGAACGGGTCCCGCCGCCGGCCGGCGACCCGAACAAGCCCCTGCGCGCCCTGATCTTCGACTCCAAGTTCGACGACTACCAGGGCGTCGTCGTGTACGTCCGGGTCGTCGACGGCCTGCTCAAGGTCGGCCAGAAGATCCGCCTGATGGCCGGCGACTCCGACTACGAGGTCATCGGCCTGGGCCGGTTCCGCCCCCGCGAAGTCGCCTGCGACGAGCTGGGGGTCGGCCAGGTCGGCTACATCAACGCCAACATCAAGAAGCTGTCCGACGTGCGGATCGGCGACACCGTCACCCAGGTCCCGAACCCGGCGACCGAGATCCTGCCGGGCTACCAGGAGCCGGTCCAGGTCGTCTACTGCGGCCTCTTCCCGGCCTCGCACAACCAGTTCGACGACCTCCGCACGGCGCTCCAGAAGCTCGCCCTGAACGACTGCAGCTTCACGTTCGAGCCCGAGTCGTCCGACGCCCTGGGCTTCGGCTTCCGCTGCGGCTTCCTGGGCATGCTCCACATGGAGATCGTCCAGCAGCGTCTGGAGCGCGAGAGCAACCTCGCGCTCGTCCAGACCGCGCCCAACGTCACCTACGAGATCCTGACGAACCGGGGGGAGACGCTGCACATCTCCAACCCCACGAGGATCCCCGACCCGGGCGAGATCGAGGAGTTCCGCGAGCCGATCGCCAAGATCAACTTCATCCTGCCGACCGAGAACATCGGCGCGATCATGCAGCTGTGCGAGGACCGCCGCGGCACGTACATCAAGACCGAGTACCTCTCGACCACGCGCGCCATCCTCACGTATGAGCTGCCGATGGCCGAGATGATCTACGACCTGTACGACAAGCTGAAGAGCGCGACCCGCGGCTACGGGACGATGGACTACGAGGTGATGGGCTACCGAGCCGACGACCTCTGCCGGCTCGACATCCTCGTCGCCGGCCAGAAGGTCGACGCCCTGTCGATCGTGGTGCACCGGGCCCAGGCCGACCGCCGCGGCCGGAAGCTCGTCAAGAAGCTCAAGGCGGAGATCGACCGCCACCAGTTCGAGGTGGCCATCCAGGCCGCCATCGGCAGCCGGGTGATCGCCCGCGAGAGCATCTCGGCCCTCCGCAAGAACGTCACCGCCAAGTGCTACGGCGGCGACATCTCCCGGAAGCGCAAGCTCCTGGAGAAGCAGAAGGAGGGCAAGAAGCGTATGAAGCAGGTGGGCAACGTGGAAATCTCCCAGGACGCGTTCCTGTCCGTCCTCGACGACAGCGAGGATTGAGCGGGGATGGTCGAGGGCCCGCGTCGCCGGGCCTCCCGGACCCGGCGCGCGGGCCCGGCGTCGCCTCAACCCGAGAGTGGACGATCCCTTCATGGACGCGACCCCCGATACACCCGCACCGCAGCTCGTCGAGGAGCCCTCGACGGCCGGGGTGCCGCGCCAGACGGTCGACCTGCTGGTCGCCCTCTGCCTGGGGGTCCTCCTCTTCCGCACCTTCTCGGCCGAGGCGTACGTCGTCCCCACCGGCTCGATGGCCCCGACGCTCCTGGGCCATCACCGCGAGCTGACCTGCCCCAACTGCAAGTTCCCGTTCGACGTGGGGCTGGACGACGAGGCCCCGCCGGCCCGCCCCGTCTGCCCCAACTGCGGGCGATCCGGGTTCGACCGCGAGCCCGTCGTCACCTCGAACGGCGACCGCGTGCTGGTCCAGAAGTTCCTGTACGACTTCCGGGCCCCCGAGCGCTGGGAGGTCGCCGTGTTCCACTATCCGGGCGACCCCACCCAGGCGTATGTGAAGCGCGTGGTGGGCCTCCCCGGCGAGTCGATCCGGATCGCCGGCGGCGACGTCTGGGTCGACGGCGTGGTGGCCCGCAAGGGGCCGGAAGACGTCCGCGCCATGAGGATGCTCGTGCACGACAGCCGGTTCACCCCCGCCGACTCCGACCGCTACCCGCGCTGGTCGTTTCGCCGAGGGGCCTCGCTCCAGGGCGACCCGACCGGATGGTCCCAGGGGCCGGACGGGTTCCGTCGCGAGCCGACCAATCCCCCCGGCGACGGCGACGACTGGATCGTCTACCGCAACTGGGACCCCGGGCTCGGCCGCTACGCCCCGATCCGCGACTACTACGGTTACAACGGCGGCGACGTCCGCTCCGACAACCCCGTGGCCGACGTCGGCCTGGAAGCCCGGGTGGCCCTGGGCGAAGGCGTGGATTCGCTGGTCCTCAGCCTCCGGTCGGCCGGCGACCGCTTCGTCGTCCGCGTCCCCACCCGCGCCGACGAACCCGTCGAGGTCACGCGCAACGGGGCGGCCCGGAAGGTCTTCGCCCTGGCCAACCCGCTGGCCGCGGCCGAGGCCGGCGGGATGCACACCGTCGAGGCCTCGCTGTTCGACGACCGGCTGATGGTCGCCGTCGACGGATCGCCCCTGTTCGAGCCCCTGGATTACGACGACCCGTCCGAGGCCCGCTGGAACGACGAGTCTCCGGCGGCGATCGGCGTGCGCGGCGGCTCGGCCCACGTCCCCGAGGTGCGGATCTACCGCGACGTCCATTACACCGGCTCGCTGGGGGCGGCGCACCGCCGACCGCACGGCGTCCTGGAGCCCTACCGGCTCAAGTCGGGGGAGTACTTCGTGCTCGGGGACAACAGCCCGGTCTCGAACGATTCCCGCTTCTGGACCCAGGGGCCGGTCGTGCCGCGCTCGCTCTTCCTGGGCAAGCCGTTCTTGGTGCACCTGCCCGGCAAGGTGGTGGCCCTGGAGGTCTTCGGGAGGTCGCTGTACTGGATTCCCGACCCGAGGCGAATTCGTTACATTCACTGAATGGCCCGCCCGGAACCCGCCTCCGGCCCCCCGAACCCCGCCGCACTCGGCTGAGAGACCCAACCATCATGGGACGGACCGCCGCCTCGAACGCCGCCAGCCCCGCCTCGAGGACGACCGGGGCCGCGACCGACCCCCGCCGCAAGCAGGGGGCCGAGGCCCGATCCGGCGACGGCTTCCGCGAGACCCTGGAGGCGCTCGTCGTCGCGGCGGTCGCCGCGCTGGTCGTCCGGGGCTTCGAGGCCCAGGCCTTCGTCATCCCCACCGGGTCGATGGCCCCGACGCTGATGGGACGGCACAAGGAGGTCGCCTGCCCGCAGTGCGGCTTCGTCTTCGCCGTCAACGCCTCCGAGGAAGTCGAGGGGAGCCCGCCGCGACGCCCCGTCTACTCCGGCGTCTGCGTGAACTGCCGACACCAGGCCACCAAGCTCGACGAGGCCCCGAGCTTCAAAGGGGACCGGATCCTGGTCTCGATGTTCCCCTACGACCTGCCCAGCCTGCCGGGGGCCTCGCCGCCGGAGCGTTACGACGTCGTCGTCTTCCGCTATCCCGAGGAGCCCGAGGTCAGCTACATCAAGCGGCTCATCGGCCTCCCCGGCGAGACCGTCCGGGTCCACCACGGCGACATCTACATCAAGCCCCGCGGGGCGTCCGACTTCCGCCTCCAGCGCAAGCCGCTCGATCACCTGACGGGGATGCAGATCGCCGTCTACGACGACCGCCACCAGCCCCGCGCGCTCCGCGATCGGGCCGAGTGGCGGCGCTGGCGGCCCGAGCCGGCCGACTCCGGCTGGCAGGTCGGCGAGTCGGGTGTGAGCCTGTATCGCGTCGAGAAGCCGACCGACGACTGGGCCGAACTCCGCTACCACCACCTCGTCCCCGAGCCCGAGCAGTGGGAGTCGCTCCTGAACGATCGGACGCCGTCGCGAGGCCCCCGGGCGACCCTGATCACCGACTTCTACTCGTACAACACGAATCTCTCGGCCGAGAACTCCGACCTGCTCTCGCCTCGCGGGGACACCCGCAACGCCTGGCTCCAGCCCCACTGGGTGGGCGACCTGACCCTGGCCGTCGACCTGGACGTGCAGTCCGACAAGGGCGAGATCCGTCTGGAGCTGGTGAAGGCGGGGGCCCCGTATCGAGCCTTCATCGACCTCGCCACCGGCAAGGGTCGATTCTGTCGAGGCAAGCACATCCTGGCCGAGTTCGATTCCCCGATGATCGGGCCGGGACGCCGACGCCTGGAGTTCGGCAACGTCGATGACCGATTGACGCTGCTGGTCGACGGCAAGTCGGTCGACGGCGACGGCGTGACTTACGAGACGGGGGAAGAGGCCCCGATCCCGACCGAGGAGGACCTCGCGCCCGCGGCCGTCGCAGTCCGGGGCGGGATCGTTTCGGCGAGCGACCTTGTCCTGAAACGCGATATCTACTATACCCAGACGCCGGGGTACACCGACTACGGCCCGGTCTGGGAAGATCGGGAGCCCCGACGGCCGTCCGAACTGTTCGACTTCCTCTCCAACCCCGCCCGGTTCCCCAACCTGGCGCGTGTCCGGAGCGAAGAGTACGAGCTGGGGGACGATCGGTTCCTGATGATGGGCGACAACAGCCCTCGGAGCAAGGACAGCCGCGGTTGGGATTCGTTCGATCGGGGCTGGGACACGGTCGACCGCCAGTCCTGGGAGGTTCCCCGGAGCCTGGTGACAGGGAAGGCGTTCTTCGTCTACTGGCCGCACGGCGTGCCGTTCGGCCCGAGCATCCCGGTGAGCCACGACTTCCGCGTGCCCTTCCGCCCCTACTTCGAGCGCATGCGGTGGATCCGATGACGCCCCGCATCCCGAGCTGACCCGAACCGAATCGAACCGCGTCCCGCGATCACGGAGGATCGAAGCGATGGCCCTGCTGGAAGTCCGCGCCCTGGAGAAGTGGTACGGCCGTCGCCAGGTGGTGAACGGGGTCGAGTTCGACGTCGACCAGGGCGAGGTCGTGGGCCTCCTCGGGCCCAACGGAGCCGGCAAGACCACCAGCTTCCGCATGACCATCGGCCTCATCGACGCCGACGGCGGCACCGTCATGTTCGACGGCCGCGACGTCACCAGGCTCCCGATGTACCTCCGGGCCCGCGCCGGGATGGGCTACCTCGCCCAGGATTCGAGCGTCTTCCGCCAGCTCACGGTCGAGCAGAACCTGATGGCGATCCTCGAAACCCGCCGCGACATGACCCGCAAGCAGCGCCGGGAGCGGCTCGACGACCTGGTCGACCGCTTCGGCCTGGGCAAGATCCGCAAGACCAAGGCCCACATGGTCTCCGGCGGCGAACGTCGGCGGACCGAGATCGCCCGCGCCCTGATCACCGACCCCAAGCTGATCATGCTCGACGAGCCGTTCGCCGGCATCGACCCCAAGACGGTCGGCGAGATCCAGGAGCAGATCCGCGACCTGGTCGACACCTTCCACATCGGGATCCTGCTGACCGACCACCAGTTCCGCGAGACCCTGGAAGTCACCGACCGCTGCTACGTCATCCGCGAGGGCCGAGTCTTCGCCTACGGCAACCGCGAGGAGATCCTCAACAACGCCGACGTCCGCCGCTACTACATCGGCGAGCGCTTCGACGGCGGCCATCTCATGGACTCCCAGCGCCCGGTCATGTCGATCTCCCGCACCCAGCCCTCGCTCCCGCCGACGCCGCCGCCGCCTCCGCCGCCCCAGCAGGTCAAGCCCGCCCCCCCGGCCGTCGAACGGGACGATCCGGAAACCGTCCGAACCGAGATCGTCGACGAGTCCCGCGGCTACATTCCCGGCGGGTCACACTCGATCCAGGTCAACCAGATCCCGCCCGACTTCAACGTCGACGACCTCTACGAGAAATGACCGGGGCCGCCCAATGGGCCTTCCCGTAGCAGAAGGACAAAAACAACGCGTAGCGGGCCGAGTCTCGAGAACACACGTTCTTGGAACGCCCTGTCGAGGAGATCCCTTCATGGCCCGCGAACCGATCAAGGGCCCTCAGGAGGTCGGAGGGTAGGCTGCGGCTTGACACCACGCCATCTCGTCTTTGGCCCAGCAACCGAACACCCAATCGGGGCCGACCTCCGTCGACAGGTCGGTGACCTTCCCGTCGTGCCAGCGATGCGAGGTCTTGCAGCCGGCGTGGACCGCCTCCGGCAGGAAGACCTCGGGTAGCCGAAAGCCATAGCTGGTCCCATAGCCCATGGCGAGGACCACCCCAGTCTCCGGGTGGACCAGGACCGGAGTGCCGCAGAGGACGCGGCGGCGGCCGTCGGATAGACCGTGCCCTAACTGGTCCCAAACCCTTTCGACTACCTCCGGGTGGCTCCCGCATCCGATGTAGGCATCGTAAGGGTCGCAGAAGGCTTCGAGACCGACTATTGAGGCGCTGCTGCCCCGTTTTCTACATAACCACGCGCCGACGCCGGCGTTTGCGGGGTGACCCAAGATCGAGTCCATTTGAAGCGGCCTCATTCAGAACGAAGTCTCGTAGGGTGGGCACCGTCCACGTCATCATGCATAAAATCGCGGTGGGCGGTGCCCACCCTACGAGACTCCAGCCATCGGATGACCCGTCCCCGAAGTGCCCCACGCGGGCGAGGCACATACCAAACCCGTGCCCCGCAGTCCCGACAGGAGGCGAGCCAGATCTGCGAGGCGTACAGAGGGACCCACAGCTCATCAAAATGGACGGCCCCCCACCGCTGGTAACCCCACGGATACTTGAATCGCTCGACCCTTCGCCGGAGGCTGCCACATCGAGGACAAGGGCGTGGAAGGGACCGTGCCATATCTGATAGTTGACCTCCGCCCTGACGTAAGCTAGGTCGAATGCCACCTTCTCAATCGTAGCGTAGCTTGCCGAGTCTCGTAGGGTGGGCACCGCCCACCTCAACATAGATAAACTCGCCGTGAGCGGTGCCCACCCTACCAGGCTCCCCCGGCCCCGCCGACCCAGCGATCGGCCCCCGCCGTCCCGAAGCCGCCGGTCGTCGAGCCTAACGATCCTGAGACCGTCCGGACCGAGATCGTCGACGAGTCCCGCGGCTACATCTCCGGCGGGTCGCACTCGATCCAGGTCAACCAGATCCCCCCCGACTTCAACGTCGACGACCTCTACGACAAATGACCTGGGCTGCAAGTTGGCCTTCCCGCAGCAGAGGGAAAAAAACGACGCTAAGCCGGCGAGTCTCAAGAGCACTCGATTTTGGGACGGGGGTCTGCTACCGGAAGTTCGCGTTAGCCTGAACGCGAACTGTCACAGTCGGTGGAGCTAAGTAATGGGAATCCCGTACTCGTCCAGAACAAAGCCGTGCCCAACACCGTAGTTGCTCGACTCATAGAGTTTGAAATCGATAACGACGGACTGAGTCCGGACTCCGAAATTGCGATTCTCGAAGACTGGGTAGTAGCCGTCACCGAGGCCGGATCGGAGTACGATCTGGTTCCCGCTTGCGATGGCGATTTCGCCGCTATCGACGATTAAGCCTTTCGTGAGATCGGGGCGGATATCGTTGAAAATCCTCAGGCGGCAGGTCGTGGTCCAGCGAGGGCGAACGAAGGGGATGATGACGCAAGCCGTGATCGGCCCAAGTCGATGCGACCACTCGTAAGCGTAGACCGGATAAAGGCCGTCCTCGATGTTTATACGCAACTCAGCGACCTCATCGACCCAGGCTGGGTCGGCCACACGCAGTGATCGGCCGACTACGCGGACTTCGTCGAGCAGCACGCGACTGGTCGAGATGGTGAGGTCATTCCGGACAAACTCGATGGTCTTCGGAGCCGTGCCGGCAATCTTATAGGGCAGTCGTCTGCTCATCGAACCATCCTCCGTCAATCCCTGCGCAAGAGTCCGAAGGTCATGGACGATCTTCCACGACTCCCGAGGATCCACCGTCCCATTCCGATCTTGGTCTCCTCGGCGCGCAGCATCCTCCGGCTGGAGGATGCACACGAAGCCCAGTAGATTGGACACCGCCCACGTTCTATAAACATGCGATGGGTGGTGCCGATCCCACTCGATCGCTGATCCCGGCGCGTCACGAGGTTAGGCGACCCCGACACGAAGTTCGACGACCCTTTCTATGCCCTGGCGTGATAACTCGCGGCGAAGCCGAATCCCATCCACCAGGGCCAATTCCGCGACCCCAAAACGCGAGAACCGGCCCTTGCTCGCCAATTCGCGGGCTGTTGCAACTCCGACCTCGGTGCCGTGACTTAGGACGATGGCCGCGACAACCGCATCAAGGTCTTGATGGCCATACAACTCAACCCGCTCAACAACCGAACTCTGTAGCCGAGCGAGAGCCGACGGCGGTGCCGAGCCCTCCAAGGCCGCTTCCTTGAAGTGCGATGTGTGCTGCACCGACAGCCAATGAAAGAGGGTCTCGTCTGACGCACCGTCCTCCTGCTGCCAACTTATGAAATAAGGGCATCGAGCGGCCGACAGCTCGACCCGGACCTCTTCGACATCGCCACCATCGCGGAGGGCGGCAGCCTCGACGCTCATGACCCGACGGCCCAGCCACTCGGACCATATGCCGACCGACCACTCGATGACCCGCTCAGTATGGATCACGGCACTCCTCCCACCCAATGCCAAGTCCCGTAGGGTAGGCAGAGTCCACCTCATCACATAAACCCGAGGTGATCGGTCCCCGCCCAATAGGACTCTACCTCGCAGTGTCAGACGGGACCGCTCTTCCCTCGAGGCGAGCCGACCTTGCGGGCCTTCTTCTCCGCTCTCATCAGCGCATCCGCCTCTTCGGCCGTCGGTATGGTCCGCTCGGTTTGGATAGTGTGCCAGCACCCACAGTTGGGGTCGGGGCAGCCGCAAGACGTCACCGTCACGGGGTGGCGTGTCAGCCCCTCCCTTTTTTGGAAGGCGTTCGTGCGATGCTCACTCTTAACCGTATCGAGAATCGCATTACGTCGAAGAAACTTGCCAGACATCGCCATAAGGCTCCCTTGCCTACCTTTTCCAGCCTAGCGAACCCGTCGGTAGAGCGAACGCCATGATACTTTCAAGGGCGTCCGTCGGGCTGTCGCAAAAACGCCCGTTCTCGGCACGACCCCTTGGAGTGAGGGAAGCTCGACGAGTAGGCTTGTCTGAGGGATCGCAATAGTCGTTCCAGAATCAACATCCCAAGCATCCGCCCAGTCGATGAGTTCCGAGGCAAACCGGTTCCCGTTTCAGCTCGATGACGCACCGCTCGGCGCGTAGCATCCCCTGGGTCGAGGATGCGCGTCAATCGGGGGAAGCGACGCCCGCCATGCGACAGCGGCTCAGTTCGCCACGAAGTTGATCAGCTTGCCGGGGACGACGACGACCTTGCGGACGGTCTTTCCCGCGAGGAGGGCAGCGATCCGCTCGTCGGCGCGGGCGACCGCCTCGATGGCCTGGGCGTCGGCGTCGGCGGGGACGACGACCTTGCCACGCAGCTTGCCGAGGATCTGGACGGGGATCTCGACCTCGTCGTCCTTGAGGAGCGCCGGATCGAACGTCGGCCAGGGCTCGTAGGAGAGGGTGCCCTCGTGGCCGAGGACCTCCCAGAGTTCCTCGGCGGCGTGCGGGGCCATCGGCGCGAGCAGGAGCGTGAACGTCTCCATCGCGGCTATCGGCCGGACTTCGGCGCCGGTGAAGGCGTTGACGAACTCCATCAGGCGGCTGACCGCCGTGTTGAACCGGAGGGCGTCGTAGTCGTCGCCCACGGCGGCCACCGTCCGGGCGATCAGCTTGGCCTGCTCGGCGGTCGGCGGCGTGTCCTTCACGCGAGGGTCGAGGCTCACTTCCTCGGCCTCGGCGTCCACGATCATCCGCCAGGCGCGGCCGAGGAACCGGTAGACCCCCTCGACGCCGTTCATGCTCCAGGGCTTCACCGCTTCGAGCGGGCCCATGAACATCTCGTAGAGCCGGAGGCTGTCGGCGCCGTACTCGGAAACCACGACGTCCGGGTTGATGACGTTGCCGCGCGCCTTCGACATCTTGTGGGCGCGGGCGTCGACCCGGACCTCGGGGGCCTCCTTGACGACGAAGCCCTCGCCCTTCTTGACGACCTGATCGTCCGAGAGCTTGACGACCTCGAGCGGCGTCCCCGTCGCGGCCTCCCCCTTGCGGAAGACGCCGTGGTCGGCGTGCTCGACCTGCGTCGCGGCGACCCACGCTCCCGAAGCGTCGCGGAAGCCGGTGTACTCGGTCTCGCCGAGGATCATCCCCTGGTTGACCAGCCGCTGGAACGGCTCGGGCGTGCTGACCAGGCCGCGATCGAAGAGGACCTTGTGCCAGAAACGGCTGTAGAGCAGGTGGAGCACCGCGTGCTCGGCCCCGCCGACGTACAGGTCGACCGGCAGCCAGTACTTCTCCTTCTCGGGGTCCCAGGGGCGCTCGGTGTTCCTGGGATCGATGTAGCGGAGGTAGTACCAGCACGAGCCGGCCCACTGAGGCATCGTGTTGGTCTCGCGGCGATACGTCTCGGAGTAGCGGACCCAGTCCTTCGCCTTGCTGAGCGGGGGCTCGGGGTTGCCGGTCGGCTTGAAGTCGTCCAGCTCCGGCAGCAGGACCGGCAGCTCGTCCTCGCCGACGGCGAAGACCCGGTCGGACTCGTCCAGCACGATCGGGAAGGGCTCGCCCCAGTACCGCTGGCGGGAGAACAGCCAGTCGCGGAGCTTGTAGTTCACAGCCTTCTTGCCCATCCCCAGCTCGGCCAGCCGGGCGGTGATCGCCGGCTTCGCCTCGGCCGTGGGGAGGCCGTCGAGCGCGAACAATTCGTTGCTCGACCCGATCGCGACCCCTTCGTCGTGGAAGACGTCGGCGAACGCGCCGGGGTCGGCCTTGAAGGCTTCGAGGAGGGCGGCGGGCTCGGCTTCCTTGAGCTGCGCCGGGGCGTTGGCGGCGAGCCAGGCGGCGGGGGGCTCGACGACCGGGACGATCGGCAGGCCGAAGGTCTTCGCGAAGGCGAAGTCGCGCTCGTCGTGGGCGGGGACGGCCATGATGGCGCCGGTACCGTAGCCCATCAAAACGTAGTCGGCGATCCAGACGGGGATCTTCGCGCCGGTGACGGGGTTCACGGCGAAGCCTCCGGTGGCGACGCCGGTCTTGGTCTTCGCCAGGTCGGTCCGGTCGAGGTCGCTCTTGAAACGGGCCTGTTCGCGGTACTTCGCGACGGCCTCGGCCTGATCCGGCGTGGTGATGCGGTCGACCAGCGGGTGCTCGGGGGCGAGCACCATGTAGGTCGCGCCGAACAGGGTGTCGGGCCGGGTGGTGTAGACCCGGATCACGTCGGCGGCGGGCTTCTCGGGGAAGGGGCCGGCGGCGCGGGGGGCGGGGTCATCGCCCAGGACGATGGCGAAGTCGACCTCGGCCCCCTCGCTGCGGCCGACCCAGTTGCGCTGCATGTCCTTGATGGGCTTGGGCCAGTCGACGTGCTCGATGTCGTCGACCAGGCGGTCGCCGTAGGCGGTGATGCGGAGCATCCACTGGGTCAGGGGCATGCGGACGACCGGGTGGTTGCCGCGCTCGCTCTTGCCGTCGATGACCTCCTCGTTCGCAAGCACGGTCCCCAGGGCGGGGCACCAGTTGACGGGGACCTCGGCGCGGTAGGCCAGGCGCTTCGAGTCGCGGTAGGCGGCGGCGTCGACGCTGTCGGGGATGGGCAGCTCGGCGATGGGGCGGCCCTTGCCCTTGCGGGCGCGGCCGTCGGCGTCGGTCCATGCGAACTCCGGGTCGTACCAGGTGTCGTGGATCTTGAGGAAGATCCACTGCGTCCATCGATAATAGTCGGGGGACGTGGTGTCGACCTCGCGGGACCAGTCGTAGGAGAACCCCAGCGACTTGATCTGCCGCCGGAAGTTGTCGATGTTCGCCTGGGTGGTGATGCGGGGGTGGGTGTTGGTCTGGACGGCGTACTGCTCGGCGGGGAGGCCGAAGGCGTCCCAGCCCATCGGGTGCAGGACGTTGTAGCCCTTCATCCGCTTGTAGCGGCAGACGATGTCGGTGGCCGTGTAGCCCTCGGGATGGCCCACGTGGAGGCCGGCGCCGCTGGGGTAGGGGAACATGTCGAGGACGTAGAGCTTGGGCCGCTCGCGGTCGAGGTCGGGGGTCGCGAACGTCTGCTTCTGCTCCCAGTAGGCCTGCCACTTGGGCTCGATCCGCTGAGGGTGGTACGCGGGCATAAGGATGACTCTCCGGCGCGAAGCGGGGCGCGCCTCGACCTCTCGACTCGTCTCGTGTCGCCTGGTCCATCGAAAACGGCCCGCCGAGACGCCGGGGGCCGGGGGACCGATCGAAAAGTCGAGCATACCGATTCCTCATCGCGATCGCCAGCTTGCCCGCCGCCGGCGCGGCGCCGGACGTCGCGACGCGCGCGACCGGCCCGACCCTTCGCCGCCGGAGAACCGCCTCGATCCGCCCAGTCGGCCCAGCCCGCGCGTCCGCCCGCTCGACATGTGTAAGAATGCTGAACCTTGCAACCGTTTGAATTTCTTACAAGGGCCGCGCGGCCTCGCGAGGTCCAGGACTTGAGGATTTCCCCGAAAAACTCGCGGGTTTTCCGCACGTCGGCCGATCGTCTTGTAGACTTCAATCGAAGTCGGGATTTCCGGCCCTCGCCTCGATCGCTTCGGCCGATGGTTCGGCATCGCTCTTGCGATTGAGGGAAATCGAGGCTCGACTCGGGACGTCGAGCGAATGACCGGCCCGATCAGGAGATGGGACAATGGCCACGAGAGAATCGGCCCCGATCGTTGTACGCGCCCGACGCGCGTGGGTCGCCGCTGCGGTCGTCGGCGCCCTGCTGACGACGTCCGCCGGCTGCAAGCACAGGCGTTCCGTCCTGCGTCCGGTGATGCCGGCGCCCCGCGTCATGGCGGCCCCCGGCTGCAGCAACTGCGGACCCGGCGGCGCGTCCGTCGTCACCGAGCCCGGCGCGGCGGTGATCCGCGAAGGGTCCTCGCCCGGCCTCTCGGGCGAACCCGTCATCAACCAGCCGGGAGGCGCGGTCGATTCGAGCGTCCCCCGCCTCGATTCGCCGTCGCTGCTCGACCCGGCGTCGAGCACCCGCCGGGCCCCGTCGAGCAGCGAAGTCCCGCCCAAGGCGACGATCGACGAGCCGGGCCTGGACCTCGCGCCGGCCGCGAGCACCAGCCGGTCGCGCAGCCTCCGGCCTCCGATCGAGTCCACGCCCAAGGCGGCCCCGGAACTCTCCGCCCCGGCCCCGGCCCCCACCTCGATGACCCCGAGCGGCGGCGACCGGCTCCGCACCGCGTCGACCTCGGGCGTCGTCCGGCGGGCGAGCGCCCAGGACCCCTTGCAGGCCTTCTTCGCCCCCGAGGCGGCCGACGACCTGTTCTTCCCGAACAAGGCCGACCGCCCCTGGAAGTACATCGTCGTCCACCACAGCGCGACCGAGACCGGCTCGTATGACCAGATCGACGGCGAGCATCGCAAGCTGCTGGGCTTCGACGGCTGCGGCTACCACTTCGTGATCGGCAACGGCACCGGCAGCGGCGACGGCCAGATCGAGGTCGCCCAGCGCTGGGTGAACCAGAAGCACGGCGTCCACTGCCGCAACGCCCGCCGGGCGGACATCGACGAGTACGGCATCGGCGTCTGCCTGATCGGCGACTTCGAGAAGGCCGCGCCGACCCCGCGCCAGATGGCCGCGCTCAAGGCGCTGACGGCCCACCTGAGCGAGCGCTATCGGATCGAGCAGGACCGCGTCGAGACCCACGCCCACGTCGCGGCGACCGAGACGGTGTGCCCCGGCAAGCACTTCCCGACCGACGGCACTGAAGTCCCGTCCGCCCGCCGCTCGCAGGCCCAGGCCGACGCCACGCCCTCGCCGAGCCCGACCGCCACCCGTCGCCACGTCCCGACCGCCTGGCGGCTCCGCGAGGCCGCCCCCACGCCCGCCGCCGAGGCCCCGGTCCGCTGAGGACGGCGGCCGCCGTCCCCGACTCCGACCCGCAGGGAAGCGGGTTCAGGGCTTCCCGCCGAGGCGACGGGTCGCCTCGTACAGGATGGCTATGACCGACATCGAGTCGGTGATCTCCCCCGCCTGGAGCATCCGCCAGGCCTCGTCCCACGGCACGCGACGGACGTCGAGCCGTTCGGACCCCTCGGGCTCGCTCTCACCCGGCGTGAGTTCGGTCGCCCGGAAGATATAGGCCAGCTCGTCGCTCACCGAGTTCGACAGGTGGCTGGTGCCGATCTGTTCGAGCCGGCCGCAGGTGAGCCCGGTCTCCTCCTTCAGCTCGCGGATCGCAGTCGCCTCGGGCGACTCGTCCACGGGGCCCCCCCCTTCGGGGATCTCCCACGAGTAATCGCCGAGCGGATAGCGATGCTGGCCGACGAGCCAGACCGAGCCGTCGTCCTCGACGGGGAGGACGCCCACGGCCCGGTTCCGGAACTCGACGACCCCGTAGATCCCGGGCTCTCCGTCGGGACGGAGGACCTGGTCTTCCCGGACGCGGATCCACGGGTTCTCGTAGATGAGCCGCGAGCCGAGGGTCTTCCAGGGGTTTTCGGGCTGGCTCACGCGCCGATGGCCTCTTTGAGGGCCAGGCCCATGTCGGCCGGGCTCTTGGCCACGCGGATGCCCGCCGCTTCCAGGGCGGCGATCTTGTCGGACGCCTTGCCGGAGCCGCCGGAGATGATCGCGCCGGCGTGGCCCATGCGCTTGCCCGGGGGGGCGGTCTGGCCGGCGATGAACGCGGCCATCGGCTTGGTGAACTTGCCGGACGCCTTGTATTCGGCGGCCTGCTCCTCGGCGTTGCCGCCGATCTCGCCCATCATCAGCACGGCGTCGGTGTCGGGGTCGTTCTCGAACATCTCCAGCACGTCGACGAAGCTCGTGCCGTTGACCGGGTCGCCGCCGATCCCCACGCAGGTGCTCTGGCCGATTCCCAGGTTGGTGAGCTGCCAGACCCCTTCGTACGTCAGGGTGCCCGACCGGCTGACGAGGCCGACGCGGCCCGGCTTGTGGATGTAACCCGGCATGATGCCGATCTTGCACTGGCCGGGGGTGATGACGCCGGGGCAGTTGGGGCCGATCAGCCGGACCTCGGGGTGATAGGCCTTCAGATAGGCCACGGCGCGGGCCATGTCGAGGACGGGGGTCCCCTCGGTGATGGCGATGATCACCGCGATTCCGGCGTCGGCCGCCTCCATCACCGCGTCGGCCGCGCCGGGGGCGGGGACGAAGATCATGGTGGCGTTGGCACCGGTCTTCTTGACGGCCTCCTCGCAGCTGTCGAAGACCGGGACGCCGACGGCGGTCTCGCCGCCGCGGCCGGGGGTGACGCCGCCGACGAGGTTCGTGCCGTAGGCCTTGCACTGCTCCGAGTGGAACGCGCCCGACTTGCCGGTGATGCCCTGGCAAATGAGTCGCGTGTCTTTACCGACCAGGATGCTCATGGGATTCGATTCCGTGGATTCGTTCGTGCGGGATGGGCCCGGCGATCGTCGCGCGACGGCCGGGGTCTGTCTTGGGGGTGGGGGTCAGGCGACGTGCCGCTTGGCGGCGGCGACGACCTTCTGGGCCGCGTCGGTCAGGCCGACGGCGGTGATGATCTTGCGGCCGCTCTTCTCCAGCAGTTCCTTGCCCAGCTCGGAGTTCGTCCCTTCGAGGCGGACGACCAGCGGCACGCGGAAGTCGATCTCGTCGTAGGCGGCCAGCAGCGCCTTGGCGATGATGTCGCACTGCATGATGCCGCCGAAGATGTTGACGAGGACGGCGTTGACCTTGGGGGAGGAGAGGAGGATGCGGAAGGCTTCGAGCACCTGGTCCTTGTCGGCCCCGCCGCCGACGTCGAGGAAGTTCGCCGGCTCGCCGCCGTGGTATTTGATCAGGTCCATCGTGCTCATGGCGAGGCCCGCGCCATTGACGAGGCAGGCGATGTCGCCGTCGAGGCTGACGAACGAGAGGCCCGAGCGCGCGGCGCGGAGTTCGGACGGGTCTTCCTCGTCCTCGTCGACCAGCCCGGCCAGGTCCTTGTGGCGGAACATGGCGTTGTCGTCGAAGTTCAGCTTGCAGTCGAGCGCCAGCACGTCCCCCTTGTCGGTGACGATCAGGGGGTTGATCTCGGCGAGCGAGGCGTCGGATTCGAGGACGAACTTGACGAAGTTCTTGAGGAAGACGACGCCCTTCTTGGCCGTCGCGCCGGTGAGGCCCAGGCCCTTGCAGATCCGGCGGGCCTGGAAGTCCATCAGGCCGAGCCCGACGTCGACCGGCTCGCGGAGGATCTTCTCCGGGGTCTCCTCGGCCACCTTCTCGATTTCGACGCCGCCTTCGGTCGTCGCCATGACGACCGGCCGCTTGAGGTTGCGGTCGATGGCGACGCCCAGGTACAGCTCGCGGGCGATGTCGTGGCCGACGGTGATGAGCACCTTCTTGATCGCCTGGCCCTCGGCGCCGGTCTGGTAGGTGACCAGCGTCTTGCCGAGCATGCTTGCGGCGGCCTTCTCGGCCTCGGCGGCCGACTTGACGAGCTGCACGCCCTTGGCCATGCCGTCGGGCCGGGGCTTCTCGCCGCTGGCGATCGCCAGGGCCTCGGCGCGGTCGACCTCGGGGCCGACGGCGACGCCCTTGCCGCGTCCGCCGGCGTGGACCTGGGCCTTCACGACGACCAGGCCGCCGCCCAACGCCTCGTACGCCTTCGCGGCCTCGCCGGCCGTCGTGACGACGATCCCGGCGGGCACCGCCACGCCGGCCTTGCCGAGAAGTTCCTTGGCCTGATACTCATGAACCTTCATTCAAAACGGCCCTGATTCCAAGAAGTCAGCGCGGGAACGGCGGCATCGACCGAGTTCGCCGGCGGGGAATGATAGGCATGTTTGTACCGCGCCGCGAACGTCCCCGCCAAGGGGCGCAGGCGGGAACCCGGGGGATGCGGGCCCTGCGATCGCCGCACGCCGATCAGCCTTCCCGGTCGATCTCGCGCTGGATGGCGGCGATGTCGGCGTCGGTGAGCATCGCGTGGCGGAGGTTGGGCACCTCGTCGAGCGCCAGGTCGGGGGGCCTGACGACGTGACGGCGGTCCGGAGCGGGGGGCAGGGGCTTCGCGGCGGCCTTGCCGGGCCTCGCCGCGGCCTTGCCGGCCTTCGGCGGCCGGGAGACGGCGGGCGGCTCGACGTCGATTGCGCCGAAGACCTCCTGCCAGTAGGCGCGTTCGGCTTCGTCGAGGACGGGGGCGTCGCGAACGGCCTCCGGGTCGGGCCCGGGGACGATGGCCGGACGCTTCTCGTAGGCCAGGGTGGGCATCCGGTCCAGGAAGTCGTCGGCCTTCACGGCGCGGGCCTTCCGGCTGGTCGCGGCCTTGCGAACCTCGCGGTCGTTGGAGACGACGGTGAGGGCCTTGGGGGTCGAGTGGCGGGCGAGGATCCGCTCGATCCGGGCGTCGGCGCTGGCGTCGGCCAGGGCGAAGATCACCGTGATCCCCCGGTAGACCGACTCGACCGGGAAGTCCGCCGGGGGCTGGTTGGCGTCGAACACGACGGTCGTCTCGCCCGCCAATTCGCCGAGCGACCGCGCCAGGTGGTCGAGGAACCGCTGTCGGGCGTCGCGGAACCGGTGCCGGCCCATCTTGGAGTCGACGACCCCGGCGGCGTGCATCACGTTGTATCCGTCGATCAGCCAGCGCATCGCTACGCACACCCGGGACTTCGCCGTTCGCTCACAAGGACCCGAATGAAGTGTAGGGGCGCGGCGGCTCGATTCCAAGTCGCTGCGAGACCGCGACTTGGAGGAGCGACCGGGTCAAGCGGATTGGACGTCGGATTCCCGCACGATCCCGCCGAGGGTGTGGCGGATCTCGCCGTCGACGATCACGGTGTGGGCGCGGCCGCGGACTTCCCAGCCGGCGTAGGGGGTGTTGCGGCTCTTGCTGCGGAACTGGGCCGGGTCGATGGTCCAGGACGTGGTCGGGTCGATGATCGTCACGTCGGCGTCGACGCCCGGGGCGAGCGTCCCCTTTGGGAGGTTCAGGAGCTTCGCCGGGTTGATCGTCAGGTAGCGGATCGCCTGCGACCACGATAGGTGGCCAGGTTCGATCAGGTGGGTGACGGTGATCGGCAGCAAGGTTTCCAGGCCGACGATCCCGAACGGGGCCTGGTCCAGCTCGCGCATCTTCTTCTCGCGGGCGTGGGGGGCGTGGTCGGTGCAGAGGACCTCGATCGCCCCGTCCTTGAGCCCATCGATGACGGCGGCGACGTCCTCCGCGGTGCGGAGTGGCGGGTTCATCTTGTAGTTGGAGTCGAACGAGCGCAGCTTCTCGTCGGTCAGGCTGAAGTGGTGCGGGCAGGCCTCGGCCGTGACCCGGATGCCGCGCTTCTTGCCCTCGCGGACCAGCTCCACGGCGCGGGCGGTCGAGATGTGCTGGATGTGGAGCCGACCGCCGGTGATCTCGGCCAGGCGGATGTCTCGGGCGACCATAATGTCCTCGGCCGCGGCGGGCATGCCCCCCAGGCCGAGCCGCATGGACTCGAACCCCTCGTTCATGACGCCGCCCACGGTCAGCTCCATGACCTGGCAGTGCTGCATGATGACGAGGTCGAACATCTTCGAGTATTCGAGGGCCCGGCGCATCAGGCCGGCGTTGGAGACCGGGGCGCCGTCGTCGGTGAACGCGACCGCGCCGCCGGCGACGAGCTGGCCGAGCCCCGCCAGCTCCTCCCCCTTGCGTCCCTTGCTCACGCAGCCGACCGGGTAGACGTTCGCCTGACGGGCGCGACGCCCTTGCAGCACGACGAACTCGGCCGTGGCCTGGGTGTCGATCGGCGGGAGCGTGTTGGGCATGCAGGCGACCGAGGTCACGCCGCCGGCCAGGGCCGAGGCCGCCCCCGTGGCGATCGTCTCGTCCTCCTCCTGGCCCGGCTCGCGCAGGTGGACGTGGCAGTCGATCAGGCCGGGGGCGACGATGAGGTTCCGGGCGTCGACCACGATGTCGGGCTTCGCGCCTCCGCCGTCGGCCGCGATCTTGCCGTCGGCGATCCAGAGGTCCCCGACCTGGTCGAGGTCCCGAGAGGGGTCGATGATCCTTCCGCCGGTGATCTGGATGGTCGGCAAGGCGAGGGTCCTTGGGGTTCGTCGGCCTTCGTTCGGAGCGGCGCGGTCAATCCCCCGAGGGGGCGGCGGCCATCTTCCCGGTGAGGAGGTAGAGCACGGCCATGCGGACGGCCAGGCCGTTGGTCACCTGGTCGAGGATGGCCGAGTGCTTGCCGTCGGCGACCTCGGGCGTCAGCTCGACCCCCCGGTTGATCGGCCCCGGGGCCAGGATCAGGAGGTCCGGCTTGGCCTTTCGCACGCGTTCCTGGGTCATCATGTAGAAGTGCGAGTACTCACCGACCGAAGGGAAGAGGCCCCCTTGCTGACGCTCGAACTGGATCCGGAGGACGTTGATCACGTCGCAGCGGGGGAGGACGTCTTCCAGCCGGTAGGCGACCTCGCAGCCGAGCCTCTCCATCCCCTTCGGGACGAGGGTCGGCGGGCCGCAGAGGATGACCTTGGCGCCGAGCTTCAGCAGGCCCCAGATGTTCGAGCGGGCCACGCGGGAGTGGCCGATGTCGCCCAGCAGCGCGACGGTCAACCCTTCGATCCTCCCCTTGGCCCGGCGGATCGTCATGAGGTCCAGGAGCGCCTGGGTCGGGTGCTCGTGGGCGCCGTCGCCGGCGTTGATGATCGCCGAGCCGACGTGCTGCGAGAGCAGGTGGGGCGCGCCGGGGGTCGGGTGGCGGACGACCATGAGGTCGCAGCCCATCGCCTCGATGTTCTTGGCGGTGTCGATGAAGGTCTCCCCCTTGGACAGGCTGGAGACGCTCGCGGTGAAGTCCTGGGTGTCGGCCGAGAGCCGCTTGGCGGCGAGGCTGAAGCTGGTCCGGGTGCGGGTCGAGTTCTCGAAGAACAAGTTGAAGACGACCCGGCCCTGGAGTGCGGGCACCTTCTTGCGGCTCCGTTTGGAGATCTCCGAGAAGGACTCGGCCGTGTCCAGGACGGCGTAGATCTCCTCGCGTGAGAGGTCTTCGAGGCCGAGCAGGTGCTTGCGGGTCCAGACGGTGGGGGGCGTCGCGGGATCGGGCCCGCCGGCGGAGGGAGGGCGCGAATCGGCGGCGGGCGAGGCGGTCGTCACGGGAAAGGCTCCTCTCAGGAGGGGGAGAGGTGGGAGGGCGAGGCGGCGGGGGTCCGGACGATCTCCTCGACCGGGTCGACGGGCCGGAGGCGGACCTGCACGCGGTCGCGGAGGTCGGTTTCCAGCTTCAGGCCGACCACGTCGGGCTGGATCGGCAGCTCGCGCCCGCCGCGGTCGACGAGCACGGCCAGCCGGATCCGCGAAGGCCGCCCCAGGTCGCACACGGCGTTGATCGCGGCGCGGATCGTCCGGCCGGTGAACAGCACGTCGTCGACCAGGACGACGTCGGCGCCGTCCACGTCGAACGGGATCTCGGTGCCATGGAGCACCGGCCAGCGCCGGACCTGGTCGAGATCGTCGCGGTAGAGCGTGATGTCCACGGCCCCGACGACGATCGGCCCGTGTCCCTTGGCGGCGGCCTCGGCGGCCAGTCGTTGCGCCAGGGGGACGCCCCGGGACCGGACGCCGACGAGCCGCACGGGCGTCTCGGGCGTGGCGCCGTCCCAGATCCGCCCGGCCATCGCCTGGATCAACCGGCCGGTCTCCCCGGCGTCGCAAACCCGAACGTCTTCGCTCATCAAGACCACCCCTGTCACGCCTCGGGCGCGTCGTCTCCCGCCAGAGCGAAGTCTAGCAGACCGATGCGCGGCCGGACAAGCGACGCGGAGGCCCCCGGCTACCGGCGTGTGCGGTCGTGAGGGATGATCTTGTCGATCCGCCGGGCCGAGGGATGATTGCAAACCGCAGGGATCGCCGCGAGGCTGGAGGAGTGGGGCTCCGTGGAAACGCTGCCGTCGAGCGAGGAGGCGACATGTCCGGCGAACTGTTCGTCTATTCGGCGAAGCCCGCCCTGACCACATTCGACCTGAGGCGTCAGGCGGAGTGGGAGGGTCACGAACTCCGTCTTCTCGACCTGGTGCCGGCCAGGGACGTATCCTCGACTGCGCCTCCCGGCTTACCGCTCTCCGACATCATCTGTACGACGGTGCTGGCATGGCCCTCGACCGACCTTGAACGGACGCGGGATGTGAACCAGGCATTCGAAGCGGGGGACGAGGATACGATTCGAGGTCTGCTCAACTACCGTCGTCCGCTCTTGATCCCCCATTGCACGCTCTCCTGCTTCGAACAGCCGTCCAACGACCTGACCTTCGAGCCGGGGCAGGAGGAGGAGATCCTTGCCTACGCGCCCAGGCATCGCGGACGCCGGGCCCGGACCCATTATCGGTTCAGCGTCTCGCGATATGATTCCCAGGAGACGCAGCTCGTCAGGGAGTTCCTGATCGACCTGATCCGCGGGATAACCGGCGGGGTGCGCAGCGAGTAGGGTACGGCCGTCGAACGCGGTTTCGGCACAAAAAGGCCTAATCGAGCTGGGGTCGACATGACGCGAAGAACGCTGACGGCGAGTCTGATAGCGGTGCTGCTCGCGGCGCACGCCCCGGCCTTCGCGCAGGTGCAGACGGGCGGGCCGCTCAGGCCGCTTCAGTGGGAGGTTGCGGGGGCGTCGCGGACGGCCTTCGTGCACAGGCCCGTCAGGATGGAAGGGGCCCCGGTCGTCTTCGCCTGGCACGGGCACGGCGGCCGGGCGCGTTATTTCGCGGCGGCCTGCGCATTCGAGCGGCTCTGGCCCGAGGCGGTCGTGGTCTATCCCCAGGGGCTGGCGACGAAGGGCCGGGTCTCCGACCCCGAGGGGAAGGAGGCGGGCTGGCAGTTCGAGGTCGGGCAGGAGGACGATCGGGACCTGAAATTCTTCGACGCGATGCTGGCGACGTTCGGCGAGTCCGGGGCGGACGCGAAACGGGTCTACTCGACCGGGCACTCGAACGGCGGGCGGTTCAGTTACCTGCTCTGGGCGGCGCGACCGGATCGGGTTGCTGCTGTGGCCCCTTGCGCCAGCCAGGCGCTGGAGCGGGTCGAACGGCTGGAGCCGAAGCCTTGCCTGCACATCGCCGGGGAGGGGGATGCCATCGCACCGTACGAGGGCCAGCGGGCCGGCATGGATCGGGCCAAGCGGGACAACGCCTGCGAGGCGAAGGGCCGCCCCTGGGGCCCGGGAGGCGTGGCGACGCGGTTCCCCTCGAAGCTCGGGGCGCCGTTCGTCGAGTACGTCCACCCGGGCGGGCATGAGTTCCCGAAGGTCGCACCGGAGTTGATCGTGAGATTTTTTCAGGAGGTCGGCGGGGAGTGAGGGGGCCGCGTTCCGTCTTCCCGGAAAGCGCCGTCGTCCGTTAGGATGAGGCCGGAACATCCGCCCTTGTCGAGGAGCCTCCGCGCCGATGAAAATCCTCCTGGCCAACCCCCGAGGCTTCTGCGCGGGGGTCAACATGGCGATCGAATGCCTGGAACGCGCGCTCGAATTCTTCGGGCCGCCGGTGTACGTCTACCACGAGATCGTGCACAACAAGTACGTCGTCGATCGCTTCTCCCGCCAGGGGACCGTCTTCGTCGAGACGCTCGACGAGGTGCCCGAAAGGTCGCCGCTCCTCTACAGCGCCCACGGGGTCTCGCCCGAGATCCGCAGCCAGGCCAAGGCCCGCCGCCTGCTGGCGATCGACGCCACCTGCCCGCTCGTGACCAAGGTCCACCTGGAGGCGATCAAGTACGCCAAGGCCGGCTACACGATCGTCCTGATCGGCCACGAGGGGCACGACGAGGTGATCGGCACGATGGGCGAGGCGCCCGAGCAGATGGTCCTGGTCGAGACCGCCGAGGACGTGGAACGGCTGGAGCTGCCCGACCCGGAGAAGGTCGCCTACCTGACCCAGACCACCCTGAGCGTTGACGACGCCAACATCGTGATCGCCGCGCTCCGCAAGAAATTCCCGAAGATCAACAACCCGCCCAAGGACGACATCTGCTACGCGACCCAGAACCGCCAGGTCGCCGTCCGCGAGCTGGCCGCGAGGGCCGACGTGGTCCTGGTCCTCGGCAGCCAGAACAGCTCGAACAGCCGCCGGCTCGCCGAGATCGCCCTCTCCATGGGCATCTCGTCGCACCTGATCGACGGCGTGTCCGAGATTCAGCCCGAGTGGTTCGAAGGGGTCGAAACGGTCCTCATTACGGCCGGCGCCAGCGCGCCCGAGAACGTGGTCCAGGAGTGCGTCGACTACCTCCAGACCACCTTCGCGGCGACAATCGACGAGGCCGTCGTCCGCGAGGAGGACGTCCACTTCCCGCTACCGCGCTCGCTCCGCGAGCTGCTCGCCACCGGCGAGCCGCCGGCCGCCGCCCGCACCTGAACGTGACATCTCGACGACGGCCCGCCCGGCCGAATTACAGGACGGCCGGGCGATCCCCGACGGGCCCGAGGGCGTCGGCGGCGGTCGCGTCGCGGAAGACGCCGAGCCGCTCCTCCTCCTGCCGCTCGCCCGAATCTTCGGCGGCGGTCAGGCCTACCTCCTGATGGCCGCGACGCACGGCCGACACCACCAGCGCGGTGACCTGGATCAGGCAGATCGTGTGGATCATGGTGTTGCCCATCCAGAGGAGTTGCGCGTGCAGCGTGAACCGCGGGTTCGGCTGCACGGGCCACCCCGCCTGGAGGTTGGCGGTCTCGCAGAAGAGCATCAGCCAGACCACGGCCCCGGTGGCGGCCAGGGATCGGGTCGACTTCGACGATTCCTCGGCCGGCTCGACCCCCAGATGCGCCAGGAACGCGCCCGACAGGCTCGCCAGGAGCGCGAACTCGGCCCAGCCGAGCGCCGTGCCGAGCTGGAGGCGGAACCAGGCGTGCTCGCCTCGCATCATCGGATCGCCCTGGTCCAGGAACCAGCTACCCACGTCCACCAGGCACATGGTGAGGAGCAGCCCCGCCCGACGCTGCCAACTCGGGTTGCTCCAGGCACCCCAGAGCACGGTGGAACCGGCGAGCGTGGCCCACGGTGTGACCGTGGCCACCAGCGAGATCAGGCCGCTGCGGTCGACGAGCATGAGCAGCCGGGGGTCGCCGAAGCGGCCGACGAGCCAGAGGACGTCGACGAGGCAGGCCGGGACGAGGCCGACCGCCAGGAGGAAGAAGCCCAGGCGGCAGATCCGGTAGGTCTTGGCGAAGTCGTGTCGCGGTTCGATCATACGGCGGCTCGCCCCTCTCGCGGAGTCCCGGCGGCGGGTCGTCATCGTTGAACGTGGCGACCATCGTACCCCGGGGCTGGCCGCCCCGCCAAGCCTTTCAGGCGACCTCCTCGGGACCTGACCCGGCCGGGCCGAAGACCAGGCCGGCCTCTCCCCAGGCGGACGGCGGCGGGTCGGGAAGCTCGACCTCGACGACCAGGAGATTCCGGGGTTCCAGGGGAGGTAGGTCGACGACCAGGCGACCGGGGGCCGTCCGGCGACAGGGCAGGGACTCGCCGTCGAGGGCGATCGACCGCACGCCGTCGGCGGCCTCGAGCACGAGGAAGGCGCGGAGCGGGCCCTCGCCTCGCGCCGCGGGCCTGCCGAATCGCCGCGAGAGCGTCAACCGGCGGGGGGCCCGTCCCGAGGGCCAGGGGAAGGACGCCCAGTCGACCGGGAGATCGACGCGGAAGGGTGCGCCGTCGGGGTCGTCGGGGTCGATCGCCTGCCAGGCGGCGCGGAGGCGGATGGCATGTTCGGCCACGTCGCGGGCCCTCCTTCGAGGCCGATTCGGGGGCGTCGGCGACGGCCCCAAATTTCGCATTGCTATGGTCGCGTAGGTCGATAAACAGTATATTCCGATTCTTCCCTGTGCCACCCTCGTCATAATCGGCGTCTCGCGATGCGCCGGGGGATTGCGACGAGCGCGCCAGCACGTCGATCGGCGGCATCTCGCGACCGGGCCGCGGCCCCGCCCGTCAGGCCCCGTCACCTCGATCCTTGAGAGAACCAAAGCAGCATGGCCGTTACTAATGGTGAGATCGGCGGAGTCCGAGTCGCGGCGTCCGAGCCCCGTCCCTCGACCATGAGCAACGGACAGGCGCATATCCAGCCTCGGACCCGCTCCCTGACCGGCGTGCAGATCCTGGGGACCGGCAGCTACGTCCCGGACAACGTGGTCACGAACCTGGACCTCCGGGATTCGCTGGGCTTCGATCCCGAGTGGATCGTCAACCGGACGGGCATCCACGAGCGCCGCTTCGCCCTCCCCCACCAGGCCACCAGCGACCTCTGCGCCGAGGCCGCCGCCCGCTGCCTCCGCAACGCCGACTGCGACCCCGCCGACGTCGACCTTTTGGTGCTCGCCACCTTCACGCCCGACATGGCGTTTCCGTCGACGGCCAATCTCGTCCAGGACCGGCTCAAGCTCAACTGCGCGGGGTTCGACATCCAGGCGGCCTGCGCCGGGTTCGTCTTCGCGCTGGTGATCGGCTCGCAGTTCGTCGCCGCCGGGACCGGCAAGCGCGTCCTGGTGGTCGGCGGCGACTGCAACAGCCGGGTCATCAACCCCGGCGACCAGAAGAGCTACCCGCTGTTCGGCGACGGCGCCGGCGCGGTGCTGCTCGGGCCCGGGACGAAGGAGCAGGGGCTCCTCGCCTACCAGATCGGCTCGGACGGCTCGGGCTCGGACCTGCTGACCCGCCCCGCCGGCGGCAGCCGGATGCCCCCCACCGCCGAGACGGTGGAGCAGGGTCTGCACTACCTGACGATGGACGGCCGGGCGATCTTCAAGTGGGCCGTCCGCATCCTGGCGGACTCCACCCTCTCGGTCCTGGGCCACGCCGGCCAGACCGTGGGCGACGTCCGCTGGTTCGTCCCGCACCAGGCCAACGTCCGGATCATCCACTCCGCCAGCGACGTCCTGGGCTTCCACCGCGATGCGGTGTTCAAGAACCTGGAGCGCTACGGAAACACCTCCGCCGGCTCCGTCCCGATCGCCCTCGACGAGATCAACCGGGCCGGGAACCTGCAGAGCGGCGACCTGATGCTGACCTCGGGATTCGGCTCGGGCCTGAACTGGGGCACCGTGCTCTTCCGCTGGTGAGTCGCTCGACCATCGAGGAAGCGAGGGCGATCCGATGGACGGCCTCCTGCTCAAGCTCCTCGAAGATCACACCGGTCGCGCCGGCTTCTGGTTCGTGAAGCTGTTCCGGCCGATCCGCCAGGACCTCGACCGGCTGGCGTGGTGCTTCGAGGGGCCGCCCTGGATGGGGGCCCTCTCGGGATTCGACTATTCCGTCTTCCTGAGGCCCGAAGACGGCGACGACAACGCCTATCTTTGGCGACCGGGCAGCCTGTTTCGCTACGCGGACCGTTTCGTAGAGCAGGACATCTGCCTCTGGGCCATCGAACCGACCCGGGAGGATCCCCTGCGAGTCGCCTCGCTCTACCATAAGGCCTCGTGGAAGACCTGCGACGATGTCATCCGAGAACATGCCCGGGTCTGGCTGATCTACACCGACTCGTCCTGCTGGGAGATCTACTCCCGCAAGCCCGGCCTGCTGGATCGCGTTCGCGAGGGACTGGACGGGAAGCCATCCGTGGAAGTCTATCAGGCTCGAGACGATCGACGCCGAGAGGCGTACCGCACGGCCGGGCTCGGCCGTATTTGGGACAATTTCCATCCGTCGCGATGACGACCCGATAGGGATCACGTTGTCGCGAGGCGGCCAAACGAGCGAGGCGTCCCGGCCGAGGGTTCGGCGGGGACGCCTCGCGGGCGTTTCGGGCTTTCGCTCGACCGGTCGATCAGGGGGCGATGGGCAGGCGGCCGACCTTGCGGCGGGCGAAGACGCCGGCGCCGAACTGGCTGAGGGCGTTGCGGCCGTCGGTGTCGTAAGCCTTGCCGGTGACGTGGCCGGTGATCGACCCGTCGCCGAAGACGGCGCCCTGGCGGTAGTCGTTGTTCACCGGCTGGGCCGAGGCCGTGACGACGCTATTGATCAGGTCGCCTTGCTGCCGGTACGAGCCGATCCGGCTGGGGCTGCGGGAGGCCTGGAGCCCCTGGCGATAGGCCTGGTAGTCGAACCCGCTGGCGATCGCGCTGTTGAGCTGATTGCCGTCGATGTTGACGTGGTCGATGGAGCCGGTGGTGGTGACCGAGGAATTGGTCACGGCCATGCCGGGGGCCTGCGTGTAGGTCGGGTAGCCGATCCGCCGCAGGAAGACGTAGTCGGGATTCTGGGCCGCGATCGTGGAGACCCCGTTGCTCTTGGCCACCATCGATCCCAGGGTGCGACCGCGGATCGCCCCGCCGAGGAGGCCGGCGGCGGGATAGCCCGTGGAGCCGGCCGGGGTGCCATAGTAGGTGGCGGGGAGGAGGATCGTCTGGGTGTCGGGGTTTTCCTCGGTCGCCGGGGTCTGGGTCGAGGCCGTGTAGACGGCCGTCGGGTCGCCCAGGCCGCGGTTGAACCGCAGCTTGCCGATCGGCCCGTTGACGTCGAGGGCGAGGCCGTCGGCCACGCCGCCGAATTCGGCCCGGCGGAGGTGGGACAGGCCGCTGGTCGACGACGTGAACGGCGTCGTGTCGCGCTGGGCGGTGAAGTTCCGGGCCGAGCCGCGGACCTTCAGGTTGTTCACCCCGACGGCCTGGAGCGAGGTCCGGCCGGTGGTGCCGACGATGTTGTACAGGAACTGGTAGGCGGCCGGCGGCGGGCCCGAGGTCGGCACTCCGCTCCAGACCTCGATCGTCCCCTGCTGGGTGCCGGTGACGTAATTCGGCGGCAGGGCCGACTGCGTGGCCGAGACGATGCTGAACTCCTGCACCACGCCGTTGACCGAGAACTGGATCCAGGGCGTCGTGACCGGCGCGGTCGGGATGGTCCCGTCCTCGCTGTTGTAGACCGAGTTGTAGATCGAGTCGAGGTAGATCGACGGCTTGACCCTGAGCGGCGAATTCGCCTGGCCGATCTGGATCTGGTAGGGCGAGGGGTTGCCGGCGGTGTCGAACAGGCCGATGACGTCGTGGAACTCCAGGACCTGGACGCCGCCGTAGAGGAAGACGCCGGTCTGCTCGACGACGGCCGGGGTGACCATGCTCGTCAGGTCGAACCCGTTGAGCTGGATCGACCGCACGCCCTCGGCGGCGATCAGGCGGTTGAACCGCACGGTGCCGCTCGTCGTCGTCCGGGTGGAGGCGACGGTCGAGCCGGTGACGTAGGTGGAGTTGAGGCTCGATCCGACGATCTGGATCGTCGCGATGTCGTCGTCGAGCGCGCCGTCGTTGGGCGTCGTATCCGTGACGATGACCTTGCCCGGGCCGTGGACGGTGATCGTCCATTCGTTGCCCGAGCGGTCCTTGCCGGTGACGATCTTGCCCTCGTTGCTCACCAGGGCGTTGGTCACGTCGTGCTGGCGATACAGGGAGTAGGCGGAGACCGACCCCTCCCGCACGTTGGTCACGGGGTTGCGGACGTAGAGGTCCGTGGGGACGTACAGCGACGGATACGCCCCGATGTTGGCAGTCATCAACTGCCGGCTCTCCAGGACCTCGAGCCCCGAAATCCGGCCGCGCCGGGCCGAGGTGGACCGGCTGGACCCTCTCCGCATGCTACCCATGGAAGACTCCCTTCCCCAGCGGCCCGATCCCCCGGGTCGGCCTTCGGTCGCACGACCGAGGAGCGACGCGGCGGGCCACCCTCCGTGATTCGGTTGGTCATCCGGCCTGACGGACAGACGCGCGTCTCGATCGGGCGAGCACCGCCCCCCGCTCAGGACGGGGGGCCGGACGCGTCGCTCGGGTACGATTCGCTTACGTCTCTCTTGTTCGGCGGCCGTGGAAGGCCGACTTCATAGGTCCCGGGAAGATGGGGCGTCCGGGGGGCCGAGAGAATCGAGGGGAACGGAAGGGCGGGTTAGACCGAAGGGGCGGGACGGAGCTGTTCAACGGCCGCCGGCTCGTCCTCGATGATGAGGAAGTAGCGATCCAGCTTCATGATATGGAGCAATCCCTGGACGGCGGACTGCAGCCCGAAGAGCGCGATCTTCCCCTCGCGGGTCTCGACCCGACGCTTCAGGCCGACGAGGATCGCCACGCCGGAACTCGAGAGATAATCGACTCGGCTCATATCGAGGGCCACGCGCGGCTCGGTCCGTTCCTGGACGATTTCGAAGAGGGCGTCGCGAAGCGGGGTGTTCCGGAAGTCGTTGAGTCCCGATGGATCGGTGAACGCGACGATCAGGACGCCGGATTCATCACGCGTGTTGAAAGTGCTCATGACGACGACTCTTCCTCCGGCGGCGCAACTCGGTCATCGATCCCGGATCCGATCCCTCCCCGGCGCGAGGGTCGGCCGGGACGGCCCGTCGGCCCGAATCCGCGGCCTCACGCGAGGGCCTGGCAGGGCTCGGGCACATTCGGGGATCCGTTTCCATCTTACCGCGCGTTTTCCCCTCGCCGCAATTTGTGGACTCTAGCATATTCGAGGCGGACCCGGCCTGCGCGTTTTCTCCACGGCGGGGGGATGTTAAGATCGGTGGTCCGCACGGTCGAGGGGACCCCTTCGATCGCGAACCGCCCCGGCCCGGCATACCGGGCCTGCGACGACCCTGACCCTGCGAGGGATCACGCTTGAACCGCTTCTGGCTGGCGCTACGGACCTTCTGGCGCACCCTGACGGAGGCCGACTTCGCGGCCAGGGTGGAGCCCCTCTTCTCGGACCGGCCCTCCGGCCCGGACCTCCGGATCCTCGCGGTCCTCCAGCGGGACGGCCGCCTCGTCGACTTCCTGGAGGAGGACATCGACGCCTACGCCGACGCCCAGATCGGCGCCGCGGTGCGGGACATCCATCGCGGCTGTCGCAAGACGCTGCACGAGTACCTCACCATCGAGCCGATCCTGCCGGGCGAAGAAGAGTCGCCGGTGCGGGTGCCGGCGGACTTCGATCCCGCGGCCGTCCGCCTGATCGGCAACGTCGACGGCTCGCCGCCGTTCCAGGGCGTGTTGAAGCACCACGGCTGGCGGGTCCGCTCGGTCCACCTGCCGGTCCTCCCCGTCGCCCGCGACGATTCCTCGGTCCTCTCGCCGGCCGAGGTCGAGATCCCCTGAATCGGCCGAGCGACCATCACGTCCCTAGAGAGGGTAGCTAAGGCATGTCGCGATACGTCGTGGGCGTCGACCTGGGGACCACCAACACCTCCCTGGCCTTCGCCGAGACGGCCGCCGGGGGCGATCCGGCGGATACGTCGCCGATCGAGCAGCTGCCGATCCCGCAGGTCGTCGGGCTCAACGACGTCGCCGCCCGGCCGCTGCTGCCGTCTTTCCTCTACCTCGCGGCGCCCAAGGAGTTCCCGGCTGGGGCGCTCGACCTCCCCTGGAAGGCCTCGGCCGACCGCGCGGCGGGCGTCTTCGCGCGCGAGCACGGGGCGAAATCGCCAGGCCGCCTGATCAGCTCCGCCAAGAGCTGGCTCTCGCACGCCGGGGTGGACCGACGCTCGGCCATCCTCCCATGGTCGGCCCCGCCCGAGGTGGAACGGATCTCGCCGGTCGAGGCGTCGGCGGCCTACCTGGAGCACCTGCGAGAAGCCTGGAACGCGAGCCCGGCGGGGAAGGGGGCCGGGGACCGCCTGGAGGAACAGGAGGTCTTGCTGACCGTGCCGGCCTCGTTCGACGCGGTCGCCCGCGAGCTGACCGTCGAGGCCGCGACCCGCGCCGGGCTGGCGAACGTCACGCTCATCGAGGAGCCTCAGGCCGCCTTCTACGCGTGGCTGGCGATGGCCGGCGAGCGCTGGCGGAAGCAGGTCAAGGTCGGCGACGTGGTCCTCGTCTGCGACGTCGGCGGCGGCACCACCGACTTCACCCTGATCGCCGTGACCGAGGAGGACGGCGACCTGTCCCTCGCCCGCCTGGCCGTCGGCGAGCACATCCTGCTCGGCGGCGACAATATGGACCTCGCCCTGGCCTACGCCGTCGCCGCGACGCTGCCCAAGGGTATGGAAGGGCTCGACGCCGTTCAGCGGGTGGCACTCGGCCACGCCTGCCGCGCCGCCAAGGAGACGCTGTTCGCCGAGCCGAAGAAGAAGTCGGCCCCGGTCACGATCCTGGGCCGAGGCTCCAAGGTCATCGGCGGCTCGATCAAGGCTGAGTTGGAGCGCGAGATGCTGAACCAGGTCCTGGTGGACGGCTTCCTGCCGTTCTGCGAGCCGACCGACCAGCCCGCGCGAGGGCGTCGCGTCGGCCTGACCGAGATCGGCCTGCCTTATGCGGCCGATCCCGCGATCACCCGGCACCTGGCCCGTTTTCTCGGCCGACAGGCGGGCTCGCTGCACGCCTCGGGGTCGATGATCCTGCCCTCCGCCGTCCTCTTCAACGGCGGCGTTTTCAAGGCCGACGTGCTCCGCGAGCGGGTCCTGGAAGTCCTCTCGAAGTGGGCCGGTCAGGCGGTTCCCGAGCTGAAGTCGGACGACCTGGACCTGGCCGTGGCTCGCGGCGCCGCCTATTACGGCCAGGTCCGGCGCGGCAAGGGGGTCCGCATCCGGGGGGGCGTGGCGCGGTCGTACTACGTCGGCCTGGAGACCTCTGCGCCGGCCGTGCCGGGCGTGGCGCCCGAGTTGAAGGCCCTGTGCGTGGTGCCGATGGGGATGGAGGAGGGGACCCAGGCCGACGTGCCCGGTCCCGAGCTGGGCCTGGTCGTTGGCGAGTCGGCCGTCTTCCGCTTCCTCAGCTCGACCACCCGTCGGGACGACGCCGTCGGCGCGATGGTCGAGCGCTGGAACCCGGAGGAGATCCAGGAGCTGGCCCCGATGGAGACCGCCCTGCCGGTCGAGGGCGATCTCGAAGGGGCCACGGTCCCGGTGCGTCTCCATTCGCACGTCAACGAGGTCGGCACGCTGGAGCTTTCCTGCCTGAGCACCCGCGACGACCGCCGCTGGAAGCTGGAGTTCAACGTCCGCGAGCCGGGGGCCGACTGAGCGGCCGCATCCCGGCACCCGGTCACTGGGCCAGGCTGCGGCTGACCGCCAGGTAAGTCGGGCGCATCTTCTTGAAGTCTTCTTCGGGCCCGTAGGCCAGGACCGAGACGCGGCGGTTGCGGGTCAAGGTCGTGACGTGGTAGCCCTTGAGCTTGCCGCCGAAGAGGCCGGCCGACGCGGTGAAGACTGAGATCCGCCCCTCGCCGAGTCCCGAGTCCTTGAAGACCTCGGCCTTCCCCTCCTGGTAATCGCCCAAGTCCTCGGTGCCGGTCTTGGCGAAGTGCTCGTGGGCCTTCTGCACCGGCGCGAACTCGCTCCCTTCTTCGAAGTCGGAGGGGTTGGACGAGTCGGAGCCCGAGATCAGCGAGCCGGTCACGTCGGCGTAGACCACGATCTTGAACGGGTCCTTCTCCAGGTTGATATAGGAGTAGGTGTTGTCGGGCCGGCCGCCGGTCTGGGCGGTCCAGCCGGGGGGATGGCGAAGCTTGAACGCGCCGTCCTTGGCCCCGAACTCGACCGAGGCCAGCGCCTTGTCGGCTTCGGGGTCGGCCTGACGCTCGCCCACGTCGACGAGGTCCTTCGCGGCGGCGGCCTTCGCCTTGGTCTCGCCGACGGCGTCGGGCTGGCGGAACTGGCGCACGAGGTCCACCAGGAGCTTCCCGGAATCGGCGTCGATCAGGGCCAGGGTGGCGCGATCGAGCCTGAACCGGTACTCGCGGTCCACCTCGTCGCCCTCCTCGTCCTTGAACTTGAAGAGCAGCTTGTTGCCCTTCACGCTGTAGGTCCCGGACATCGGCTTGGAGTCGTCGATCGCCATCGTCGCGCGTTTGGCGGCGTCGAGCGTCAGCGAATAGGCCGTATACGTGAGCGATTGGCCGATCTCGTGCTCGACCATCGAGCCCTTCCAGACGCCGACGATCGAGGCCGGCTTCAAGAAGAGGTCGTACATCATGTAGCCGACCCCGCCCAGGAGCCCGATGCCCACCGCCGCGACCACCGCGATCACCCGGCGATCGAGCGCGTCGGGGTCCTTCGCCCCCTTTTTTTTCTTCTTGCCGGCCTTCTTCTTCGGCTTCGGGGCGCCATTGCCGGAATCGGCGGACGCGACCGGAAGGGGTGCCAGGCGGGCGAGCGGCGGGGACGAAGCCTCGACGAGTTCGAGGTCGTCGAACAGCCCCGGGCCGGGGCCGTCCGCCGGGGCGGAGGCGGCGCGGGGGGCGCCGGCGGCCTTCGCTTTCGAGGCCGATGCGGCCTGCGATCGGGCCTGAACCTTATCCTGGGATCGCGCCGGCTTGGCCTGGCCGTGCTCCACGTAGCCGCGTCCCACGAGTTCCCGGGCGATCTTGTCGGCGGCGGCGTGCGCGGCGGTCTCGCTAGGAAGCGCCTGCTCCTGGCGCGTGGTCGAGCCGTCGGGCTTCATCCGCACGACGGCGAGCTTCGAGCCCTGCAACTCCAGAACCACCACTTTCCGGTCGGCCGCGGTCCCGAGGCTGAACCTGCGCGTCATCGCGGGGCCCCTTCCCTGGCGGGGGAGACACCGAACGAGGGGGACCGGGGCGGGGGCCGAGAGGCCTCCCAGACGCCTCGCATCTCATCCATCGTCCGCGTGCGTGACAATATGCAAATCGCACCGGCGGATTTCAAGGGTGCAGGCGGGCGTGTGGCGTGGGATCAACCCCACCAGCCGAACAGCTCGGCGAGCTTCGTCGTCAGCACCACGGCGGTGATCGCCCCCGAGGTGAAGGCGACGACCAGGACGCCGGCCGCGGCGATCTCTCGGGCGATCGTCAGCCGGGGCTCGTCGGGGTCGCCGATGGCCCGGGCCAGAGTGTCCACGGCGCTGTGGCAGAGCTCGGCGAGGAGCACCAGGCTCCCCCCCAGGACCAGCAGGCACCACCCCCACAGGTTGACCTGGAGGACGGCGGCGATGATGACGATGAGCACGCCGCGATAGAGGTGGGCGTAGAAGCTCGAGTCCCCCCGGATGGCCTGCTTCAGGCCCCGGAGGCCGGCGTACAGCTTCCCCTTCGTCCCTCGCCGGTCGGCCTGCGAGGAGATCCCGGGAACGTCTTCGAGCTGGAGCCGGAGCCTCCGCTCGTCGAACTCGGGGACGGGCAGGAGCCCCCGGGGCGTCGGCTCCTCGATCATGGCGAGCGTCGCCTGGGGAGTCTTCGGGTTCGGCCGAGCGTTCGAGTCGGGCATGGTTACGTCGCCTCTGTCCTCGCGTCCGCGGTACGGTTCGTTCGCCGCGCGTCCCTCGGGATTATTGCACCGGGGCCAGGCGCGAGTCGAACTGGTTGAGCCCCACGCCCGAGCCGAGCCGGAGCATCGGCGCGAGCCTCGGCGTGATCTGGAAGGCGAACATGTAGCTCTGGCGCTGGGGGTCGACCGAGAGCCCGAGCGAGAACAGGTAGTCCGCCCCGATCCGGGTGAACGAGAACATCGAGCCGAGCGAGATCTCGTTGCCGAAGTCGTACGAGGTCGAGTAGGTGCCGTACCACTTCGGGCTCATCCAGTAGTTGATCGCCGTGTTGAGGGCGGAGGTCTGGATCGGCCCGGTGTTGATGACGCTGTAGCCGATGAACACGCTACCCCGGGGGGGCCTCGACAGCGAGACGCCGGTGGTGATGATGTTCAGCCCCTTGGGGTTGAAGCCCGGAACGTTGTAGTTGTCGAGCGGCTCGCTCCCCACGAGGTTCCAGTAGTCGAACGTGCCCGTCGAGATGATGCTCGTGCGGTCGCCCAGGAACCACTGGTAGTTGTACATCGTCTGGCCGAACGGCTTGCCGAAGTTGTCGCGCTCGGCGTAGGGGAAGAGGGTGGTCGAGGCGTCCAGGGTCATCCAGTCCACGATCCGACGCTTCCCCTCGGGCCCGCGCTTGGTCTGCAGCCGCTGGTGGACGCCGAAGTTGAACGTGTCCATCGACGCCAGGACGTCGGTCGACCCGGTGATCGGCGAGAACGCGCGGCGGAGGATCAGGTGCCGGGGGTCGTAGGGCTGCGGCAGGACGCCGTTCTGCCAGCTCGTGATCGCGAAGTAGCGGCGGACCTCCTCGTACGAATTGTCGTCGAGGTCGTCCTGCACGGCGATGTTCTGGAGCCGGACGTTCGAGTACGAGGTCCGGTAGTCGCCGAAGAAGCTGACCTTGTTGTTCAGGCCGTGGATGTTGAGCAGTTCGTTGTCGACGCCGGGATAGACCTTCCACATGGTGGTCTCGGCGCGGACGCCGGCGGCGCCCCAGATGCGGCCCAGCGACCCGACGCTCTGCTGGCGGTTGGGCCCGCCGCCGATCTGGTCGGTCCAGCCGATCGCCTGCCCCTGGACGTAAGGGTTGATCCGCACCACGTCGCCCAGGTTGAGCGGCAGGCTCAGCTCGTGGTTGGTGAAGGCCCGGCCGGCCTCGAAGACGCCGCTGGTGTTCGAGATCGGGTCGGTCGGGATGAACGCGAACAGGTTCGGGTTGTTCACCATGATGTCGGTGTGCGTGTTCGCGTAGTTCACGCCCGAGTGCTGGTAGTGGACCAGGCGGTTGCCGAAGAGTGTGTCGCCCAGCCGGTAGTAGTCGAACCGGGGGAGCCACTGGGACTCGGTCTGGAAGTCCATCAGGTTGGCCTCGGCCCAGAGGCTGGCCGACCAGTTGTTCTTCTGATACTGGCCGTAGAGCAGCGTCTCCTGGTCCATGCCGATGTCGTAGAGCCGCTTGTAGTACTCTTCCAGGAAGTAGCGGTCGGAGCTGTAGGCCATCTCGGCCTGGATCCGGAAGTCCTCGAAGCGATGCGCCTCGTCGTCGGGGAGCAGCCGCTGCATGTGGCGGATGTTGAACCGGCCGCGGATGTCCTGGAAGGCCGGCACCCCGGAGCGCTGATAACCCTTGCTCCCCGCGCCGGCGGGGCCGTTGGTGACGATCGCCGGGCCGGAGCCCAGGATGTCGATCCCCTTGTCCTGGAGCCCCCAGATGTCGAAGTAGCCGAAGTAGTCGCGGGCGAAGCTGGGCTCGACGTTCCGGTTGCGGTGGTACGGGTCGAGCACGTCGTTGATCAGGTCGGAGCCGAACCAGCCCAGCTCGCTGCCGAGCGCGGGGAAGGTCTTGGTCCGCGCGCTCAGGTAGTCGATGTCGATGTTCCAGTTGTCGATCTGGTTGGGCCGGCGGAGGCCGAACAGCTTGAACCCGTTCCAGTCGGTGAGGAGCTGCTGGCCGAAGTAGTTGTTGGTCCGGAAGCCGATCATCCGCAGGGGCGGGTCGAGTTCGTCGGCCTCGCCGGTGAACCGGGGCCAGTAGAAGATCGGCACGGGGCCCATGTAGAACAGGTTCGTCCGGGCGTCGTAGCGCCAGACCTGGTCGCGGACGGTCGCCCCCCCGGGGCCGGTCAGGGGCTTGCCGTTGACCGGGTCGGTGGCCTCGGTGGAGGACCGGCTGAGGGTGATCGAGCGGTTGTAGATCTTGTAGGCGGGGTCGGGGAAGCGGCTGCCGGTCGAGACGGCGCGGTCGGCGCGGATCTCGGGGTCGGGGCTGAGGACGAGCGAGCCGTCCTCCTGGCGGACCACGGCGCGGAACTGCTCGATCCGCGGGGCCTTCATCTTCATCGGGCTGATGAGGTTGGGGGCGAAGATGTCGGCCTGGGCCTGCACGGCCATGAGCTTGTCGGTGACGAAGTCGTAGTAGATCTTGTCGGCGCGGAAGGTGCGCTGGTCGGCCTTGCCGGCGAACTTGTTCTCGTCCTGGCGGAGGATGACGTTCCCCTCCAGGTAGATCTCCATCGGCTGGGTGGGGTTCTCGATGCGTTCGCCTTGAGGGCCGATCATGCCCTCGCCCTTCGGATCCGGGTGGCGCCAGATGACGGCGCTCTCGGCCTCGATGTCGACGGTGCCGAGCTGCGGCGTGGTCGCGACGACGTTCACGCCGCCGCGGATGATGATGGTATGGGACCCTTCGGAGCGGAACTCCTTCACGTCCAGCGGCCGCCCGCTGCGCGGGAAGATCCAGGTGACGCGCTGGCTGCCCGGATTCACCGGGGGCTTGAACATCGGCGGCGGCGCCAGCGGGTTGGGCTCGGGGGCCGGGGCGTGGGGCTCGTCGGCGCGCAGGGGGGGCGCGGGCTCGTCCTCCATGTCCCCCGGGAGCGGCTCCAGGGCCGGCGCGGGGGAGGGGTCGAAGTCGTCGCGGAGCCCGGGGGCGTCGTCGCGCAGGTCGGGCACCTGGACCTCGGGCTCGATCTCGCCCTCGATCGGGGGCAGGTCGATGATCGGAGGGTCCTCGGCCTCGATGCGCGGGGCGGGCCGGCCGCCGTCCTGAGCGGGGCGGACCTCGGGATCGCGGCCCGGAGCGGGCGTCGTCGCTTCGTCCTCGTCATCTTCGTCGGCCGGGACGAGTGCCTGGGCCTCGACGATCAGCGGGTCGGCCGGCCTCGGGGCCGCGGCCGCCGGGGCTCCGGTCGGCACGCCGGCCTGGTCGACGACCTCGCGGGGCAGGGGCCCCGGGGGCGGCGCGACGGCCGGGGCCTGGGCCGGGAAGTCGGCGCGGGCGACCAGGTCCATCCCCTTCGGCGGGGCGTCCAGTTGGTGGACCTTGGACAGGATGCGCACGTCGCGGACGGTCTGGAGGACGGCGCGGCCGAGCTTGCGGGGGGGGGCGTCGGCCGTCGGCGCGCGCACCTCCCCCTCGGCGTACAGCTCGGCCTGATAGACCGTGGCGTCGTCGAGCGCCTGCTGGGTGATGCGGACGACCAGGCCGGCCGCGGTCACGCCGCGGCCGGCCTGGACCGCCGACGCGGCCCCCGACAGGACGACCCAGCGCCCGTCGGGCGCGTCCCAGACGATCGCGGTGGTCGCCGCCAGGTCGATCGGCTCGGCCTGGCCCGGTTGGGCCTGGCGCGGGTCGTCGGCCGCGGCGGCGAGGCCGCGGAGCGAGGCCGCAAGGATGAACCCGAACCACACGCGGAGACGCGTGCGACGTCTGGGTTGGTCGTGCTCGCGCACGGTGCCTCCCGGGGATTCCACCGACGTGACGAAGCGGGCGGCCGTCCCTGGCCGGATCCGCGGGCAACCGTCGCCCTCGCCTCGATCAAAGGGCCCGGCCGGGATTCGCGGACGCCGATCGGCGGCTCGCGGTCGCTCGGACGTGGCTTTCCCCCGCGGTCGCGCCCGAGACGGGCGGCAGATGGGAGCGGGGTTCGGATCGGGACGGGGACGCGAAAGGACGTTCGCGGGGGAAAGTATCCCGCGTCCCGATTCCGGTCAAGGCGAGATGGCGCGGGGGCTGTCCGTCGGGTCTTGATCTCGGTGGCGGGCGTACCAGGTAGGCAGCGGGTCCGCATACCCGGGAAACATCCGCTCGATCGAATCCAGCTCGGCGTCCGTCCACATCTCGTTGTGGACGAATGTCGTCAGGACCAGGGCGTGCGAGGTCTCGCAGCGTAGCATGTAGGTCATGCCTCCGACGGTCAGGAGACGCCCCGAGCCCGCGGGGGCCGTGATCTTTCGGCCTCGCGCCGGTCCCACGCCGTCATAGGTCGCGATTCCCGGCTGGCAGGGATAGATGACCGCGAGAGCCGACAGGAGCGGAAGCGCCCCTGTCAAAAACCAGAAACACGCCTTCTTCGTCGGGCCGAATCCCATAGCCTGCTCCCTATTCGCCGAGGGCCGCCCCCGACTCCCTCCGCGACCCCGGCGGGCCGGGGTCGCGGGCGGGGGCTGTCAGTCGGAGTCGAGCAGGGGGACGTTCCAGTAGGCGTCGGACAGGAACCGGGACCAGCTCGCGATCCGGACGGTCGAGGCGTCGTACAGCGGCTTCCAGGCCGGCCGGAAGGGGGGCCGCCGGAGCTTCATCGCCGCCTGCTCGGGCGTGCGATTGGCCTTGCGCGAATTGCAGGCGACGCAGGCGAGGACGCAGTTCTCCCAGGTCGTCTGGCCTCCCTGGGCCCGGGGGAGGACGTGGTCGATCGTCAGCTCCTCGGTCCCCGGCCGCCCGCCGCAGTACTGGCAGGTGACGTGGTCGCGCTTGAACAGGTTGCGGCGGCTGAAGGTGACCGTGTTGAACCGGGGCCGATCGTGTCGCGTGAGGGTGAGAACCTCGGGGACGCGGAGGCGGAACCGGACGGTCCGGATGAACGGCTCGCCGTCGCGAGGGGCCATCTTGGCCCAGTCCGTCCAGGAATACAGCTGGAAGTCGTCGGGGTCGACGACGTGCGCCGCCTCGTTCCACAGCAGCACCAGCGCCCGCGCCACCGGGGCGACGTGGACCGGCTGCCAGTGGCGATTGAGAACGAGTGTGGGCCGTTGCAGTACGCTCACCCCCATGATCGAGGCTCTCCACTCACGCCGAGGTTGCGAGGAGGACGGATGCCGCGTCGTTCGGATTCGGGAAGCTCTGGCCGCATCCCATGATAACCGATCGCCCGGGGGCTTCCGCAACCACCCCGCCCCGCGTCGCGGCTCCCTCCAGACGCGGCCGGGCTATCGCAAGTTCGAGTCGGACTATAGATTGAATCGTTCGGCCGTCGCGCCGGTCGTCTCCGACGCCGCGGGCCGCATCGTCCGGGAGTCCCTCGATGGCGTTGAAGGCGGAGATCATCTCGATCGGCAGCGAGCTGGTCAGCGGGCAGAACCTGGACACGAACAGCCGGTGGCTGAGCGGCGAGCTGGGCTCGCTGGGGATCGCCACGGGGTTCCACACCACCATTGGCGACGACATGGACGACAACGTCGCCGCGTTCCGGATCGCCGCCGAACGGGCCGACCTCGTCCTGACCACCGGCGGCCTCGGTCCGACCCAGGACGACCTAACCCGCGACGCCCTGGCGCTCGCCGCCGGCGTGGGCCTGCGCGAAGACCCCGATTCGCTCGCGGCCATCGCCGCGTTGTTCGCCCGCCGCAACCGGCCGATGGCCGAGCGCAACCGCGTCCAGGCCCGGATCCCCGAAGGGGCCGAGGCGCTGCCGAACCCCGTCGGGACCGCGCCGGGGATCTGGATGACCATCGGCCGCGCCGCCTTCGCCGCGATGCCCGGCGTCCCCTCCGAGATGCGCCGGATGTTCCACGACCAGGTCGTCCCCCGGCTCCGCCAGCGGCACTGGGTCGAGAAAGCCATCGTCTATCGCAAGATCGCGCTCTTCGGCAAGGGGGAGTCCGAGATCGAGGCCGAGGCCCTCGACCTGACCGCGCGCGGCCATACGCCCGAGGTCGGCATCACCGCCAGCGACGCCACCATCCGCTTCCGGATCCGCGGCGAGGGCCTCACCCCCGAGGCCGCCTGGGCCCAGACCGAAGAGACCGCCGCCCTCATCCGCGCCCGGTTCGGCTCGCTGATCGTCGGCGAGGACTCGGCCGACGTCGCCGACGCGCTCGTGGACCAGCTGAAGCGCACCGGCGCGACCCTGGCGACGGCCGAGTCCTGCACCGGCGGACTCGTCGCCCACCTGATCACGGCCATCCCCGGCGTCAGCGCCCATTACCTCGGCGGCGTCGTCAGCTACGCCAACGAGGCCAAGACGGCCATGCTGGGCGTCCCCCCCGAGCTGATCCGCGAGCACGGCGCGGTCGGCGCCGAGGTCGCCGCGGCCATGGCCCAGGGGGCCCGCGAGCGGTTCGACTCGGACCTCGCCATCAGCACCACGGGCGTCGCCGGGCCTGACGGCGGGACGGCCGAGAAGCCCGTCGGCCTCGTCTACCTCGGCCTGGCGAGCCGCGACAAGGTGATGACCCGGCGGATCGACGTCGGCCCCGAGCAGCCTCGCGACGTCATCCAGCGCCGTTCCTCGAAGCAGGCCCTCAACTGGGCCCGGCTCGTCCTCCTCTCCCAGCCCGATCGGATCGTTTCGCGATGAAGCTCAAGCGCCAGCCCGAGGACTTCCAGGTCGAAGAGATGCCGAGCGTCACGCCCGGGCCGAAGGGGAGATACACGTTCTACCGCCTCTCCAAGGTCGGGGTCGGGACCATCGAGGCCGTCGAGTCCATCTGCCGGCGCTGGAACATCCCCAGCGGCCGGGTCGGCTACGGTGGGCTCAAGGACCGACACGCGGCGACCGTCCAGTACCTGACGATCTTCGAGGGGCCCGACCACGCGATCCATCAGCCGAACCTGAACCTGGAGCCGCTCGGCCGCCTCGAACGCGCGTACGGCCCCCAGGACTTCACCGGCAACCGCTTCATCCTGGTGCTCCGCGACATGACCGAGGCCGCCGCGGCCGAGGCCGGCCGGCAGCTCGCGGCGGTCGCGAACGACGGGGTGCCGAACTACTTCGACGACCAGCGCTTCGGCTCGGTCGGCTACTCGGGCGAGTTCATCGGCCACGCCTGGCTCAAGGGGGACTACGAGAAGGCCCTGAAGCTCGCCCTCGCCGAGCCCAACCCCTTCGACCGGGCCGACACCAAGGTCCGCAAGGCCGCCCTTCAAGAGCACTGGGGGAACTGGCCCGAGGCCAAGGCCGCGCTCGACCGCTCGTCCGAGCGGAGCATCGTCACCTACCTCGTCGACCACCCGACCGATTTCTCCGGGGCGTTCGCCAGGGTCAAGCGCGACCTGCGCGGGCTCTATTTCTCGGCCTTTCAGAGCTGGCTCTGGAACCTGATGCTCGCCGGCTGGATCTCTCGGAACACGCGGCCCGAGCAGCGCGTGCTCGTGGATTTGAAGGTCGGGGCACTGCCGTTCCCGGTCGGGCTCGACCCCGATCAACGGAAGGCGATCGACGCCGAGCCCTTGCCGCTGCCTTCCTCGCGGACGCCGCCGCCCGAGGGCCCTCTCGGCGAGATCGCCGCCGAGGCGCTGGGCGGCTTCGACCTCGCCTGGGCCGACGTGCGGGTCAAGAAGCTCAAGGACGTCTTCTTCTCCAAGGGGACGCGACGGGCGATCCTGGCCGTCGACGAAGTCCGCTCCGAGACGTTCGACGATCCGCTCCACAAGGGCAAGCAGGCCGTTCGCCTGGAGTTCGCGCTGCCGAAGGGGGCCTACGCGACCATGCTGGTCAAGCGGCTCACCGAGGCCTCCGGGACCGACGCATGACGCCCGAGATCCTGTTCGAGGACAACCACTGCCTCGTCCTGAACAAGCCGGCGGGGATGCTCTCGCAGGGGGATGAGACGGGGGAGCCCAGCCTCGTCTCCTGGACGACGGACTACTGGAAGGTGAAGTACCGCAAGCCGGGGAACGTCTTCGTCGGCCTGGTGCACCGCCTGGACCGACCGACCTCGGGCGTCGTGCTGCTGGCGAGGACGAGCAAGGCCGCGGGGAGGCTCTCCGACCAGTTCCGGACGGGAGACGTGTCCAAGCTCTACTGGGCGATCGTCGAGGGGCGTCCCGGCGAGGCCGAAGGGGAGTGGGTCGACCACCTGGAGAAGGACCACGCGACGAATCGCGTCCGGGTGACCGAGGCGGGCGTGGGGAAGTTCGCGCGGGTGGCCTATGAGGTGCTGGCCGAGGGGGCGGGGATGAGCAAGCTGGCCCTCCGGCCGTCGACCGGGCGGAGCCATCAGTTGCGGGTCCAGCTGGCGGAGCGGGGGTTGCCGATCGTCGGCGATCGGAAGTACGGCTCGACGCGGCTGGTGCGGGCGCTCGACGGCGAGACGCGGATCGCGCTGCACGCGCGGGAATTGACCTTCCGGCATCCGACCCTGGGCGACTCGGTCAGGATCGAGGCGCCGGTCCAGGCAGACTGGCCCGAGTCTTCGCCCGGATGGTGGGGATCGACGAGCGGCCGATGAACGCCAGGCGGAAGCCGAGGCCGGTCACGAGCATGGCGGCGAACGGCTGCCAGATCTCGGCTGCCGAGGTGGAAGCGAGGCGGACGCGGTCGGACAAGACGGGAGGCGCCGTCGCGGGGGCGGCGGCGATGACGCGCTCGCCGACCGCGGCCTGAGCCGGATGCCTGGGCGCCGGGGCCGTCTTCACGTCGTCGGTCGGGGAGGCGGGGGCGGCCGGGGTGGGCCCGAGGCGGGAATCGACGTATTCGCGGGTCGCCTTCCACGAGTCGGCGTCGACCAGGCCGATGCTCTCGGCCTCGCGACGGGCGACGTCCCAGGCGGCCTTGTCGTTGAGGACGCGGCGGATGTACCAGAGGGCCCCGGCCACCCGACCGTCTTCGTCGAAGAAGTAGAGCGGGCGGGCGGAGTCGAGGGCCAGCTCGTCGGCGAAACGGTCGAGGCGTTCGCGGTCGAGAGTCGCGAGGTCGATCGGGAACGAAACGTAGCGGAGCCCCCGCTTGGAGGCCTCGCCGATGAATTTCGGGTCGATCTTCGCGGAGTCGCGGAGGTCGAGCAGGGTACGGTAGCCCTTCTCGGCCAGCCAGCCGAGGCCGACCGTCGAGGGGACGCTGCCGCCGGCCAACTTGAGGTCGACGGCGGCGAACCGCGCGACGCCGAGGGCCCCCTGGGACGCCTCGGCGGCGTCGGGGGCCGGAGCGGCGGCCGCGGAGGCGAGCGCCGAGGCGGGAGGCGCCTCGGGGCCGGTCCCGCCCTCCGCACGACCAGGAGCCTGGTCGTGCGGGGAGGCCGACGCCGCGGTGGGCGTCGGCGTCGGGGCGGGGTCGTTGGTTTTCGCGGCGGCCGGGGCGACGGGGGGGCTGTCGCCGCGGCCGGGATTCTCGGCGGGGGGGACGTCGAGGGCCGGCAGGTTGTCGAAGACGCTGCCGGCCTCGTCGCGGGCCTTGGCCGCGGTCGGGGTCGTCCGCGAGGCGGCCGGGGTCGAGACGAGCGAGTGCGTCAGGTCCACGCCCGGGTTCTGCACCGGGCGATAGCCGGAGGGCCGGCGGACGCCGCTGTTGGTGGCCCCGGATCGCGAGGGGGCCGATCCGGGCTGGGCCGACGGCAAGGGCTCCAGGTCCGAGGGGAGGTCGGTCGAAGGCGCGACCGTGGACGGGATGGAGCCTCCCGGGGCGACGATCGTGGCGGGGGCGCCCAGGGGGACGGCGGGGGCGATCACGCCGACCGGCGCGGCGTAATCCATCGGGGCGTCGCAGCCCGCCGTGCCGCAGCCGTCGCCGCAGAGGCCCGAACCGCCCCGGAGCCGTTGGAAGGGCTGCATGATCCGGCTCGTCGCCCGGGCGGGGAAGCCGCAGGGGCTGAAGAGGCCGCATCCCGAACCGAAGCCGCCGGAGCGGCAGCCGGTCTGGAGCATCGTGGCGGCGATCAGGGCGCCCAGCGCGACGGCCTTCGCCGCTCGCCGACGGCCCGACGGCCGGGCGCGGGTGAGCCCACGCTCCCGCAACCAGCTCAAGCTGAACATCGCATGAATCTCCCGTGTGAAATGGGACCGATGCACGAACGCCCCTCGCGGGCCGCCCTCCGCTCGTCGAAGCGCGGCCGGGGGGGCCGGCCCGACGTCCTCGGCGCGCGCCCCTCTCACTGTCCCGGGGTCGGCGAGGGGGGACGCCGACGTCTCGCGACGCGACGGACCCTCGCCTGGGGACGTGACGGAGCCCGCCCGCGGCATGCAGAATGGAGCGCGCATCGGGAGTTCTCGGGGTGCCGGATCAAGTGGTCGAAGTTTCCCCACGCTGCCGACGATCGCAACACAAGCCGCGAGCGAGGCCGACGCGAGGGGCCCGATCTCCGAGGATCTGGCCCGTCCGGCGGCTTCCCGACGCGGCGAGACGCCCCGGCTGCCCGGGGCCGCGATCGTCGCGACGACCCTTCGGATTCGGGCCGTCACGGAACCTTAGCCGATGATCCAGGCGTTGCCAAAGAATCCGGAGGGGTTCTACAATGGGCGCGTAAGTCCAGTTCGTTAAGTCGGTAAAGTTTCCCAGGCTTCACGCGAAAACCAGCCTGATGACCCCTTCGCGACCTGTGCGACCGACAGAGTCTCCGCCTTCGTCAAAGCTTCGCCTCGGGGCGTACGCGGCCGTCGGGGTTCTCGCCCTGGGGATCTTCGGCGCCGGGTCGTTCGACGCGCCCTTCGTGGACGAGTACGCCTACATCTCGCAGGCTTACTACACGGACGTGCTGCTGTCGGGAGACCGGGACGATCGCGTCTGGCTGGACTTCCCGGCTTACGACCTCGTCCCGCTCCCGAAGTACGCCATCGGCCTGGCCCTCCTGGTCGCGGGCGAGCCGAGGCCGGGCCCCGAGGCCGCCCGATCCTGGTACCGCGACACGTCGAGCCGGTTCGGCCCCCCCCGAATGCTGACGGTCGCGCGCATCCCTTCGATCCTCCTCGGGGCGGCGGGGTGCCTCGCGCTCGCCGCCCTCGGGGCGGCGGCGTTCGACCTCCGCGTCGGCGTGGCGGCCGGGCTGCTGCTCGCGCTCAATCCGCTCTACGCGCTGCATGCGCACCGGGCGATGTCCGAGGCCCCTTGCGAGGCCTTCCTTTTGATCGCCCTGGCGTTGGCGCTGGGGGCCTGGCGCCGCGCGGTCGCGGGGAAGGCGGGGTGGGCGATGTTCGCCTTGCTCGCGGGGTCGGGCGTGGCGATCGGGCTCTCGGTGCTGGCCAAGTTCAACGGATTGCTCGCCCTCATGACTTTGGCCTCCTGGGTTCTGATCGCATGGGGTATCGCCGCGATCCGACGCACCGCCTGGCTCTGGTACGCGCTCGGCTCCTCGCTCGCGGCGGCGGTCGCGGTCGCGGTCTTCCTGATGCTCAACCCGTACATGACAGCCCGGCCGACGTCCCCCCTGAATGAGGACGCGCGGCGGATCGCCGACCAGGGCGCCTGGGAGCGATTCCGCTTCCTGATCGACCACCGCCGGACGATGTCGGCCAGCCAGCAGGTCGCGTTCCCGCATAACGCCCTGACGCGCCTGGGCGACCGCGCGCGGGTGGTCGCCGCGCAGGGCTTCGGGCGCTTCGGGCCGTTCGGGCCTCGGAAGTCGGATTCGACCCGACGCTACGACCTGGCGCAGGATTGGGGCGCCTTCGTCTGGCTGCCGCTCGGCCTGGCCGGGCTGGGCTACGCCCTGTTCTTCGGCCGGAAGCAGTTGCAGGACGGCTCGCCGCCGACGTCCTGGGCGATCGCCGCGTGGGCCGTGATCGCCCTGGCGGTGGTGACGCTCTACCTGCCGATGGCCTGGGATCGCTACCAACTGCCGATCCAGGCGCCGTTCGCCCTTCTGGCGGCCTCGGCGGTCTTCGGCGTTTGGGACGGGCTCCGGCTGCTCGTTGGTTCCCGGAAGGAGTTGGGGGCGTGGTGAGGGATCGCGCCTGGCTGCGGACGGGACTCGGCGTCTTCCTTGTGCTGATGGGGAGCTACGCCTTCTTCTGGCACTCGCGGGACTGGAACACGGCCAGCCGGCTGATGCTGACCTACGCCCTGGTCGATCGGGGGAGCCTGGCGATCGACGGCCTGGAGGACCAGACCGGCGATCGCGCCTTCCATGAGGGCCGTTACTTCAGCGACAAGCTTCCGGGTTACCCGCTGCTGGCGAGCGTCCCTTACGGCCTGATGCGATACGCGTTTGGGGCGAAGCCGCACCCCCTGGGGGGCCCCGCACTGGCCTTCTGGCCCTCGGACTACGGGGTGACGCTGGCGACCTCGGGCCTGCTCACCGCCGCGACGGCGGTCGTCCTCATGGGCCTGGCCCTCGACCTGGGAGCCTCCCGACGCGCGGCCGTCCTCGTGGCGCTGACCTATGGTCTGGCAACGCCGGCCTACGTCTACGCGACGCTCGCCTACGGGCATCAGGCGTCGGCCTTCGCCCTGCTGGCCTCGTTCGCGCTGCTGTCCCGGACGGGGACCTCGCGCGACGGGCCGAGGGCGTTCGCGGCCGGGCTGCTGGCGTCGTACGCGGCCGCGATCGAGCTGCAGGTCGGGCCGGTTTCCGCGGTGCTGGGGTTCTTCTTGATCGCCCAGTGCGTCTCGGGGGCCCGCCGCTGGGACGCGACGGCGGCCTTCGGGGTCGGCGCGCTGATCCCGGCGCTGCTGCTCTTGCTCTACAACATGCTGGCGTTCGGGAACCCCTTCGACATGGGGTATTTCCACCATGCCACGGCCCAATTCGCGCGCGTCCACAGCCGGGAGAATCCGCTGGGCCTTCAAGGTCCCGACTGGAGCCGCGTCGTTCCTCTCCTCTGGGGACGGCACCGCGGGCTCCTTTTCTACGCCCCAATCCTGACGCTGGCACCCTTCGGATGGGCGTTACTGTTCGCGAGGAGGCGGTGGGGAGTCGCGATCGTCTCTCTGGCGGCGACGGCGGCGGTCTTCGGGGTGAACCTGAGCTACCCGGAGTGGACCGGCGGTTGGTCGACGGGCCCGCGCCTGCTCGTGCCGCTCCTGCCATTCGCGATGCTCCCGGTCGCGGCGTTGCTCGCCGCCCCGGGCGCCCGGGGACGCGTCGCGATCGTCGCGGCGGCCAGCCTTGGCCTGGCCGGCGCGGCGCTGATGCTGCTGTTCCAGGGGGTCGGGGCGCGGCTGCCGCAGGACGTGCTGGATCCGCTGATCGAGGTGGTCTGGCCCCTGTGGACGGGTCTCGGCGCGCCGCCGCGCTGGTGGACCGGCGAGCGATTCACGCGGACCCTCACGGGCTTGCTGGCGGGTCCCAGGCTGACCGAACTTCCCGCGACGTGGCAATGGGTCCAGTTCCTCCCCCTGGTCGTCTTCCAGGCGGCCGGCGCGGCGTGGCTGCTGCGGGCGGGCGAGGAGCCTGGGGACGAGCGCGAGGTCCAGCCGGGAGACTCCGGCGAGCCGGTCCTGTAGAATCCGGGGCTCGATGAGGTCGCCCCCCGTCTTTGGGAAAGGTCCAGCAAGATGACGCAGATCGGCTTTGGGATCGTCGGGCCGGGCTACATCGCGGGCGTGATCGCGGAGGCCCTCGACGAGGCCTCGAACGCCCGATTGTCCGCGGTCTCCAGCCGTCGGATCGAGAACGCCAGGAAGTTCACCGAGGGGCGGCCGGGCGTCGCGGCGATCGAGGGCTTCGAGAACCTGCTGGCGCGCCCCGACGTGGACGCGGTGTACGTCGCCACCCCCACGGCCGCCAAGGAAGAGATCGCCCTGGCGGCGATCGCGGCGGGTAAGCACGTCCTGGTCGACAAGCCGTTCCGCGACCGGGCCTCGGTGCTGCGGATGACCGAGGCCGCCGCCACGGCCGGGCTGGTGTTCATGGACGCGACCCACTTCGTCCACCATCCGCGGACGGCGGCTTTCCAGGCGGCGATCCCGGGAAAGATCGGCTCGCCCCGATCGCTGCACACGGCCTTCTACTTCCCGTTCAGCGACCGCGCGAACATCCGGTTCGACCCCAAGCAGGAGCCGATGACCGCGCTGGGGGACATGGCCTGGTACTCGATGCGGGCCGTGGTGGAGTATCTCCGCCCCGAGGGTGCGGTCACGAAGGCCGTCGTGGTCCCCGAACATGACGCCGAGACGAACGCCATCGTCCGGGCCTCGGGCTTGATCGCCTTCGAGGACGGCCGGGTCTCGACGTTCGACGTCGGTTATACGGCCGGGACGATCGTCATGGACCTGCAGCTCCTGGGGACTACGGGCGTCCTGCAGATGGACGACTTCGTCCTCGATTGGGAGAGCAGCTCGGTCTTCAAGGCATCGGGCGACAAGGTCGGGTACGTCCACCGCACCGGCATGGCGACGCGGAAGGACCTGTCGTTCGTCCCAACCCCGCCGAGGATCGCCCAGGAGGCGGCGATGATCGAGGACTTCGCGACGCTGGTCGCTTCCGGCGACGCCCGCGAGCGGGCCGCGCACGCCGAGGCCACGGCGAAGACGCAGGGCTATCTCGACTCGCTCTGGGCGTCGATGGGCTGATGCAGCGTCAGCTCTGGGTGTTGACCAGCAGGAGGACGGCGGTCGTGCCGACCAGGGCGGCGAGGATCCAGAGGCAGAGCCGCAGCGACCGCATCCAGATCACCGGCCACGACTCGTACCGCGAGGCCGTGTAGACCAGGCTGATGGCGACGACCAGGGGCAGGATCAGCCAGTAGATGTTCGACGGGGCGTTCATCAGGCTGCGCCTCCCGCGTGGGCGTTGGTGGGGGCGTCGGCCGGGATCGCGACCGTCTCGGGCTCGTCCCCCCGGCCGTAGGCGGGGCCTTCATAGGCGTCGTAGATCGCCAGGACGTTCAGCAGGCCGGCGACCGTCGTGTAGATGGTGCCGATCTCGTAGAGCTTGCCCAGCCGCAGGTGCAGGCCGTTGATGACGTTCTGCGACGGCTCCGCCATGAAGCCCCACAGGAAGTTCGTGCCGGGGCGGAAGTGTTCGATGGTCGCCTGGATCAGGGCGGGGAGCGCGGCGAGGCCGACGAAGAACTGGCCGACGTAATGGAGCATGAACCGTTCGGTGTTGAGCGGGCTTACCCAGCGCCAGTAGACGTCCTTGCCCTCGCCGAGGATGAACCCGGCGACGTAGAGCCCGAGGATGCAGGTCCCGTACAGCCAGCCCTTTCCGGTCCGGCCCTGGTAGAAATGTCCCAGGCCGGGGACGAGCCAGGCGAGGAAGGCGGCTCGGGCCGGGTCGCGGAGGGGGACGGGGTTTTCACTCATGTCGGGCGAACCTGACCTGGGCTTCGGCGTGTTGGGATCCCTGGACTTGCGTCAAGTCTAGCATCCCGGAGGGGGCTTGATCCAGCCCGACCGGCCCCGTCCGCACTTCACTCCGTCGGGACCCGGCACTCGCCCGCGACGCCCTCGACGACCTCGGACGAGACGGCTTCCAGGCCGCGTGACGCCGCCGCCGCCAGCGCCAGCGAGGCCAGGCGGTCGAGCCCCCTCGGCACGCCTCGTGACGCCGCGTGCAGCCGCACGGCGGCGCGACGGGTGAACAGGGCGTCGGCGCAGCCCGCCGCCGCGAGCTTCCCCGTCAGGTAGGATTGGGCCTCCGAGAAGGTCAGGGGCGCCAGCCGGATCGCCAGCGTCCAGGGGCCGGGGGAGTCCGGGTCCTCGTCGTCAGGGTCGTCGCGCCGAACCAGGATCGCGGTCGCCCCGGCGATCCGGGCGAGGCGTTCGAGGTCGCGGCGGGACGCGGGGTCGAGCGCCTCGCAGCCGTCGACGGCCAGGACGACCCGACGTCCCTGGAGCGTGCAGACCCGGGCCGCGCGTTCGAGCCGCCGCCAGCTCGACGCGCGATCGTCGCCGGCGGGCCCGGGGGGCCGGCCGTCGATCCGGTCGGCCAGGTCGCGCCAGAGCGAAGAGGCGTCGATCGCGGCCTCGGCCCGCGCGATCCGGCGGTCGGCCCGGCTGGCCTCGGCGAGCGTCTGCGCCAGCACGGCGGATTTTCCCAGACCCTCGCCCGCCGCAAGCACGGCCAGCGGCTGGCCGGCCTCGATCGTGTAGAGCAGGCGGTCGACGGCCTCGCGATGACCGGCCAGGGGGACGAACGACGACGGCTCATCGAGGAACGGGTCGCGGCTCAGGCCCCAATGTCGCGTCCACATGGTCTTGCGTCCCTCGCCGGCGGTGGTTCTTTACGGCCCGCGTCGCCGAATCTTATCCTGGGGTTCGCGCCCGGCCCGATCGTCGGGCGGGACGGCCAGGAGTCTCCCCGTGTCGCAGCGTTTCTACTGCCCGCAGCCGCCCATCGACGGCCGGTTCCGCCTCGATCCCGACGAGTCCCGACACCTGACCCGGGTGTGCCGGCACGGGGTGGGGGACCTCGTCGAACTCTTCGACGGCCGGGGGTTCGCCACCGCCGCCCGCGTGGTCGCCGCCAGCAAGGATGCGGCCCTGCTGGAAGCGGAGGGCGATCCGATCGTCCGGCCGGCGTCCCCTTGCTCGATCGAGATCGGCTCGGCCGTGCCCAAGGGCGACCGGTTCGACTGGCTCGTGGAGAAGGCCGTGGAGCTGGGCGTCGACCGGGTCGTCCCGCTGGTCACGGAGCGTTCCGTGGTCGACCCGCGCGGTTCGAAGCTGGATCGCCTGCGGCGGACGATCGTGGAGGCGTCGAAGCAGTCCGGGCGGAGTCGGCTCATGGACCTCGCGGCCCCCGAAGACCTGGCGACGTACCTCGCCCGCGCCGAGGGGCTGCGGCTGGTTGCCGACCCGTCGGGCGTACCGTTCGAAGCCTGGCCCGCGATCGCGGCGGGCTCGACGGTGCGACTGGTCGTGGGGCCGGAAGGGGGCCTGACGGACGAGGAGGTCGCGCTCGCCCGCGAGCGGGGCTGGTCGCCGGTGCGGCTGGCCGCGCCGATCCTTCGGGTCGAGACCGCCGCACTGGCCGGGGCCGCCGCGATCCTCGCCCGGGCTCAGCCGGTCCACTGACCGCCCGAGTTGTCCTGATAGACCGACCAGACGAAGCCGTCCGGGTCGCGGAGGGCGAACTCGCGCCAGCCCCACTCCTGGTCGGTCGGCTCGCCGGAGACGCTGAGCATGGCCCCTTCGTCCATGCATTTCTGGAAGAAGGCGTCGACGTCCTCGACCTGGAGTTGCAGGTGGATGCCCACGCCGAGCCGGGCGTCGGCGAACTCCTCGGAGTGGGCCTCCTGGGCGTGGAGCATGATCGTGAAGGCGTCGATCCGCAGGATGGCCAGGCTGTAGGGGCCGTTCTCCTGCTCGGCGTGGACCTGGAGGATCTCCGCGCCGACGACCTCGTTGTAGAACTCCAGCGAACGTCGAACGTCCTTCACGTAGAGGAAGACGCTCGTCACGGAGGCCGTCATGGCATGACCCTTTCCGCATGAGACGATGGCTCGGGCTCGGTCCCGATTTCGCGGCAGGATACCCCCAAGCCCCCGATCTGACAATCGCGACCCCGGCGGCTCAGGGTGCGGCCGCCTCCTCGCCCGGAGGGGCCTCGCCCCCCAGAAACGCGACGGTCCGGCGCATGGCCGGCAGCAGGTAGCCGGCGGCCGAGTAGTGGCCGCAGTCGTACCAGACGATCGGCGGCCGGTCCCCCGCCTCCCAGAGCGCCCGGGCCGAGGCCGGCGGGATCACCTCGTCGACGTTCCCGGCGATCATCAGGACCCGCTTGCCGGCCATCCCGGCGGCGTAGGTCAGCGGGTCGTAGGGGTCGGTCAGCGTCTTCAGGTCGGCGACGGTCTTGCCGGCGGCCGACCAGGCCTCGCGAAACGGGGCCGTCTCGGGCATTTCCCACAGGACATTCGCCAGGTCGCCGCCGGCCAGCAACAGCGCCGCGGTCCGGATGTCGGGGTCGACCGAAACGACCAATGACGAGACGATCCCCCCCAGGCTGATCCCGGTCACCCCCAGTCGCTCGGGGTCGACGTTCGGCCGCGAGGCCAGCCACCGCGAGGCCCGACGGACGTCGCAGACGCCCTGGCGCATCGATGTCATCGTCCGCTCGATGTCGTCCGACAGGAACTTGCGGGGGACGGGCCCGGGGCCCCCCTCGGGCCGACGCTCGCCGTAGTAGGGGAGCTTCACGAACAGGGCCGCGATCCCCCGATCGGCCAGGCGGGCGGCCAGGTAGCGGGAGAGGGGGAAGTCCGATCCCAGGATGTGCAGCACCACCACCGCCGGCCGCTTCCCCGGGAAGCCGACCGGGTCGAAGTACTCGGCGTGGACCGTGTTGTTGGCCTCGTCGGGGGTCTCGATCGGCGAGGGGAACGTCACCTTGGACACCGTGTAACGGCCGGCCTGGTAGACCGGGGTCCGCTCGTAGGCGAAGGTGGCCGGGGCCAGCCGGAACGGTTCCGGGACCGAGGCCTCCCGCGCATCGGGGCGGAAGGCGACCTCGCCGCGCTCGGGGGCGCCCAGTCCGAGGATCGTCCCTAAGACCAACGAAGCGACGAACATCGGCGGGTGCTCCGTGCAAAGCCGGGTTGTCGGAAAAGGGGGGCCGGGCTAATCTACGGCCCCCTCTGGAAGTTACGGGAAAGGGAGTTCCCCGGCTATGGGATCGTTGTCGGAAATCGTCGGCCGCCGTCCGCCGGGACGGATCTGCATCATCAAGCCCAGCTCGCTGGGGGACGTGGTCCACTCGCTCCCCATCCTCCCCGAGCTTCGCCGGCTCTGGCCGCAGGCCCATCTCAGCTGGGTGGTGAGCGGGTCGTTCCGGAGCCTCCTGGAAGGCCGGGAGGACCTGGACCGGGTGATCCCCTACGACAAAGGGCCGTCGGGCGTCTCGTGGCGGGGGCTCAAGGGCCTGGCCCGGCTGGCCTCGACCCTGGCGCGGGAGCGGTTCGACCTGACGATCGACCTCCAGGGGCTACTCCGCTCGGGCCTGATGACGGCCGCGACCCGGGCCCCGATCCGCGTGGGGATGGCGGACGCTCGCGAGGGGGCGGGCCGTTTCTACACCCACACGATCGAGGCCCCGAGGGCCAGCGTCCACGCGGTCGATCGGGTCATGGTGGCGGCCGAGGCCCTCGGGGGGCGGCGATCGGAGCCCGAGTTCTCGCTGCCGATCCGCGAGGAGGACGAGGCCTGGGCCGTGCGAACGCTGGCCGGCGTCGCGCGGCCGACGCTGGTGTTGAACGTCGGCTCGCGTTGGCTGACCAAGCGCTGGCCGGTCCGGCACTTCGCCGAGGTCGCGCGGCGGGCCGTCGCCGAGTTCGGAGCGGGGGTCGTGGCCGTCGGGGCCCCCGAGGACCGCGAGCTGGTCGACGGGCTCCGCGCGAGCCTTGGCCGGACGCCTGTCCTGGACCTCTGCGGGGCGACCTCGCTGCTCCAGCTCGCGGCCCTGGCCCGTCGGACGGACCTCTACCTGTCCAACGACACCGGGCCGATCCACCTGGCGGCGGCGGTCGGGGCCCATGTCGTCGGCGTCTACACCTGCACCGACCCGAAGCTCACCGGGCCGTACGGCCCTCGCGCGGCCGTCGTGAGGAGCTGCGTCTGGTGCGCCCCCAGCTTCCTCAAGAACTGCGACCGGCTGGAATGCCACGACGAGGTCAGCCCCGACCGCGTCTGGGCGGTTGTCCGTCCGAGGCTGATCCGCGCCGTCGGCTCGGCGGCCTGAGCGAGCGGCGGGGCCCGGGGCGTCCCATCGTCTGCGACGTTGGACCGCGCCGTCGTCCGCACTTATGATGGAGCGGCGGGCGGTCGAAGTGTGTCGGGGCGACGGGCGGCAAGGGCATCGGATGACGCGTTCACGGTACATCGTCGGGATCGACCTGGGGACCACCAACAGCGCCGTGTCGTACGTCGACACCAAGGGGAGGGAGCGCCCGGCGGCCGACATTCGGGCGTTCGAGGTCCCGCAACTCGTGGCGCCCGGCGAGACCGCGCCCCGGCCCATGCTGCCGTCATTCGTCTACCTCGCGGGCGGGCCGGAGCTGCCGCCTGGGGCCTCGCATCTGCCGTGGAAGGAAGGCTCCGATCGGATCGTCGGCGAATTCGCGCGGCTCCAGGGGGCGAAGGTCCCCAGCCGCCTGGTCTCCAGCGCCAAGAGCTGGCTCTGCCACCCGGGCGTCGATCGCGAAGCCGCGATCCTGCCGTGGGGCGGCCCGCCCGAGGTCAGGAAAGTCTCGCCCGTCGAGGCCTCGGCCGACTTCCTGATCCATATCCGGGACGCCTGGAACCACGCCATAGCCGGCGACGACCCGGCTCATCGGCTGGAGAAGCAGGAGATCGTCCTGACGGTCCCCGCCTCCTTCGACGAGGCGGCCCGCGAGCTGACCGTCGAGGCCGCCAAACGCGCCGGCCTGGAGTCGATCACGCTCCTGGAGGAGCCGCAGGCGGCCTTCTACTGCTGGATCGTCACCCATCAGGACCGCTGGCAGCGCGAGGTCCGCGCCGGCGAGCTGATCCTGGTTTGCGACATCGGCGGGGGCACGACCGACTTCAGCCTCATCACCGTGGCCGAGACCCCCACCGGCCCGGGCTTCCGGCGGGTCGCGGTGGGCGACCACCTGATGCTCGGCGGCGACAACATCGACCTCGCGCTGGCCCACCACGTCGAGAAGAAGCTCGGCGGCCTGCGGCTGGACGGCGAGCAGTGGAGCGCCCTGCGGTTCGCCTGCCGAACGGCCAAGGAGAAGCTGCTGATCCAGCAGTCCCCCCTCCTGGAACGCTGGCCGGTGACGATCGCCGGCCGAGGCTCGCGGATCATCGGCGGCAGCATCCAGTCCGAGCTGACCCGCGACGAGGTGCGTCGGATCGCCCTCGACGGCTTCTTCCCCCAGGTCGGCCGCGACGAGGAGCCGGAGCGCGGCGCGCGGAGCGGGCTCCAGGAATTCGGCCTGCCGTTCGTCGCCGACCCGGCCGTGCCGAAGCACCTGTCCGCGTTCCTGCGGCGGCACCAGACCCACGCGGTCGGGCAGGGGGAGGACGCCTCGGCGGATCGCCCCGCGCGGCCGGACGCCATCCTGTTCAACGGCGGCACCCTCACGCCCGACACGATCCGCGACCGGCTGGTGCAGGTCGTCGCTTCGTGGTTCGCCGACGATCCGGGCCCGCCCTACGCCCCCCGCGTGCTGGCGAACGCCTCCCTCGACCTGGCCGTGGCCCACGGCGCGGCGTACTACGGCGTGGTCCGGCGCGGCGGCGGCATCCGGATCGGCGGCGGCACCGCCCGGTCGTTCTACGTCGGCTTCGAGGGGGACCGGCCCGACCGCCCCTGGCTCTGCGTCGTCCCCCGCGACGCCGAAGAAGGGGACGAGATCAAGATCGAGGGCCGCGACTTCGACCTTTTGATGGGCCAGCCGGTCGTCTTCCCGCTGGCGAGCAGCTCGGTCCGCCCCGACGACAAGCCGGGCGACCTCGCCCCCGCCGACCCCGACTCGATCCTGGAGCTGCCGCCGCTCCAGAGCCTGATGCGGGTCGGCCGGAAGGCGAAGTCCGAACGCGCGGCCGTCAATCTGGCGGCGCGGGTGACCGAGGTGGGCACCATCGAGCTGTGGTGCCAGGCCAGGTCCGACGACCGACGCTGGCGGCTCCAGATCCAGCTCCGGGGGGCCGCCGACGCCGCAACCTCGCGCGGCACGGTGGCCGACGCCGAGACCGACCGGATCGTGGTGGAGCAGGGGGAGCTGGATGCGGCCGTGGCGGCGATCCGGTCGGCCTTCGAGGCCCCGGCCTCGGCCGCGAACGCCGACGACGGCCCGGCGCGTCTGGTCAAGAAGCTGGAGGAGATCCTGGACGTCGGCCGAGACGGTTGGCCCCCCTCCGCCCTCCGGGCCTTCTGGGAGCCCCTCCGCGACCTGGCCGACCACCGCCTTAAGAGCCCGCGCCACGAGTCGCGCTGGTTCAACCTGGCGGGTTACGCCCTCCGTCCCGGCCGCGGCTTCCCGCTCGACGAGCTGCGCATCAAGGCCCTCTGGCCGGCCTTTCACCTGGGGGTGAAGCACGCCAGGGACGTCCAGTGCTGGGCCGAATGGTGGATCCTCTGGCGACGCGTGGCCGCCGGCCTGACCCGGGCCCACCACGACGAGATCCTGCGGCGGCTCGCCCCGTTCCTGAACCCGCCCAAGGGCTCGACGCCGTCGAAGAAGGCCGGCCGGCCCAAGCCCGAGGCCCACGAGCTGGCCGAGATGTGGCGATGCGCAGCGAGCCTGGAACGGGTCCCGGCCGAGGTCAAGGAGACGCTCGGCGGCGTCCTCGCCAAGGACCTGGCCCGGCCTTCGTCTTCCATCCCGGGCCACGCCCTCTGGTGCCTGGGCCGCCTCGGCGCCCGGGTCCCCCTGTACGGGCCGGCGAACACCGTGGTCCGCCGCGAGGCCGCCGAGCGCTGGGTCGAGGCGCTCGCCGGCCGCGAATACGCCCCGGGGCGCGAGTCGGCCGATGCGGCGTTCGCCCTCGGCCAGATCGCACGCTACTCCGGCGACCGCGTCCGCGACCTCGCCGACCCGGTCCGCGACAAGGCCCTTGAAGCCCTGATGCGCCTCGGCGCCGACGAGGCCGCCCTGCTCCCCGTCCGCGAGTACCACGAGCTGGAAGCCGCCCAGGAAGGCCAGGCCCTCGGCGACTCGCTCCCCATCGGCCTCCGCCTGCGGAGTTCGGCGGAGCCCGAGGCCTGACTCATTCCCGGCGCCCGGAGAGGCCCAGGATCCAGCCCGCCACGTCCTCGATGACTCGGAGGTCGACGAAACCCGGCTTCTCATACTCGGCGGGGACCGCCTTCCCCTCGCCGGTCTGGAAGCCGTGGTTGAGGTCGGGGTAGAGCTTGAGCGTGGCGTTGGGGCGGCCGTCGAGGGCGCGGCGGAAGAGGTCGAAGTCGGCCTCGGTCACCTGATAGTCTCGGCCTCCCTGGAGGACCAGGACGGGAAGGTCCGGCGACTCGGCCAGGAGCCTGTCCGGGTGGAGGGCGTCCATTGTCTTCCAGTAGCGTAGGGGGACGCCCAGCAGGGTCTCGTCGTCCTTCGCCGTCCCGGCCTTCATCCGGGAGATCACGTCATCGAGCTTGGCGTCGACCTCGGCGAGGCCCTTGGCGCGTTCGGGGTCGACCTTCTTGATGTGATCGACCTGCTCGCGGACCATCTCGGCGGCGGGGCGTGCCGAGGCGGCCAGCAGGACAACGCCTGCGAGCCGGCCGTCCTGCTTCGCGACGGTCGGCGCCGCCGTCCCCCCCAGGCTGTGGCCCAAAACGACGATCCGGTCGGGGTCGATCCGCTTCCAGCCCCGCGCCTTGGCGACGGCCGCCAGCGCGTCGTCGATCACCTCGTCCTGGACAGCCACGGCGTCTCGGACCTTGGGGTCGGCGTAGCGGAGTTTGTGGGCGTGAGTCCGCTTCTCGTAGCGGAGGACGGCCACGCCCCGGCTCGCCAGGCCATGGGCCAGGTCGCGGAACGGGGCGTTGGGGCCGATCGTCTCGTCGCGATCGTGGGGACCCGAACCCTGGAGCAGGATCGCCAGCGGGGCCTTCTCGACACCCTTCGGACGGGTCAGGGTCCCCGACAGCGGCCAGCCCTCGGCACCCACCGTCACCTCCTCCTCGTCGTATTTCGAGGGGTCGGCGTACGGGGGTTCGGGCTTCGCGACCGCCTCGCCCTTCGCCTTCTCGGCGGGGACGAGGAAGAAGCCCTCCACCTTGCCCTCGGCGTCGAAGCTCACCAGGGCGTCGAGCGCGGTCGCCCGGAACTGGCAGCGGATCTTCGCCCGCCGCGAGGCTCCGACGCGGTCCTCCCTCGGCTCGCCCATCGACTGGATCGGACCGAGCTGCTTCTCCAGGCCCGCCCAGACCTGGGCGAGCTTCTCCTTCGGCAGGGCTGTGGCCATCTTCGGGCTGAAGTTCGCGTGGGCGTCCTCGAACTTCGAAGCCTGGCAAAGCTCCAGGAACTTGCGGGCGTCGTCCTTCACGTCGCCGGCCCAGGCGCACGTGGTCAGCAGCAGCATCGGCAGCAGGCGCGGCATCGGACCCATCCTCCCCAGGTTTCGCGGCGGATCGCCGGCCGGGCCGGCGTTGTATTTAGAGATTCGTCTAAACACGGCGGATCTTCAATCCGCTCCCGGCCGGCCGCCGCGATTTCAGGGGGCGGGGGCAGGGGCAGGCTCGGGGGCGGCGGGGGGCTTGAGATCGGGGATCTCCAGGACTCGGACGGCCTTCGTGGCGAGGTCGACGACCTTGACTTGGTGGTGGTTCGTGTCGGCGATATAGAGCTTGCCGCCCGAGGCGCTCAGGCCGCCCGGCTCGAAGAGCTTGGCCGCGCCCTCGGCGTCCTCGCCGCCGAGGAACGTCCGGACTTCGGCGGTCTTGGGGTCGCAGGCCTTGATCTTGCTGTTGTAGGTGTCGGCGATGTAGAGCTTGCCGTCGGCGAAGGCGAGCCCGAGGCAGTGCTGGAGCCGGACGACGTCCGCGCCCGCGCCGTCGCGGTCGCCGAAGTCGAAGAGGCCCTTGCCGACCACGCGGCCGACCCGGGGCTTCTCCGTCCGGAGGCCGGAGATCACGCGCACGCCGGAGACCTCGGAGTCCGCGATGAAGAGATTCCGACCGTCGGTCGCGAGGCCGCTGGGCTGGGCGAACCGGGAGTCGGCGAGGGTGCCGTCCTGGATGTTCTCGAAGCCCGAGCCGGCGAACCAGCGGACGTCGCCCGACTCGGGTTCGAAGGCGTAGATCTGGTGGGTGCCGGCCATCGCGATGTAGATCGTCCGCGCGCCGGGGACCTGGATCACGTCCCACGGGCTGGAGATCGACGAGGTCTTGCCGGGCCCCACGAAGGGCTCGCGGGGGTCGCGGTCGGACTGCTTGCCGTCGCCGACGACGGTCGTCACGGTCCTGGCCTTCAGATCCACGGCGCGAATGGCGTGGTTCTCGGTGTCGGCGACGTAGAGCACGTCGCCCTCCAGGCACATCCCCTGCTGGCGGTTAAACCGGGCCGTGGCGAAGTCGCCGTCGACGAGACCCGCGCCGCCGTCGCCGATCAGGACGGGGTTCTTGCCGTCGAGGTCGGTCTGGACGATCCGATTGTGCCCGGTGTCGGAGATGAACAGTCGGTTCGATTTGGCGTCGGCCACGATCTTGCCCGGGAAGAGCAGGGGCTTGTCGGCGTACTGGCTCTCCTCGGTCGGGAAGGCCATCGGCTTCTCGTTCAGCTTGCCGGCCTTGCGGAAGGTGTCGGCGATCTTGCCGATGGCGAAGTCGAACAGCTCGTAGCGGCCTTCGCCGCCGATGGCGGTGATCAGGTTGCCGTCTTCGTCCCGGCCGAAGGCGACGACCTTGCCGTCGGGGTCGATCAGGACCCGAGTGGGCCAGCTGTTCACGCCGAAGCGTTCCCAGATCACCATGTCGGCGTCGTTGGCGACGGGGTGCTTGATCCGGTACTCGGCCACCTTGCGGCGGATGTTCTCGGTGTTCCGCTCGGCGTCGAACTTGCCGGAGTGGATCCCGATCACCACCAGTTCGTTCTTGTACTTCTGCTCGAGCTTCTCCAGGTCGGGGAGGATGTGGTGGCAGTTGATGCAGCAGTAGGTCCAGAAGTCGAGCAGGACGACCTTCCCCTTGAGCGACGCCAGGTCGATCGGGCCCGAGTTGATCCAGCCGACGGCGCCGTCGAAGCTGGGGGCTGGAGCCTGCGCGAGCGAGACCGTCCGGATCGTCGGATGGGCGACGTCCGGCCGCGACGGCCGGTCGTTGCTCGAATACCACGCGGAGAGCGCGAGCGCGCCCGCCGCCAGGGCGACCCAGCCGAGGGACGCGTTCCGCTCCGATCGCCGACGCTGCATGGTCCATCCTCCTGTTGGCGAAAACTCAAGGCGTGTCGAACGATGCGGGACGGGGGCCCGCTCGGGGGATTGTAAACGATCCGAGGCGGGCGGAAGAACCCCGGGCCGCCGGGGCGTTCGTCGCAGCGACATTCGTCGATGCGTCTGGGGGTCGTCCGGGTGGCCCCGAGGGTTGAGGGGTGTTAAGATCGAGTGTCGACGGCCCGGATCGGGAGGCGGGGTCGTCGGACGCGATCGCGGCGGCGATCGCGGCGGCCCCCACCATTCCTCCTCCCGAAACCGGGGCGGACATCGTGAGCAAGGACATGTCGCTGATCTGCTCGTCGGCCGAGCGAGTCGACCCTTACGGCGAGCTGAAGGTGTTCGCCGGCAGCGCGAGCGGGTCGTTCGCCGAGGCCATCGCCGAGCACCTGGGAGCCGGCATGGCGAAGGCGGAGACCAAGACGTTCAGCGAGGGCTGCGTCTTCGTCCGGGTCCTGGAGAACGTCCGCGGGCGGGACGTCTACATCATCCAGGGGTCCGAATACCCGGTCAACGACAACTTCATGGAGCTGCTCTTCTGGATCGACGCCTTCAAGCGGGCGAGCGCCACCCAGGTGACGGCCGTCATCCCCTTCTTCTCCTACGCGAAGGGGGACAAGAAGGACGAGCCCCGCGTCTCCATCCGCGCCCGCGTCTGCGCCGACTGCATCGAGGCCGCCGGGGCCGACCGCGTCCTGACGATGGACCTGCACAGCCCGCAGATCCAGGGCTTCTTCCGCATCCCGGTCGACCACCTCTACGCCATGCCGGTCCTCGCGGACTACTTCCGGCGCAAGGAGATCCCGGATCTCGTGGTGGCCGCGCCCGACGTGGGCTTCGGCAAGCAGGCCTACAAGTTCGCCGAGATGATGCACGCGCCCGTCATCTTCGGCAACAAGGTGCGTCGGGGGCACGACGAAAAGGCCGAGATGCTCGACATCGTCGGCGAGGTGAAGGACCGGAACGTCCTCATCGTCGACGACTTCACCATCACGGGCGGGACCCTCATCGAGATGGCCGTCGCCTGCAAGGAGCGCGGGGCCAAGGACGTCTACGCCTGCGTCTCGCACGGGGTCTTCTCCAAGGGGTCCGCCGAGAAGCTCGCCCGCTCGCCGATCAAGGAGCTGGTGATGACCGACACGATCGGCTACCGCTTCGAGCCTCTGGCCCCGTGCGTCAAGGTCGTGAGCGTCGCCGGCCTCTTCGCCGACGCCATCATGTCCATCCACCGCCGCGAGAGCGTCAGCCGGCTGTTCAACTACTGACCTCCGAAGCGCCGACGGATTGGCTTCGAAATCGGGTTCGTTCGCGCGCGCCGAAACGCCGAAACCTCGACATAAGTTTAGAATAACGTGCAACTTGCGTCTCGTCGGTGATTGGCTTCGTTCGGCGCGTTTCGTGAGTCCCCGTCATCGTCCCTGCCCGGTCGAGCGGCGGCGGGACGTTCCGGCGCTTGCACCTCTGCGGCGCGCAAGGGGCCGTTATGGGGACAATGGCCCGGATCGATCGAATGGCGAGCGGAGTCGTGGCCTTTGAGAAGCGGCCGGAGGGCGGGTGACAGGGCGGCCGGAGGTGGGATAATCGGGCGGGGATCGCCGCTACTATCCTACTTCGAGGCCGTCTTGAGCCATCACAACTGGTCGAGCATCGGGCTCCTGTTCCTGGCGACGTTCGCGTGGGCGGCCCCGGCCGGTGCCGACGAGCGGCCGGGCGTGCGTGCGGAGGACGTCCGCAGGATCCTCTTCCTGGGCAACAGCCTCACCCACCACGGCCCGAAGGCCGACATCGACTGGCACGGCGACTGGGGCATGGCCGCGACCGCGCCGGAGAAGGATTACGTCCATCTCGTCGCCGCGGGGATGGCGGAACGGACCGGCCGAGCGCCGGAGATCCGGGTCCGCAACCTCGCCGAGTTCGAACGCCATTATGCGACTTGGGACGTCGAGCACGAACTGAAGGACCTCTTCGCCTTCGACGCCGACATGGTGGTCCTGGCCATCGGCGAGAACGTCCCGGGGATCGATTCCGAGGCGGCCGGGGAGCGATTCAAGTCGGGCGTGGCGAGGATCCTCGCGGGCGCGCGATCCCCGAAGCGACCCATCATCCTCGTGCGGAGTTGCTTCTGGGCGGACGAGGCGAAGGACCGCCGGCTCCGCGAGGCGAGCGACGAGGCCGGCGCGATCTTCGTGAACGCCTGGCCGCTGGGCCGCGACGAAGCCAACGCGGCGCGATCGGAGCGGCCTTACAAGCACGCCGGGGTCGGCGGCCATCCCGGCGATCGGGGGATGAAGGCATTGGCCGATCTGATCCTGCGGGCCGTCCCCGGGCGCGAGACCGCGCAGAATCGCTGACCCGACCGCTCAGGCCCCGTGGCGGCGGCGGTGGCGTTCGACGAAGCGGCGGTAGTCCTCTGGGGTGTCGATGCCGATGCTGGGCTCGTCGACGATCCCGAGGGCGATGGGGAGGCCGGCTTCCAGGACGCGGAGCTGTTCGAGCTTCTCGGCGGCCTCCAGCGGCGACCGCGGGAGTTCGCCGATCCGCAGCAGGAAGTCGCGGCGGTAGGCGTAGATCCCCAGGTGGAGGAGCGCCGCGGGGGCGGCCGGGTCGGCGAAGTCGGGGGCGGCGTCGCGGTGGAAGGGGATCGGGCTGCGCGAGAAGTAGAGCGCGCGGCCGCGGGTCGAGGCGACGACCTTGACGCAGGAGGGGTCGCGGTAGACGGCCTCGTCGCGGATCGGGGTGGCGAGGGTCGCCATCGGCGCATCCGGATCCTCTTGCAAGAGCGTGATCAAGCGATCGATTGACGATCCTTCGATCTCGGGCTCGTCCCCCTGGACGTTGACGATGATCGCGGCGTTGGAGATCGTCGCGGCCACCTCGGCCACGCGGTCGGTGCCCGTCGGGTGGTCGGCGCGGGTCATGGCGACCTCGCCGCCGAAGGCCCGCACGGCGTCGGCGATGCGGTCGTCGTCGGTGGCGACGATGACGCGTCGCAGGGATTTCGCGCGTCGCGCGGCCTCGACGACGTGCTGGATGAGCGGCTTCCCGGTGTCGGATAGAAGGGGTTTGCCGGGCAGTCGGGTCGAAGCGAACCGCGCCGGGATCACGGCTGCATTTTCCATTTTTCCTGCGGTCCCCGGCTCGCCCCGATTCCGATACAAGGCTCACCGGGAGAGAACCGATTCTCAACCGGGACCTGACCGAGGCGACCTCAATCTAGTGCGTCCCAAGAGGGGACGCAAGACGGATCGGGGCCGGCGCGGGAGGTGGCGGAAGGTCGCGGTCGGCGCTGAGGCCGATCGGGCGCGGAAGCCGAGCCGGCGCGTCAAGGACGTGCGTCGGCGGGGCGGCCCGGATGGGCCGGCCCGGAATGGTCGGGCGTACTGGACGCGCCCGGCCGCCGCTCAGGAGGACGAAGCCGAATCGATGGCCCCGCGCCGAGGCCGAGGGTGTCCCCAGACCCCCGGACCGGAGCCCGGACCGTCGTCGATTCACCGCGCCCGGGCCGACGGCTCCGGGGCGAGGGAGAAGGCCGCCGCGCGACGCCCACGGGCCGAGCGCGACGGCGAGGCTCCGTCGCCCCCGCGTCGTCACTCGGGCCGAACAACTTGTCACGCGCTCTGCGGGGCCGCGTCCGGGAACCCTCCCGGCCGGGGCCCCCCGGGCCCGAAAGCGCCGCCGGATGCGTCCGGCGTCGCGATCGCGGCCCGCCATGGAAGGGGGGCGTTCACACTCCGAATCGCGGGGCGGCCAGCCAATGGCATGGCGGCCGTCTGGGGAGATTGGTCTCATGGCATGGACCCTGACTGGCCACGACAGCCGGGATTCTCGACGCAGGCAGCGGCCGGCGATCGAGCAGCTCGACGCCCGCCGCCTGCTCTCGACGGGGCTCGCGGGGGCCCTCCCCAAGCACGCCGCCGTCCGGCACGCCGACGCCGCGCAACGGGTCCGGCCCGGCGCGGCGCAGCAGGCCCAGGCCCGGCCGCGGGGGGGGATGGACGGGGGCGTCCAGGACCTGAGGATCGTCCGAGGCGGCGCGGTCGCGCCTCCTCAGCGGCCCGCCCTCCGCAGGGCGGCCGAGACGGCCGAGGCGACCTCGGCCCCCGCCGGGACCCTCGCCACAGGCCCGGCCACGGCCTTCGACCCGATCATCGGCTCGGCCCAGGTCCGTAACACCTACAACGTCGACGGCTCCGGCCTGACGGTGGCGGTGATCGACACCGGGGTCAACTACAACAGCGCGAGCCTCGGCGGCGGCTACGGCCCCAACGCTCGGGTGATCGCCGGCTACGACTTTGGCGACAAGGACGCGGACCCGATCGCCTCGTCCTCGCAGCACGGGACGGCCGTCGCCGGCCTGATCGCCGGGGCCGACGCGAACCACCTGGGCGTCGCGCCGGGCGTCGACATCGTGGCCCTGAAGGTCACCGGCCCGAACAACACGGCCGACACCAACGATATCGCCGACGCGCTGCAGTGGGTGGTCGACCACCACGCCGAGTACAACATCAGCGTGGTCAACGTCTCGCTGTCCAACGGCAAGAACTACGCCCGCAACTGGTTCGCCCAGGACAACGGCGTGGGCCAGCGGATGACCCAGCTCGTCCAGCAGCTGAAGGACCTGAAGATCGCGGTCGTCGCGGCCACGGGCAACAGCTTCACCGGGCAGCAGGGCGAGGGCTTCACCGCGGTCCTCGACGGCGTGATCAGCGTCACCGCCAGCGACTCGTCCGACAGGCTCCTCGCCAACGCCCAGCGGCTCGGCGTGGAGTACGGCGGCTCGACGGCCACCGACCTCGCCGCCCCCGGCGCGGGGCTCGCCGCCCTGATCGACGGTTCGAGCTACTCGAACGTCGAGGGGACCAGCTTCGCCGCCCCGCTCGTCTCGGGCTCGATCGTCCTCCTGCAGTCGATCTACAAATCACGGTTCGGCTCGCTCCCGACGGTCGACCAGCTCGAGGGGTGGCTGGAACAGGGGGCGAAGACGATCCGCGACGACGTGACCGGCATCGAACTCGGCCGGCTCGACGTCCTCAAGTCGGCCTCGCTCGTGCCGGGCGGGTCCACTCCCAAGCCGGCGCCGACGCCGACCCCCACGCCGGCGCCGACCCCGCCCGTCGTCGTGATCCCGCCGGCCGAGCAGGTTCTCATCCCGCCGACGACGCCGGTCGATTACACGCCGGTGACCCCGACCGCCCCCAAGCCGACGCCGACGCCGACGCCGACTCCCACCCCGACCCCGACCCCGACCCCGACCACGCCGACCCCCGAGCCGACCCTCCCGGGGCCGGTGGGAAACGGCGGGGCCGAGGAGACGCCGACGTTCCTCGAGCTGCCGGTCTACCTGAACGGCAAGCCCGTGGAGGAGCTGACGGCGAGCACCGTCGACGAGGCCGCCTCGTCGACCAGGCTCGCGAAGGCCGACGTCGGTCAGCTGCTGCTCGCGATGAGCAAGTGGGCCGGCTCGTCCGGCGGCTTCCGGTCCGTCAGGGCCTGGAGCGTCTCCTCGGCTAAGTGAGCCGCGATGCGAGCGGAGGCGGCCCGTCGTTCGCACGGGCCGGCCTTCCGCGATACAATCCGGGACGATCTCAGGCCCCGCGCCGGTCTTCGAGCGCGGGGCCTTCGTCTTTTGAGGAAGGATGCACCATGAGTCGGAAGCCGGAGACCGCGGTCGTCACGGGCGCGGGGAGCGGGATCGGGAGGGGCGTGGCCGAAGCCCTGGCGGCGCTCGGGCTGAAGGTCGCGCTGGTGGGCCGCGATCGATCCAAGCTGGAGGCCACGAAGGGGCTGTTGAACGTCGCCGACGACCGCGCGCTGGTCGTCCCCTGCGACGTTACCGATCGCGAGGCGGTGGCGAAGGCCGCGGCGGAGATCGAGAAGGCCTTCGGCCGGATCGACGTCCTGGTCTGCAACGCCGGGACGAACGTGCGCAACCGCGGACTCGACGTGCTCACGCCCGAGGATTGGGACGCCATGCTGGCGACCAACCTGACCGGCCCCTTCAACGTGCTCCGCGCGATCCTGCCGGGGATGCGCGAGCGGAAGGACGGGCTGGTGATCCAGATCTGCTCGCTGTCCGGCCTGCGGGCGAGCACGCTGGGCGGGGCGGGGTACTCGGCCTCGAAGTTCGGCCAGGCCGCGCTGGGGCTCTGCCTGGGCCGCGAGGCCCGCGAGGAAGGCATCCGCTCGACGGTGATCTATCCCGGCGAGGTCAACACGCCGATACTCGACGCCCGCCCCGTGAAAGTCCCCGATGCGCGGAAGGCGGCGATCCTCCAGCCCGAGGACGTGGCGGCGGCGGTCAAGTTCCTGGTGGAGCTGAACCCCCGCGCCCGAGTGCCCGAACTAGTCCTCACGCCGACGGTCGACGACTTCTGCTGACGGGGGCCAGCCCGAAGGAGGCCCGGCGACCCTCGCGGTCGCCGGGGATCCTCGCCGAGATGGATCGGGATCAGCCGGCGACCTGGCCCGCCTCGATCTCGCCGGTGGCGTACTCGTTGAACTCGGTGTACAGGATGTGGCGGTAGAGCTTGCTCTCGGCCTGGAGCTTCGAGGGCGTGGCCATCGCCTCCACCCGGCCGTTGTGCAGCAGGATGACGTTGTCGGCCGATCGGATCGTCGACAGCCGGTGGGCGATCACGATCACCGTGCGATTGGCGGCGAGTCGGGCGAGAGTGTCGTCCAGCAGGAGCTTGACCTCGTCGTCGACGGGGGTGGCCAACTCCTCGACGATCAGGATCGACGGATCGTGGAGGTACGCGCGAGCCAGCGCGAGGCGGAGCTGCTCGTCGGGCTTGAGATAATGCCCCAGGGGGCCGACGACCGTGTCGTAGCCGTGGGGGAGGTCCTGGATGAAGTAGTGGGCGTGGGCCAGTTTGGCGGCCTCGATCACGCGCTGGAGGGTGTTGCGCGGATCGCCCAGGCCGATGTTCACCAGGATGGAGTCGGTGAAGACGAGGTCGGCCTGGAGGACCATCGCGGCCTGGGCGCGGACCGATTCCAGGGTCATCTCGCGGAGGTCGCGGCCGTCGATCAGCACGCGGCCGGCCTGGGGGTCGATCAGGCGGGGGATGAGGCAGGCGAGGGCGAGCTTCGAGTCCTCGTCGAGTCCCACGACGACGGTGCGGCCGCCGGCGGGGATCTCGGCCGAGAGCCGATCCAGGAGCATCCGGCCGGATCGACTTTCGAGCGTGACGTCCTCGAAGACGATCGCCTGGCGGAGCGGCGGCAGGAACTCGGCACCGACGTTCTGGTGCAGCTCGGGCGACCGGGCCAGGAACTCGAAGATCTCGGCCGCCGAGCGGTCGGCGTGGCGGATCGCCTTGCGCATCCGGTCCCATTCCAGGATCGGGAGGGCCAGGCCGGCGAGCGAGGTCAGGAGGATCAGCATCGTGGCGAGCGAGATCTGCCCCCTCACCAGCACGTTGTAGCCGAGCAGGCCGAAGGCCGTGGCCAGCGCGGCGCCGTAGAGCAGGGCGGAGGTCGTCGAGAGCCGGCCGTGGGTCAGCATCCGGCGGACGTCGGCCGCGCGGTAGCTCTCCAGGTGGTCGTCGAACCGGCCCCGGTCGTAGTCCTCGACGCCGTAGATCCGCACCGTCCGCAGCAGTCCGAGATCCTCGTGGAGCAGGCAGAGCTGGATCGAGGCGTCGCGCAGGGCGACGTCGTATGCGGAGCGGGCGTCCCGGTTCAGGATCCGGGCGATGAGGTAGACCAGCAAGCCGAGCGAGGCCAGGAACAGGGTGAGCACGGGCGAGGTGGACAGCGCGATGGCGGCCAGGCCGGCCCCCAGGACGATCATGCCGGGACGGACGCGGAAGTCGGCCGTCAGGGCGTCGCGGATGTCGTTGACCTCGCGGGTCCAGATGTTGACCACCGGGCCCACGCCCTCGGTGGGGAGCGACGACTGGCCCAGCCGGTACATCTGGCGGTGGATCTGGTGTCGAAGGTTGGTGGCGAGGTCGGCCACGGCCGAGGCGACCAGCGACCGGCGGACCTGCGCCGTCATCGCCAGCAGGAGGATGAGCGCCAGGCCCGAGGCCAGCAGGGTCGCCAGCGCGCCGAGGTTGTTCCTCAGGGGCGGCAACACGCGGGTGAGGCCGGCGAGCAGGCGGGCCCCGATCCGGTGCACGGGATTCGGGCTGTCCAGGTTCGCGGCGATGAGCGGGAAGACGCCGGAGTCGGCGTATTCATAGGTCTGGTCCGATTCGCCGACCTGGCGGCTCAGCGTCCACGACGGCAGCCGATCGGCCGCCGAGCGGGCGATCAGGACCTCCCCCCGGGAGGACAGGAGAGAGACGAAGAGGGCCGCCGTGATCAGCAGCAGAAGGACCAGGAGCGCTTCGCCGGCGCCGAGCAGCCTGGCGAACAGGGGGGAGCGGCTTGCGCTCAGGATCTTCTTGGCGCGCAAATAGGCTTCGGCTTGCATGCGGGAGGCTCCCCCCCAAGGGGTCCAGGGCCGGAAATCGGGTCTGCGCTCCGTCTCGCCGCGGACCATCCCGCCCCCCGGAGGGGTCGCGGAGGCCGGCGGGCCGACGCCGGGAAGGCGAAGGGCCCGCCGCGCCGTCCGGTTCGGTCTCAGGCCAAATCGCGATCCTCGAAGAGGAGGAACGCGAAGAAGAGCGCCGCTCCACTGTACAACACGCAGCAGCCGAGCGCCGGGAGAACGTAGCCGACCCAGGGGATCACGGCCCCGGTGGCGATCGAAGGGCCGGCGTTGAACAGCTCAAGCGGAGGCAGAACCCAGGCGAAGAGCTGGGCCATGAAGTGGATGAGCTGCTGGCCGTTCTGGGTCGCCGTCACCAGCACCGGGCTGAGGTGGCCCAGGAAGAAGACCATGATGCAGATGATCAGGTTGACGAGCATCGGCAGCCGGGTCGAGAGCGCCACGCTGATCGACGTCAGGATGGTGACCTCGAAGAAGCCCAACACGAGGCCCGGCAGGACCTGGAGCACCTGGCCCAGCCGCATTCCGCTCTCCAACGTCCCGGCCGACTCGCGGAGGTCATAGGGGATCTTGTACCAGACCCCGCCGGCGAACAGCCCGCCCAGGATCACGTAGAGCACCAGCACCCCCATCAGGATGCCCAGGAGCTTGCCGACGATGAACTGGCGGCGGTTGATCGGCTTGGAGAGCAGCGTGATGGCGGTCTTGCCCTCGATCTCCTCGGCCACCGTCGAGCTGGACGTCAAGAGCGCCAGCAGCATGCAGAAGAACGAGATCGTGGTCAGTCCGGTGTCCTTGTACATCTTGATGTCTTCGCCGAACGTGAAGTACGGCACGAAGATCGTGCCGACCAGCAGCGCGGCGGCGAAGAAGGCGATGACGAAGAAGGCCGGCTGGCGGATCGTTTCCTTGGCCGTCGCGAGGGCGATGGTGATGGATTTCATGAGTGCTCTGGTCGGGAGAAAGGATCGAGGGGCCGAGATCAGGGACGCGGGACGGATGAGGGCGGAGCGGTCTCGGGATCAGTAGCGGACGCCGAATTCTTCCAGCGGCGGTTCGCCGACGGGGAGCGGCGACGAGTCGACGTCGCGGATGAAGCCCCCCAGGTCGGACCGGATCGCCTCGACGAAGCCGTCGATCATGGGCCCGTCCCCCTCGGCGACCACCTCGACCTGGCCGTCGGGCAGGTTGCGGACGTAACCCGCGACCTCGAAGCCTCGGGCCAGCCAGCTCGTCGTCGCTCGGAAGCCGACGCCCTGGACTCGTCCCGAGAATAGGATGCGCCTGCGTTCAAGAGCCATGTCGAGGTCGCGACTCGGTCGGGGACGTCGCCGGCCGGAATCCGGGCCCGGTCGTGCGAGGGGACGCAAACGCCCCCGTCACGACATCTTAGCGGTTTCGACGGGGCCCGGGCAAGGGGCCGAAGCCCTCCTCCGGGACGTGGTCGGCCGCAATCGGAGCGTGAACCCCGGCGAGACGCCCCGGATGCTACGACGGTCGACGCGCGAAGGTTCGGGGCGGACTCGCGTTTCCGGAACGAGAAGGGGCGGCGACGAGGCCAGATGCCCGCCGCCGCCCCGGATTCAGTCTCGGGTGGACCGAAACGGCTCAGAGGCCGTTGAGGTCGACGCCGGCGATCTGGGCCTGGCCGGCCTGGATCGAGAGGACGGCGGAACGCGCGGGGCCGATGCCGACGGCCTCGAACGGGACGATCGGCGAGCCGGCCGAGGTCCCGGCGCGGACGCTGAGGCCCGCGACGGTGAACGGCAGGCGGTTGTCGACCCGCAGCGTGGTGCTGGCCGCGGTCCGCTTGGCCGGCTTGACGGTCACGAAGCGGGCGACCAGCTCCTGCTCGACCAGCCGGACGAGCGTCTGCGAGTCCAGCACGGCCATCGACGAGGCGTCCTTGATGGCCGCCTTGCCCAGCGGACGCCACTGGTCGTCCTGGAGGGTGTACCCAACCTGCAGGCGGCCGAGGGTCTCGCCGGCCTGCGACTCGCTGAGGACGACCTTGATGAAGACCGCCGGGGCCTTCGCGGCCGGCGACGCGTCGGCGTCGACGACCTGGATCGGCAGGTTGAACAGCCGGAGCCCTTCGAGCTTCTCGCCCAGGCGGCGGGCCTCGCCCTGGACGGCGGCACCCTCGGCCTGGACGCTCAGGAAGACGCGGCCTTCGGTGAGGAGGGCGGGGTTCACCAGCTCGTCGCCGCCGGCCGAGTCGACGGCCTCGACGAACCGCGAGGCCAGGGCCAGCTCGTAGTCGTTGAGGAACTTGGCGTCGCGCGACGCCATGGTCTCGAACGGCACGTCGTCGCAGAGGTTCCACATGGAGGCCTGGGCGACACCCTGACTGGTCCCCAGCAGCGCCAGGCTGCGGAGGCCCTTGCGGATGCGGACGTCCTCCGTGTAGTCGTCCACGTCCATGAGGGTGAACTGGTCGCGCGGGGTCGGGGCGTCGACGCCGTAGTTGAGGCAGACGGCCGGCACGGTGACGTCCAGCGTCTCGCCGACGGGGACCGCGACCGACGGGCGGTCGGAGCCGTCGACGGGCATCGAGCGGAAGCCGGGGGCGCCGGAGCCCTGGAATCGGCCGAAGCTGCCCGGGCGGTTGGTGATCATGCCCAGGCCCATGCTCTGGAACCCGCGGCCGCCCTGGCCGAGGTTGCTGGAGGCGACCAGGCCCGGCGGGACGATCACGTTCAGCCGCTTGCTCGACGCGTTGCGGATGCTCAGGTGGACCTTGTCCTGCCCCTGGCCCCGCGCGGTCACGTCAAGCTCGCCGGCCTTGGCCGCCTTGAGGAGGTCGACCGTCTCGGTCGCCGAGGCCTCGGACGGGGCCGTGCTGGGCTCCGCCTCGTCGGTCGGCCGCGCGGCCGAGACCGGACTTGCCACGAACATCAAGCTGCTGGCCAGTCCCGCGGCCGCGAGGGCCCGGACCAGGTGAAGGCGTCGCCACGGCATGGGGTATCCCTTTCTGGACGAGGCCGCGGACGATGGGGGGCGTCCCCGCTCCCGGCCCTGCTTGCGTCATCGTTTGACCGGAATCCGTCGACCGAGTTCCGCGCGTCCGGGCCGTCATGGCCGCCTCTGGCAGAGACGCCCCCCGGCGCGCGGTTATTCGAACTCGTCACCTCAGATTCTTCGGCACGAGCGACGCCGGGCTTGGGACGAAATGGAGTCGGCGGAGACTTTCGACCGCCCCAGCGTCATTCCTCCACCAGCAGGAGGCACCAGAAGGGCGCATCCTCGGCGTCCCTGGCATAACCGATCCCGACGGCTTCGAACTCGCCCATCAGGGCCTCGTTCCGGCCCTCGTCCCCGGTCATCGCCGCGACGAACGAATCGGCCGTCGGCTCGCCGGCCGAGACGACCTGCATCAGGTTCTTGAAGGAGACGCCCGCGTCCTTCATGAGAGCGGCGAGGTCCGGGACCTCCCGTTCCTCGGCCGGCTTCCTCGACGACGCAGCCAGCCCGATCGCGAGCTTCCGGGCGACTTCGTCGAGCTTGCCGTCGGCCTTGAGCGGCTCCTTGCCGCCCTTCTCGCGGGCCTCGTTGATTTTGGTCAGGGCGTCGCGGGCGGCCTCGACGGGGTCGAGCCTGGGGATCGGCGTCCCGAAAACGACGCACCAATAGGGGCGGCCCTCGTCGTCGTCGACCTTCGCCGCGCCCATCTGGGTGAATTCGCCCAGGATGTTTTTCTTGTGGCCGGGGCTCTCCATCCAGGCTTCCATCACGGCGGGGACGTCGCGCTGCCACATCGCCACGTTCTCGCCGGTCTTGAGATAGTGGTAGCCGACGCGCCTCACCCGCTCGGAAGGGGTCGAGCCGTCGGCCCCCTCGTGGGTCATCTTGTCGTGATCGACCATGTCCTGGGCGTGGAGCCGGGCGGCCTCGTCGAGCTGATCGTCGAGGGTGAGCGGCGGGAGCTTCTCCGCGGCCCGCTCCTGGTTGTGGGCGTCCAGCAGGGTCTGGCGCAGGTCCGGGGCGGCCGGCTGCTCGGCCGGACTCGGGGCGGACGCGGCGACCGCCCCGATCCAGAGCGCGACGAACAGGAGGGTCGGCTTCGGCGCGGCGATTATCTTCATCTCGGACTTCCTTCCGGGGCGAACCGCCAGTTCGCATTGACGTGGGTGGATGAACCCCATTAATTTTGAAGGCCGCGGTTCGGCTTCGACGGTCCTGGCAAGTACGCGAGGGACTTTATGAGCTTAGGAGAAGGCGGCGAGAGCGAGATCGACGTCGAGACGATCCACGGCCGCAACTGGCCGAGCGTGACCCAGTTCTCGGTGTTCCTGGAGAATCGCGTCGGCCAGGTGCTGGAGGTGGTCCGCTCCTTCCACGGCAGCAAGGTCAAGATCGTCGGCCTGACGATCTCCGACTCCGCCGACTGCTCGATCCTGCGGCTGATCCTCAGCCACCCGGAGCAGGGCCGCGAGATCCTCTCGCTGAACAAGCACCCGTTCGCCGAGAACGAACTGGTGGCCGCCGAGCTGCCCTCGTCGTCGGCGTCTCTCGCCGACATGTGTCTGGCGCTCCTGCGGGCCGAGATCAACATCCACTACGCGTATCCGCTGATCCACCAGCCCCACGGCCGGCCGGCGGTCGCCATGCACATCGACAACAACGAGCAGGCCAGCCGTTCGTTGCACGAGATGGGCTTCGAGATCCTCTGCGAGGCCGACCTCTCGAACTGACCCGGCGATCGCGGACAGGTGGCCGGTTTCCGGCCACGTCGACGGTCAGGACGCGGACGGTCGCCGGGCCACGAACATCAGGTTGCTCGCCGCCCGGTTGATCGGCCAGGTCCGCTCCAGTATAGCGTTGCACGCCCAGACCAGCCCGTGGAGCCGGCCGTAAGCGTCCTTCGCGAGACGCGGGAAGCCATTGAGCATGGTCGGCACGACCAGTCGGCGATCCCAGGCCAGGACCTCGAAGCCGGCGGCCCGCAGCAGGCCGGAGGCCGAGGCGATCGTGTACAGCCGGTCGTGGGCGGTGTGGCCCAACCGGCGCTGCAAGGCCTCGGTGTAGCTGTAGCGATTCGGGAGGCAGGCGACCAGGAACGATCCCCCGGGCCGGAGGACCCGGAATACCTCGCGCAGCGAGTTCGCCTCGTCCTCGACGTGCTCCCAGACGCCGTTGCTGGTCACGACGTCGAAGCCGCCGTCGGGCTGATCCAGCCGGTAGGGGTGCCGGATCCTGGCATATTTCAGGCCGCTGTAGTCGTGGAACGGCCGGTAGAAGTCCGCTTCCACGTAGTCGCAGCCGTGGAGGTCGAGCGAGGCTCCGAACCGGCGGCGGTAGATGCAGGAATCGACGGCGTGGCGGCATCCCCATTCCAGGACGCGGTCGCCCGGCCGAATGCCCTTCGCCAGCCAGTCGATCACCGCGAGCCGTCGGCGAAGCGTCAACGGCATGGAGAAGTGGGCGTCGAGGTACGCCTGCTCCTCGGTATCGAGCCCGTTCGCGGCGACATGGGCCTTCTGCTCGGCCCAGAGAGCCCGGATCAGGTCGGCCTCGGCGCGGTGGTCGGCGGGGTTCGGCGAAGTCCCGCGTGCCGCCCGGCGATGGGTCCCCTTCGATCCGAGAGCGGTCATTCGGTCGTTCCTTCTCCGGTCCGGCGCACGGCGGGCCCGACGGGCGTCCAGGTGCCCGGGCGGTCGAATCGCGGGCGGAATCTAACCCGTCCGGCCCGTTCGGGCAAGGTGAACCGGCGCCGACATCAGCCCTTGGATCCCATCCAGGAGGCGGCCCGGCGGAGGGGAAGTCCCAGGACGTGGAACAGGGCGCGGACGTCGTCCACTTCGAAGGGAAGCGGGAGCATCGCGCGCGCCTCGGGGGATTTCTCCAGCACGCGATCGCGCAGCCAGGAATGGGCGGCTGTCAGGACGTCGTCGTGATCGAAGGCCAGGTCCCTCGCCTCGGCGACGGGTCGCCAGGCGGCCTCGTCCGCGTCGTCGCCCCCCTGGATCGGATAATCGCCGGCCGGCAGGACCGCGACGTGGGCCAGGGTGATCGTCCTCCCCCGGGGATCGCGGCCGGGCGCGGCGAAGAAGCCGAGCGGGGCGACCGCGCCGGGGACGACCAGGCCGGTCTCCTCCTCCAACTCGCGGCGCGCGCCGACCTCGGCGTCCTCGTCCATGTCGAGGAAGCCGCCGGGGATCGCCCATCGCCCCGCGTACGGGTCGTGCTTGCGGCGGATCAGGAGGGTCTGGAGCGCGTGTTCGCGCCAGGCGAAGACCACCAGGTCCGTCGTGACGGCCGGCCTCGGGTGCTTGTAGCAATAGGGGGCTGACATGATTCGCGGCCTTGTGCGACGATGACGATTCTGGGGGCGCGGACGGTTGGTCCCGGTCGAGGGTAGCATGGGCGACGAAACGATGCACGGCGGCTTCTGGACGGAGATCGACCCCGAGGAGCCCCGGATCGTCGCCCTGACCGACGCCCTCCGCGCGGCCGACGGCCCGGCCGACCTGGCCGGCGTCTGGCCCGAGGCCATGTGGTCGCGCCTGGTCGAGGACGGCGTCCTGCGCTGGTCCGTGCCGGCGGAGCAGGGGGGCGACGCCTGCCCCCGCCCGCTCGCCGTCCAGCGCTACGCGAGGCTGGCCGAGGCGAGCCTGACGGCCGTCTTCATCCTCTCGCAGCACGACGCGGCCGTCCGTCGCCTGGCGACGGTCGCCGACCGCCCGAAGGCCGCCGAATGGCTGGCGCGGATCGCCGCCGGTCGAGCGATGGCGACGGTCGGCATCTCGCAGCTCACCACCTCGCGACGGCTGGGCGCCAAGGCGCTCGTCGCGACCGAGATCGGCGAGGGCCGCTACCGCCTCGACGGCTCCATGCCCTGGGTGACCGGTGCCGAGCGCGCCGACGTCTTCGTCACCGGCGCGCTCCTGGAAGACGGCCGACAGCTCCTGATCACGCTCCCCGGCGACCGCCCCGGTTTGACCGTCCTGCCGGCGTTCGAGCTGGCGGCGCTGCAGGCCTCGCGCACGGCCGAGGTCGCGGTACAGGGGGTCGAGATCGACGCCGACGACGTGCTGATGGGTCCGACGACGGAGATCTCCACGCAGCCCGGGGCCGTCGGCACGGCCGGGCTGGAGACCTCGGCCCTGGCCCTCGGCCAGGCCGCCGCGGCGATCGGCGGGCTGGCCGCGCTGACCCCCGACCGCATCGACCTGGTCGACCCGGTCGACCTGCTCCGCGAGCAGTGGTCCCAGGCATGGGCGATCCTGATGACCTGCGCCCGAGGCGAGGGAGACGCCGCGACCGCCGCCTCGCTGCGCGCCCAGGCGAACGCCCTGGCCCTGCGCTCGACCCAGGCCCATCTGACGGCCCGGCGCGGCAGCGGCTTCCTCCGGACCGACCCCGCCCAGCGTTGGGCGCGTCAGGCCCTCTTCTTCCTCGTCTGGTCCTGCCCCTCGCCCATCGCCCAGGCCGCCATCCGCGACCTGGCGGGCCTCTGCCCGGCCTGAGCCGCGATCACCCCGGGAACTTGCAGAGCGAGGCGACGTAATCCCTGCCGCCGTCGGTGACCCAGCCGTCGAGCTGCGCCGCGTCCTTGAGCTGCTGGCCGCGGCGGCGGTCGACGGAGAGGAACGAGCAGGGGAGGTCCGGCAGCGAGGTCAGGTCGCTCCAGAGCTTCTCGAACTGGGCGACGGGGAGGACGTCCTCCTGGCCGTGGCCCCAGCGCCTCTTCACGTCCTTGATGGTGACGTAGGTCGGCACCCGCGCGGCCAGGTTGCGGACGGCGGCGGCGACCTTCTCGGGCGAGCGGCCCAGGTCGTCGCGCGACAGGTGGAGGGCCTGCAGGAGGCCGTCGATGCGGACCCAGGTCGTCATCGAGTTGTAATAGCGCAGGGCGAACTCCGAGTCCTCGCGCGGCTGCGCCAGCCCTTCCAGCAGCCGGAGCCGGCCGCCGACGCGCGCCAGGCCGCCGCCCCGGTCGTCGATCCGCCTCGGGATGACCTCGAACGCGAGGGTCGAACCGGCCTCGACGACCCGGCCCAGGATGCCGGGGTCGACGGTCGCCCCCAGGGTGTCGATGTTGTGGACCATCAGCCACTTGAGGTTCGGGTGGGCGACCAGGAGCTTCGCGAGCAGCCCGTTGCGCAGGAGGTTGGGGACCTCGTAGAAGTGCCCGGGCGGGTTGAAGCGCTGGAGCGGGACGTTGTCGGTGTAGTCCGCCCCCTCGCCCTGGGCCTTCGCCCAGTCGAGGATCGCGCGACGGCCGGCCTCGCGGACCTTCTGCTTGTTCTCGTCGAGGGTCTCGTGGGTCGACTCCTCCCAGAGGAACGTCAGGTCGCGGGCCATCGGCACGAGCCGCTGGCCGATCGACTGGCCTCGCGAAAGGTGGACGGGGCCGTCGTGGCCGTAGTTTCCGGTCGTCGCCAGCCGCTTCGCGATGGCCCCGTGGGTCAGGTAGCTCGTCGTGACGACGTGAGGGATCGTCGCCCCCAGGGCGTCCTGGACGGCCTTCGTCTTGGCGAGGTGGACCTCCAGGAAGGAGCGATGACGGCCCTCGAACAGGGCGAACGGATTGATCGCCTTGACCACCCCCGCGCCGCTGGTCCAGCGGCTGCCGACCCCCGCGGCCAGCGAGACCACCGCGACCTCGCCGTTGCGGATCACCCGCTCTCCCAGGGCGACGGCCGTCTTCGAGGGAGCGTCGTGGGCGTCGATCAGGTCGGAGTCGTCGACGTCGTGGATCTGCATGTCCACGGGCAGGCGGTTGCGGGCCAGGCCGATGCGGCCCCGGGCCATGTCCTCGCGGAGGGCCTCGTGCTGGACCGGGTCGAAGCCGTTCTCGCGGCGGATGGCCTCGGCCTCCTCGTTCCACCGGGTCGAGGTGTCGTCGACGCCGCTCCGGGTGACGGGGAACAGCTTGTTGATCATGGTGCGGAAGACGCGGAGCAGCTCGGGCGTCTCGTCGCTGCGGTTGGCGAAGGCGTCGACGTCGGCCTTGCGGAGCCTGTCGAGCCCCGCCGTCCCCTCGGCGATCATCCGGGGGATCTGGAGCGTGTAGTACCGCGCGGGCATCAGGGCGGATGCGTCGGATTCCAGGGTCGCCCAGGTGCCCCGGGGATTGATCCGGAAGTCGTAGACGACCGGCTCCATCGCGAACGGCAGGGCGTCGTCGAGCGACCGCTTGACGCGCCGCATGATCTCGCCGATGCGGGCCTTGAACTCCTCGTGGCGGGACGGGTCGACCATGAACGCCATGCCGCCGCCGGACATGCCGCCGAGCATCAGGAAGCCCCAGAAGTCCGCGCCCAGGGCCTCGCGGGCCTCGCGGATGATCCCCTCGGTGAAGGCGCTGGTGATCCAGGGGATGATCCCCTTGAGCGGGCCGTCCCAGTTGGCGGTGGTCCAGCCGCCGAGGGCCCGGACATCCGCCTTCTCGACGGACTCCACGACCCCTTCGAAGATCCGCAGCGCCTCGCGCCGAGCCTTCCATTCGGCCTCATCGCGGAGGAGGTACTTGGCCGTCACCATGTTGAGGATCGGCCCGACGTTCTGGGCCATGCCGCCGTGGACCAGGACCATGCTGGAGGCGAGCGCCTCGGCGAACGAGCCGCGCGGGCCGGCCGTATCGTCGGCGGACTCGGCCTTCGGCCGGACGTCGACCAGGCGGTGTTCGGGGAGCAGGCGGCCCCGGCTCACGCCCCACTCGGGGTCCGCTTCGCCGGCCGGGACGCCCATGATGAGCTTCACGCCGGGGAAGACGCCGCCGGAATCCTGCCAGCCGCCCCCCGAGCCCCCGAGCCACTCGCCCAGGATCGCGCGGGCGACCACGACGCGAGACTCCTCCAGCTCCAGCGCGCCGGTCAGGTTCGTCGTCTGGCCGGTCGCGCGCATGAGCATGGCGATCAGCGACGCGAGCAGGTTGGTGGAGACGGCCAGGCGCGAGCCCTTGGGGATGTCGTTGACCTTGCTGACGATCTCCAGCCCGTGGCCGGGACGGACGACCCGAGCGAGCAACTCGGCGAGCGACGCCGACGTCCCTTCGAGCGAGGGGGGGACCAGGCCCGAGGCGATCACGCCGGCCTTCACCAGCCCGAGATAGTCGTTGCCGAAGTTGAACAGCTCCTCCAGCGTCTCGACGTCCTTGGTGGCGTCTAGGTCGATGCTGGTCAGTCGGAGGATCGGCTCGGCGATGACGCGGAGGCGGCACTCGATCGGCGGCGTGGGGGCGTCGTCGCGGCCGTGGACGCCCAAATCCACCGAGATGTTCATCACCCGCGCCCCCTCGGGAAAGTCCATCCCGAGGAAGAAGATGTCCGACCAGCCGCTGTGCGAGAGGTCCAGCCGGACGGGGGTCCGCTCCAGCAGGATCGGGTGCAGGCCGTCGGCCGAGGAGCGGTCGAGCAGCCGCGCGTCCAGCTTGAGCGGGTGCTCGTCGACGCCCCCCACGCGGAACATCCAGCGGTTGCCGGAGCAGCTCCTCACCGACCGACGAACCTGGTCGGCCAGCGTCTGGAAGGCGATCTGGTCGTAGGCCTGGGCCAGCGCGCTGCAGATGGCGCCGTTGGGATGGTCGCGCTGGAGCGTCGCCCGGAACGAGGTCACGGCCTGCTCGTAGCGGCGCTCCATCAGGTCCATGTAGCCGTCGAACGGGATCAGGCCGCTGCGGCGGATGGACGGATCCTCCTGGACGTCGTATCGGTAGATTGCGTGCAGGAAGAGGGACGCCCTCACGCGTTCGTACAGGTTCTCGGCGCGTCGGCGGAAGCGTTCCAGCTCCTCGCAGGCCTGGAGCTTCTCGGCGAGGCTCGCGCCGGCGACGAGCGCGCGGGCCGAGCGGTCGCGGATCGCGGGGTCCGAGCCGGTGATGGTCTCGATGAGGGTGGAGCCGAGTGATGCCATGATCGTCCGCGGTTGACGGGTGGGAAATCGGGGGTGTCGCACGTCGACGAACGGTCGGGCGGCTCAGCGTGGGGAGGCCTGCTCGATCCGGGCGGCGGCGTCCAGCAAGACGGCCAGGATCCGGTCGCGGTCGACGCCGGACATCGCCAACGCGACCTGGGCCTCAATGGTCCCAAACTTGACCCCGAGGTTGAACCGCTGACCGCGCGTCTCCAGGGCCAGGTACTTCTCACGCCTCGCGAGCTGGTTGAGCGCCGAGGTCAGCTGGATCGCGCCGTGCTCGCGACGGTCGCCGACGGCCTCGTCGAGCAGCTCGAAGACCGTGGGCGTCAGGACGTGCATCCCGAAGAAGCAGAGGTAATGCCCGGCGCGGAGGCCGGGGACGTGCAGCCGAAGCTCGGCGAGGGTCGGATTCGGCTTCTCGATGATCTCGTCGATGGCGTAGACGTCGGGCCGGTCGGTCAGCCGGCGGCCCGTGAGCGTGCCGTACTGGTGGATCAGATGCTCCTGGGTCGCCTGCACGGCCGACACGGCGCACGACTCGGCCGTCGCCAGCTCGATGAGCTGGCGGGCGCATCGTCGCGGGTCGGACGAGAGGTACAAGTGGTCCCCCAGCAGCAGCAGGAACGGGTCGCCGCCGGCGAACTCGCGGGCGCACCAGACGGCGTGGCCGTAGCCCCGGGGCTCGTCCTGGACGGCGAAGGTCAGGCGCTCCTCCAGGTGCAACAGACGCTGGGCCTGATCGTCCGCCCAGTCGACGTCCCGGAAGGAAGTGCGGAGGTTCCTCGCGTAGTTGCGGAAGTGGTCGCGATAGACCGCTTCGTCGCCCGGGGCGCTGACGACGCAGATCTCCTCGATGCCGCTCTCCAGCGCCTCCTCGGCGATGATCTGGAGGACCGGCTTGGTCAGGCCGTCGCGGTCGACGATCGGCAGCATGGCCTTCTGGACGGTGTCCGACGCCGGATACTGGCGGGCGCCCCGGCCCGCGGCGGTGATGACTGCCTTCGAGATGAACACGTCCCTACCCCTATCGAGCCGGAAGACCCGCCCGGATCGTAATGAAAATCCGCCAGCCCTGGGACCGACGGTGCGTGCGGTCGCAGGGGGTCCCGACGGCGCGAACGGCCCGACGACCGCGAGCCCTCCCGACGGTTGCAGTCTAATCGTCGCGCGGACGCCCGGGAAAGCCGGTTGCCCCTTGCGCGACCACTTCCACCCCCTTCACCGGACCTCCTTCTCGGCCGTCCGAAAACCCGGGGGGCTGGCCCCTTGACTTCCGAACCCGGCGCCACTAACCTGTGACTATCTCAACGAGACGTGCTCGGGAACGATATCCCGCCGTCCTTGGGGATGTAGCTCAACTGGTTAGAGCACCGGCCTGTCACGCCGGAGGTTGCGGGTTCGAATCCCGTCATCCTCGCTTCCTTCCTCCCTTCGGGCTTTCGATGCCCGTCCTTTTCTCTTCCATCCTGAAGAGAGTCACTTGAAGCTTGGTGAAGCTCTCGATCGAGGGCTTTCCACCTTCACCTATTTGGGCTGCGAGCCCAATATGCTCCAGGTTTGCGCGACCTGCGCTTCGCGAATTGATCGACAGGATCCGCGCCGGCATGCCTCGGGTGGGCTTGATGCCGAGCGTTCGTCGGACGATAATTCAAACTTCGTCAGAACGAGCGCGACGTGCGGAGACGACGCGGGCCCATCGCAAGTACTGGGTCGGTCGCGGCTCTTCCTCTACAGAGGGGGCCGGCCGACGCGGGAGGATTCAAGCCAGAGATGTACGTACCAGCGAAGCTGTTCTTCACCAAGGGAGTCGGTACCCACCGCGAAAAATTGACCAGCTTCGAGCTGGCGCTCCGGGACGCCCAGATCGCCTGCTATAACCTGGTGCGGGTCTCCAGCATCTTCCCGCCGCGCTGCAAGGAAGTGACGATCGAGCAGGGGCTCAAGGAACTGAAGCCCGGCCAGATCGTCCACGTGGTCATCAGCGAGTGCGCCACAGCCGAGCCCAACCGGTTGGTCGCGGCGAGCGTCGGGGTGGCCATCCCCCGCGACCGCGACCAGTTCGGCTACCTGTCCGAGCACCACGCCTACGGCCAGACCGCCAAGACGGCCGCCGACTACGCCGAGGATCTCGCCGCCGAGATGCTCGCGACGATCCTCGGGGTGGAGTTCAACCCCAACAGCTCGTGGGACGAGAAGCGCGAACTCTGGAAGATCGCCGACGTCATCTACAAGACGAAGGAAGTCACCCAGACCGCCGTCGGCCACAAGGACGGCCTCTGGACGACCGTGATCGCCGCCTCCGTCCTCCTCCCCTGATCGACGCGCCTTCCCCGGCACCCGACCCCGCACAGGCCCACCGCCGTGATCAAGACGCGGGTCCTCCTCGTGGCTCCCGACGAGCCCGATCCCGACGCCCTCATCGAGGCCGCCGCCGTCCTGCTCGGCGGCGGCCTCGTCGCGTTCGCCACCGAGACCGTCTACGGGCTCGGAGCCGTGGCGACCGACGCCGACGCCGTCCGCGGGATCTTCGAAGCGAAGGGGCGGCCCTCCTTCAACCCGCTGATCGTCCACGTGGCCGACGTCGCCCAGGCCCGATCCTTAACGACCGAGTGGAGCGATCGGGCGGAATCCCTGGCCGGTCGCTACTGGCCCGGCCCGCTCACCCTCGTCGTCCGCCGCACGTCGGCGATCCCGGACGTCGTCACGGGCGGCGGCGAGACAGTGGGCCTGCGCGTCCCCGCGCCGACGGTCGCGCGACGACTCATCGAGCGGGTCGGCCTCCCCCTCGCCGCGCCGAGCGCCAATCGGTCGAACCGGATCTCGCCCACGACGGCCGAGCACGTCCTCGGCGACCTGGAGGGTCGCGTCCACCTGATCCTGGACAGCGGGCCGACCACCGTGGGGCTAGAGTCCACCGTCCTCGACCTGACGACCGACCCACCGGCCGTCCTGAGGCCGGGCCCGATCGGCCGGGATTCGCTGTCGGCCACCCTGCAAGGGCCGGTCGTCGCGGGCGGCCGAGCCGCGCGGGCCGACGAGGCCGATCTTCTGACGAGCCCGGGCCAGTTGTCGGTCCACTACGCCCCCCGGACGCGTGCCGTCCGGGTCGCGACGCTTGCCGACCTGGCCGAGATCGACTGGCCGCCGGCCTCGGGGCTCCTGGCGTTCGAGTCGATCCCGACCGACGCGACGCCGACGGGTGTGGCCCGATCGATCCATCCCCGGGCGGACTCCGCCTCGCGCGAGTTCTACCGGGCGCTTCACGATCTCGACGCCCGGCGGCTCGACCTGATCGTGGCCGTCGAGCCGCCGCCGGGCTTCGAGTGGGAGGCCGTCCGCGACAGGCTCTCGCGGGCGACCGTCCCGTATCAGAGGAAGAGCCGGCGCTGACCTTCGAGCAGGTCGTCCATCACGTCGCGTTGCGGCTCGGTGAGGCCGAGGTGGCGGTAGGCGGCCGAGGTGGCCACGCGCCCGCGGGGCGTCCGGACGACGAACTCGCGGCGGAGGAGGTACGGCTCGACCTCGTCGCGGATCGTGTCGACGGCCAGCGTCATCGTGGCCGCCAGGGCCTCGGCGCCGGTCGGCCCCCCCTTGAAGACGCGGATCAGGGTGTCGAGGTAGCGACGGTCCTGCTTGTCCATGCCCTCGGAGTCGATCTCCTGCATGTCGAGCGCGTCGCGGGCCACGCCCAGGTCGATGGCGCCGTCGGCGCGGGCGAGCGCGTAGTCGCGCACCCAGCGGAGCCGGGCGTTGGCGATCCGGGGCGTGCCCCGGCTGCGGCCGGCCAGCTCCCATGCGGCGTCGTCGCTGATCGTCGCGCGCATCTTGGCGGAGTTGATCGTGATGATCCTCGCCAGGTCGTCGGGGTCGTAGAATTCCAGGTGCTCGTGCATGTGGAACCGCTCGCGGAGCGGGGCCGAGAGCATGCCGCTGCGCGTCGTCGCGCCGATGATCGTGAACCGCTTGAGCGGCAGGTTGATCGTCCGGGCGGCCATCCCCTCGCCGAGGACGACGTCGACGCGGAAGTCCTCCATGACCGGGTAGATGAACTCCTCGACCGCGCGCGGGAGCCGGTGGATCTCGTCGATGAAGAGGATGGACCCTTCCGACGCGTTGGTCAGGTAGGGCATGACGTCCATCTTCTTGTCGAGCGACGCGCCGCTGGTGAGGTTCAGCTCGACGCCCAGCTCATTGTGGAGCACGCTCGCGAAGGTCGTCTTGCCCAGGCCGGGGGGGCCGTCGAACAGGATGTGGGGCAGGGGCTCGCCACGCTTCTTCGCGGCCGCCAGCGCGATCGAGAGCCGCTCGGCCACGGCACGCTGGCCGATGATCTCGGAGAGCCGCTGCGGTCGCAGCTTCTCCTCGACGGCGTCGGCCGGCGACGGGGGCGCGGCGGGTGCGGCCTCGGGCCTCGGCTCGCCGTCGTCGCCCGACTTTCCCTTGATCTTCACTTCTCTCGCCATGGCGTGGTCCCTCGTGTCGCCCGGGGCGGGGCCGGTGATCGGCTCAGTTCTTGTCCTGCTGGTAGATCGCTTCGATCATATCGGGCACCGACTTGAACTTCTTCTTGCCCGCGAGAGCCCGGTCGATGGCCGCGCGAGCCTGCATCTCCGTGTGGCCGACCGAGAGCAGCAGGGCGTAGACGTCGCTCACCACGTCGGGCTCGGCGTTCTCGGCCTTGCCGTTGGTCGGGGCGGGTGCCGACGCGGTGCCGTCGGGATTGACGATCAGGGCGAAGATGCCGACCTTCCGCCGCAGCTTGGCGACGATCCGTTCGGCCATCGCCTCGCCGATCCCCGGGAACGTGGCCAGCATCTTCACGTCCTGGTCCTGGATCGTCCGGGCGATCTCGCGGACCGGCCGGACCATCGCCCGCAAGGCCTTCCGCACCCCCACGCCGTCGACCGAGCAGAAGGTGTCGAAGAACTCGCGGTCGACCGTCGACAGGAAGCCGATCAGCCGGGGGTTCATCCGCCCGCCCATCGCCTGGCCCTCGATGAAGAACGTCGTGTGCAGGGTGACCGTCTCGCCCACCTTCCCCTGGACCTGACGCCGGGTGTGCTCCGGGATCAGGACCTCCAGCTCGAACGGGTCGACCGCCAGGGTCAGGCTCTCTTCGGCCACCGCGCGGAGAACGCCTCGGATTTGAGTGATCACCAGAGCCCCTCGCTCCCTCGAACGCCTGTGTGTTTTTGTTCAGTAATTGTAGACGGCCGCCGGCCGACGGGCAAGAGGATATCGCGAGTCCTGGAATCGGTCGCCGTCAGACTCGTCCCGACCGGCGCCGCGAGGCTCGATGCCAGGCCCTCCGCCTCACGCCTAGGGCCACCCGGTGGGGACGTCCCCCAGGGACGCGAGGTCCTCGGTCCCGTCGTGGCCTCCGCCCGGGCGCGAGCCTCGGTGCCTTCGACGAGACGACCGGCGGACGCACCGAACGGCGCGGCCAGGAGTCGCGCGTCGTCCGGGCCCGACCTCGGTGCGCGCGGACCGGCTCCGAAGGCGATCGTCGGATGCGCGCGGGCTCGACGCTCGTGATCGCCGTCCATCACCACCGCCTCTGGGCGTGTCGCAGCGCGCGAGGCGACGAGCCGCGCGAGCGCCGCGAGCCGGACCCTGGCGAGGCGGCGCGCATCCGTCGCGCGACCTCGGTCGGCCCCCACGAGGGACATGGAGCAAGTGGTCGACCATCGCGTCGAAGGCCGGCGAACGACGGACGGAGCGGAGGGCGCGCCGCCCCCGCGCGGGGCCTCGTCGCGCTCGTCGCGTCGTCACATGGCAGGGCCGGACCAACATCGATACGAGTCCTCTCGACCTCCGCACGCGCGATGATTCGCCCTCCGAGGGGGCTTCGATCGCCTCTTCGCGCGTCGGACGATTTCGAGGCCCTCCAACAGCGCCTCTCAGGCGGTCGCGGCGCGCGGCTGCGTGGGCGCGAGAACGCGTCGACCCTGGAAAACATCGGGCGAAACCGTGATCCATCGACGTTCCAACGTACAAGCTCCTGTTAACAAGGTGATTTCCGAACGTGCGAGCGAACCATGATGCGAAAGGTGCGAGAGGCGGAAAAACCCGAAAAATTCCACGAAAAAGGGCGATTTCGGAGGATCTTCCCCTTCCACTAGTTCAAAGATTTGGTATGAATTGGCGCAGGGACCGCTCAATGAGAGATGGTCCGTCACGAGTTCATGTCCGACGACGAGGTGCCCCGATGGCCACGAAGAAAGCGACACCGAAGAGCAGCGCGCCCAAGGCCGCTCCGAAGAAGGCCGCCGCCCCCAAGAAGGCCGAGAAGGCCATGGCCCCCAAGGCCGCCGCCCCCGCCGCCCCGAAGAAGGCCGCCGCCCCCAAGGCCGCCGCGGTCAAGAAGGCCGCCCCGAAGAAGGCCCCCGCCGTCAAGCTGACCGACTCCCAGGCGAACCTGCTCAAGGAGATCAGCGGGGCGGGCGAGACCGGCCACATCGCCACCAAGAAGATCCAGAAGCAGCTCGACTCGCTGCAGGCGAAGAAGCTCATCAAGAAGGGCAAGAAGGAAGGCGACTTCTTCAAGTACCACGTGACGAAGATCGGCGAGAAGCACCTCTCCACGCAGTCCAGCGGGTCCGCCTCGGGCGCCTCGGCCTGAACGAAGGCCGAGTTCGGACCGCAGCGGAGAGTATGGGCCGAGTCCGCGTCGGAACGGGCTACGGCCCTTTTTGCTGCGCCGAGCCCGACCGCACCGGAGGCGGTGGGGCCGGGGCGAAGACGACCTTGGCGGGACTCGCGATCCCCGCTATGATCCCCGCGACTCGCCTCCCCGCGCGGTCCCGGCGTACCGGCCGGCACGTCTCCGACCCACGACCTTCGGCCAAGGATGGTTCCTCGACCATGGACGATCGAGCACTCTGGAACGGCGCGACGCGACGCGCGGCGGCCCGATGGGTCCTCGCCCTGGCCGCGTGCGCGACGGGCTGCAGCACGTACGTGGGCACCACCGCGCGGAGCTTCCTCGGCCACGTCCGCGACAACCCGGACCCCAACGTCCGCTACGTCGCCTACACCAAGCTGGCCTCGAAGGACGCCTACGACACCGACGACGAGCGTCGCGAGGCGGTCGCGACCCTGGTCGAGAAGTACGAGAAGGGGAACGAGCCCCTCGCCATCCGCGCCATCATCTGCCGGACCCTCGGCGAGCTGGGCGACCCCGCCGCCCGCGAGGTCCTGCTGAAGGCGGTCCACCACCAGGACCCGGTCGTGAAGATCGAGGCCTGTCGCGCGCTCGGCAAGGTCGGGCTGCCGGAGGACGCCACGGTGCTGGCCCAGACGATGACGCTCGACAACCTCGAGGACGCGCGGATCGCCGCCATCGAGGCGCTGGCCGACCTCGGGACCCGCGACCCTCGGATCTTCAAGGTGCTGCTCGACGCGATGGAGCACGACGACCCGGCCATCCGCCTGGCGTCGCTCAACGCCCTCCGGAAGATCACGTCGAAGGACCTCGGCACGGACGTCGCCGCCTGGCGTCGCGAGATGGAGCCGATGATCGCCGCCATGCCTGCGGACCTGGTCCCCCCCGCGTCGGTGACCGCCGCCGCCGACGAGGCCGCCGCCGGATCCGCCGCGGCGAGGACCGCGATCGCGCGCTGATCTGCCGAGACGGCGGCCGTCGCCCTCGACGATCGACGTCTGGGATGGCCTCGCGGCGGGACGTTCCGGCATAATCGAATCACGACGCGAACCCTCGCTCGATCCTGGAGGTCGAGAGGGGGCGCCCCGTCCCGGTTCGTCCGAGGACGACCGGCGGCCCTCCCCACGCGTCGGCATTCGAGAGCCCAGATGGACAGTCATACGCTCGAGCTGCTAGGCGTCTCCAAGATCCGCGCGCTGGTCGCCGCGCGAGCGGCCTGCTCGCTCGGCAAGGAGGCGGCGAGGGGCCTGGAGCCCTCCGGCGACGTCCGCGAGATCCACGCCCGCCAGGCCGTCGCCACCGAGATGGTCGAGGCGATCCGCTCCGGCCTCCGCCCCCCGCTCGGCGGCCTCCACGACATCCGGCCGCTCGTGCGCCGGGCCCAGGTCGGCGCGATGCTCGAGGCCGAGGAACTGGCCGAGGTCGCGGAGACGCTGCGCGCGATCGTCGGGCTGGCCGCCTGGCTCGAACGCATGGGGGACAACTTCCCCCGGCTCGGCGGCATGCGGGCCGACGTCGGCGAGTTCTCGGCCGCGACGAGCGCCATCGAGGGCTGCCTCGACAACCGCGCCAAGGTGCTCGACACCGCGAGCCGAAGGCTCTCGGCGATCCGCCAGGAGATGCAACAGGTCGAGGAGCGGATCCAGGAGAAGCTCCGCTCGATGCTCCGCTCTCCCGAGATCAAGCGGGCCCTGCGCTACTCGAATTTCACGATGGTCGGCCATCACTACGTCCTCCCCGTGGCCAAGGAGCATCGCGGGGAGATCCCCGGCTCGGTGCAGCGCAGCAGCGCCAGCAACGAGACGGTCTACATCGAGCCGACCGCGATCGCCGAAAAGTCCGCGCAGCTCTCCTACCTCCGCGCCCGCGAGACGAAGGAGATCCGTCGCATCCTGAGATGGCTCAGCGCGCAGGTCGGCCTCGTCGCCGACCCCTTGCTCCGCACGCTGGCCGTCATGGCGGAGCTGGACCTCATCTACGCGAAAGCCCGCCTCAGCATCGACTACCAGATGCGGGCTCCCGAGATGAACGAGGAACGCCGGCTCGTCCTCAGGCGGGCGAGGCACCCGCTGCTCGAAGCGATCCTGCGTCGCGACCCGGCCCTGCTGCTGGCCGAGCCTACCCCCGCGCCGGTCTCTCCAGAGCCCGACGCGGGGACCCCCGAAACCCCGACGCCGCCCCCCCTCCCCGAGACCCCGCGCGAGACCGAGGTCGTCCCGATCGACGTCCATCTCGGGCTGCGGTTTCAGATCCTGGTCATCACGGGCCCGAACACGGGGGGAAAGACCGTCGCCCTGAAGACGGTCGGACTGCTGGCGGTGATGGCCCAGATGGGACTGCACGTCCCGGTCGCCGAGGGGACGCAGTTGCCGATCTTCGACGAGGTGCTCGCGGACATCGGCGACGAGCAGAGTTTGGAGCAATCGCTCTCGACGTTCTCCTCGCACGTCCGGCGGATCTCCGAGATCCTCGGCAAGGCCACGGAGCGGTCCCTGGTGCTCCTGGACGAGATGGGGGCGGGCACCGACCCGGCCGAGGGCGCGGCGCTCGGGAGGGCCCTACTGGACGAGCTGGACTCGATCGGCGGGCTGGCGATGGTCACGACGCATATCGGCGACCTGAAGACCTACGCGCTGTCCAACCCTCGCGCCGAGAACGCGGCGGTCGAGTTCGACGTGGAGACGCTCCGGCCCCGGTACCACGTCCACATCGGCGACGTGGGGCAGTCGAACGCCCTGAAGATCGCGCGGCGGCTGAGCATGCCGGAGCACCTCGTCGCCCGGGCCGAGCGTTATCTGGACCAGGCGCAGGGCTCGACGGTCCCGGAATGGGACCTGATCGCCCGGATGAAGCGCGAAGCGGAGGCGGCCCGGCAGGACGCCATCGCCGCCCAGGCCGAGGCCGAGCGGACGCGCGACGCCCTGGCCGAGCGGCTCCAGTCGCTCCAGCTCGAAGGCCGCCGCGAGGAGGACCTCGCCGAGGCCCGGGCCCGGCTGAAGCCCGGCGACAAGGTCGTCGTCCCCCGAATGGGCTACGACCGCCCGGGCCGGATCGTCAAGATCGACGCGCGCAAGCGCAGCGCCACCGTCGCGATCGGCCACATGACCTGGGACGTCGCCGTCGACGAGCTGCTGCCGCAGGACGCCTCGGGCCCGGCCGGGCTCGGCAAGCCCGCGCGGATCAAGGGGCCCCGGCTCGAGGATTTCGAGGGCTGAGCGGACGGACCTCACCGCGCACTCGGGCGGGGGGAGGTCCGTCGGAGGGATCGGGTAAGTTCACTCGCCCGACTGCGCCGGCGTGGACTTCGGCGACCTGAGGAAGAGGACGCCGAGCGGCGGGACCTTGAGCGAGATGTGGAACGGCCGGCCCGCGTGAGGCTCGCGGACGGCCCACGCGCCGCCGTGGTTGCCGACGTTCGAACCGCCGTAGACCTCGGAATCGGTGTTCAGCAGTTCGCGATAGAATCCGCCCGTGGGGACGCCCACGCGGTAGTCGTAGCGGACGACCGGGGTGAAGTTGCAGACGACCACGATCGACTCCTCCGCGTCCTTGCCGCGACGGAGGAAGGCGATCACGCTGTTCTCCCAGTCGTGCAGCTCGAGCCACTCGTAGCCCAGCCAGTCGAAGTCGATCTGGTGGAGAGCCGGCTCGTTCTTGTACAGGGAGTTAAGGTCCGTGACGAGCTGCGACACCCCCTGGTGGTCCTTCCACTGCAGGAGGTGCCAGTCGATGCTCTCGTCGTGGTCCCACTCGCGCCACTGGGCGATCTCGTCGCCCATGAAGAGCAGCTTCTTGCCCGGGTGGCCGTACATGTAGCCGTAGAGCAGGCGAAGGTTGGCGAACTTCTGCCAGAGGTCGCCGGGCATCTTGTCGAGGAGCGACTTCTTGCCGTGGACGACCTCGTCGTGCGAGAGCGGAAGGATGAAGTTCTCGGTGAAGGCGTAGATCATGCTGAACGTAAGCGCGCCGTGCTCGTACTTGCGATGGACGGGGTCCTTCGCCATGTAGCGAAGGGTGTCGTTCATCCATCCCATGTTCCACTTGAGGCTGAAGCCCAGGCCGCCCAGGTAGGTCGGCCGCGAGACGCCGGACCAGCTCGTGGACTCCTCGGCCATGGTCAGGATGCCGGGATGCTCGCGGTGGCAGATCTCGTTGAGGGTCTTGAGAAAGTCGATGGCCTCGAGGTTCTCGTTGCCGCCGAAGATGTTCGGGACCCACTCGCCGGGGTTGCGGGAGTAGTCGAGGTACAGCATGGAGGCCACGGCGTCGACGCGGAGGCCGTCGATGTGGTAGCGGTCCAGCCAGAAGAGGGCGTTGCCGAGGAGGTAGTTGCGGACCTCGGGCCGCCCGTAGTTGAAGATCTTGGTTCCCCAGTCGCGATGCTCGCCGAGGCGGGGGTCGGCGTGCTCGTACAGGTGGGTGCCGTCGAAGTAGCCCAGGCCGTGGAGGTCGGTCGGGAAGTGGGCGGGCACCCAGTCGAGGATCACGCCGTAGCCGTGCTGGTGCAGATGGTCGACGAAGTGCGCGAAGTCGTCCGGCGTGCCGTGCCGCGCCGTGGGGGCGAAGTAGCCGATCGGCTGGTATCCCCAGCTGCCGTCGAACGGATGCTCCGTGATCGGCAGCAGCTCGACGTGCGTGAAGTGGGTCTTATCCAGGTACTCGACCAGCTGCTCGGCCAGCTCGCGGTAGCTGAGGAAGCCGTTCTCCTTCTCCCGGGAGCGCTTCCAGGAGCCGAGGTGGACCTCGTAGAAGGACATCGGCTTGTCGAGCGCCTGGCGTTCGGCGCGACGGGCCATCCACTCCTTGTCGCCCCAGGAGAAGCGGTCGATGTCCCAGACGACCGAGGCCGTCTTGGGCCGCATTTCGGAGGCCAGGCCGTACGGGTCGGCCTTCTGGACCGTGTAGCCGTGGTTGCGGCTCTTGATCTCGAACTTGTAGACCTCTCCCTCGCAGAGGTCGGGGATGAACAACTCCCAGATGCCGGTGGCGCCCCGGCTCCGCATCAGGTGACGACGCCCGTCCCAGTGGTTGAAGTTGCCGACGACGCTCACGCGCTGGGCGTTCGGAGCCCAGACCGCGAACAGGACGCCCCGGAACCCCTGGTGAGTGATGAGGTGGGCACCCATCTTCTCATAGTTGTGGAGGTGCGTGCCCTCGCCGAGAAGGTGCAGGTCGAAGTCGGTGAGGATCGGCTCGAAGGCGTAGGGGTCGACGGACTCCCAGGAATGACCCTCGTGGTTCTCGATGCGGAGGCGATACGGGAAGGGGCCGGAACGGTCGGGGAAGACGACCTCGAAGAAGCCGTCGGCGTGGGTCTTCTCCATCGGAAAGAGCTTGCCGGGCTCGCCGCGCGAGAGGTCGACGACGCCGGCCTTGCGGGCCTCCGGCAGGAACGCGCGGATCGTCCAGGCCTGGGAGCCGTCGGCCGCGACGAGGGGATGGGGGCCGATGACCAGGAAGGGGTTCCAGTGGCCGGCCTGGGTGATTAGGTCCAGGTCCGCCTGGGAGACCGTCGAATGCTGCCGTGTCATCAGGGCCATGGTTCGCGACTCGCTCTCTTACGATGTTGGATCCGCCGACGACCGCGCGGCGCCACCCCGTCCGTTTCGACTTCTCTCTTACTTAGCCGGCCGCTCGGCGGCATGCAACCGGGCGTCCCCGGCGGACCGCGCGAAACGAGGACGAGTCGCGCGGAACCTCCGGCGGGTGTGGTCATCCCAGGTCGAGCATCCTCTGGAGCGAAGTCCGTGCCCAACGCTTCACGTCCTCGGGGACCTGCACCCGATTGACCGGCGTGCCCCGCGTCAGGTTGTCCAGGCACCACGCCAGGTGGGGCAGGTCGATGCGGTACATGGTCGAGCACATGCAGACCATGGGCGAGAGGAAATGCACCGCCTTGTCGGGGTGCTCGGCGGCTAGCCGGTTGACCAGGTGCAGCTCCGTCCCGACCGCCCACGAGGATCCGGCCGGGGCCTCGGCGATCGTTTTGAGGATGTACTCGGTGGAGCCGACGAGGTCGGCGGCCTCCACCACCTCCATCGAGCACTCCGGATGCACGAGGATCTGGATGCCCGGGTGCTGCTTGCGGAACTGGGCGACGTGCGCCGGCTTGAACATCTGGTGGACCGAGCAGTGGCCGCGCCAGAGGATGACTCGGCTGTCCTCGATGGCCTGGGGAGAGTTCCCGCCCAGTTCGCGGCGGGGGTCCCACACGGGCATCTGCTCCAGGGGGACGCCCATCGCGCGGGCCGTGTTCCGCCCCAGGTGCTGGTCGGGGAAGAAGAGGGCCCGGCGGCGGTTGGCGAAGGCCCAGTCGAGTACCTTGCGCGCGTTCGAGCTGGTGCAGACGATGCCGCCGTGGCGGCCGCAGAACGCCTTCAATTCGGCCGTCGAGTTGATGTACGTGACCGGCGTGACGTCCTCGACGTCGATCAGCTCGGCGAGGTCGGACCAGGCGGCCTCCACGGAGTCCAGGTCGGCCATGTCGGCCATGCTGCAGCCGGCGGTCATGTCGGGCAGGTGGACCGTGACGTCGTCCCGCGAGAGGATGTCCGCGGTCTCGGCCATGAAGTGGACGCCGCAGAAGACGATGGCCCGGCAGTCGCGGCTCTCGGCCGCGAGCTGGCTCAGCTTGAGGCTGTCGCCGCGCAGGTCCGCGTGGCGGATCACCTCGTCCTGCTGGTAGTGATGGCCGAGGATCAGCAGCTCGTCCCCGAGCCGGCGACGGACCTCCTCGATGCGCGCATCGAGTTCGGCGTCGGGGGCGTGGCGGTAGTCCTCGAAGGGGAGGCTCGCGGCGTCGAGGAGGGGCGTGGTGGCGCTCATGGCGGCTTGGGGAATCTCCTGGAGAGGGGCCGGAGCCTGACGCTCGGGCCGGGTTCGTGATCCTCGGGAGGGCCGGACGCCCCGTCCAATTTCGGGCCTCGGCATTGACCGCCCCGGGTATTATATCCGACTATCGAAAAATAGAAGCGTCGCGACCGGTCCTCGGGCGACGCCGATCGGGCGGTGTCACAAGCGTGCGATCGCGACGGCCCGGATCGGGGGGGCGGGGATCGTCGAGGACCGTCGGCGTTCGCCGCGAAGGGACAACGACCGTGGAGCCCGAGGCGACAATCCTGGTCGTCGACCCCGTCGAACCCGAACGAGGGCGTCTCTGCGCCACCCTCGAGAACGGGGGCTACACGGTCCACCAGGCCCCCCGGACGGCCGACGCCGTCGATGAGGCGCTCCGCATCCGTCCGCACCTCATCGTGTTGGGCCGCAACCTCGCCGAGTCCGAGGAGATCGCCCTCTGTCGAGCGATCCGGGGCGAAGGGGCGATCGCCGGAACTCCGGTCCTCATCATGAGCTCCGCCCAGGCCGATTCGGCCGTGCTCGCCGGCCTGGACGCCGGGGCCGACGATTACGTGCTCTACGACTCCGCCCCCGAGCTGATCCTGGCGCGCGTCCGCCGCCTGATCCAGTACCACAAGATGGCCGGGCTGGCGATGCTGGATCGACAGCTCGTCCAGGTCGGCCGCCTGCTCGCCGGGATCGTCCACGAGATCCGCGGGCCGCTTTCGGTCATCCGGGGCAGCGCCGAGCTGCTGCGACTGAGCCTGTTGGACCGGCCCGACGACGCCCAGTGGGTCGACTCGATCCTCCGGGGCTCCAGCCTGCTCCAGCTCCGGCTGGAGCACCTCATGGGGGCCGTGCGACGGGGTCCGGTGCAGATGCAGCCGATCGACGTCCCGTCCTTGCTCACCGAGACGGTCGACCTGTTCGTGCGCGGCCTCCCCCCCTACCCGCGCCGGGTGATCGTGAAGGCCGACTGCTCCGACTCCTTCCAGGTGAACGGCGACGCCGGCCGGCTGATGCAGGTGCTGTTCGACCTGCTGACCAACGCTTACCAGGCGATCACCGCCTCCGGGCGCGACGGCCGGGTCGTCGTGAAGACGGACTCCATCCGCGAGGACGGCCGCGACTGGGTCAAGCTCGACGTGGTCGATGACGGCCCCGGCGTGCCAGACACCTACCTGCGGCGGATCTTCGAGCCCTTCTTCACCACCCGCGAAGGGGGGAGCGGCTACGGCCTGTACCTGGCCTCCGAGATCGTCCGCGACCTGGGAGGGCGGCTCGCCGCGACCAACAACGCCGACGGCGGGGCCTGCTTCTCGGTCCTCCTCCCGCTCGACTCCGCGGCCGGGGCCGAGACGGCGGCGACCTGACGGCTCACGCGAGATCCTCGTCTTCCGCAGCCTGATAGAGCCGGAGGTTCATGAAGTCGCGGGTCTGCCGCGCGATGGCTTCCTCGGCGGGTAGCCGCTCCATCGAGCTGGCCCCGTAGAAGCCGTCGAGCCCCGGCACGCGTTCGAGGACGTAGCGGGCGTCGTCCGGCATGGCGATCGGCCCGCCGTGGCAGAGGACGAAGACGTCCGGGCGGACGGCGCGCGCAGCGGCGACGATCGCGCCGACCTCGCCCACGCAGTCGTCGAGCGAGCGGGCGGTCCGCGCCCCGATGGTCCCCTTGGTCGTCAGCCCCATGTGGGCCACGATCACGTCGGCGCCGGCCTCGGTCAGCCTGCGGGCCTGATCGGGGTCGAAGGCGTAGGGGGTCGTGAGCAGGTCCATCTCATGGGCGCGGCGGATGCACTCGATCTCCAGGTCGAAGCCCATGCCGGTCTCTTCGAGGTTGGCCCGGAACACGCCGTCGATCAGGCCGACGGTCGGGAAGTTCTGGACGCCGGCGAACCCCAGGGCTTTCAGCTCGCCGAGGAAATGGTCGAGGAGCAGGAACGGGTCGCTGCCGCAGACGCCCGCGACGACCGGCGTGCGCGTGACGGCGGTCAGGACCTCGTGCGCCATCTCCTTCACGATCGCGTTGGCGTTGCCGTAGGGCATGAGGCCCGCCAGCGACCCCCTCCCGGCCATCCGGAACCGGCCGGAGTTGTAGATCACGATCAGGTCGATCCCGCCGGCCTCCTCGCACTTGGCGCTCAGGCCCGTCCCGGCCCCCCCGCCGACGATCGGCCGGCCGTCGGCCACCTTCTTGCGAAACCGCTCCAGGATCGTCGCCCTCGACTCGGCCATCCTCATGCCTCCGATCGTCCTCGAATCCGGCCCGACGCCTCGACGAACGCCTCGACCAGCGCCCGCGCGAATTCCGGGTCGTTGATGTGCAGCGGCAGGCGGCGGATCGTCCGATCCGGACTCGGCTCGACGGCCGACTCGATCGCGTCGAAGAGCGACGCGTCGGCTTCCGGGTCGTGGAACGCCTCGCCGGGGGCGTCGAGGCCCGAGAGGCCGCCTTCCGGGATCAGGAGCGCGACCGGCGTCCGCCAGCGGTTGAGCTTCGCTCCGATCCAGGCGCCCATGCGGCGGTTCTCGTCGGGGGTCGTCCGCATCAGGGTGATCTGATCGTTGTGGCTGTGGAGCAGGCGGCCGCGATAGCGTTCGGGGACGGTCGCAAGCCCGCCGAAGTTCACCATGTCGAGCGCCCCGAGGCTCAGCACGCAGGGGACGCCCGCCGCGATCTGGGCCTCGAATCGGTCCTCGGTGCAGGGGAAGATCCCCCCCATCAGGTGGTCGGCGACCTCCGTCGTGGTGACGTCGAGCACGCCCCGAATCAGGCCGGAGGCGACCAGATGCTCCATCGCCCGGCCGCCGGCCCCGGTGGCGTGGAAGGCGAGGGCGTCGTAGCCGAGGGCTTCGAGCCGCTCGCGGGCGGCGGTCACGCAGGGGGTGGTCAGGCCGAACATCGTCATCCCGAGCGCGGGGCGGTCGGACCGGGCCGGCTGCGCGTCGCGAACCATGCCCGCCATGGCGTGCGCGGCGTTGGCGAGGATCGTGCGAGAGACCACGTTGAGGCCCGCCACGTCAACGACCGGATACATCAAGCAGAGGTCGCTGCTGCCGACGTAGGCCGAGACGTCGCCGCTCGCGACCGTGGAGACCATGAGCTTGGGGAGTCCGATCGGCAGGGCCCGCATCGCCGGCGTGATGAGCGCCGTGCCCCCGCTCCCGCCGATCCCGATCACCCCGGCGACCCGCCCGCTCGCGTGCTCCGTCGCCAGGAAGCTCGTGAGCGCCTTCGAGGCGGCCGAGATCGCCTCGCCCCGGGTCCGGGTCGCGGACCCCTCCGATTCGGAGCGGGTGCCGGCGATCTCGCGGAGCGATACGTCGGCCGGCGCCTGCGGGTCGCCCAGCGTCCCCACGTCCACGGTGCGGACGACGACGCCCGCCGCGCGGAGGCGGTCGGCGACGTGGAGCAATTCGAGCCCCTTGGTGTCCATCGTGGCGATCGCGTAGACGGCCGGGCCCATGGCGTGGTCCCTTCGTCGTGGTGGTTCGGCCTCGGCCGCTTCGGGTTCAACCAACAATGGCGGGGGCCGGGCCGCGCGTCAAGACGCGGGCGGGGGGGCTTCCAGGGAAGCCGCCAGGCGGCGCAGGCCTTCCTCGATGCCGACGTGGGGCGCGTAGCCCAGGTCGCGACGGGCGGCGTCGAGGTTATACCAGTGGGCGGTGGAAAGCTCATGGGCCAGGAACCGAGTCATCCTCGGCTCGCCGGGCAAGCGGAACGTCCGGTAGAAGGCCTCCAGGGTCCTCCCCAGGGCGATCGCCAGGCCGCGCGGGACGGTCCGACGCACGTGGGGCAGGTGGGCGATCTCCAGGAAACGGTCGACCATGTCCCAGAGCGGGACCGGCTGCCCCTGGGCGATGAAGTAGACCTTGCCGGCGATCGCCGATCCCACGTCGAGCCGGTCGCCGGCCAGCAGATGCGCGGCGGCCGCGTTATCGATGTAGGTCAGGTCGATGAGCGGATTCCGGCGGCCTATGCGGAAGAGGCGGTTGGCCCGGGCGCGGGCGTAGATCCGGGGCAGGATGTTGTTGTCGCCCGGCCCCCAGATCAGGTGGGGGCGGAGCACGACGGTCGCCAACCCGGCGTCGTTCGACTTCAGGACGAGCTTCTCGGCGATCGCCTTGGTCTCGGGGTAGGCGGCTTCGTAATGATCGGGGTAGGGGACCGACTCGTCGACCCCTTCCAAATCGGTGCCGTGGAAGACGACGCTGGGCGAGCTGGTGTGGATCAGCTTGCGGACGCCGAACCGACGACAGGCCGCGACCACGTTCTGGGTCCCGACCACGTTCGACCGGCGATACTCGTGCTTCGGGCCCCACAGCCCCGCCTTGGCGGCGACGTGGAAGACGGCGTCGCAGCCCTCGACGGCGCGGTCGACGACATCGGCCTCGGCCACGTCTCCCTGCACCTGATCGACCCCGAGCGCGTCGAGCTTCTCGTAGCAGCGGCGGTTGAGGGTGCGGACGGCCTGGCCGCGATCCCGGAGCATCGCCACGACGGCGGAGCCCAGGAAGCCGCCGCCGCCGGTCACCAGGACCGGTCGAGAGGGATCGAGAGTCATGACGCATTCCCCGCGGCCCATGCCGCCAGCTTCTCGCGGAAGATCTTCGAGTTGTGACGGATGTCGACCGGGAACGACGGATGGAACAGGATCGTGCGGATCTTCCGGGTGTGGTCGTACTTCGCCGCGAGGGCCAGCAACTCGTCGCGCACCCGGGCCCGATCGCGGCGGCCGAGCTTTCGCGCCGGCTCGACGCAGAGGACCGGGACCTTCCCCGAGGGGCCGTCGACCCCGACGAGCGCCGTGCGGGCGACGTCGGGGTGGGCGTTGAAGACCCCCTCGCAGCAGATCGTGAAGAGGGTCTCGTCGGCCAGGACGACGCGATGCGACTTGCGGCCGCAGAACCAGATCCGGCCGGATTCGTCGAGGTAGCCGACGTCCCCCATGCGGTGGTGGAACGTGCCTCGGGCCGGGTCGGCGATCTTGGCCAGGGCCGTGGCCTCGGGCCGGCCGAAGTATTCGCGGGTCACGACCGGGCCGGAGACGACGACCTCGCCGATCGAGCCCCTGGGGAGTTCCAGGTCGTCGCTCCAGGTCGCGATCGGTTCGTCGCTGATGCGGACGATCCGGACCGCGACGCCGCGGGGGAGGCCGACGCAGACGCCCCGGCCCTCCTCCGTCGCGCGGCGGGTCTCGCCCAGGATCTCGTCACTTCCGATGGAGGCGACGGGCAGGGACTCGGTCGCGCCGTAGGGCGTGAAGATCTGCGTGGGGGATTCAAGCAACTGGGCGAACGTCTCCAGCACGCGGGGAGAAGACGGCGCGCCGGCCGTGACGACCCGCCGCAGCGTCGGCAGCTTCATCCCCTTCGCCACGCCCGCCGGCCCGACCCGCTTGAGCAGGGCCGGCGAGCCGAAGAGGTTCGTGGGTCCGAAGTCGTCGATCGCTTCGAACAAGCTCTCGGGATCGACCTTCGCCGGCCGGGTCGGGTCCATCCGGGGGACGACCGAGGTCATGCCGAGCGCGGGGGCGAAGAGGGCGAACAGGGGGAACGTGCAGAGGTCGATCTCGCCGGGCTCGATGCCGTAGAGGTCGCGGAAGCAGGCGACCTGGGCCTCGAAGATCGGGTGCGTGTAGACCGCCCCTTTGGGCGGCCCGGTGCTGCCGCTGGTGAACAGCACGGCCGCCGGCTCGGCCGGGCCGACGCCTCGCATCACCGGCCACGGCGCGCGGCCGTCGGCGATCGCCCGGAGGCCCTTGACGCGCAGGGCGTCGAGGGAACGCGCGGCGAACCCCGGCAGGCGTCCGCCCCGCCCCGCGAGCAGGGTCCGGCGCACCGTCCGCTTCCCCCAGCCCAGCACCCGACGCGCGGCCAGGGCCTTGGCGATCCCGATGAACAGCTCCGGCTCGGCCTCGTCCATGCAGCGGCCCAGGCTCTTGAGCCCCATCCCGGGGTCGATCAAAACCGGGACGACGCCGGCCTTGAACAGCCCGAACACGAGCGAGAAGAAATCCAGGCCGGGGGGGACCATGACGGCCGCGCGGGTCCCCCGCGACTCGCCGTCGGCGATCAGCCCGGCGGCGACGGCGTCGCTGTCGCGGTCGAGCTGGGCGAACGTGAAATGCGCGTAGCGCATCCGGCCCGCGTCGCCGCGGCCCTGGGGGACGACGACCGCCGCGCGGTGGGGCTGGAGGGCCGCGAGGGTGTGCAGGTGGGATGCGATGTTGGGCGGGGCCGCCTCGGATTCCGTCTCAACTCTCGCGTCCATCGGCTGGTCTCTCGGTCGGCTTCGGGGCGGGTGCGTCGAGGAAGCGCCGGATCATCGGGATCAGCGCGTCGGCCTCGTCCTCCAGGACGTAGTGCCCGGCGTTCGGGAAGCGGTGGACCTCGGCGTCGGGGAACCGCCGCTCCCATTCTTGCAGGAACGGCTCGTCGAAGACGAAGTCCTTCATGCCCCAGCCGACGAACTTCGGGACGTGGGCCAGGAGCGGGAGTCGATCCTCGACCCACGTGACGAGGTCGTAAGCCCGATCGCCGGGACGGAGGGGGATGTCCTGGACGAATCGATGGATGGCGATGCGGTTGGCCCAGCCGTCGTAGGGGGCGGCGTAGGCGTCGCGGAGGGGGCGCGGCATCCGCTCGTTCTTGCAGCCGATCCAGGCCGTGCCCCTGACGAATGCGTTCAGGCCCCGGACCGCAGGCGCGCCCAGGGGCGATCGGCAGAGATGGAGGGCCCAGGGGAACGTCTTGTCGCGCGGCATATGGAAGCCGGCCGTGTTCATCACGACCATCTTCGCGATCCGCTCGGGGTGCCTCGCGGCGTAGGCGGTCCCGATCATGCCCCCCCAGTCGTGGAGCACAAGGGAGATGTTCTCGCGAACGCCCAGGTGATCCAGCAGCCGCTCCAGGTCGTCGACGCGGCTCTCCAGCGTGTAGCGGTAGCGCTCGTCGTCGGGCTTGTCGGAGAGCCCGCAGCCGATGTGGTCGGGGACGATCGCCCGATGAGTCGGGACGAGCGCCTCGACCAGGCGGCGGTAGTAGAACGACCACGTCGGGTTGCCGTGGACCATGACGACCGGGGGCCCGTCCCCCTCGTCGAGATAGTGCTGGCGGAGGCCGTCGCGCTCCCAGTCGCGGCCCGGGTGGGCGGCGAGGAATGCGGACAGCTCGGGACTTCCCCTGCGGATCGAGGCGGTGGTCATCCCGGTCACCATTCCAGACCCAGCATGAGGCAGTTCAGCCCGCTGCCGATCCCCAGGAACGCCGTCCTGTCGCCGGGGCGGAGGACCTGGCGGTCTTCGGCGATCGCGGCCGTCAGGGGGAGCGAGACGGTGCCCATGTTCCCGAGGTAGGCGAAGGTCGAGAAGTCCCGGTCCAGCGGCATCCCGATCGCCTTCAGGATCAGCTCGCGGTGCGACCCGCCGACTTGATGGCTGATGATGCGGTCCACCTTCTCCTCAACCCACCCCACGCTCTTGAGGAACGCGCGCCAGGTCTTCACGCCCAACTCGACGCCGTGCTTGAGGACGGCCGCCGAATCGGTCGAGGTGAACGCCCGGAGCAGGCCCGGCGCGGCCGAGCCGGCCTCCTCGACGCCCCAGCGGCAGAGGTCGTAAAATTCGGGGGCGGCCAGGACCGACCCGCCCACGAGCCGCCGCCGCTTCGAGCGCGAGACCGAGCCGTGGGTCAGGAGCACCGCCACGGCGCCCGACCCGCCGGTGAGCGTCGCCAGGGCTTCCTTGAAGTAATCCATCGTCGGATTCTCAAGCATCCGGCCGATCATCACCTCGTTGATCTCGCGGGCCGTCTCGCAGGCCACGACGAGCCCGGCGCGGATCTGGCCCAGCTCGATCCGGTTGGCCACGTCGATCATCCCGTCGATCACGCCGAGGCAGGCGTTGCTCAGGTCGTGGACGACCGCCCCCGGCGCGACGGCCAGCTTCGCGGCGACGCGGCAGGCGGTCGCCGGCTCGTAGTTCTCGCGGCAGACGCCGCCGTAGACCACGGCCTCGACCTGATCGGCGGGCAGGTCGGCGGCCTCCAGCGCCCGCTCGGCCGCGACGATTGCGCCGTCGGAGACGCGGTGGCCCTCCTCCCACCAGCGACGCTCGACGATGCCGGTGAGGGCCTCGAGCTGGCCGACCTCCAAGTGGAGCTTGTCGTAGACCGGCGCGAGCCGCTCCTCCAGCTCCGCCGACGAGACGACCACCGGGGCGACCTCGTAGCCCAAGGCCTCCACATAGACGTTCTGATACTTCATCGATGCCATCAGGGCCGTCACCGCCGGGCTGGAAGGGGGGTCGATCACTCGGGGCGCGCGTCGAGGGTGTAGCCGGTCATCTGATAGATGACCTTGCCGTCGACGGAGAGGAGTCCGTCGGCCGTCACCCGGCGGCGCGCGTCGTCGACGCCGGTGATCCACGCCTGGGTCGTCACGAGGCGGCTGGCGGGCGTGATCTGGCCCCGGTAGGTCCAGCCGTGCTCCGCGCCGAGGCCCGGCGAGTCGAACGCGACGCGCGCGTCGACAGCCCAGCGCGCCTCTGCAAAGACTTTAAGGAGTTGCAGGAGCGATTCCAAGCCCAATGAACCGGGCCATACCGGATCGTCCAGGAAATGGGCCTCGAAGAACCAGGCCGACGGATCCACGTCCGTCTCCCCGGCCACGAAGCCCAGCCCGTGCGGCCCTCCGGCCGTCGTCAGCGCCGTGATCCGGTCCACCATCCACCAGCGACGATCGGGGAAGGGCGCCCGGTCGGGCGTCGGGAACGGCTCGAAGACGGCGGCCTCCTCGGCCGACGGGGCGTAGGTCTTCGCCTCGCGGACCCCCACCTGGTTGGCCAGCGCCTCGAGGCGGAAGAAGCCGAAGTAGGTCTCGCACTCGAAGACGACGCCATCGCGATCGCGCATGACGACGTCGAAGTGCTGGATGATCATCCCGCCCGAGTGGCTGATCTTCGTGACGCGCGCCGTGGTGCGCAGCATGCCGGTGTTTCGGTCGATGACCCGATGCTGCCGGGCCTTGCCGCCGAGGTTCCGGTACTTCAGCGGCTCGTCGCTCAGGAGGGCGGAGCCCATGAAGGCCGAGAGGAACCCGCAGGGCTGCAGGGCGGCCTCGGCCAGCACGGCGTACGGCATGTGGGGCTGGCGATCGGCCTCGAAGTACCAGGCGTCGGGCGGCACGAGGTACTCGAACTCGCCCGTCGTCCCTTCCTGCTGCTCCCAGGGCGTCCCCCGGACGATGGTAGCCCGGTCGAGGAACTGGTAGGGCGGGCGCGGCAGCCGGGCGATGAACCGATCCTCGTCGAAAGGCCGGTAGCGGTCGCCGAAGCAGGCCGAGGGGGGGCCGTCCACGAACGCGTGGATCTGCGCCGCGTCGTAGACGAGGCCCGCGTCGCCCGCGGGTCGGGCCTGCTCCCAGAGCGCTTCGAGCTCGCGGCGATCGGTCCCCGCGAGTCGGAGGCCCATGTCGGTGAACTCGACGATCGGCCTGCCGTCGGCGTACATCAGGGCGTCGGCGATCGCGAACGGTTCGGGGTCGTAGCCCAGCTCCTTGATCGTCACCTCGTAGGTCACGACCCGCGTCGATTCCGTCACCTGGCCCCGGCATCGCAGCCGGTTGGCGACGCCCGTCTTCGGCTCGAAGCGGACGCGGTCGGCGTCGCCGACCCAGCCCAGCCGGGTCAGGAAGATGCGGAGCGTGTGCAGGCAGCATTCGTACATCAGCGTCCCGGGCATCACGCGGTCGTCCACGAAGTGGCAGACCATGAACCAATCGTCGGGGCGGACGTCGGCCTCGGCGCGGATCAGGCCGAGGCCGAATCGGCCCCCCTTAGGTTCCAGCGTCTCGACACGATGCACGAGGGTCATCCGCCCTCCCGGCAGCGGCAGCGGCCGAGGGAGGTCGAGCCGGTCGAAAGGCGGGCCGAACGCCGAGCCGAGGTCGCCCGCGCGAAGCGCGTCGACCTGGGCGCGATCGAGCGTGCAGGACGCCGGCGGGGCCAGCTCGCGCCAGTCGTCGGGACGGACGCCGGGGCGGGGCTTCGCGTCGAGAGGCCGGGGGACGATCCCCTTGCCCGCGGCCAACTCCTCCGCCGAGAAGAAGCCGGCGCAGCCGTCGCGCATCGTCAGCAACGGCCGGCCGTCGACGGTCCCCTCGAACTCGAACCGGAAGAGATGGGTCTCCCCCTGTCGGAAGAAGCTGGTGATCTTGATGTCGTAGTTGATGACCTCTCCCGGCGCGGGCAGCTCCGAATGGAACGTCACCGTCGCGTCGAGCAGGCGGTAGACCGCCAGGCCCTTGGTGATGAGGTCGATCCCCATCCAGCCCGAGAGGAACAGGTCGGCCTGTCCCGACTCGATCGCGATGCACGGGGCGATCCGCCCGCCGTCGAGGTACCAGCCGTCGTGCAGGACGTCGTGCTCGGTCACGACCCGGCCGCTGCCGAGCGTGAACGGCGTCCCCTCGATGGTCAGGATCCTGTCGACGAGCATCAAGGGCTCATCCGGCAGGCGGACGCGCGTCGGATAGGAATCGGCCTCGGCGTAGCGCGGGCCGAGCACCGCCCCGATGGAGCCGACCGCGTACTCCAGGCACTCGTCGCGGTCGAGGGCCACGTCGGGCCGCCGTCGAGCCGGCGGCGGGGCGGCCTCCTCGACTCGGGGCGGCTCGGAGGCTTCAAGCGCCAGGCCCACGGGCCCGCCGCCTTCGCCGATCGCGTCGAGCGTGACGGCCACCTGCCGGGCCATCGCCTCGGCGTAGGAGTTCGAGAGTCGCAGGAAGACCCCGTGCGCGTCGGCCGACGCCTGCTGGGTCTCCAGAAAGCTGCGTGCGAGCGGGGAGAGGCTCGGGGGCGCGAAGGTCGGTTGGGCCATGACGGGTGCGAGCCTCGCGGCGGGGAGCGGCTGCGGGGGGGGTATGGGGGCGGTGCGTTCGGGAATGGGGTCGCGTCGGGGCTCGGGGCGCCGCGCGGGGGCCGGAGGCTCGGGGTATCGGATCGGCGGGACCCGGCGCTCGATGACGATCTCACGCGCCTTGTCTCCCGCCGCCCGGACGGCCGGCTCCGGCTCGCGGCCGTAGAGGAAATCCAGGTCGACGGGGACGCCGGCAGCGATCAGCGAGCCCAGGGCCCGCAGGACGGAGCGCAGGGCGTCGCCTTCGGCCTCGTCGGCGGAAACGGCCAGGTGCGGCCGGTCGGCGAGGATTCGGCCGACGAGCCGCGTGCAGCCCGCGCCGGGGCCCATCTCCAGGAAGACGCGGACGCCGTGCTCATACGCCTTCTCGACGACTTTCGGGTAATCGATCATCCGCGAGGCCTGGGCCGTGATCGCGGCGGTGGCCGTGCCGTGATCGGGGTGGTAGCCGCTCCCCCAAACGCCGCTGTAGAAGGTCACGTCCGGGACGGGCGAGGTCTTCAGCTCGTGGAGGGCCCGGTAGGCCGGCTCCACGTCGAGACCGATCGGACAGTGGACCGTGCTGACCGTCGGCAGCGGCAGGAACGGGCAGCGGAGGGATTCGACGACCCGTCGCACGGCGTCGCCCCGGCCGCCGACCACCACCTCGTCCTCGGCGTTGCGGATCAGGACGTAAACGCGCTCTTCGTCGCCGATCGCCTGTTCCACCTGCTCTCGGGAGCGCGGGACGATCGCGGCGACCCAGTCGACGGACTCCTCGTCCGACAAGTCCCAGACGCGACGCGCGGCGAGGCAGGGGCCGGCCAGTTCGGTCGAGAACAGGGGCGATTCTCGGAGCCTCCGGGTCATGGCATCGCGGTCGGCCCAGGCGCCGAGCGCGACGAGCGCCGCCGACTCGCCCAGGCTGTAGCCGACCGCCGCACTCGGCCGCACCCCGAGCTTGAGGAAGAGCGCGGTCATCAGGGCTCCGGCCGAGATCTGCCCCAGGATGGGCGGCCGGTGGTCCTCGCAACGGACGCTCTGGGGGCCGTCCCACCAGACCTCGGGGACGATCTGCTCGCGGACCGTCGCGAAGCGGTCCTCCAGTTCGTGGACCAGTTCCGGCCAGGTCGCCGACAGCTCGGCCCCCATCCCCGGGTAGGCCGCGCCGAGGCCCGGGTAGGTGAACGCCACCCGAGGAGGCTCGTCCCAACTTGCTGCGGGCTCGATCACTTCGACGCCGCCGCCTCGCGGCCGAGCGATCGAACGGCCCCGGTCCAGGTCGTCCCGCACCTCGGCGACCGCGCGAGCCAGGGAGGCTGCGTCGGCGGCGATCAGGGCGAGGCCGCGCCCGTTCGCTCCCTTCTCGCGTAACTCCCGCCACCAGCCCGAGGCCAGGGCCTCCACCGGCCGGTCGCCGCGCGAGCGGAGCCATCCGGCCAGATCTCCGAGCCTCGCCCGTCGCTCCGCGTCGTCGCCGCCGAACACCGGGAAGAGCGCCAGCCGAGCGGGGCCGAGCGGGCGGACACTCTCCTCGGCCCCGGCCCCCTCGCCCCACAAGACGGCCGTCCGCCGCGCCTCGTCGAGCCCCCGCGAGCGGACCCACACGACGCGAGGCCCGTCCTCGCGGTCGCGGACCCACGAGCGCGGGCCCGACGACCCGACTTCGCCCTCGACGTCCGACCATCGCCCGGTCGGGGGGGCGATCCCCCGATCGATCGCCAGGACGGCCGAGGCGACCGCGGCCAGCCCTTCGGCCGCCCCGGTCCATCCCAGGGCCGCGCGCGGGACGTCGATCGTCAGCGCCGGACCGTGCGAGCCGGCCGGCTCGCCCAGCACGGCGAGGACCCGATCGCCGTCGCGGAGGGCGTCGGCGTGACGTTTGAGCACCAACGCGACGGCGCACTCGCCGGTTGCGAGGTCCTCTCCCAGGCCGGCCTCGATGGCGAGCCTGCGGGCGGCTAGGGTCGTGCGGGGATCGGCCGCGAGATCCACGGCGCCGACGACGGCCGAGTCCAGTTCCCCTCGGGCGAGCCAGTCGGCGGCCACGCGCAGGGCGTCGAGGCCCGATCCCTCGTCGCTGGAGATGCTGAAGCTGGGGCCGCCGAATCGGAACTCCCGCGCGACCCGGCTGGCGACCAGGCCGCCGAGCGAGCCCATCGTCCGGTTGGCCGTGAGCGCCGGCTGGACCGCGTCGCACGCGTCAGCGATCCAGGCTGACAGCTCGGTCTCGGACAGTCCCCAGCCCTGTTCGACGTTCCACGCGGGCGCCCGCGACGCGAGCCACCAGCGGAGATGAAAGTTGGTCGTGTTCGGGTCGAGGCCCAGACCGACGATCACCCCGGATCGGAGGCCCGGTTCGGGCGGCCCGCCGGCGTCGGCGATCGCGTCGGCCGCGACCTGCAGCAGGACCGACTGCTGGAGTAGCATGTCTTCCAGTTCGAGCGGCGGGATGCGGAAACGGCCCAGCCGGAGGCGCAGGGCGTCGATCGCGCCGTCGTCTTCTTCGGAAGCCGGGACGCGGCCCAGGACGCGGTGCTGGAACGCATCTCCTCCGGGCTCCCGGCCATGGCGGGCCGCGAGGCCCACCACGGCGATCGGGACGGCCGAGGCCGACCCGGAGGCAGGCTCGATCGTCCCGGCCCCCGCGCCTACCCATTCCTCGATCAGGGCGTGGGCGTTGATCCCGCCGAAGCCGAAACCGCTGACCGCCGCGCGTCGGGGGCGGCCGGAATCGGGCTCGGGCCAGGGCTCGGCCGTCGGGAGGATGCGGAACGGGCTCCCCTCCAGGACGACCCGGGGCGAGGCCGCGCGGTGGTTGGCGGTGGGGGGCTTGGTGCGATTTCGGAACGCCAGGATCACCTTGAGCAACCCGGCCGCGCCGGCGGCCGTCAGCGTGTGCCCCACGTTCGACTTGACCGAGCCGAGGACGCAACGGCCCGCCTCGGGGGCGTCGGGCAGCTCGGCCCAGAGGGTGCGCAGGCTCTCGAACTCGACGGCGTCGCCGACGGGAGTGCCGGTCGCGTGGCATTCGATCAGGTCGACGTCGTCGGGCGACCAGACGGCCTGGTCATAGGCCGCGCGCATCGCCCGGATCTGGCCCTCGCTGCTGGGGGCGAGCAGGTCGCCGGCGATGTCGTTCGAGACGCCGACCCCGCGGATCACTCCGAGGATCGCGTCCCCCTGGCGTATCGCGTCTTCGAGACGCTTGAGCACGAACAGGCCGGCCCCTTCGCCGACGATCAGGCCGTCCCCCTCGGCGTCGAACGGAGCCGATCGGCCCCGAGGCGAGAGCGCGCGAAGCTGGGAGAAGCCCATCTGGGTGTACAGGGCGTCGGGGCGCGAGACGCCGCCGGCGAGCATCGCGTCGGCCCGGCCCGACGTCAGTTCGTCGCAGGCCAGCTTGAGCGCGTAGAGCGACGACGCGCAGGCCGCGTCCAGCGTGTAGGCGACCCCGCCCAGCCCCAGCGCGTCGGCCACGAGCCGCGCCGGGGCCCCGGCGGGGAACGCGTTGCGGGGCTCGAAATCGGCCGGTCCCGACGGCTCGACGCCGAGCGACTCCTCGATCCGCCGGCCGATCGTCGCGCGGGTCATGGCCGAGGTGGTCTCGGTCGGGAGGACGAGATGGCCGAAGACGACGCCGACCCGCGAGCGGTCGAGCCCTTCGGTCCTCGCCGATCGCCAGGCCCGGGTCGCGGTGCGTAACGCCAGCCGGAACGTCGGGTCGAGCCGTGCGACCAGGGCCGGGTCGACGGCGAGGCCCGTGCAATCGACCTCGAGCGCTTCGTCGTCCAGGAATCCGCCGCGCGTGGTGTAGACGCGGTCGGGCCGGCCGACGGACGGGTCGAACGCCCGGTCGGCGTCGAGCAGCCAACGGCCGGCGGGGACCTCGGACGAGGCGTCGCGGCCCTCGGAGACGAGCCGCCAGAAGGCGTCCGGATCGCGGGCCCCCGGGAACGCCGCGTCGAGGCCCACGATCGCGATCGACATGCCGGTTCCTGGTCGCATGGTCATCGCGGGTTCGCGGCCGCCCGGGGATGCGGCAGCCGATTGCGCCGGAAGGCCTGGTTCAGGGCGGGGTCGATGACGCACTCGTAGCCTTCGATCCGGGCGACCAGCCCGCCGTCGGCGTCGAGGAACTCCACGTCCGCCGTCGCGCGATGGTCGCTCGCCTGATGCACGGCCAGGACGACGCGAACCCCATCGGTGGGGAATCGGCGGCGGAACTGGCGATACGAGCCGACCGCGGTCGGCAGCGAATTGGCCTCCCGCGTCCAGCGGCTCCAGAGGATCATCAGCTGGAACGCCGCGTCGACGGCCAGCGGGTCGGTGAGCCACTCGCGACGGAGGGGCTTCGCGACCCACTTAGCCGGCGAAGGCGCCGTGGAGACCCAGGCGGCGATCATTCGGTCGTCGCAGCCCTCCAACCTCTCGACCGCCTGCATCGCCGGGCCGTGGAAGAGGATCTGTTCGTAGATGCCCTCGCGATCGGCGTCCAGATCGGTTCGCGTAGGCTTGTTCAGGGCCGGCATCCCCTCGGAGTGGTGGTCGACCAGCGAGACGAGGGCCCGGGCATGGACGATCTCGCGTCCCTGGCCGAGCGACCCGCGCATCTCCACCGGGACGACCAGCGATCCGCCGCGACGCTCTCCCTTCCCCGCCCGCAGCGACACCGGCGCGGGATGATGGTCGCGGAGCACGACCCCCTTGAACAGCCGGAGGTCGTCCAGCCCTTCGACGACCAGGCCCGGGTGCCGGTGCACGGCGGCCTCGCAGAGCCATTCCATGATCAGAGACATCGGCAGGACCGCGTGGCCGTCGATCACGTGGGATCGGAGGACCGGGAACGCCTGGACGTCGACGAGCCTCTCGAAGGCCGGGCGCAGGTCGGCGTCGAATCCGTCGGCCTGCACCAGGTCCTCATCGCGAGCCTCGGCCGGCGAGGAGGGCGACGGCCCCGACGCGCCCCGGGGCGGGTCGGCCAGGACCACGACCTCGACGGGGTTCTCGCGCGACTCCTGGATCTCGCGGGCGACGAGTTCGGCCCCCTCGGCCATGGGGATCAGGCCCACGCCCTCGCTTTCGAAGACCCCGCGGAGCGAAGGGGTGACCATGCCCCCTTCCCAGGGGCCCCAGTTGAACGCGACGACCCGGCAGTCCGGCAGTCGTCTCGCCTGGACCTGGGCCCACTTGTTGAGCACCTCGTTGGCCGCCGCATATGCCACCTGGCCCAGGCGGCCGAAGCGCGCCGTGGAGGATGAGAAGAGGACGAGGGTCCGAAGCCCCGCCGGATCGATCGCTTCGAAGACGGCGGCCAGGCCCTCGATCTTGGTGTCGTAGACCAGGTCGAACTGGGCGTCGGTCTGGTCCTCGATGCGGCGATCGGCCAGGACGCCGGCGGCGTGGAAGAGGCCCCGCACCGGCCCGTGGACTTCGGCGACGCGATCGATCGCTCGCCGGACCGCCGCGCGATCGCGGACGTCGACCGCCTCGTAGATCGCCTCCCCGCCGGCGTCGCGGACCCTCCTCAGGGTCTCCTCGATCTCGCGACGCGCGAGCACCTCGCGGGCCTGTTCGTTGACCTTCTGCGGAGTCGTCGGTTCGTGGGCGTTCCGGAGGATCGCCGCTCGTACGGCCGCCTCGTCGGCCGCCCCGGAGAGCCAGGAGGGCTCGGGCCCGTTCGGGGCCGCGGTCCGGCCGAGGAGCAGGAGCGTCGGCCGATAGGAGCGAGCCAGGGCGACGGCCGCCTCGGCGGCGATGCCCCGCGCCCCGCCGGTGATCACGACCAGATCGCCGCGATCCAGGACCGGCCGGCGGCGGTGGTTCCCCGACGTCCATTCGGCCCGCTCGAGCGCCAGCTCCACGACCCCGGACGCCGAAATCCCGACCTCGACCGGGCCGCGCCGCGTCAATTCGTCGACGAGCCGCGCCGCGGCGAGATCGACGTCCGCAAGATCGCCCGCCAGATCCAGGGCCTTGCAGCTCACCTCGGGCCACTCGTGGGCGGCGGTCTTCGCGAGGCCCGCGAGGCCGCCGGCGACCGGGTCGATCGCCGGGTCGAGCCCGTCGAGCCCGAATCGCCCGTCGAGCCGCGATACGGTCAGCAAGGCGGAGGGCGTGCGTCCCCGCAGCCGAGGACCGACGGCCCGGATTAGTCGGAACGCCCGCTTCAAAGCGGTCGAGTCCAGGCCCGCAAGCGGCGCCGCGACGATCAAGGCGTCCGGCGCACCGGAGGGAAGGCCCGCGCCCGCCTCGTCGGCCTCGACGACCCGCGTCTGGAATCCGCGCTCGTCGAGCGCGGCCTGGATCGCCGGCGTCAGGGCCGAGCCTTCGTCCGTGATCCAGACCTCCGCCCCCGGCGCGAAGGCGAGGGTCTCGCGGCGGTCCGGCTCGGGCAGGGCGCGAGGCCGCGGCGTCAACCGTTCGAGGCGGACCTGCGCGGGCGCGACTTTCGCGGGCAGGTCGACGGCCGGAGTTGCGGCCGGGGCCGGTGCCGGGGCGGCGGCCCCCGCGCCGAGGAAGGCGACGATGTCGCGGAGCGAGTGGATCGAGCCCAGCTGGTCGGGCCCGATCGCCGGGGCCTCCGGCAGCCGGTCCTGCAGCGCCGACAGGATCTCGACCCGCTTGATCGAGTCGATCCCCAGGTCGGCGTCCAGCCGCATGTCCAGCTCCAGCATCTCCGCCGGATACCCCGTCTTCTCCGACACCACCGCCAGCAGAACCCCCGACACGTCAGGCCCGGCCGAAGCCGGGACGACGGCCGGTGCCGGTGCCGGGGCGGCGGGCCCCGCGCCGAGGAAGGCGACGATGTCGCGGAGCGAGTGGATCGAGCCCAGCTGGTCGGGCCCGATCGCCGGGGCCTCCGGCAGCCGGTCCTGCAGCGCCGACAGGATCTCGACCCGCTTGATCGAGTCGATCCCCAGGTCGGCGTCCAGCCGCATGTCCAGCTCCAGCATCTCCGCCGGATACCCCGTCTTCTCCGACACCACCGCCAGCAGAACCCCCGACACCGGCGAGGCGTCCACCGTCGCCCGTTCGGGGGCGGCTGGGAGCGGGGCGGGGGCGGGCGCGAAGGCCCGGGGCGCAGGCCGGACGGCCTCGACCTTCGGAGGTTCGGGACGGGGTGCGACGGCGCTCCTGGGCGCGACGACCGGGGCTGGAGGGGGGGCCGGGGCCGCGGCCTCGACGGCGCGAGGCGGGGCGACCGAGGCGGCCACCGACGCCGGCGCGCCGGCGGCCAGGCGGAGCTGCTGCTCCAGCAGCGTCTGGAAGGTCCGCTGGGCGGTTTCCTGGCCTTCCAGGAACTGCTGATGCAGGCGAGCCGTCTGCTGGGCCAGTTGCTGGAGAGCGACCAGGTGATCCTGGGTCTGCTGGAGCGCCGAGTCGACGCCGGGAGAGGGGGCCGAGTGTCGATCCGGACGCCGGGGCTCGACGGCGAACGTCGGGGCCAGATCGTGGGCGTGTCCGTTGCCGTTGCCGTTCGTCGAGGCGGCGGGGAGACGGTCGGGGGCGTTCATGGGGCGCTCGAAGGTGGGGCGTGGCGGGGTTTTCCGGGCCGCCGGCGGCTCCGCGGGCGGCGCGTTCCTCGGCGACGTGCGGTCGACGGGCCTCGGAGTCGCCGTCGCGACCGGCTCGGGGCGGGGGGCGGGCTTTGATTCGGTCCGGGCGGGCTCCGGCTTGCGTCGGGGAGCCGGGTGGGCGCCGCAGACCAGCACGGTGAGGCCGGCGCGCTTACCGGCCGGAGCCGAAGGGGCGAATCCTTCGTCCCACCGGGCGAGGTCGACGGGACGACCGGAAGCGGCGACGGTCGCGAGCGCCGTGGCCAGGCCCACGAGGCCGTTCGCCTCGTCGCGGGGCGAGTCGACGGCCGCGGCGACGTGCTCCTTGCCGGTCAGGATCGAGGCGACGAGCGAGCTGAGCCTGGCATCCGGCCCGACCTCGAGGAAAACCCTCGCCCCGTCGCGATGCATCGCCTCGATCATCGCGACGAACTCGACGGGCCGGGCGAGCTGTCCCGCGAGGAGGTCGCGGGCCCCGTCGGGCGCGGCCGGGTACGGTTCGCCGGTCGAGTTGGCGAAGGTGGGCGAGGCCGGCTCCGCGAACGTCTCGCCCGCGAGGGCCTCGCGGAACGGCCGGCTCGCTTCGGAGACGAAGCGGCTGTGGAAGGCGGCCGACACCGGGAGCCGCTTGGCGCCGATCCGGGCCGCGCGGAGCACCTCCTCGGCCCGCTCGATCTCGGCCTCGGGGCCGGAGAGCACGCACTGGAGCGGGGAGTTCTTGTTGGCGATCACGACGTCGAGCGCGTGCTCGCGGAGGATCGCGTCGAGCTGGTCGGCAGCCGCGAAGGCGGCCAGCATCGCGCCGGCGTCGCGGCCGTCGCGGCGGCCCATCAGCGTCCCGCGTTCGGCGGCGAGCCGCAGCATCGTCGGGGCGTCGATCCGCCCCGAGGCGTGGAGCGCGGACAGCTCGCCGAAGCTGTGGCCGGCGGTCATGTCGGCCTTCACCCCGAAGTCTTCCAGGATGCCGAGCAGGCCCAGCGAGATCGCCCCGATGGCCGGCTGGGCGACCCGGGTGTCGCGAAGGGCCTCGTCGTCGCGTCGCCGGGCCTCGTCGGAGAAGCTCGGTGGAGGATAGATCCGGCCGCTGAGGCGATCGCCCAGCCGCGAGGCGGTCTCGCGGTCGGCCGACTCGAGCGCGGCGAGCATCCGGGGGAACCGGCAGGCCAGGTCGCGACCCATCCCGACGTACTGCGATCCCTGCCCGGGGAAGAGGAAGGCCAGCTTCCCGGCGGGTTCGCCGCGACCCACGAGGACGCGCTTCGAGGGGCGGGCGGACGCGCCGGCGAGGCGTTCCCTGGCCTCGGCGATCAGGGCGGCCGGGGGCGTCTCTCCGCGACGCGCCACGACCAGGAGCCGAAGCGGGCGGTCGACGCGGAACGCCGAGCGGCTGCGCGCGCCTTCGGAACGGACGTCGGCCCAGGACGTCCCGTGGTTCCAGCCTGGGAGGGCTTCGCCCAGGCTCGCGGCGTCGTCGGCGGAGTAGGCGAGGAGCTGCACGTCGCCGCCCCAATCGACGGCCGGGCGATCGGGCCGGGCCTCCTCCAACACGCAGTGGAAATTGCTGCCGCCGAAACCGAAGGCGCTCACGGCCGCGCGTCGAGGGGAGCTGGCGGCGCCCACCCAGGGTCGGCTGTCGGTGTTGACGTAGAACGGCGAGTCCTCGGCCTCCAGGAGGTCGATCGGCCGCTCGACCTTGATGGTCGGCGGCAGGACCTTATGGTGCAACGCCAGGGCCGCCTTCACGAGCCCCGCCGCGCCCGCCGCCGCCTTGGTGTGGCCGATCTGGGACTTCACCGAGCCCAGGGCGCACGACCGGGCCGCCGCCCCCGCGCCCCGGAAGACCTCCTCCAGCGCCTGGACCTCGATGCCGTCGCCGACGCGGGTCCCCGTGCCGTGGGCCTCGATCAGGCCGATGGTCTCCGGCGCGATCCCGGCCTGCTCGTAGGCCCGCCGCAGCGCCTTGACCTGCCCGGCCGCCTTGGGGGCGTAGATCGCCTGGCCGCCGCCGTCGCTGGACGAGCCCATGGATCGGATCACGGCGTAGATCCGGTCGCCGTCGCGCTCAGCGTCGGCCAGCCGCTTCAGCACCAGCATCCCCAGCCCTTCGCCCAGGATCGTGCCGTCGCCGTCGGCGGCGAAGGGCTTCGCGTCGCCCGTCGGCGAGAGCGCCGGGGTCTTGCTGAAGCACATGTACATGAAGATGTCGTTGAAGGTGTCGAGCCCGCCGGACAGGGCGACGTCGCAGCGGCCCGAGGCCAGCTCGTGCAGCGCCAGGTTCACCGCGCCGAGCGAGCTGGCGCAGGCGGCGTCCACCACGCAGTTCGAGCCGCCGAGGTCCAGCCTGTTGGCGATCCGCCCGGCCGCGACGTTCCCCAGAAGGCCGGGGAACGAGGCCTCCTGCCAGCCGACGTAGGAGTCGGCGATCCGCCGGACGACGTCCTCGGCCGTGCCGGATTCGACCCCCGCCTCGGCCAGCGCGCGTCGCCAGATCGGGTGTCCGAGCCGCGCGCCCAGGGGGATGACCAACTCCAGCGTCCCGGTCACGCCCAGGATGACGCTGGCGCGATCGCGGGCCAGCTCGCGGCCCCCCGCGCCGTAACCGGCGTCCTCGAGCGCCTTCCGAGCCACGAGGAGCCCCAGGAGCTGGGTCGTGTCGGTCGCCTCCACGGCGTTCGGCGCCACGCCGAAATCCAGCAGCGGGAAGTCGACCGGCGAGAGGAAGCCGCCCCGATGCGCGTAGGTGCGGTCGGCCGCCTTGGGGTCGGCGTCGAAGTAGTCCTCGGGACGCCAGTGGGTCTCCGGGACGTCGACGATGGCGTCCAGGCGGTCGCGGATGTTGGACCAGAAGCGCTCCAGGTCTTCCGCCATCGGGAACAGGCAACCCATCCCGATGATGGCCACCGGGACGGGAGGCGGGGGATCGGCCTGATTCAAGTCACTTCCCTTTCGAGCGTCGATGCGGGCCGGGTGGGAGGTCTCGGTCGTCCGGGCGCTTCAGTGGGGGCGAGGTCGACCCACCATGTTAAAGATCCGATCCCATCTTCTCAATCTCATCACGCGGCCGGGGGGCCAATCGGGGGGAACCGTCGGGGGGGACGACGCCTTGCATGGCCGCCGTCCGGGCCCGCAGCAGGACGGCCGCGTTGTGGAGGATGTTCAAGGCGACGTCTGCCGCGCGGCGATTCTCGGGCTTCTCCAGGAACGTGCCCCGCGTCCAGTCGTTGAAGGCCGCCATGGCCGGCCCGCACCAGATCTGGTAGTCGACCACTCGCGAGGGCTCGCCGACGTTGGCCCAGTGCGACGACTGGCCCAGATACCAGCGGAAGACCAGGGCCATTTTGTACTTGGCGTCGGCCTCGGCCTTGGCGATCTGGGTAGGGTCGCGGCGGGCGAAGAACGCCCGGGTCTGCTCCCAGACATCGGGCAGGGGGGTGCGGAAGATGGTCTTCTCCAGCGTCGCCCGGTCGGCGTCGGGGATCGACTCCAGCCGGTCGTAAGCCCGATAGTACTCGTAGAGCTTGGCGGCCCGCATGGCGAACATGGTCCCTCGCTTGAGGACCTGCACCTTGACCCCCATCTCGAACATGTCGGCGGCGGGCGCCATCGCGATGTCGGCCTGCTGGGCCTGGGCGAGCATCGTTCTGACGACGTCGGACGTGCCGGCCTCGACGCAGGCCTGATTGACCGACCCGGTCACCAGGTATCCCGCGCCCATCGCCAGGGCCCCCGCCGCGGCCCAGGGGGTCGAGATCCCCCCCGCGGCGCCGACCCGCAGGGGCCGATCGTAGCCGTGCTGCGCGGCGAGTCGATCGCGGAGGGCCAGGAACGTCGGCAGGAGGACGACCAGGGGTTGGTTGTCGGTGTGGCCGCCGGAATCGGCCTCGGCCGTGAGGTCCTCGGCCATCGGGATGGTCTCGGCCATCGCGGCCTGGTCGGCGTCGATCGCACCCTGCTCCACGAGCGCCCGCAGGATCTTCTCGGGCGGCGGGGCCAGGAAGCGCTGGGCGACCTCGACGCGGGAAGCCTTGGCGATGAGCCGATTCGGGGCGACCACGCGGCCCCGCTCGTCGCGGTGGATCCCCGAGACGCGATAGCGGACCACCGTCGGCGTCAGGCTCAAGAAGGCGGAAGCCTCCACCAGCCGGACTTTCCTTCGAAGGTAGAGGTCCACCACAGCCGACTCGATCGCCGGCTCGTGCGGGCTGTGGATCAAGTTGAAGCCGTATGGGGCTTTATCCCCCAAAGAGCCCTGGATTCGGTCGACGGCCTTTTCGACGGCGTCCAGGCCAAGCCCGGCGGCCCCGAAAATCCCGAGCATGCCGGCCCGGCCCATCGCCTCGACGAGTTCGACCGAGGCGATCCCGTTGGCCATCGCGCCGGCGATGCAGGCGTAGCGGACGCCGTGGGCCGCGCGGAACGAGGCGTCGCCGAGGCGGTCGATCGGAAAGGGGGGGACGAACGCGGCGCGGTCGTTTGAGTCGCGCCCCGGAGCCTCGACGATCCGGGGGGACCCGTCGTCCTCGATCGCGACGTGCAGGCCCCGGCCGACCCGGCCGAGCGCCTCCTCCCAAGCCTCGCGAACTGTCTCGACGCGCTGCACGATCCTGCTCCGCCTTCCGCGATGCGACGCCACGTCGGCCGGGCCGAACGCCGGCCGGGGGCCGTCGCGAGGGCCCGCGTCCGGATGGGGCGGCGTTCCTCGCGGGCCGTCGTCTGGGCACGTCCGCATCATCAAGGAAACGAGCAGATATACCACCGCGCGGGACGCGACGACAGGGGACATTCGCCGCCTTGATGGCTGGTGGGACGTCTCCCTATACGACCGCGGGCCCGTCGAATCTCGCCTCGACGGGCCCACATGGCGTCTTAAACCGATCTGGCCGGCAAAGCGGAGGTCTCGACGTCGCTCAGACTTCGGCCTCCCGCGCGATCGCGGACGGCACCCGGAGGTTGAAGTGCGGGGCCGGGTACAGCGGGGTGGGCTCGGCCGCGATCGCCTCGTTCAGGATGAACGGGGCCGGGCCGCGATGGACGCTCTGGGCGACGGCCTGGAAGCCCGCCCGGTCGAGGATCTCGCGGAACCGCCTCGCGGAGGCGTGGTGGACGTTCCCCTCGCGGTACGTCACGCAGACGTCGTAGATGAACCAGCCCCAGGGGGCGTCCCGGTAGCCGTCGATGAGGAGCAACCGGCCCCCGGGCTTGAGGACGCGGTGCATCTCGGCCGCCGCCCCCTCCTGATTCGGGTAGTGGTGGAAGCTGTTGGCGCAGGTGACGAAGTCGAACGACCCGGACGCGAAGGGGAGCCTCTCGCTGTCCCCCTGCACGGGGTGGACCGCTTCCGACAACGCCCGCCAGCGATGAGCCCCCTGCGTCAGCATGCCGGAGACGAGGTCGACCCCGACCACCCGCGACTCGGGCAAAGCCGTGCGGACCCGCGAGGCGAAGACCCCCGTGCCGCATCCCACGTCCAGGATCGAGATCGGCCGGCCCTCGGCGACCGCCCCGATCCGGCGGATCAAGGCGCGATGCGAGGGGCCGAAGAGGAGCCACTGCAGCACGCTGCGATCATAGCTCTCGCTCCAGCGGCCGAACTCCTCCGTCGCCTGCTTCTTGTCGTACGCCACCTCGGCCTCCCGCCGTGCCCGGCTCGTGTGCGAGTTGTTCGTCATCCCTGATGGGCGCCGGGCGGCCGACTCCCCGCCGGCCGCCTCGCGCTACGTGGCGCCCGGCGTTCTACCCCGGACCCGAAATCGCCGCAACCCGGAATCCTCGCCGGAAGCGACTCCGAACGTGACGGCGGCCCGCGAGTCAGGCTCGCTTGATCCCGGCCCACACGCCCGGTAAGATAAATTGTGCAGAATAAGGTGCGAAAAATCCTCGTCGGGCGAGGTCCCCTCCCGTGTCCAGGCCGGCCGTCTATCTCGACAACCACTCGACCACCAAGCCCGACCCCCGGGTGGTCGAGGCCATGATGCCTTATCTCACCGAGATTTACGGCAATGCGGCGAGCGTCTCCCACCGATTCGGCTGGGACGCCGCCGAGGCCCTGGATCGGGCCCGGGAGCAGGTCGCGACGGCCCTGGGGGCCGAGTCGCGCGAGATCGTCTTCACCTCAGGCGCGACCGAGTCCAACAACCTGGCGATCAAGGGGGCCCTGCCGGCGCTCCGGCGTCGCGGCGACCACCTGGTCGCGACGACCGTCGAGCACAAGTCGGTCCTGGACGTGGTCCAGAGGCTGGAGCGCGAGGAGCGCTGGAAGCTCACGCTCGTCCCTTGCGACGAGTTCGGACGCGTGGACGTCGAGGCCGTCCGCGAGGCCCTACGCCCCGAAACCGTACTCGTCTCGGTCATCGCGGCCAACAACGAGGTGGGGACGATCAACCCGATCCGGGAGATCGGCTCACTTTGTCACGACCGCGGCGTCCTCTTCCACACCGACGCCACCCAGGCGGTGGGGAAGCTCGACCTCGACGTTCGGGCGGACCACATCGACCTGCTGAGCCTCTCGGGCCATAAACTCTACGGACCCAAGGGCGTCGGCGTTCTGTACGTCCGTCGCCGCGATCCCCAGGTGCGGCTCCGGCCGTTGTTCGACGGCGGCGGCCATGAGCGTGGGCTGAGGAGCGGCACGCCGGCCGTCCCCTTGATCGTGGGGCTCGGCGTCGCACTGGAGTTGGCGATTCGCGAGAGGGAAACCGATCTGCCTCGGATCCGGGGGCTCCGCGATCGCCTGGAGGCGGGGATCCGCGAGCGTGTGAAGGACGTGACGCTCAACGGCCATCCGGCCGCACGGCTCGACGGAAACCTCAACCTCAGCTTCGCCTACGTTGACGGAGAGGCCCTCATGCTGGCGATGCGCGACGTGGCCGTCAGCTCGGGCGCGGCCTGCACCTCGGCCGAGCCCGAGCCCAGCCACGTCCTGCGGGCTATGGGCCGCGACGACGATTCGGCGCGGGCCAGCCTCCGGTTCGGCGTCGGTCGGTTCAACACCGCCGACGAGATCGATTTCGCCGTCGAGGCGGTGGCGAGGGCCGTGGCCGAGCTTCGGGTACACAGCGCCGCGTGGTCGGCTTCGACGCCTCGCGAGTTCGGCGAACAACATTGAAGTTGACTTCGTGGTATGATTCCCCATGCGGAACCATGCCGCTTCCGAGTGGTTTCCCAGACGTTCCGGGCGAGTCGAAAGATTAAAGGAGATCGTGCGATGGGCGTGACGCTGACCGAGAAGGCGGCCGACGAAGTCAAGAAGATCATCACCGACCAGAGCCTTCCCGAGGGGACCGTGCTCCGCATCGGCGTCCAGGGCGGCGGCTGCAGCGGCTTTTCCTACAGCCTGAACTTCGACACCGACACGAGCGAGCGCGACCGCGTCGCCGATTACTTCGGCGTCAAGCTCGCGATCGACAAGAAGTTCGACCCCTACCTCGACGGCACCGTCCTCGACTTCTACGACGGCCTGGAGAAGCGCGGGTTCGTCTTCAACAACCCCAACGTAGTCAAGAGCTGCGGCTGCGGCTCCTCGTTCCAGGTCTGATCGGAGCGGAACGGTCGGATCATGAATCGGAGCGGCGACGCGGGCGGGCCTCGGGCCCGCTCGCGTCATTTCCGGGCCTTCGTCCGGCCCGAGCTGCGATCACCAGCTCCAGCCTTCTCGGAGCGATCCGTCCACGACGCATCGGGCCGGCCATCGGCCCTGGTAGAGGTCGACGATGCATCGGGCGGCCGTCTCGGCCATCTCCTCGATCGCCAGGGCGTCGACGCCGCCGACGTGCGGCGTCAGGATCAGGTTCGGGGCGCCCAGCAGCGGACAGCTCGGTCCCGGCGGTTCCTGCTGGAAGACATCCACCCCGGCCCCGGCGAGGCGCCCCGAATCCAGGGCCGCACGGAGGTCGGCGTCGACCACGAGTCCGCCCCGAGCGGTGTTGATCAGGTACGCCCCCGGCTTCATCGCGGCCAGAAATCCGGCGTCGACCAGCCCCCGGGTCGCGTCGGTCAGCGGGACGTGCAAGCTGACCACGTCCGAGACGGCCAGCAGCTGCTCCGGCGTCACCCGAGCGATCTCGTGGCGGACGTCGAACTCGTTCGGCGGCGCGAGGTCGTGGGCCGCGACCCGCATCCCGAAGGCCCGCGCGCGTACCGCAACCGCGCGGGCGATCCGCCCCGATCCATACATCCCCAGCGTGCGTCCTCGGATCGGGACGCCCTCACGGCGCTCCCAGCCGCCGGCGTGGAGCACGCGGCTGTTCCGCTCGAGGTCGCGCGTCAGGGCGAGCAGCAGGGCGAAAACGTGCTCGGCGACGCTCTCGTGGTTCACCCCCGGCGTGATCGTGACCACGACCCCGCGTTCGCGCGCGGCGGCGAGGTCGATCCCATCGTGGCCGACGCCCGTCCTCGCCGCGACGCGGAGCCGCGGGGCGTGGTCCAGGACGTCGGCGGTCAGCCGTTCCACCCCGACGATCATGGCCTCGACGCGAGGGAGGGCCCGACGGAGTTCGTCGGCGGTCAAGGCGTTGCCTCCCTCGGCATCGACGGGGTCGAGGCCGGCCTCGATCAGGATGTCGCGGAATCGGCCGGCCCGGCCGCGGAGCATGGGCTGACAGATCAGGACGGAGGGCATGGCGGGAGCTCGTGACAGGGCGGGCGGCGCGGCCCGGGGGCGCCCCGGCCGGTGCGTGCCGTCTCTCTCGGCGTGGAGAGGGGGGCGTCGGCCGGGCGAATTCAAGTCTCCGGCCTGGAATCGTCGACGCTTAGTGGACCAGGATAACGATCTTCGAGATCAGAAGAAGAATGAGACTCTTCGGTACGGCGATCGCAACAACCTTGGGGCCGTCGCCGTCTGTTCAAGATCTGGACGCTCGGATATCTTCGTAATCGTGAGGTGGGACGCCCGAGGCGGTGCGAGCCCGGTCGCCTTCGACCTTTCCCGCGATCGGCCCCAGGAACGCAGACCTCAGGTCTCGGGTGGACGCAAGGCATGGGGGTTCTCAAGTTCAAGCTCCCCTCGAATGAGGCGGCCGGTCGACTGGCGAGCCAGCGTCGCGTGTACACGACGGGCCTCGATCGGACCCCGGGGCGACTGAGCCTGGACTTCCGCAACGGCCTGATGACCTGCACGAGCGACTCCAGCGAGAGCGGCCGACTGTTCACCCCCTGGCCGATCGCGGGTTTCGGCTCGCCCGTCGTCGGCACCGCGACCCTGGGCGAACGTCCCGGCCCCTACGTCCTCGCCCTGGAACTGGCCCGAGGTCGGCTGAACGACGTCCGCAATCAGGCGGCCGACTGGACCCAACTCGGCCTCCGCACCGACTCGTCGCTCGGCGACCTGCTGCGGACCTCGCGTCGCGCTTTCGTCCGCGCGGCGCTCGCCGCCGACGACCCCGTCGCCTGCTCCGCGGCGGCCCAGGAGAGCCTGGAGGCGTCGAGCCGGGCCGGCGACCTGCTGACCGAGACCTACACCGCCCAAGTGCTCCAGAACCGGCTGGCGGTCTCCGGCCGGCTGGCGACCGGCCTGGGCTGCGTCCTGCCCGGCGACCCCGATAAGGCGGGCGGGCCGTCGAAGCTCATCGCCGGGCTGAACACGGGCCAGGCCGCGGCCTCCTGGCGCGAGACGGCCCCTTCCGAGGGGAAGTATCGCTGGGACCTGCTCGACGCCCAGGTCGCCTGGTGTCGCAAGCACCGCCTGAACGTCGAGGCCGGCCCGCTGATCGAATTCCGCGCCGGGACCTTCCCGGACTGGATCTGGCTCTGGGACGGCGACGTCGACACGATCAGCAGCTTCGTCGCCGATTACGTCCGCCAGGTCGTGACCCGCTACAAGGGCAAGGTGGGGGTCTGGCACGTGGCCGGCCGGCCGGCCGGCCACGAAGTCCTCGGGCTCGGCGAGGAAGACCAGATCCGCATCACCGCCCGTGCGCTGCAGGTCGCCCGCCAGGCCGACCCCGCGGCCCAACTCTGCCTGGACGTCGACCGTCCCTGGATGGAATGGATGAGCACGAGCCGGTTCCAGCTCGGCCCGCTCCACCTGTGCGACTACCTGATCCGCTCCGACGTGGGGATTTCGAGCATCGGCCTGGAGATCGCCCCGGGCTACTCGAACCCCGGCGGCGACGCCCGCGACCTGTTCGATTTCTCGCGACTCCTCGACCTGTATTCGCTGCTGAACGTCCCGCTGAACGTCACGCTCGTCGCGCCTTCGTCCGCCGCCCCGGACCCGCAGGCCGACCCCAACGTCAAGGTCGAGACCTGGCAATGGCCCGAGCCGCCGACCGAGGCCTCGCAGGCCGACTGGGCCGCGCGTTGGGCCTCGCTGGCGATCGCCAAGCCCTTCGTGCGGGCCGTAAACTGGCTCCAGCCCTCGGATGCAACGCCCCACCTCTACCCCCATGGCGGGCTCCATCGTCTCGACGGCTCGCCCAAGCCGGCCGCGGCCCGGCTCCGCACGCTCCGAGACGACCTCCTGACGTGAGCCTCCTCCCAGAGCCCCCGACAATCCGGTCGGGCCCACGGAATCGGCTCCGATTGGGTTCGTTCGCGAGCCCATGATCCGCCTTAACCGTATTACGTGAAACCGTTTGCGCACCGGCGGGATTGGCTTCGTTCGGCGCTTTTCCCCCATAAGTCGCGTGTCCCGGTCGGCCGCGTCGCCCGATCCCGCGCGCAACAGCCCTTACCTGGACGATGTACCGGAACCGAAGTCGGGGAGGGGAAAATCCGGAGATGCTGAGGATCGCACCGGGAGACCGGTCGGAGGGTCGAAAACGCGTTGCCAGGCGGACTTCGAGGCGGTATAGTGGTCGATTCGCGACCTCCTCCGCCCGTGGACCCGACGAGTCATGTTCGACGACCTGCAAAAGCGCCTCTCCTCTGCCTTCAAGCGGTTCCGCGTCAGCGGCGTCTTGACCGAGGCCAACATGAAGGAAGGCCTGCGCGAGGTGCGCACGGCCCTGCTGGAAGCCGACGTGAATTTCAACGTCGTCCAGGACTTCATGGCGCGCATCCAGGAGCAGGCGGTCGGCGCCGAGGTCATCAAGAAGGTCCGGCCCGAGCAGCAGCTCGTCAAGATCGTCCACGACGAGATGATCGCGACGATGGGCCCGTCCGACCCGACGATCCGGTTCGAGAAGACCGGGCCGACCGTCATCATGCTCTGCGGCCTCCAGGGGTCGGGCAAGACGACCACCTCGGGCAAGCTGGCGCGACTCCTGCTCTCGCAGGAACGGCGGCCGATGCTCGTCGCGGCCGACCTCCAGCGGCCGGCGGCCGTCGAGCAGCTCAAGGTCGTGGGCGAGCAGGTGGGCGTCCCCGTCTTCTCCGAGGTCGGGGTCGACCCGGTCAAGCTCTGCCAGAACGCCGTGATCGAGGCCAACCGCAAGGGCTGCGACACGATCATCCTGGACACCGCCGGCCGGCTCCACGTCGACGACGAGCTGATGGCGGAGCTGGTCCAGATCGAGAAGAAGGTCCGGCCCCACCACGTCTACTTCGTTTGCGACGCGATGACCGGCCAGGACGCCGTCGCGTCGGCCGCCGCGTTCAACAAGGCCCTGGAGCTGGACGGCGTCATCCTCACCAAGCTCGACGGCGACGCCCGCGGCGGCGCCGCGCTCTCGGTCCGCAAGGTGACCGGCGTCCCCGTCAAGTTCGTCGGCAAGGGGGAGAAGCTCGACAAGCTCGAGCCCTTCGACCCGGAGCGGCTCGTCGGCCAGATGCTGGGCATGGGCGACATCGTCGGCCTCGTCGAGGCCGCGCAGGCCACGGTCGACGCCGAGGAAGCCCGGATCCAGCAAGAGAAGATGGCGAAGGGGAAGTTCGACCTTGAGGACTTCCGCAAGCAGATCATCCAGATCAAGAAGATGGGCTCGGTCCAGGACGTGATGGGGATGTTCCCCGGCATGGGCCAGATGACCGAGAGCCTGGGGAACATCGACGCCGACTCCGAGATCCGCCGGATCCAGGGCATCATCGACAGCATGACCCCCCGCGAGCGGAGCCGGCCCGACCTGATCGACATCGGCCGCCGCCGCCGGATCGCCGCCGGGGCCGGCGTCGAGCCGTCGGACGTCTCCGGGCTGGTCAAGCAGTTCGACGCGATGGCCTCGTTCGTCAAGCAGATGTCGCAGATGAGCATGCTCGACAAGATCAAGGCCATGACAGGCCTGGGTCGGGCCGCGGCCAGCAACCCGATGGCCAAGCTGATGACCCCCAAGGTCGGCACCGGCAAGCGGCTCTCCCCCAAGGAGCGCGAGAAGCTCCGCAAGCAACGCGAGAAGGAAGACCGCAAGAAGCGTCGCGAGCAGCGCGACCAACCCGGGGCCTGAGCCGAAACGGCCCGAAGGCCCCGCCCCCCCCGCACACGAGGAAGCAACCCGCCCCGGCCCGCCCTTGCCGACTTCGAGCACGGCGACCCCCGGGGCACATCCCGCAGGACCCTGCATCACCCGACCCCGCCCCTCGCCGGCCGTTCCGGCGGGGCCCGTTCGGGCGACCTTTGGATTTTCGAGAGGAGACCGCGAGTGGTTCGTATCCGCATGAAGTCGATGGGACGCAGGCACAGGCCGTTCTTCCGGATCTGCGCCATGGACGCCCGCAGCCCGCGCGACGGCCGCTCGATCGAGGAGCTGGGCCACTACGACCCGATGTCGCGGAACCCCGAGACCCAGACGGTCCTGAACGCCGACCGCATCCGCTACTGGCTGAGCGTCGGCGCGCAGCCCTCGGACAAGGTCGCGGCGATCCTCCGCCGGCACAAGGTGGTGAAGCCGGCCCCGGGCGAGCCGTGGGCCCAGCCCAAGCCCGTCGTGACGCCCGAGCCGGCCGCCGAGGCCGCCCCGCAAGCCTCCGCCTCCTGACCCCCGAAACGGGCCGGACCATGCCACCCGCCTCGCCTCCGCCGCTCCGGATCGACGTCCTCACGCTCTTCCCCGGCCTGTTCGAGGGATTCCTGCGCGAGAGCATCGTCGGCCGGGCGCTCGCCAAGGATCTCGTCGAGATCCGGTTGTGGGACATCCGCGACTGGGCCGAGGGAAGGCACAAGCAGGTGGACGACCGGCCGTTCGGGGGAGGCCCCGGGATGGTGCTGATGGCCCCCCCCGTGGTCGCCGCGGTCGAGGCCGTCCGGGCCGCCGCCGAGCCGCCGGGCGAGCTGATCGTCCTCTCCCCCCAGGGGAGGAGGTTCGACCAGTCCCGGGCCGCCGAGCTGGCCGGAACCGGGCGTCTGACGCTGGTATGCGGGAGGTACGAGGGGTTCGACGAGCGGATCATCGAGGTCCTCGAGCCCGAGCTGCTGTCCGTCGGGGACTTCGTCCTCTCGGGCGGCGAGCCGGCCGCGATGATCGTGATCGACGCGGTCGTCCGCCTGGTCCCCGGGGTCCTCGGCGACGCCGAGAGCGCCGTCGACGAATCCTTCGGGCCCGACGGCGGACTGGAATACCCCCACTACACCCGCCCCCGCGAGTTCCGCGGGCTGGCCGTCCCGGAAGTCCTGCTGAGCGGAGACCACTCGGCCATCGCCCGCTGGCGTCGCGAGCACCGTCGCTGACCGACGCCCCCGAGCCGAGACGATCGCGAAACACCCACAACGAAGAAAGCACGTCGCACGCCGGCCCGCCGGATGGGCCGCTCGAAAGGTCACAGTCATGCAGAATCGATTCCTCACCGCGGTCGAGCAGGGCAGCATGAAAGAGAAGCTGCCCAAGTTCGAGATCGGCGACACGGTGGACGTCCACGTCCGCATCCTGGAAGGCGACAAGGAGCGCATCCAGATCTTCAACGGCGTGGTGATCGCCCGCTCCGGCGGCGGCACCCGCGAGATGTTCGTCGTCCGCCGGATCGTCCAGGGCGAGGGCGTGGAGCGGAAGTTCCCGATCCACTCGCCCCGGATCGCCGACATCGTCGTCAAGCGGTCGGGCAAGGTCCGCCGGGCCAAGCTCTACTTCCTCCGCGAGCGCTCGGGCAAGGCCGTCCGCCTCAAGGAGCGCTTCAACACCGGTGCCGCGCTGGCCGACGCCAAGGCCGCCAAGGCCGAGCGCAAGGCCGCCAAGGTGGCCGCCAAGGCCGCCAAGGCCGACGCCAAGGCCGCCGCGAAGGCCGAAGCCGGCAAGTGACCTGACCCCCGCGCCGCGGCCGTCCCACCCCGGGCGGCCGCGGCGATCCCCCTCGAATCGGAGACCCACGCCGCGATGCCCGAGCGCGTCGTCCTGGCCATGAGCGGAGGAGTCGACAGCTCCGTCGCCGCCCAATTGCTGAAGGCCGACGGTTACGACGTCGTGGGCCTCTTCATGCGCACCGGCTCGCACGGCGAGTCGGAGGAGCGTCGCGCCAAGACCTGCTGCAGCGTGGCCGACGCGCTCGACGCCCGTCGCGTCGCCGACCGACTGGACGTGCCGTTCTACGTCCTCGACTTCGAGGAGGATTTCGGCCGGATCCAGGACTACTTCGCCGACGAGTACCTGGCGGGGAGGACCCCCAACCCCTGCGTGATGTGCAACATCTGGCTCAAGTTCGGCCGGCTCTGGGAGTACGGCAAGCAGGTCGGGGCCGACTACGTCGCCACCGGCCACTACGCTCGGATCGACCGGGCCCCCGACGGCTCCCCCCGCGTCGGCCGCGGCCGCGACCTCGACAAGGACCAGTCCTACGTCCTCTCCGGCCTCGCCCCCGAGCTGCTGGAGCGGATCAAGTTCCCGATCGGCGCGATGGCCAAGGCCGACGTCCGCGCCCTGGCGAAGGAGCACCGGCTCCCGGTCCACGACAAGCCCGAGAGCCAGGAGATCTGCTTCGTCCCCGACGACGACTACCTGGGGTTCGTGCGCGATCGCCGGCCCGACCGGGAGACGGCCGGGACCCTCGTCGACGAGCACGGCGCCGTGCTGGGCGAGCATTCCGGATTCGAGAAATTCACGATCGGCCAGCGCCGGGGCCTGGGCGTCGCCTTCGGCGAGCCCCGCTACGTCGTCCAGATCGAGCCGGCGACCAAGACGGTCACCGTGGGCCGGCGCGAGGCGCTCGCCCGCACGGGGCTCGAAGCCTCCCGGTTCAACTGGCAAGGTCCCGAGCCCGAAGGTCCCGCGCCCTGCCTGGCCCAGATCCGGGCGCGACACCGGGCCGTTCCCGCGACGGTCGAGCCGCTGGGGGAGGGCCGGGTCCGGGTCCGTTTCGAAGTCCCGCAGCCCGCCGTCGCCCCCGGGCAGGTCGTCACGCTCTACCAGGACGACCTCGTGTTGGGCGGGGGCTGGATCGATCGCGCCGTCGCCGACTGACCGCCTCTCGCCTCGCGTCGAAGGATGCACGCTCCGCATGAGCCGAATCAGCCTTATCGTCCCCGGGACCCGCGACGAGCCGTTCCGCAACGGCGAGCTGGCGACGTACCAGCGCCTGCTGCTCGAGCAGCCGGGGATCGACGGCGTCGAGGTCGTCTGGGCGGGAGCCGCGCCCGGTGAGCATGCGGTGCTGGGCCTGCACCCGCTCGTCCAGGTCGTCGACGAGGCCGCCACGCACGTCAGCCTGCTGCGGCGCGGGCTGATCGCCGCGACCGGGGACGTCCTGGTTATCCTCGACCCGACCCGCGAGTACGGCGCCGAGGCCGTGCTCGACGTCCTGGAGCCGATCCGATCGGGCGAGGCCGACGTCGTGGTGGGCGTGCCACGATCCACCCGCGGCCTGCTGAGCCGGGGGGGCGTGCGGGGGCGGACGCTGAGGATCCTGGGCCGGATGGCCCTGGGCACCTCGGACGGGCTCTCGGGGCTCGCCGCCCTCCACCGATCCGCGGTCCGATCGCTGGTGATGGAGAACCGACACGTCTCCGGCTCCCGCATCCTCCTGGACGTGCTGACCTGGTGCTCGGGGAGCCTGCTGGACGTGCCGGTGAACACCGGCCGCAACGACCAGCGACGGCTGGACGCGATCGGCCTGGACGACCTCCGGCAGCTCAAGCGGGTGCTCGACCATCGCTTCGGCACGCTCTCGCGGCTGGTCCAGTTCTGCCTGGTCGGCGCCTCCGGCATGTTCGTCGACCTGTCGCTCTACGCCATCTTCCAGTGGCTGTTCGCGATGGCCGGATTCGGGGCCCCGCACGACCCGTCGCAGGGGTTCGCCTGGCCGCTGTTCATCTCCGGCTCGCTCTCGATCTGGGCCGCGCTCACCTGGAACTTCCTGCTCAACCGCCGCCTCACGTTCAATGACATGCGGTCGGGCTCGATCCCCCGGCAGTATTTCACCTACGCCCTCGGGAACGCGTTGGGGATCGTGGTGAGCCTGACGCTGAGGCTCTGGCTGCCGAGCCGGATCGCGTTCTTCGCGAGCCACCGCCTCGCCGCGGCCGTGGTGGGGATCGTTGTAGCGACGGCCATCAGCTTCTCGATGTCGCGCTGGGTCGTCTTCCGCCGCCGCCCCGGAATCCCCGCCAGGCCTCCGGAAGAGTCGACCTCGGACGCGTCCGATCAGGAGACCGCGCTGGTCTGATCGGGATCGAGCCGGAGGTCCCCCGCCGGCCTCATCGCCGCCAGGGTCGCGAGGCGAAGGCCGCGATCAGGGCGATGGCCGGGGTGATGGGGGCGCGCATTCGCAGGTCGGTCCAGTAGAACGCGTGCACGGCCGTCAGGCCGAGGATCAGGCAAGGGGCGACGATCCCCGGCCAGCGTCGGAACGTCCGGGCGGCCAGCCCCAGGCCGAAAGCGAGCCAGAGCGGGGCCGTCCAGGCCAGCGTCAAGGCCCTCGCGCGGCCGCCGTAGACTCCCGCCGCGGGCGTCGGGCTCCAGAACGTCGCCACCCTGGCGAGGCAGGCGCGGGCGAAGGTCCAGGGATCGCGACGGGCCAGCGCGACGACCTCGTCCCGGAGGAGCCGATCCGCGGCCGGCTCGGGCATCCCGGCCGTGCGACGATTGACGGCCTCCCACCAGAGCTGTTGTTCCGGCCCCGTCCAGACCGTGCCGGGCGGGCCGTCGAGGACCTCGCGGTAGTAGACCTCGTTGTTCGCCAGGGCCAGCGTGTAGCCGCCGTGCGTGGTCGTCCAGACGAACTCGCCGAGGGCGAGCCGATTGCGGACCGCCCACGGCGTCAGGACGACCGCGAGGGCGAGGCCCAGGCCCAGGCCGCGCATCGTCCGCTCGCGCCGCGTCCCCGGCGAGACGAGCGCCGCGGCCAGGGCGGCCAGCCCCGCGCCGGGCAGGATGCTCGGCCGGCAGAGCGAGGCCAGGCCCAGCAGCAGGCCGCAGCCGGGGGAGGCCCAGCGGTCGTCGGACGCGGCCCTCGCCAGCGCCGCGGCGAGCAGGAACGCCGTCAGCGTCTCGGTCATCACGGAGCGAGCCTGCCAGACCAGGACCGGGTCGAGCGCCACGATCAGGCCGGCGATCATCGCCCGCAGCGGCGAGGCGCCGAGCCTTCTCGCGGCGAGCATCGTGCAGCCGGCGGTCCCCGCCCCCAGGGCCAGGTGGAGGATCGTCAGGCCGATCGCCGGCCGATCGCCCGAGGCGGCGACCAGCGGGGCGAGCACCAGGGGATACAGCGGCGGCCTGTACGCCGTCGCCCGGCCTCGCTGGGTCAGCCCCTCGCCGTCCGCCAGCGACCGGGCCAGGGGGAGGTAGTTGTCCGGGTCCTCGAACCGGGCCCCGGCGGCGGCGACGACCGCAAGCCGTGCGACGACCGCCGCCAGGAGCACCAGCGAGGCGAGCAGGGCGGGCGTCCACCGGTTGTCACGACTCATGGGGGGGCTTAATCTAGGATCACCCGAACCCGGGCCCGACGTCCGGGGTCCACGCCATGATACTCGCTCCCCCTCCGGGCGTCAGCGACCCTTCCCCGACGTCCTGGCTTCCCGAACCCCCTGCCTGGTGACGACCATGTCCGACCGGCCGCTCGTTCTCATGTTGACGGATATGGATCAGTACGGCATGCGGCTGCTCGAAGAAGTCGCCGAGGTCCGCCGGGTCGACCCCAAAGACCGCGCGGCCGTCGAGGCCGGGATTCGCCAGGCCGACGGCCTGATCACCCGCACCGCCGGCGCGATCGACGCGGCGCTGCTGGCGCTCGCGACGAGATTGAAGGTCGTCGGCCGGCACGGGGTCGGCTTCGACCACATCGACGTCCCCGCCGCCACCGCGCGCGGGATCCAGGTGGTCTACACGCCGGGCGCCAACACGCAGGACGTCTGCGAGCACGTCGTCGCGATGATGATCGGCCTCTCCAAGCACTTCCCGACGATGATGCGCGAGTTGGAGGCGGGGAACTACGCCGTCCGCACGACGATGCGCGGCCGCGAGATCCTCGGCCGGACGCTCGGCATCGTCGGCTTCGGCCGGATCGGGCGACGGCTCGGCGAGATCGCACGCCTGGGCTTCGGGATGCGGGTGATCTACCACGACATCGTCCAGGCGCCCGAGGAGGTCGAGCTCCGCGCGGGGGCGGTGCGCGTGGGGCTGGAGGAGCTGTTGCGGGCGTCCGACTACGTGAGCCTCCACGTGCCGCTCGACGCGAGCACCCGGAGGCTGATGAACCGCTCCGCGCTGGCGCACATCCGCGAGGGCTGCATCCTCATCAACACGAGCCGGGGGCCGGTCGTCGATGAGGAGGCCGTCGCCGACGCTCTCGACGCCCGCCTGCTCTGGGGCTACGGCGCCGACGTGTTCGACGTCGAGCCGCCGCCGGCCGACCACCCCCTGATCGGCCGGCGCGACGTGATGCTCACCCCCCACAGCGCCGCGCAGACCGAGGAAGGGCTGCGGAACATGGCGACGTTCGTCGCGCGCGGCGTGCTGGACGTCCTCGCCGGCCGCACGCCCGAGAACCCCGTGAACGACCCGACCGAGGTCGAGCGCAGTCGGCTCGGCCTCGGCCTGGAGCGACTCTACCGACCGGCGGTCTGAGCGACCGAGGCCGGAGCGGCCTGGGCGGCCGCCGTCCGGGCCTTCTCCAGGCCCCTGGCGAGAAAGTCCTGGAACACGGCCGGCTCGTTGTAGCCGCCGAGCGAGGCGACGACCTTCCCGTCTGGCGAGAGGATCACGTAGAACGGATTCGTCTGCTCGGCCGCCAGGTCGAGCTGGCGTTCCTGGTTGGCCATCGCCAGCTCCTCGCGCTGCTCGGCCGTGAGCGAGGCGATCGGCACCCGATCCGTGTAGAGCTGGACCGCGACGAACTCCTTGAGCAGCCTCGTCACGTCCGCCTTGGGCAGGACGTTTCGCTCCATCAGCCGGCAGTTCGCGCAGTTGACGCCGGTGAAGTCGATGAGGACCGGCAGGTTCTTCGCGGAGGCTTCCTCCTTGGCCTGGTCGAGGCTCATGCCCCAGAGCACGCCGTGGAAGTTCTTCTGCTCGCGCTGGGCCTTCTCGGGGTCCGTCGAGGTGGCCTTGACCTCCTCGTCGGTCGCCCCGCCGGCCACGCGGACCTCGGCGACCAGCTCGTTCGAGTCGGGCGGCAGGATGCCGACGATCATGCGATCCCAGATCAGCCCTTGCGGCGGGCGGCCGAACAGGGCGGGGGCCATGTAGAGCGCCAGGCCCAGGAAGAGGCAGCCGAAGACGATGCGGCCGGGGCCGACCTTCACCTCGTCATAGTCGTGGTCGGTGCGGAAGAGGCCCAGCAGGTAGATGCCGCAGACCGCCGAAAGCACGATCCAGGCGGTGAGGACGAGCTGGGCGTCGAACCAGGCGTTCTCGGGTGTGACGTAGCCGAGTTCCGCCGTGTTGAGGAACTTGAGCGCCGCGCCGATCTCCACCAGGCCGCCGACGACCTTGACCGAGTTCATCCAGTCGCCGCTCCGGGGCATCTTGGCCATCAGTCCGGGGGCCAGGGCCAGCAGGAAGAACGGCAGCGCGATCACGGACGCGAAGGTGGCGAGCCCGACGATCGGATAGAAGAAGTCGCCCCCGGCGGCCATGACCAGCAGCCCGCCCACGACCGGGAAGGTGCAGGTGAACGACGTGATCGTGAGCGTCAGCGCCATGAAGATCACGCCCAGGAGGCCGCCGCGGCCCTCCCCCTTGGACGAGGCGTTCAGGAGGAAGCTCGGAAGGCTGACCTCGAACAGGCCGAGCAGGCTGAGGCCGAACGCCAGGAAGAGGGCGGCGACGACCAGGTTCAGCCACGGGTTATTGGCCAGGTTCTGGAGGAAAGCGGCCGAGAAGAAGAACGAGAAGAAGACGCCCACCAGCGTGAAGATGCCGATGATCGCCGCGCAGTAGGCGAAGGCCAAACCCGTCGTCTTCGCCTTGCCGTCCTTCCCCTGCTTGATGAAGAAGTTCACCGTGATCGGGATCATCGGCCAGACGCAGGGCATCACGAGCGCGAACAGGCCGCCGAAGGCGGACGCGATCAGGAAGGGGACGAGCCCCTGCTGCGCCGTGCGCGCGATCTCGCTGATGGGTGCCGCGCCGGCGGCGGGCTCGGCAGGCGCGGTTTCGGTGACCGAGGGGGAGGCGGCGGCCGGAGCGACGGCCGCCGTCGAGGCGTCGGCCGACGGCGCCGCCGGGGTGGTCAAGGTCGTCTCGGTCATGGCGACGGCCGGACCCTGGGCCACCTTCACGACGACCTCGTCGAGCGTCTGGTAGGTCGGCGGGAAGCAGGCGTTCTCGTTGCAGATCTGGTAGAGGATCTGCGAGCGGACGGGGTGGTCGCCGGCCTTGGCGTCGGCGGGGACTTTCAGGTCGACGGACCAGGTCACCTCGTCCTCGAACGACTCGACGATCACGCCGGGGCCGAACGCCGGCTCGGGCTTGACGTTCGGCTCCTGCGAGGCCTTCCAGGTCTTCCCGGCTTCGAGCGATCCGGTCTCGAACAGGTCGAACGCGGTCCAGATCGGGCCGTTGTCGCCCGCGCCGGGCTTGGCGACCTCGTAGATGTGCAGGCCCGGGTCCATCTTCACGGTCACCTGGTACTTCACCGAGCCGCCGGGACGGACCTCTGCCGGCTCGACGGAGGGGGTGATCGTCACCCCCTTGGGACGCATCCGCTCGGGCGAGTCCTTCTTCTTGGGGGCGGCGGCCGGCTTGAGGGCGACCTCGACGGCGGCCGGCGGGGCTTCGGGCTTTGCGACCGGCTCGGGGGCGGCGGCGGCCTGGCCGCCGGTCACGGTGAGGGTCGCCTCGGGGAGGGTCCATCGGCCGGGGAAGCTGCAGCTCTGGGCGTTGCAGATCTGGTAGCTCGCCTGGACCCTGACCGCCCTCGCGCCGGGGGCGGCGTCGGCGGGGACCTTGAGCGGAAGGCTCCAGACGACCTCGTCCTCGAAGAACTCGAAGGTCTTGTTCTCGAAGGCGGGCTCGGCCTTGGCCTCGGGCTCCTTCGAGGCCGACCAGTCACCGGCCTTCTCCAGACCGCCGAGGTCGAACGGATCGAAGAGGGTGTGGCGGGGCCCCTCGTCGCGCTGGGCGGCGGCGTAGGTGTAGATGTGCCACCCGGGCTTGAGCTTGGCCCGGACCCGAAGCTGGACCACGTCGCCGGGAGCGGCCTCGGCCGGCTCGATCGCGGCCGTCACCTCGACGTCCTTGGGCTTCGCCCGGGGGCTGCTGTCCTTCTGGGCGGGCTTCGGAGCGTCGGCCGTCGCGGACGGGGTCGCGAGCGAGGTCAGCAGCAGGCCGAGCGCGAAGGCGCGGGCCAGGCCCGGCGCGCGGCGGCCGACGGGCGACCCGGCGAGGGGGAGTAGCGGCATCGGGGGGGCCCCTGAGTGGACACGGTCGCGGCGATTGGCCGCGCACATCTGAACTCCTTAGTCAGCCTTATCGTATGTCCGGGCCGCCGGGGGGGCAAGTCGTCCGGCGACGGCCCGCCGCGCGGCGCCCGCGGTTCGCATTGACCGTTCCGGCCTCCTCGCCTACCATGCCCGACCGCCTCGGATCGGCTTGCTCCCCTGCGTCCCCACCCGCGCCCTCGGCGTCCGAGCGATCAGGAACCCGGAACGGTTCGACTCTTCAGACAGGATGGGGCCGAATGCGCAGAATCCTCCTCGGCGCGATCCTCGCGGCGAGCGCCGTCGCCGCCGCATGGATGGCCGTGCTCGACCGCCAGAATCGCCTGCGATGGGACCACTGGGACGTCGTGAAGCCCGGCGTCCTCTACCGGAGCGGCCAGCTCACGAGCGACCAGCTCACGGAGGCGGTGCGGCGCTACGGGATCAAGACGGTCGTCAACTTCCAGCTCCCCGGCGGCGAGGCGGCCGAGGAGCGGGAGCTGACCAAGAAGCTCCACGTCGGCTTCGTGAACCTGCCGATGCCCGGCGACGGTTTCGGCCGCGAGGAGCAGTTCCGCAAGGTCCTGGAGGTCATCGACGCTCCCGACCGTCGGCCGGTCCTCGTCCACTGCGCCCGGGGGACCTGCCGCACCGGGTCGGCCGTCGCCATGTATCGCTTCGAACGCGACGGCTGGACCATCGACGACGTGTCGGCCGAGGCCCGACGCCAGACCTACCGCGAGGGCTGGATCCCGGGCTACATCTTCGCGATGGCTCGCAACAAGCCGGATTCGGACCTCCACCACCCCATCACCATCGACGAGCGGAACCTCCCCGAAGAGCCGATCGCCGAGGAGGCCGCCGATGAGCGTTGACGGCATGAAGACCCAGACCCCGCGCCCCGAAGCCCTCCGCCGCTTCCGCGCCGACGAGGGGAAGGTCGTCCTGAAGATCCCCGAGGCCCGCGCCTGGTGCGGCCCGGCGCTCGTGGTGCTCGGGCTCGTCTACGTGCTCGTCGGCGGGGCGGATTCCGACCTGACGGGGGCCGACGCCCGCACCGGACTGGCCGCCAGCTCGGGCTTCGGCCCGCTGGGGCAGGTCTACGGCCAGTGGAAGCCCGACGTCTGGCCGCTCCGCGCGGCGGTCTCCCGCCTGGTCTACCTGCTCGGCGAGCCGGGGAAGACGGAGAACGGGGCGGTGCTCTGGCCCTCGGCCGTCGCCGGCCTGGTCGCCGGCTGGCTGGTCGCGCGTCGGCTCATCGCGGCCGGCAAGACGACCGCGGCGCTCCTGTTCGGGTTCGCCTGGTTCGGTTCCGGGGCCTTGATGAGCCACGCCGCCAGCTCCGGGGTCGATTTCCTGACCGGGATGGCGACCATCGCCGCGCTCGACCGGCTCGTCGGTCGCAGGTCGGATTGGATCGCGGGCGTCTGGGCGTCGGTCGCGTTCCTGGCAGGGGGTTGGCCGCCGCTGGTGGTCCTCGCCCTGGCGATCATCGTCTTGGGCCGTCGCGACGCGGACTTCTCGCTGAAGTTGGTCGTCCCGCCGGCGCTCACGGCCGTCGCCTGGCTCGCCTGGACGGTCCAGGTCGCCTCGGTCGAGGCCGCCGCTGCGGCCTTGGTGTGGCCGGTCACCCAACGCCTGGCCTGGACCCTGCCGACGTCGTTCGGCGCGTTCGCCGCCGCGCTGGCCTCCCCGCTCACCCAGAAGCCGGCCTGGGCCGTCCCGATCGGCGTGTTCCTGCTGGGCCTGCCGCTCTCGCCGTTCGGCTTGCTGCTGGCCGGCGGGGCGCTGCGACGCGATCTCAAGCAGGAGGGCTCCACGATCGAGCTGGACTGGCTCCGGATCGCCGTCGCGGTCTTGATCGGCGGGACGGTCGTCCCGGGCCTGACGTCGGCCGCCGCCTTGCCGGCGCTGGCCGGGCTGCTCGTGGCCGCCGCCGCCGGGTTGGAAGCCGCCTGGAACGGCCGGCTTTCTACCCCCGCGCGTCGGGCGTTCTTCGCGATCGTCATCGCCCTGACCGCGGCTTGGGTTTTCGTCTCGCTGTACGCGACGTTCGTGCTGACGATCGTCTTCACCTACTACCGACCCGTCGGCGTGGTGCTCGCGGTCGGGACCCTGGCCGTCGCGGCCCTGGTCTGGCGAGCCGTGGAAACCTGGAGCGCCCGCCGCTCGGTCGTGGCGATGCTCGTCCTGACCGCCTGCCTGAAGTGGCTGCACTGGGGCTTCTACACGCCCGAGTGGAGCTATCGATACGGCCAGGGCCCCTGGGGCCGGGCGATCGGCCAGTGGACCTTGCCGCACTGGACCATCCACACCCTCCACGAATGGCCCGAGGACCTGGCCTGGGCCGTCGGGCGGCCGATCCGCCTGATCCACAGCCCCCAGCACCTCGCCTTCCCGGAGACCGCCGAGAGCAAGCACGTCCTGCTGCTCGAATCCGAGTTCGACAACTGGCCGCCGAGCGCCCCCCGGCTCACCAAGGTGGCCGCCTTCGAACCGCCCAACCCGTTCGGGAGCCGCCGCATCCTGGCCCGGACCGAGGGCGTGCTCCTGACCCCTTCGGGTCGCCTCGTCTCCCGGGTGCCCGCCCCAGAATAGCCGGTTGCGACGCGAGCGGGCGACTCATCGCGAAAGGAGGAGGGGACCGAACCCTCTTCCTTTTCTCTTTTCACAACATTCGAAATCTTCGACCAATCCACGAAGCACGAACGATTTAAGGGACCTCGGCTTCATTATGATGGGATCGTCACCCGAGCTTCGGATCCCGGGCCGGCTTCGCTCTCGGTCACAACCAGGAGAATCGGTCGTAGGGATGAATTGGGGATGGTTCGCATTGCGGACAAAGGTCGCCGAAGTCGACCTCTGCGGGAAGGCGCGGCCGGCGAGGGCCGAGGCGACCTGAACGCGGCCGCATCGCGAGCACCCCCGACGAGGGCTCCGGGAAAGCCCGGCACCTTCCGGCACCGAACAGGAGGCGCGGCGACATGATCGGCAAGCTCAAAGGCATGTTCGCCCCGGCCCCTCCCCAGGGGGGCAGCCGTCGCACCGGGGTCAACGTCCAGAAGCGGTTCCTGATCCAGTCGGACGTCTCCTCGCAGGGGAGCATGTCGCACGTCTACAAGGCGCTCGACACGGAGACCGGCAAGACGGTCTGCCTGAAGATCCTGGATCAGGAGAAGAACGACGCCGCGCAGGCTCGCGCCTCCCGGCACGAGGATCGCCCCGCCGAGGGCGCGATCGCGGTCCAGATCCGCCACCCCCACGTCGTCCGCACCCTGGAGCATGGGACGACCTCGCGGGGCGAGCAGTACCTCGTCATGGAATATCTCAACGGGATCAGCTTCGAGCAGATCCGCGACGGCCGCCTGGCGCGGACCGCCGAGAAGCTGGAATGGCTCGCCCAGGCGGCCGAGGGCCTGAACGCGGTCCACCAAGCCGGCTTCATCCACCATGACGTCAACCCGCGGAATTTCCTGGTCCTCCGCGATCGCGACCGTCAGGCCAAGGTGATCGACTTCGGGCTGGCCGTGCCGAACACCCCCGCGTTCCGGAAGCCGGGGAACCGTACCGGCTGCCTCGCCTACATGGCCCCCGAACTCCTGCGCCGCGAGCCGATCGACGAGCAGATCGACGTCTTCGGCTTTGGCGTCGTCGCCTTCTCCCTCCTCACCGGCAAGCTCCCCTACGACGCCCCAGCTTCCCCCAACGCCCTCCTCCAGCGGTTCGCCACCCCCCCGAGCGATCCCCAGGCGATCAAGGCCAAGCTGTCCGACGAGGTGCGGGACGTGCTCCTGAAGCTCGTCGCCGTCAGGAAGAGCGACCGCTGGCCCTCGCTGGCGACCCTCGCCGACCACCTGCGAGCCATCCCTCCCAAGCGCCCCCTGCGCTGATCGAGCCCGCCCGACGGTCCCTACAGTCCGCTCCAGCCGACCGCGCCCCCGGTACGCGCACGTTTTCCATCCCCGCCATTCGCGATCGCCTCGGCCCTTCATGGCCCAAGCCAGGTACCTCACGGAATTCTAGAGCCGGGATGCTTGACACGCAATCGCTGCCCCGCTAGATTTTGGCGCTGAGATTGAATCTCAATCGCACGACAAGCCCGGTCAGGCTCGACATTGCGAGTCGATCGGGAGGTCGTTCCCCACCACGAGTGGGGCGCGGGCACGCCGGGGGGTCGCCTTTCGGGAAGTCGGAAGGCGTGGGACCACTCCCCGGCGGCTCGCCCTTGAGGTTTGAGACATCGCGTTCGACATCGCTTCCCGACTCGACACCAGGCAACGGAGCCCCTCGATGACGAAAAGTTCCCGGCGCAGCAGAGGTTTCACGCTGATCGAGCTGCTGGTGGTGATCGCGATCATCGCCGTGTTGATCGCCCTCTTGCTGCCGGCCGTTCAGGGCGCCCGCGAGGCGGCCCGTCGAATCCAGTGCACGAACAACATGAAGCAACTCGGCCTGGCCATCCACAACTACCTGGACTCGAACAACGCGCTCCCCCCGGCCGCCCAGGGCGGGATCATGCGGGTCTACATGAACTACACGGGGTACAGCTTCCTGCTGCCGTACATCGAGCAGACGAACGGCTACAACCTGTTCAATTTCAGCCTGGGGCAGTACTCGGGCGGGACGAGCTATCAGGGCTGGTCGGAGTGGGGGAACAGCACGGGGTACGCCTTGCAGCTCGGCATGTTCCTGTGCCCGAGCAACCGGGCCACGGGCGAGGTCGGAACCACGGCGAGCAACGGCTGGTCGGTCCCGAAGGCGGCGGTGACGGATTACCTCTTCAACGGCGGGGCCAACCGCTACGTCGTCAAGGGCTATGGCGAGACGAGCCGGATGGGCCCGTTCGGCATCGACACGGCGACCCGGCTGGCCGAGATCCAGGACGGGACGAGCAACACCTTCCTGATGGGCGAGGCCGCCGGGGGCAATCAGCGGAACAGGTTCTACGCCTCCGGGACGACCAACCGCGTCTGCCTGCCGCTGGCCGCGTACAGCTCGGCGGGCCCGGTTTATTACGACAACCTGATGTTCATGGCCTATGGCCGGTCCCGCACCTGGACCGTCGGCGGCGCTCCCGCGCGGATCATCGGCGGCCTGGTCGCCCGAACCGTCGACTCGGTGGGCAACGCCTACGCGGTGAACGACTGCGGCGGCGAGTCCTACACCGACGCGGCCGAGCCCGCCCCAGGGTTCCCCTTCCCGACCTCCGCCCAGCGGCTGCCGAATTTTCGCTCGGCCCACCCCGGGACGACCAACTTCCTGTTCGGCGACGGCACGGTCCGCAACGTCAAGGACTCGATCTCGCCGACCGTCTACCAGGCCCTCTCCACGATGGGCGGCGGCGAGGTCGTCTCGTCCGACGCGATGTGAACCGGCCCCGTTCCGGCGGTCCTTCCTCCAAGGAGAGCGAATGTTGATGTTCCTGAAGCGTCCCAGGCCGTGGCTGGCCTGCGTCGTCCTCGTCGGGGCGACGGGATGCGACGCGACCTCGCCGCCGGCCAGCCCGGTCGTCGCGATCGACTCGGACGAGGGCCGCAAGGCCCGCGCCGAGGACGAGGCCGAGCGGGCGCTCCGCAAGCAGATGGAAGCCAAGGCCCTCTCGCGGAAGAAGAACCTGAAACTCCCCGAGGACGGCTGAGCCGCGTCGCCGCGCCGGCCCCTCGGATCCCGACTCTGATACGACCACGAACGACCCCACCGAATTCCTCAGCGAGCCCAGACCGATGAGTTCCCCACGCCTACGCATCTTCCTCGCCGCCGCCGTCCTGGCGGCCGTCGCCCCCCAGGCCGCCCGGGCCCACTTCATCTGGCTCAAGGCCGAGTCGGGTGCGAAGCCCGGGACGACCGTCATCCAGGCGTTCTTCAACGAGGCCCCGGAGCCGGATCCGAAGTTCGTGAAGTACGTCAAGGAACTTCGCCTGTCCGTCGACGGCCAGACGGTCCCCTCGGAGACGACCGAGGCGACCCGAAAGGCGACCTGGGCCGGCAAGCCTCCCGTCCTGGTCGACGCCGAGCGCGACCTGGGCGTGATGGCCAAGGGGAGCGCATCCTATCGTCTCTACTACACCGCCAGGGCCCAGACCGAAGTCGTGGGCGAGAAGGTCAAGGAGGCCGGCGAGAAGCTCCGGGTCCGCCTGGTCGCGACCGACTCCGCGCCGGTCCTGGAAGTCCTGTTCAACGGCGAGCCGGCCGCCAACGCCCGCGTGAAGGTCTATTCGTCCGAGGCCACGGACGAGGTCACGACCGATGCCCGGGGCAGGGCGGTCGTCGACGGATTGGCCGACGGCCGGACCGCCGTGTGGGCGAACCACGTCGACCCGACCGGCGGCGAGCTGGAGGGCAAGTCGTACACCGAGACCCGCTACTACGCCACGCTGACCTTCACCCCCGCCGCCGCGCTCCTGGGGGGCAAGACCCCGCTCGAAGCGACGACCCTCGCCAACATCCCCGACCCGGCCGTCAACAGCTTCGGCGGCGCGGTGGTGGGCAAGTGGCTCTACATCTACGGCGGCCACGTCGGGAAGACCCATAGCTACGACGTGAACACCACCGCTCGGAACTTTCGCCGCCTCCACCTCAAGGACGGCAAGACCTGGGAAGAGCTGCCGATGGAGCAGGACCTCCAGGGCCTGGCCCTGGTGACGGACGGCCGGTTTCTGTATCGGGTGGGAGGGATGGTCGCGAAGAATCAGCCCGGCGAGGAGCACGACCTCCACTCGGTCGCCGACTTCGCGAAGTTCGACCCCGAGACCAAGACCTGGACGCCCCTCGCGCCGCTTCCCTCGCCGCGCTCGACTCACGACGCGGTGGTGATCGGCCGCACGATCTACGCAGTTGGAGGTTGGAACATGAAGGGGGCGGACGCGGAGAACGCGTTCCTGGAAGACGTAGCCGCGTTCGACTTGGATCGGCCCGCAGCCGGCTGGAAGTCCATCCCGCAGCCGTTTCGCCGGCGCGCCCTGTCGGCGGCCGGCCACGACGGCAAGCTCTACGTCCTGGGCGGATTGGTCGGCGGCGCCATGTCGGTCGACCGCCGGGTCGACGTCTACGATCCCGCCACCGGGGCGTGGTCGACGGGCCCTGAGCTGCCGTCCGGCGGGCGTACCGAGGGCTTCGGGACATCGGCCTTCGAGATCGCCGGCCGGATTCATTACAGCGGAGCCTCCGGCCGGATCTTCCGCCTGGGCGACGGCGGCACGTGGGAAGCCGTCGGGTCCTGGGCGCTCCCCCGGCTGACCCATCGCCTGCTTCCCGGGCTGGGCGACACGATCCTGGCCGTCGGCGGCAACGCCCGAGGCGCGGCGCAGACGCCGGTCATCGAGGCCGTCCCGGTCGTGACCGTGGGGCCCGCGGCGACCGTCTCGACCAGCCGCTGATCGGCCGTTACCGAGGACGCTCGCATCGGGCCGCGGTCGAGGCCGGAGGGCCTCGACCGCGGCTCACGCGCCTCCCGGATTGACTCGCCTCCCGCAAAGACTAAGATTATTTCATCAAGATGCCGCGTCGACGCGGGTCGTCTCCTCTCCCTCCGAGACGATCTCGACGGCACCCGACGACCCGACCGGGCCCCAGCCCGCAACGGTCGCGACGCTCGAGCCGTCCGATGTGGGGCGGGCTCCGGCATCCTCCCCGCGCGTCGGGAGGCTTCACGCCATGTCATCGGGATTCGCTTGCTGGCCGATTCGACGCGTTGAACGCGTCCCGGGGGTCGAACTCCCGTGAACCTTCCCGACGTCGAGGCGGTTGAAGGACGACCGCGAGCCGGCGCGGGGCCGGACCTCGAAGCGTTGAACAGCTGGATCGAGCACGCCGCGCACCTCCTGCCGTCGCAGGGCCCGATCACGGTCTTCGTCCACCACAACACGCTCCACGCCTTCGAGGATCTTCCGTTCGATCGGGCCGTGGTCGAGGCGGCCTCGATGTTCGGCTGCGAGCCCTACCTCGGCGAGGAGACGTTCCGCGACGCCCTGTCCCGGGGCCGCATCCTCCCGGAAGACCTGAGCTGGGCGCTCCTGGAAGACCTGGGCGACGAGGCCGATCGCCTGATCGGCTTCATGGGCACCCGCTACCACCTGCGGATGGCGATGCTCGAACACCCCCTGCGATTGGGGAGCGACGCCGAGCTTCACTGGGTGATCGCCGAGACCGATGCCCTGCACCGATTCCGGGACGAGACCTCGCCCGAGATCCGCCTGCGGCTCGTCGACCAGACGCGGCGCTGGATCATGCGGGAGTATGCGGGCGGCCGCGAGTCGATCGGCAAGGCCGGCCGCGACGTGGTGGACGCGCTGATGGCCTCCCGCGAGTTCCGGGCGTCCCGAGTCGAGCAGTGGTCGCCCGCGACGTGGGAGGCATTCACGCTCACGCTGCTCTGGCGGATCTGCCACAACGGCACCCACGGAGTGAAGCGGAAATCGGCCGCCGACCCCGCCCCCGTCCGCCATCGCGACCTCTTGTTGGCGGCCTCGGGCGTGGACCTCGACCTCCTCGTCAATGAGGTGGCGATCCGCTTCACGTCGGCGTTCCTGGATCAGGGTTTCGCCGCCTGGGAGTTGCCGGGGCGCGACGGCGGCTATTACCGATCGTTCCTCGACATCCATCGCGACGCCCGCCCGATCGCCGAGTGGCTGGCCCCGCTGCCGGCGGAGGCCAGGCGGATCCAGGCGGACGGGCTCACGCCGCTGGCGTCGATCGCCGAGTCGCTCCACCTGCTGAACGTCCCGGCATCCGAGGCGCCCGGCTATCTCCAACGCACGCTGCTGGCGCTCCGGGGCTGGGCGGGGATCGTCCGCCAGATGGAGACGAACGCTGAGTGGGCCGCTCGCCCGGCCCCGCCGGGGACGCTCGTCGAGTTCCTGGCGATCCGACTCGTCCTGGAGCGGCTGGCCCTGAGGTGGACAAGTTCGGGCTTCCTCGGCTTCGACGCGCCTCTGCCCGATCTGCGGCGGCTGCTGGGCCAGCAACGCCCACACGCCCCGCGATCGAGCGTGGACCAACGGGCCTATCTCGTCTTCCAACTCGCCCAGGTCCGGGGCTGGGGCCCCGTGGAATTGGCGAGGCTCTCGAAGGACGAGTGGGCTCGGCTCGTCACCGAGATCGAATCGTTCGACGGCGTCGGTAGACGCCGGGTCTATCAGCTCGCCTACGAGCGACGGTACGAGGTCCAGGCCATCCGTGCGCTGCTGGCGCACCATCCGACGCGACGGGCCGCGACCGTCGCCGGCACCGCATCGGGGGCGGACGCGGGCCCGGCGCGGTTCCAGGTCGTCTGCTGCATCGACGAACGCGAGGAGTCGTTCCGGCGGCACCTGGAGGAGGTGGAACCGCGCTGTGAGACCTTCGGCATGGCCGGCTTCTTCGGCGTGGCGATGTATTACCGCGGCGTGGCCGAGGCCCAGTTCCGGCCGCTCTGTCCGGTGAACGCGAAGCCGCGGATCTACGTCCGCGAGGAGCCGATCCGCTCGCTGACCGGGGCGAGCCGATTCCAGCAGGCGCTGCGGCGCGGCCTGGGGCGGCTGGCGCATCGCGTCCATGTAGGGTCGCGCACGTTCGTCGGCGGCGTGTTGACGGGGCTTCTGGGCTCCGTCGCCACGCTCCCCCTGCTGGCGAGGGTGCTCCTCCCGCGCGACACGGCCCGGGCCCGCGGGCTCTGGGATCGGATCGTCACGCCCCAACTGACCCAGCTCAGACTGGAGCGGATCGCGCCGGACCCCGGTCCCGAGAACGGCCGGCTCGGCTACAGCGTGCCCGAGATGGCCGTCGTGGTCCTCGGCGGCCTGCGGGCGATCGGCCTGACCGCGGCGGAGCGTTTCGCGCCGCTGGTCGTGATCCTGGGCCACGGCTCGTCGAGCCTGAACAACCCGCAGGCGGCGGCGTACGATTGCGGGGCCTGCGGCGGGGCGCGCGGCGGCCCCAACGCCCGCGCCTTCGCGCAGATGGCCAACGACCCGCGCGTCCGAACGGCGCTGGCCGCTCGCGGGGCGGCGATCCCCGACGCGGTTCACTTCGTCGGCGCCTTCCACAACACCTGCGACGACTCGATCGCCTGGTACGAGCTGGACCGACTCCCCGCCTCGCACGAGGAGCGTTTCGAGGAGGCCTCGGCCGCACTCGACGCCGCGCGCCGACGCAACGCCCACGAGCGTTGCCGGCGGTTCGAATCGGCCCCGCTGTCGCAGTCGTGCGACGAGGCGGTCCGGCACGTCGAGGGGAGGGCGGGGGACCTCTCGCAGACGAGGCCCGAGCTGGGCCACGCGACCAACGCGCTGTGCATCGTCGGCCGTCGCGAGCGAACCCGGGGGCTGTTCCTGGATCGTCGCGCGTTCCTGACCTCGTACGACCCCTCGGGGGACGACGAGGCCGGGACGATCCTCGCCGGGCTTCTCCGTGCCGTCTTCCCCGTGTGCGGCGGGATCAACCTGGAATACTACTTCTCGCGGGTCGATCCCGGCGGCTACGGCTGCGGGTCGAAGCTGCCTCACAACATCACGTCGCTGCTCGGCGTGATGGACGGCCCGTCGAGCGACCTGCGGCCGGGCCTCCCCTGGCAGATGGTCGAGCTTCACGAGCCGATGCGGATCCTGATCGTCGTGGAAGCGACGACCGAGCGGCTGGCCCGGGTTCTGGAGGCCGACGCTTCGATGACGCGGATGGTCCGCAACGGCTGGGTGCGCGTCGCCGCGCTGGACCCGGACGGCCCCGTGGTCTACGTCCATCGCGGCGACGGATTCGAGCGACACGACGGGCCCGTCCCGGACCTCCCGCGGGCCGCCTCCTCGCTCGATTGGTATCGGGGCTGGCGCGACCACCTGGGCTTCGCGTCGATCGTCCCGGCTCCGACCGCCTCGCCGGCCGGGATCACGCCCGACCAGGAGTCTCGATCGTGAACGAGTGGGTCGCGCGATTCTTCGGGCTCGGGGCCGTCGCCGCCCCCGCGCTCTTGCTGGCGGTCTTCGGGCTCTCGACCTTCTTCACCCGGAGGCTCGGCGAGAAGGCGATGGCGCGGTGGACGGCCGCGTGCGTCTCCTACGGCCTCTTTTCGGTCGTCGGCATGCTCCTGGCGATGCTCTGGACGGGCGATCGCGAGGTCCCGGTGGAGATCGGCGATTGGGTGGCGCTCCCGGCCGAGGGGTTCCACTTCCGCCTGAAGTTCCTGTTCGACCGCCTCTCCGTGCCGTTCGCCGCCCTGACCTTCGTGCTGGTGGGCGTCACCGGGGCGTTCGCCGACCGCTACCTCCACCGCGAGCCGGGCTACCGGCGGTTCTTCCTCTACTTCGCCGTGTTCCTGCTGGGGATGGTGGTGGCGTCGCTGGCGGGGACGATCGAGACCCTGTTCCTCGGCTGGGAGCTGGTCGGTTTGGCCTCGGCGCTGCTGGTCGCCTTCTTCCACGAGCGCGCCGCGCCGGTGTTCAACGCCCAGCGGATCTGGACGGTCTATCGGTTCTCCGACGCCGCGTTCCTGATCGCCGCCCTCACGCTCCACCACCTTTCGGGAGCGGGAGACTTCGCGACGCTGACCGGCTCGGGCCCCTGGCCGGCCTCGCGACCGACGATCGCTCCGGGGCCGGCCCTGGGGATCGGCCTGCTGCTGCTGCTGGCGGCGGCGGGGAAGTCGGCCCTGGTTCCGTTCTCGGGGTGGTTGCCGCGGGCGATGGAAGGCCCGACGCCCTCCAGCGCGGTCTTCTACGGGGCGCTGTCGGTCCACCTGGGCGCCTACTTGCTGCTCCGCGTCGACCCGATCCTGAAGGCGTCGCCTCCGCTCTGTGCGTGCGTCGTCGCGATCGGCGCGGCGACGGCCGTGTTCGGGGTGGTGGTGGGTCGCGTCCAGACCGATGTGAAGACGGCGTTGGCCTATGCGTCGCTCACGCAGGTCGGCGTGATCACGGCCGAGATCGGCCTGGGGTTCCGCTACCTGGCTCTGGTCCACATCATCGGCCACGCCTGCCAGCGGACGCTCCAGTTCCTCAGATCGCCCTCGCTGCTCCAGGACTATCGAGTGCTGGAGAACGCCCTGGGCGGGCCGATCCCGCATGTCGCGGGCATCGCCGAACGTCGATTCCCCGCCGAGCTTCGGAGGCGGCTCTACCGCTTCGGCCTGGAGCGAGGCCGGCTCGACGAGGCCCTCGACCGCTTCCTCGTACGGCCGTTCGTGCGCGCGTTCCGCTGGTGCGACGGCATGGAGCGGCGCTGGACGGATTTCCTCTCCGGAGGCCGCCGTCCTCATCACGACCACGACCACGACCGACCCCGCCGCCACGCCGCCGTCCCCCAGTCGTCCCCGGACGGCGAGGCCCTCTCATGAACACGATCCGACTCCCCTGGCTGGAAATGGCGATCCTGGCACCGGCGCTGGGCTCGATCTGGGTGAAGTTCCGCCGCGATCCCGAGGTCGCCCGGGGTCACGCCCTGGCGATCGGTGGGCTGAGCCTGGCCTTGACGATGGCCGCCTGGGTCGACTTCAAGCTCCTGGGCGGGCGAGACGCATCAGGTCCCTGGCCTTTCTCGGCGCTCGGCCTGGGCGCCCCGCCGCTGGCGGTCGACGAGCTGAACGCGCCGCTCATGCCCCTGGGCGCTCTGCTCTATCTGCTTACGATCCTGGGGACGCTCCGGACGAAGTTCCGCGAGTTCTCGCTGCCCCGCACCCTGGCCTCCGAGTCGATCCTCCTAGCCCTCTTCGCCGCTTCGACGTCGTGGGGCGTGGCGTCCATGATGGCCCTTTCGGTGGCGCCGCGCTACCTGGAGCTGGCTTCGAATCGGCTGCCGTGCCGGGTCTACCTGATCCACATGGGGATGTTCATCGCCTTCCTCGTCCTGGGCGAGCTGGGCGTCGAACGCGGCTCGGGGCCCGGGGATCAGCCGGTGTGGGCGATCCTGCTGCTCACGCTTGCGATGCTCATCCGCGGCGGGGCGGCCCCGTTCCACTGCTGGATGACCGACCTGTTCGAGCGTGCGACCTTCGGAACCGCCTTGCTGTTCGTCACGCCGATGACGGCCGCCTTCGGCGTCGCTCGCCTGGTCGTGCCGGTCGCGCCGACGTGGGACCTGCGGATGATCTCGGTCCTGTCGCTCGCGACCGCGATCTACGCCGCCGGCATGGCCCTTGTCCAGCGCGACGCGCGGCGGTTCTTCTGCTACCTCTTCCTCAGCCACTCGTCGCTGGTGCTGGTGGGGATCGAGACCGCCACGCCGATCGGGCTGACGGGGTCCTTGAGCCTCTGGCTGTCGGTCTCGCTCTCCCTGACCGGCTTCGGCCTGGTGCTGCGATGCGTCGAGGCGAGGGTGGGGAGGATCTCGCTGGCGGAGTTCCTGGGCCTGTACCAACAGATTCCGACCCTGGCCGGGCTGTTCCTGCTGACGGGGCTGGCGAGCGTCGGTTTCCCCGGCACGGCCGGTTTCATCAGCATCGAGATGATCGTCGAGGCCGCGATGGAGACGATGCCGGTCGTCGGCGCGCTGGTCGTGATCATGACCGCACTCAACGGCCTGGCGGTGATCCGGGTGTATTTCCAGATCTTCGCCGGGAGGTCGGACTCGTCGTCGATCGACCTGAGGATCCGACGGCCGGAACGGATCGCCGTGGTCGTCACGTCGCTCCTGATCTTTGGCGGGGGCCTGTGGCCGCAGTGGGGCGTGGAGGGCCGCTACCACGCCGCGCTGCGGCTCCTGGAGACGCGATCCGGCAGCGGCGAGCGTGCCGATGCGCGCGAGCCCATGGGCCGCTCGGCGGCGATCCGCCGCGCGGCCGATGGCGGAGGCGATCGAACTCAAGGCTTGCCGTCGGCGCCGACGGCCACGGCCTTCGGCTTCAAGTGAGTGGCGATCTCCCTCGCCACCGCCGCCAGCTCCTCGGGACCTCGGGGCGCGTGGGCGAGATTGACGTGATCCTCGCTCGACTGCTCGTAAGGGAGAGTCGGCATGCAGACCTGATGGACCCGCACGTCATAGACCCCGTACAGCACCTCGATCCCCTTATGCCCGCTCTCCTCGACCTCCTGCTGGATCGCCAGCGCCGTGTGGGCGGCGTTCAGGCAGACGGCCGACTCGATCAGCGCGTCTTCGTAGCCGGGCATCGTGGAGGCGTTCGGGCCCCAGACCTCGCGGAGCATGTTGTCCGACTCGCGGACCGCCACGAAGATCTCCTGGAAGATCGACCGCAACTCCGGCGAGTAGTCCGTGGACCAGAACGAGCCCGGATTCAGATAGGCCTTGACCGCCCCCTTCACCGCGCCGCAATTCGTGTGGCCGAGCGAGACGATCACGCGGACGCTCTCGCGGAGCGCCAGCAGCGTGAAGTCGATGCTCCCCATCGCCACCTCGCCCAGGACGTTGCCCGCGTTGCGGACCACGAACAGGTCGTTGAAGCCCTGGCCGAAGAGCATCTCGGTCGGCACCCTCGCGTCGGAGCAGCCCACCACGACGGCGAACGGCTTCTGGGTCGGGAACTCATGGGCCTCGGAAGTTAGGATCGACCGCAGGCCGCTGGCGTTGGTGATGAACTGCTGGGGTTCGGCCCCGGCCCCGGCCTCGCGGCAGGACTTCATCCATTCGGCGAAGGCGCGGTTGCCGGCCATCAAGGTCTGCCGGGCCTCCTCCCCTGTCGCGGGTTGGGCGGCGGGCTCTTTCTGCGAAGGATCGTAACGGAACGTGTAATCGATCATCCAGAAGGCTCCATGTGCTCGTCGATTCGATTCGGCCGGACGGCCCGGCGCCCCCGCACCATCATCAACGGGAAAGCGACGGCGCTTCGAGCACAATCAGATAAAAATTCGTCAACCAATCGGCGCGGCCTGGCTCTCGTCTCGCTAGACGCGGGCGGCGTGGACCACTCGGGGGTGGCCTTGCAAATCACGAACCGTAGGCAGGACTTGATATTCGGGGTGACGAGAGAGGATGGCGCGAGCGGCCTCGTCCTGCCCGGCTCCGATCTCGATCATTAGTCGTCCGCCCGACTTGAGGAGCGGGATCGCCTGGGCCGCGAGGCGTTCGATCAGCTCCAGCCCGTCGGCGCCGCCGTCGAGGGCGAGCCACGGCTCGTAGTCGCGGACGTTGGGCTCGAGCCCCGCCAGGTCGCCGGAAGGGATGTAGGGTGGGTTGGAAACGATCAGGTCGAACGGCGGCCGATCAGCGACGGCGGCGAGCAGGTCGCCTTGCACGAACTCGATCCGATCGGCCACGCCGTGCCGCTCGGCGTTCCCGCGGGCCACGGCCAGGGCGTCGGGCGACACGTCGATCGCCGCGAAGGAGGCCGTCGCGTGCTGCTTCGCGCAGGCGACGGCCAGGCAGCCGGAGCCGGTGCCGACGTCGGCGGCGCGCGGGGATTCGAGGCGCTTGGCGGCTTCCACGAAACCCAGCACGAGGTACTCGGTCTCGGGCCGGGGGATGAGGACGGCCGGCGAGACGTCGAACCTGAGCGAGAAGAATTCCTTCCGACCCACGAGATACGCCACCGGCGCGCCGTCGGCCCGGCGTTTCACCAGGTCGCGGTAGGCGGCGCGGGGGGCGTCCTCCACGACGTCCTCGTAATGCGTGTAGAGCTGCACCCGCTCGAAATCGAGGACGTGGGCGAGCATGACCTCGGCGTCGAGGCGGGGGCTCTCGGCCCCTCGCTTCTTGAGGTAGTCGGCGGTCCAGGCGATAAGCCGGCCGATGGTCCACTCGGCGTCCGGCCTGGGGGCCGGCGTCGCGGGCCCGGCGTCGTCGGTCGGCGCGGGGTCTCGGGTGTCGGGCCGCATGTCCCCTCTTTCCGTGGCGTGAGGGCCGTTCAGAGGTCGCCGAGCTGCTCGCGACGGTCGTGGTCGACCAGTGCCTTGAGCAGCCCCGCCAGGTCGCCCTGGATCACCTGGTCGAGGTTGTAGAGCGTCAGGCCGATCCGATGATCGGTCACGCGGTTCTGCGGGAAGCTGTAGGTACGGATCCGCTGCGAGCGATCACCCGAGCCGATCAGCGTGCGCCGGGCCTGGTCCCGCTGGGACCGCGTCCGCTCCTGGAGCAGGTCGTAGATGCGCGAACGGAGCACGCGGAACGCCTTCGACTTGTTCTTGTGCTGGCTCCGCTCGTCGCGACAATTCACGACGATGCCGGTGGGCATGTGCGTGAGCCTCACGCCGCTCTCGGTCTTGTTCTGGTGCTGGCCGCCGGGACCGCCGGAGCACATCAGGTCGATGCGGACGTCCTCGTTGCGGACGTCGATCTCGACGTCCTCGGGCTCGGGGAGGACGGCGACGGTGGCGGCGGACGTGTGGATGCGGCCCTGGGTCTCGGTCTGCGGCACGCGCTGGACGCGATGGCCGCCGCTCTCGAACTGGAGGAGCCGGAACGCCCCCTCGCCGGAGACGCTGAACGAGACCTCGCGGAAGCCGGCCAGCTCGGTGGCCTCCATGTCGAGCAGCTCGATCTTCCAGCCCATCGACTCGGCGAAGCGCCGGTACATCTCGTAGAGGTCGCGGGCGAAGAGCGCGGCCTCGTCGCCGCCGGCGCCGGCGCGGATCTCCATGATGAGGGCCGCATGGTCGGTGCCGGACTCGCGGTCGTACAGCATGTTGCGGAGCGACTCGGCGTCGACCTCGCGGCGGTCCCGGAGCCCGGCGACCTCGCCCTCGGCATAGGCGCGCATCTCGGAGTCGGCCTCGCCGGCGAGCAGGCCTTCGGCCTCGTCGATCTGGCGGCCGAGGTCGAGATAGCGGCCGTAGAGGGTCGCCACCTTGGCGATCTTGCCACGCTCCCGCGACAGGGCGGTCACCCTCGCGGAGTCGGCCGCGACGGCGGGGTCGAGCAGGGCCTGCTCGATCTCGAGGAAGCGTCGATAGTCCGCCTGGAGCTTCTCGAACACGGGGGGATGACCTGCCAGGGGCCGGGGACCGAGGGCGACCGTCGCGATGCGCCGTCACGCGAAACGGCCCGGCGGTGGCGGTCGGGGAATCCGCCACGCGGGCCGTGGTTCGTGAGATCCTCGCGGAAGGACTAGGCCTTGGCGGGCTCGGCGGCGGCGGGCTCGGCGGCCTTCTTGGCCTTGCCGTAGGTGCCCCCGAACTTCTTGTTGAACTTGTCGACCCGGCCGGCCGCGTCGACGAACTTCACCGACCCGGTGAAGAACGGATGGCACTTGGCGCAGACTTCGACCGAGATCTTCGGCCGGGTGCTGCGGGTCTGGAAGGTGTTGCCGCAGCCGCAGGTGACCGTGGACTCGACGTAATTGGGGTGAATGCCGTCTTTCATCGCCGTCTGTTTTCTCGATTGAGAGTGGCGACCGGGCGGAATCTCGCGCTGGCCCCGGCCGAAGTCGTCATCTTATCACATCCCGACGCCGCTTCCCAAGGTCATTTCGGGGCCGACAGCCGCGCGGCGACTTCCTTCTCGACCTCGTCGTAGGTGAACTGGTTGTTGGGATCATCCATGGTGAACCGCTTCACCTCCTTGCCGTCGGGGCCGTACAGGAAGACGGCCGGGATCGCGCTGATGTCCAGCCGGTCGAACCCCGCGCCGAACTCTTCCTTCAGCAGGACGTTCGTGAAGGTCGCGTGCTTCTCCTTGAGGAACTTCTCGGCCTCGGCGATCGCCTTGGAGTCCTCGGCGTCGTCGAGCGAGAGCGAGACGACGGCGAGCCCCTTGGGGCCGTACTTCTCGTGCATCTCGACGAGGTGCGGGAAGTTCTCCTTGCAGGGCGCGCAGGTGGTGGCCCAGGCGTCAACCAGGGTGTACTTGGCTCCGTCCGTCGAGGCGAGGTGCTTCTCGAACTCGGCCCAGGTGAGCTGCTGGAGCGCGATCGGGCCGGCCTTGGGATCGTCGGCGCGCCCCGGGGCCGCGAGCGAACCGGCCAGGCAGGCCGCGAGGACGAGGGCGGACTTGCGGAACATGGTGTTCGATTCCTCGGAGTGGCCGGGGGGGGTAAGCGAATCGAGCCGCCGGACGAGGAGTCCGGCGGCCCGAGGGGGTTTCAGGAGCGGCGAGGCCGAGGGGCCTCCTCGGCTCACTTCTTGGTGTACTGGATGCCGCAGCCGAAGGGCTTGGTCTCTTCGATCGCGGGGGACTTGCCGGCGAGCAGGGCGTCGACGGCGTCCTTGACGTAGTGCTTGGTCGCCTTGGCTTCCTGCATGTTGTCGTCGAAGGAGCCCAGGTAGCGGATCGTGCGATCCTTGTCGAGGACGAAGAACGACGGCGTGTTCACGGCGCCGTAGGCCTTGCCGACGGCCTGGGTCTCGTCGTACCCGTAGATGTAGTTGATCTTGCCGTCGTTCTTGTCGGCGACCCGCTTCTTGATGGCGGGGAGCTTGTCCTGATCGATGTCGTTGACGCAGAGGCCGACGACGCGGACGCCCTTGTCCTTGTACTCGCTGGTGAACTCGTTGAGGCGGTCCTCGCAGCCCACGACCGCGGGGCAGTGGTTGGCCAGGAAGACCACGACGACGACGTCTTCCTTCACGTCGGACAGCGTGAGGCTGGTCTGCTCGCCCGAGGGCGAGACGGCCGGGATGCCCGAGAAGTCGGGGGCCTTGTCGCCCGGCTTCACGACCTTGTTGTAGCGTTCGCCCGCGAAGGCCGGGGCCACGATGGCCAGGGCGGCCAGGCTCAGGAGGACTTTCCGCATCGATGCTGACTCCGTCTGGGGTTTGAGGTCTGGGCCGGTAGTCGAAGGAGCGACTCCCTCGCCCACAGGACGAACCACCGATCGGTCCACGCGAGAGGCTCGCCGTCCGTCGGCGCGCCCGTCGGTACGCTCAGCTTTCTGGAGAAAGCGTTGTCGCTGGTCTACTGGGCCGGTGAAACTGCAGGCTTTCGAAGGCTTTGTATTTTGCGGCCGTGTTGGAATCGTCGCCACTCGCCGACGCGACGATCGCTCGATTATAGGTCGCACCCGCGGCCAGTCAACAACCCAGTCAATCCCGCCCAGACGCCCGTGGACGAGAGGTCGCATGCAGTCTGGGTGCCTGCGAATCGCTCAGGACCGCCGGCCGCTCCAGAACACCGCGTTCGTGATCGAGAGCCGGACCGAGGGGTGGAAGAGCACCGGGAACGACTCCGAGCCGGTGCGGAGGTAGACGACCCGGCCCTTGTCGACGGTCCAGGTCATCCCGCTGCGGACGGTCTCCCCGCGCTCCCACGACGAGACGAAGACGACGGTCTCGGGCTCGGGGACGGCGAAGGGCTCGGAGAACATGTCGGTCTTGGGGATGGAGAACGAGGTCACGCCGGCCGCGATCGGGTGCTCCGGCGCCTTCACCGTGATGAACTCGGGCCGACCGTCCTCGCGCCAGCTCCCCGGCTCGCACGGCATGCTGTCCATCAAGAGGCGGAACGGCTTGCTGCCGCACGACGCATAGAGGGCCACCAGACCGAGCCTCCCCTGGCGGACGCGGCCGGCGACGGCCTGGGCGCGGGCGTCCGGGACCTCGTCGTGGCGGGCGCGGCCCCACCAGACCAGGACGTCGGTCCGGTCCAGGTCCGAGTCCGAGAGCCCGTCCTCGGGCTCGCCGAGGCGTGCGCGCGTCACCGCGAGGCCCGGCTGGCGGGCCAGGGAGTCGGCCAGGACGACGTCGACCCCGTCGGGATACGCCGAAGGGGACGACTCCCCCTCGCACCAGACCCGGACGCGGACCGGGGCGACCGACTGCGCGCCGGCCGCCGAGACGCCGAGGGACGCGGCCAGGAGGGCGGCGGGGAAGAGCCGGCGCACGAAGGATCGGCGTTCGATGTTCACGGCGGTTCTCCTGGATGGGGGCGGGTTCCAGGTCGCGGGCGGGGCGGGGGGCGGGGCGGATTCGGAGGGTTCCGTCGAGAGGCGTCGACGGATGGGGGCCGGAAGTCTCGCCGTCTCCAACGATTAATCATCGTACGGGAGCGGCGTCGCGATCACAACTCCTTCCCGGCCCGGGACGGAAAGGTTCTGAAGGCGCGGATTGCGAACGGGCCGGGACGCCCCGCCGCGATCGGCGGGGGCCCGGCCCGGAGGCGGATTGGTCGTCGGGTCGCCGCGACTGCGGGCGCGGCCCGCGGATCAGCGGCCGTTGAAGCGAACGTCCTGGATCACGTCGCCCTGGGCGTGCTCGATGAAGTGCCAGGAACACTCGTCGGCGACGACCTGCAGCAGCTTGTTCTTGAAGGTGGACTCGCCGACGCCGGAGTCCATCGGGATCGGCCCCCGGATCGGGAAGGTCGTCTCCTGGTAGTCGTCGTAGATCGACTCCGACTCCTTGGGCTGGTCGGTGATCGGCTTCCCCTTGCTGTTCGTGGGGTGCTTCAGCTCGAAAGCCTGAATATGCACCTTGGCCGATCCTTCGAGGACGTTCAGGCTCCCGGGGTGCCGGGTCTGGAACATCTCGACCTCCAGCACGACGACGACGTCGGCCTCGAAGTCCTTGGCGGCCTCGGAGGGGTCGGACCACTTGGGATGGCCCTGGATCCAGTCGGCCACCTTTTCGCTGTCGACGGTGGTGATCTTCTTGTTCTTCTTGAGGTTGTTGGCGAACTGCCGCGCCAGGTCGCGTTCGAGCCCGGGGAAGCGGGCCAGGGTCCCGTCGTCGGCGGCCGAGAGCACGACGACCTTCTTCCCCTTAAGCGAGGGGCCGGGGGCCGGGATCGTGGGCTCGAAGGGCTGCAGGAAGTAGAAGAGCGTGCGCGGGTCGCAACCCGTGAGGGTCACCAGCAGGCTCAGGGCCGCCACGGTGGCGGCGAGACGTCGCATCCTCGTCATCGTATGGGGGTGCATCCTTCGCCCCCTCCTTCCTTGGTTCGGGCGCGGGCGGGACCGGGCCGGTGGCCGGCGCCGCGCCGGCGGGGGCCAGGTGGGCCGGGCCGTCAAGAAATCGCTTCAACCAGAATGCGGAACCCACCAGGACGATCAGGAACAGCAGGCCCACGAGCGGCTCCCCCGGCGACCGGAAGCCCCAGGGCTTCCGCGTCCAGGCGGCCACCAGCAACCAGGCGATCAGCGGGCCGGCGAGCAGGCCCACGAGCGCACCCGCCGGGTTCGCCCCCCAGGCCCGATCCAGCCGCCCCCTCGTCGCATGAGCCACGGCCGTCGTCGCCCCGCAGAAGGGGCAGTAGCGTCCCGTGTCGACCAGGAAGGAGCAGGGAGCGAGGCCGAGCTGCTCGTGCGAGCCATACCCGCGAGGGTCCGGCTCCAGCGAGCGGGCGACCGCCAGCATGATTCCCAGGCCGACCGCCAAGGCCGTCAGGAGCCACCGGACCGGCTGCGAGATCGGGGGCCGATTCAAGGGGTGTGCGTGCATCGCAGGGGATGGACCGAGGGCCTATCGAGACGCCGGCGGTCGGAACGCGAATCATGCGGAAATGCCGACGCAACGTACCGGGCCGCCCGATTCCTGGCAACCCCGGTTCAGAGCTTCTCCACCCACTCCTCGGCCTCGATCATGGCCGACTGCATCCGACGCTCGATCTCCAGCCGGCCGGCCTCCAGCGCCTCGCGGTCGGCGTCGGGGGGGATGAAGACCGGCGCGGGGGTGACGGCGGCCGCCTTGGAGCCGGGCTTGGGGACGCAGAAGCGGTCCCAGCTCTTCGCCCGCCAGGCGTCCTTGAACGCCAGACCCGTCCCGACCACCGGCAGCCCCGTCCGGCTGGCCAGGTAGGCAATCCCCTGGTGGACGTGCCGACGCGGGCCCCTCGGGCCGTCCGGCGTCACGCAGAGGTTCCCTTCGAGCTTCCCCGTCATCTCGCGCAGGGCCCGCGCGCCGCCCCGCGTGCTGGAGCCCCGGACCACGCCGAATCCCAGCCTCTTGACGACCTGCGTGATCATCTCGCCGTCGCGATGGTCGCTGATGAGGATGTTCATGCTCGGCCAGTTCCAATAGTAGGCCGGGAAGAGCATGACCTCGTGGAAGAACGCGTAGATGTAGCGTTGACCCGCTCGACGGGCGACCTCGGGGTCGACCGCGGGGTCCTCGTATCGGAAGTGGAAATCCCAGGTTCGGCCCAGCCCGCGGATCAGCTGCGAGCCGACGCATCCCACGGCCTGGATCAGGAGCGGATGCTGGATCTTCATGCCCGCCTCGCCTTCCTTCCCTGGAAGTGAACCGTCCGCCCCGATCGGCGACGACGCACCGGGGGCGCGAGGTGGAGACTAGGCGAAAGCCGCCAATCCCGCCAGTCCAGTTCGCGTCCCCGCCGCCCAACTCAACCTCGCTCGTTGCGGCGAGCCAGGGCGTCGGCGGCGGCGAAGATGAGGATCACCAGGCCGGTGACGAACGTCCGATACTCCTCCGGGAACCCGCTCATCGTGATCTGTGTGCGCAGGGCCTGGAGCAGCAGGCAGCCGGCCGCCGCGCCGAGGACGCTCCCGCGCCCGCCCTGGAGCGAGACTCCGCCGACGACGCACGCGGCGATCGAGTCGAACTCGTAGCCGACGGCCGTGTCGGGCTTGGAGACCCGAAGCCAGCTCAGGAAGAGGACCGTCGCCAGGCCGGTAGCCAGGCCGCTGAGGGCGAACGTCCAGGTGCGGAGCCGCACCGTGCGGACCCCCGCCAGCCTCGCCGCGTCGGCGTTGCCGCCCAGCGCGTAGACGTGCTGGCCGAACACCGAGCGTCGCAGCACGAGCCACGCGGCCAGCGCGACCGCCAGGAAGACCAGGCCACGATAGGGGATGTAGGTCGACCCGATCTGGAAGCCCGAATCGACGGCCTGGAAGACCCGGATGTTGGAGATGGGCCGCCCGCCGAGGGCGATGAATGCGGCACCCCGGAAGATCAGAAGCGTGCTCAGGGTGGTCACGAACGGGTTCGTCCGCACCACCGAGACGAAGAACCCATTGATCGCCCCGAGCGCGAGCCCGACCGCCAGCGCCGCGGCGATGCAGGCCGGGCCCGACCAACCTGCCTCCGAGAGGCGCCCCACGGTCGCCGCCGTGAGCGCCAGCATCGCCCCCTGCGACAGGTCGAATCCTCCGCCGATCAGCACGAACGACTGGCCGATGGCCAGCACGCCGACGATGCTCGCCTGGGTCAGGATGCTCGTGAGCGTCCCGGGCGTGAAGAACCGCTCGGTCCGCAGCATCAGGACCAGGGCGCCCGCGATCAGGAGGATCTGGGGGAGGCGGCTGAGGACGGAGCGGAGCGGGCGCGGCATGACGATTCCCTTGGGGCTTCGGCTTCGATGCGGGCGGGCCGTCTCAGCCCTCGACCATGGCGGCGACGACGGCGTGCTCGGTGAGCGCGGGGGGTTCGAGGACCTTCGCGACCCTCCCCTCGCGAAGCACGAGGCAGCGGTCGGCGAGTCGGACCATCTCCTGGGTGTCGGACGTGATCAGGAGCACGCTGCGGCCGGCGTCGGCCAGCTCGTCGACCCAGCGGTGGATGGCCTCGCGGGTCTTGACGTCGATGCCCCGCGTCGGCTCGTTGAGGATGAACAGCTCCGGGTTCCGCGCCGCCCAACGCGCCAGCAGCACCTTCTGCTGGTTTCCGCCCGAGAGCGTGAGCACGCGCTGGGAGAGCCCCGAGGCGGCCACCTCGAACTTCTCGCACCACGTCCGGGCCAGCTCGCGACGGCGACGGCCGTCGATCCATCCCCAGCGCGACAGGTCCCGGTCGCTGGCGATCGTCATGTTCTCCAGGACGCCCTGCGTGGGGATCAGGCCCCGGCCCCGGCGGTCGGCGGGGACCATCGCGACTCCCCGACGCGCCGCCTCGACCGGGTGGCGGGGCCGGAACGGCCGACCTTTCCAGGCGATCTCGCCCGCCGCCCGCGAAGCATCCCCGAAGAGGATGGCCGCCAGCTCTTCGTGCCCCGCGCCGGCGAGGCCGGTGAGGCCGACGACCTCGCCGGCGGCGACGGTCAGGTCGAGCCCGCGGAGCGTCTTGCCCGCGACCCGGGTCGCGTGCAGGAGCGGCTCGCCGGCGGGCTTGCGGGGCGGGCGCTCGCGGACGTCGACGGCCTCGCCGACCATGTGGGCGACGACCTCGCCGAGCGTCGTCTCGGGCGTCGGCCACGAGCCGACCCGCGAGCCGTCGCGGAGGACCGTGATCCGGTCGGCGATCGCGAAGACCTCCTCCAGATGGTGCGAGACGTAGAGGATCGCGAGGCCCCGGGCCCGAAGGTCGCGAAGGACCGCGAAGAGTCGCTCGGCCTCGGCCCGCGAGAGCGCGGCGGTCGGCTCGTCGAGGACCAGCACCCGGACGTCGCGGCCGAGGGCCTTGGCGATCTCCACCTGCTGCCGCTGGCCGATCGCCAGCGTGCCGACGTGGGCGTCGGGGTCAAGCGCGAAGCCAAGTTCGTCGAGCCGTCGCCTCGCCTCGCGGGCCATCGCCCGGCGGTCGATCCAGGGTCCGAATCGGGGCTCGGCCCCCAGCGCCAGGTTCTCGGCCACGGTGAAGGGGTCGACCAGGCTCAACTCCTGGTGGATGATCGCGATCCCCTCGGCGATCGCCGAGGCCGGGTTCGCGAACCGGACCGGACGCCCGTCGATGGCGATCGAGCCCGAGTCGGGACGCACCACGCCCCCGAGGATCTGGATGAGCGTGGACTTTCCCGCGCCGTTCTCGCCGCAGAGGGCGTGGATCTCCCCGCCGCGCAGCTCCAGGTCGACCCCCTTGAGCGCGCGGACGCCGGAGAAGGAACGGGTGAGGCCGTTCAGCGAGACGCGGCGAAGCTCATGCGGGTCTTGGGGCATCGGGCAGTCGGGGTCGGAGAGGTTCGCGACGGGCTCACGGGCGACGACGGGGCGAATGCGCGGGGAATTTGACCTCCGGCTCGTCGGCGGTCGGGCCCTTCTTGCGCTTCGCCGGGGCCTCCCGGCCGGACGACGGCTTGACCGGGGCGGCCCGGGCCTTCTTGGCGGCCGGGTCCTCGAACAGCTTGGGGATGACGTCGTCCAGCGTCTCGACGAACCGGAAGGTCAGGTCGGCCTTCACGTCGGCGGGCAGCTCGACGAGGTCCTTCTCGTTGTGGTGCGGCAGCAGGACCGTGCGGATGCCCGCGCGGCGGGCGGCCAGCACCTTGTCGCGGACGCCGCCGACGGGGAGGACGCGGCCGGTGAGGGTGACCTCTCCGGTCATCGCCAGCTCCATCCTGATCGGGCGGTCGCGGAAGAGGCTGATGAGGGCCGAGGCGATCGCCACGCCGGCCGACGGCCCGTCCTTCGGCACCGCGCCGGCCGGGACGTGGATGTGGACGTCGGTCTTGGCCATCTTGGCCGCGTCGAGCCCGAGCTGCTTGGAGTGGCTGCGGAGGTAGCTCATCGCCGCCTGCGCGCTCTCGCGCATCGAGTCGCCGAGCAGGCCGGTGAGCGTCAGGCCCCCCTTGCCGGGCATGCCCGAGGCCTCGATGAACAGGATCTCGCCGCCGGTCGGGGTCCAGGCCAGGCCGGTGGCCACGCCGGGGACGCCGGTGCGGTCGGCCAGCTCGCGGAAGTATCGCGAGGGGCCGAGCAGCTCGCCGACCTGGACGGGGCCGACGGTCACGGCCTTCTTCTTCCCCTCGGCGCGACGGCGCGCGACCTTCCGGCAGACGGCGGCCACCTCGCGCTCCAGGTTCCGAAGGCCGGCCTCGCGGGTGTAGTCGGAGATCACCTTGCGAACGGCCTGGTCGGTGATGTCCAGGTCGTCGGGGACCAGGCCATGGGCTTCCAACTGCTTGGGGATGATGTACTTCTGGGCGATCAGCGTCTTCTCCTCCTCGCTGTAGCCGGGGAGGTTGAGCACCTCCATCCGGTCGAGGAGCGGGGACGGGATCGACTCCAGCACGTTGGCCGTGGCGATGAACATGACCTTCGAGAGGTCGAAATCGACGTCCAGGTAGTGGTCGCGGAAGGTCCCGTTCTGCTCGGGGTCGAGCACCTCCAGGAGCGCGGCGGACGGGTCGCCTCGGAAGTCGTTGCCGAGCTTGTCGACCTCGTCGAGCATGAAGACGGGGTTGTTGGTCCCGGCCTTGCGGATCCCCTGGATGACGCGGCCGGGCATGGCGGCGACGTAGGTCCGGCGGTGGCCGCGGATCTCGGCCTCGTCGTGGACGCCCCCCAGGCTGACCCGGACGAACTCCCGACCCAGGGCCTTGGCGATGCTCTTGCCCAGCGAGGTCTTGCCGGTCCCAGGCGGGCCGGCGAAGCAGAGGATCGGGCCCTTCATGTCCTGCTTGAGCTTGCGGACCGCCAGGTATTCGAGGATCCGCTCCTTGATCTTCTCCAGGTCGTAGTGGTCCGTATCCAGAATCTTCCGCGCGCGGCGGAGGTCCAGCCTATCCTTGCTGGCCTTGTCCCAGGGGAGCAGCGCGAGCCAGTCGAGGTAGGTGCGGACGATGGAGTACTCGGCCGAGCTGGGGTGCATGCCGACGAGCCGCTCCAGCTCGCGCTCGGCCTCGCGCTGGACCTCCTCGGGAGGGTTGGCGGTCTTGATCCGCTCCCAGAGCTCGGCGACCTCGGGGTTCTCCCCCTCGCCCTCCCCCAGCTCGTCCTGAATGGCCTTGAGCTGCTGGCGCAGGAAATGGTCGCGCTGGGCCTTGGACAGCTCGGAGCCGACCTGCTCCTGGATCTTGGTGGAGAGTTCCAGCACCGCGAGCTGCCGCGAGAGGAACTGGGCGAGCCGCTCCAGGCGGACCCGCACGTTCACCTCGCCGAGCAGGACCTGCCGCTCCTCGATCGAGAAGGGGAGGCTCGACGCCAGCAGGTCCGCCAGCCGGCCGGGCTCGTGGGTGTTCATTGCGGCGACCTGCAGCTCCTCGGGGATCTGCTGGCTCTGGTCGACCATGCGCTGGAACAGGCGGTTGACGTGGTGGACCAGGGCGTCGACCTCCACGCCTCCCTCGTCGACCTCCTCCAACGGCTCGACTTCGCCGATCAGGTAGGGTTCGGTCTGAACGACGTTCACCAGGCGGGCCCGAGTCTGCCCCTGGCAGACGATCCGGGTGGACCCGTCGGGGAACTTGAGCATCTTCAGGACGGTGCCCACGCAGATCGTCGGGAAGAGGTCGTGCATCCCGGGATCGTCGATCTCGGGATGGAGCTGGCTAGCCAGGCCCACCAGCCGCTCGCCGACCATGATCTCGTCGATCAGCCGGATCCCGCTCGGGCGGTTCACCACCAGCGGCACCACCGTCTGCGGGAAGACCAGGTCCGACCGCAAGGGCAGGAGCGGCAGGCGATTCGGACGCCCCGAGGGCTCGTCCCCCGCCCCGGCCGAGGCCGACTCCGCGCGTGCCTCGTCTCGCCCCCCCCGATGCATCCCTTCGTCCCGCGCCGTCGGACGCTTCCGTGCCGACGACTTCTTCGTGCGTGAGTGCATGAAACCCTATTCTGCTCTCTCTCGAAAGCACGCGGATGAGGCCACGCCCCGGCGAGCCTCGGTCGGGGCGGACTCGTGAATTGTGGTCCAACATGCCGCGAAAGGGAAGAGGTGACCCGACGACCCCCGGCGCTCCGACGTAAATTCACAACCCGCCGTCACCTAGGGCGTCGATCGACGTACCGGCCGGTGTTCAATTCGAAACGAATGTTCACTGCCGCCACCAGTCGTCGTCGCGTTGGCCGAAGGCCCTCATTTCGTGCATGGACTGGAGCATCTGGAAGTTCAGGAACGCGAAATAGCCCATGAACACGGCGAGGAACAGGTTCCCCGATCGGACCCCCAGGAGGAGGGCGAGCACGCCGGCCGTCAGCAGGGAGAGGATGTGGCTGCGTCGGACGCCATGGTTCGGGTCCACCTTCGACCAGACGACCTGCGTGGCCTGGCCGCCGTCGAGCGGCCAGATGGGCAGAAGGTTGACGAGGGTCCAGTAGAGGTTGATCTGGAGGAGGTCGAAGTAGAACTCGCCGGCGTTGCGCCCGGGGAGCTTCCGACCGGCCTCGACGAGGGTCCCCATGTCCGGCGTGACGCCGACGACCAGTTTCATGAACTCCAGGTGGTCGCCGGGGGTCATCCCGGTGGCCAGGCTGGTGACGACGAGCGTCAGGAGCAGCAGGAGTAACCCCGCGCCGGGCCCGGCCAGGATCACCGCGAACCGCTGCCAGGGCGTCCGCTCGGTCCCGGAATAGCAGAGCCCGCCGAGGCCGTACAGCACGATGGAGGGGGAGCCGCCGAACCGCTTGCCCATCAGCGCGTGGCCCATCTCGTGGACCACGATCGAGGCGAAGACGCAGGCCATCCAGATCGCGACCCTGCCGATGTCGCCGTCCTGCCATCCGAGGATCGCCGTGACCAGCCAGAAGAAGGGATGGACGCGCACCGGCACGTCCAGGAGCTGGAATCGCAAATCGTAGGGCGTACTGGGCGCGACGCTGCTCATCAGATCCTCGCAGTTCCCCGTCGCCGGACGACGGGCCTGGAAGCGGGTTCGGGGTCGAGCCTACAATGGTACCGTCGCGCCCGGCCCGTCGGCCAACCGATCGCGGACGCCCCGGGCGGACCTCCTCCCTCCGACTTCATCGACCTGCTCATGAAATTCACGAAGATGCACGGCCTCGGCAACGACTACGTGTACGTCGAGACCTTCTCCCAGCCCGCGCCGGCCGACCCGGGCGCGCTGGCCCGCGCGGTCAGCGACCGCCATTTCGCCATCGGCTCGGACGGGCTCATCCTGATCATGCCGAGCGAGCGGGCCGACGCCCGGATGCGCATGTTCAACGTCGACGGCTCCGAGGGCGAGATGTGCGGCAACGGCGTGCGCTGCGTCGCCAAGTTCATCCACGACCACGACATCGCCCGCAAGCCCCGCGTCACGGTGGAGACCGGCCGCGGGGTGCTCACGCTCGACCTCACGGTCGAGGCCGGCGAGGCGAAGCTGGTCCGGGTCGACATGGGCGTCCCCATCCTGGCCGGAGCCGAGATCCCGACGACGCTCCCCGGCGACCCCCCGATCGACGTGCCCCTCGAGATCGGCGGCAAGGAGCTGCGGCTCACCGCCGTCTCCATGGGGAACCCTCACGCCGTCCTGTTCGTGGACGACGTGGACGCCTTCCCGCTCGAAGCCCTCGGCCCCCTGATCGAGCGCCACCCCACGTTCCCGAAGCGGGTGAACGTCCACATCGCCCAGGTGATCTCGCCGCGCGAGGTCCGCATGCGGACCTGGGAGCGGGGGTCGGGCATCACCCTGGCTTGCGGCACCGGCGCGTGCTCGGTCGCCGTGGCCGGCGTGCTGAGCGGCCGGACGGAGGGCCGCGTGCTCGCCCACCTGCCGGGCGGCGACCTCCACCTGGAATGGCCCGCTCGCGACGCCTCGGTCTTCATGACCGGGCCCGCCACCGAGGTCTTCTCCGGCGAATGGCCCGACGCCTGATCGCGACCCACGTCACGGTCCCCCCTCGAGGACGAGGGGGGGGCCGTCGTCAATACGCCGGCTGGTGCTGGTCGACGTTCGCCTTGTTGATGAGGCGGAGCGGCGTCACGATCTCTCGGTCGACAGTCTCGCCCTTGAGCTTCGCGGCCATGACCTCGACCGCCCGGGCACCCTGCTCGCGCGGGTCTTGCAAGATCGTGCAGCTGAGCCGGCCGTCGCGGACGGCGTCGAACGCGGCTTTGCTGCCGTCGAAGCCGAGCACGACCACGTCCTTCCAGCCTTCCGCCTGGGCGACCTCGGCGGCGGGGAGGGCCATCTCGTCGGACTGGGCGACCACGGCGCGGATGTCGCCGGGCTTGAAGCGGCGGACCAGGTCGGTCATCACGCTCTTGGCCTTGTCCTCCTGGAAGCCGGCGAACCGGCTGTCGGCCAGTTCGATCTCGGGGTGCTTCTGGAGGATCGCCGAGAGCCCCGCGTTCCGCTTGCGCTGGGGGCTGGACCCCTCGGTCCCTTCCAGGTAGACGATCTTGCCCCCCTTGGGGCCGAGCAGCCGGACCAGCTCCTCGCCCTGGAGGACGCCCCCCTCGGCGTCGTCCGCGCCGACGTAACTGACGACCTCGCCGCCGTTGATCCGACGGTTGAGCGCCAGGATCGGCACGTTGGCTCGGTTCGCGGCCTCGACGGCCGGGACCAGGGCGTCCTCGTCGCGGGGGCAGAGGATCACGGCGTCGCGGCCCAGGTTCAGCAGGGTTTCGACCTGCGCGATCTGCTTGGCGTCGTCGTCCTGTCCGTCGCGGACGTCGACCTCCACGCCCAGTTCCTTCGCCTTGGCCTCCATCCCTTCCTTCATCGCGAGGAAGAACGGGTGGTTGAAGGTCGGCAGGACCGCGCCGATCCGCCCGGGGCCAGACCGCGTCGAGGACGACGACGGCCCGCCCCCCCCGGGGCCGGTCGATTCGGCGCATCCGAGGGAGAGCAGGGGGGCCACAAGCAACAGCAAGGCCGGCAGCGCCGGCCGCTTGAGGGGGGGCATCGGTTCGGCTCCGGGGGCGCGACGCGACGGCCTCGGAGGGTCGCGTTCGGGAAGGTTCGCCTGGCCGGACCATTGTGCCCCCCCGGCCAGGGTCGGTCAACGCGTCACCGGATGTCCTGGGGTTCGATCGTCACCTTCCCCTGGACGCGGAGGATGGGCAGGAACGACTCGAACGGCGAGACCCCCTCCAGGCTCGACTCCGACAGCTTGATGTGCGTGGCGTCCACCTCGGACTGGTCGAACGACGAGTCGAGCGCGACCCAGCGGTTGTTGACGTAGACTTCGTGCCACATGTGGAAGCCGAAGCCCTTGGTCTTCATCTCCTTGCTGTCGACGTAGATCAAACCCACGGCGACCCGCGCCGGGATCCCCCGGGCCCGCGACATCGCGGCGGCCAGGACCGAGTGCTCGGTGCAGTCGCCGGTCAGGTTGAGCGCGGCCTCGCTCGCCGGGGCGAACGTCGTCTCGAAGTTGCTCCGCATGTTCTGGAAGACCCAGCGGTTGATGCGGACGGCCGCGTCCCAGGGGTCGGAAGCGTTCCCCGCGGCCCGATCGGCCAGGCGCTTCACGCGGGCGTCGCCGCTGGTGATCATGCCGTTGGGGCGGAGGAACTCGGGGTCGACGGCCGCCGTCCCCGCCTCACCGTCGTTCGGGCCCATCGTCTGGATCGTCAGGGTGGCCGACTTGCCGTCTCCCGAAGCCTGGAGCGACTGCCGACGGTCGGCGGGGATGATCTTGGTCGGGTCCTCGTCCTTCAGCGTGACCAGGTACTTGATGGAGCGGGTCTGGTAGGGGGTGGGGATCTCGCGGGCCGTCTTGACGATCGTGCCCCGGATCTGGTCGTACTTGATCCGGCCGCCGGGGGCCTTGGCCCCTTGCTCGGTGGTCCGGTAGGTCGTCATCCCGCCCAGCAGGTCCACGTCCTGCTTCAGCACCTGTCCGCCGGCGTCGACCCAGAGGACCGCGCTCAGCTCGGGCCGGGCCTGGCCGTCGAGCGTGGCGAGCTGCTCGACCTTGCGGAGCGGGCGCTTGGCGCCGTCGCCCAGCTCGATGTCCGAAGTCGGCCCAGCCTTCAGCTCGATGTCGACCACCCGGTTCAGGTCGGGGATGTACATCTTGAGCGTCCGGCTCTCCCCTTCGGTCATGGGCTTCGCGGCCATGCTCTGCTCGGCCGCGTAGGGGCCGCGGACCTCGGGCCCCCAGGGGATCACCTGCTCCTGGCGCTGCTTCGTGCCTTCGAGGATCAGCTTCATCTGGCCCTTGATCGCATCGCCGTAGACGCGGATTTCGTTGTCGCTGGTGAGGGTCCGGGTGTCGAGCCGGAGGACCTCGCCCTCGGGCGTCTCGATCGTGCCGTACATCATCTTCTGGGTCACCACGTCGTCGCCGCGGCGGAAGCTCAGCACCGTGTCGACCCGGACTCGGTGCAGGGGCCGGCCCTTCTCCGTCACCTTCTCGATGAAGGTGTGGATGTAGCCGATCTTGTTCCCCGCCAGGAAGACCGCGTCCCAGGCGTCCTGGGCCCGTGCCGCGGGGCCCGCGCCGAGCATGGTGAATGCCGCGGCGAGAGCGAAGGCGAGGAGCCGCGGCGAGGAGCCCAGCAGGCGCGGGCGGCGAAGTCGAATCCGGTTCATGACCCTGGACCCTTTCCCTGGACGAGCATCGAGGCCGACTCGGACGCGCCCGGCGCGCGGAATCCCCCCGTCCCACTATCGGCGAAAGCCCGGCGGGGCCTCAAGCTCAAGTACCGCCCCGCTCCTCGGCGCGGACTGAGTCGGCTGCTAGACTGGGGCTCGAACACCCCGCCCGCCATCCCGCAACCACGACCGCCGGTCGGCTGGACGAGCCCCCATGGAGATCCTGGAGACCGAGCGGCTGATCCTCCGTCAGTTCCGCGACTCCGACCTCGACGCCTACGCCGAGATGACGAGCGACCCCGAAGTCATGCACTACCTGGGCTCCGGGCCGATGAACCGCGCGGAGGCCTGGCGGAACATGGCCACGATCCTCGGCCACTGGACCCTGCGCGGCTTCGGGATCTGGGCCGTCGAGGAGCGCGACGGGGGCGCGCTGATCGGCCGGGTCGGCTGCTGGCGGCCCGAGGGATGGCCGGGCCTGGAGATCGGCTGGATGCTCCGCCGCGCCTCGTGGGGGCGAGGGTTCGCCACCGAGGCCGCGAAGGCCTCGCTCGACTTCGCCTTCGACCGGTTGGGGGAGCGCCACGCCATCAGCATGATCCACGGCGACAACCAGCCCTCGGTCCGGGTGGCCCGACGGCTGGGGATGCGGCTCGAAGGCCGGACCGAGGTCTTCGACATCCCCGTCGCCGTCTACGGCATCCGTCGCGGCGGCCGGATCGCGTCCCCCGCGCCACGCTGAAATCATCGGGAGCGGCGATCAGCCCGCGTCCTTCTCTCTGTTGCGCCTGCGGGTGGCGGCGGCCTTCGTCGCGGCCTCCGACCGCGCCGAGGCCGGCCTCGCGGCCGAGGCGGCCCCGCCCGCCTTGCCGCCCTTCTCGCTGGAGACGTTCGTGTCGGGCACGCCACGCCCGCTCCCGGACTGGTTCCCCCCGCCGGTCTCCTTGTTCACCGTGGCCCAGGCTCGGGCCTCGGCTTCCTTCTCGGGGGTCCCGCGTTCCTCATAACTCCGGGCGATGTGCTCGGCCTGACGCTTCTGCTTGTCGGTGTACTTCGTCTTGTCCCCGCGCGGCATGATTGAAATCTCCTTCACGCGACGATGCCCCAGGTTTCGGCCGCCGTCGGGTGAAGATTCTCTCAATTCGCATTCCCAATGGATGTGAGATCCTGCGGAATTTTTCAGGATCTCCGGGTCGGTGGGAAGGCGTCTGTATGTTCGCGGACGGTCCTGGTGGTTAGAATGGGAGAATTTCGAGAATCCGGCCCGGAAGCCGGATTCGATCTACCATTGGACCCGCAATATCTCTATACTTTGGCTTGGCTGGAAACCGAACGAGCGCGTGCCGAAGATCCCACAGAGCTTCTCGTCTGCCTCTTCCGCCTTTCCACCGCATGGGCCGGACCGCCGGCCCCTTTCTGGACCCGGAAAGTGAGAGTAGTGGGTCGAGTCGAGTCGCCACGCTAGGAGTTTGCAAGGTGGGCAAGAAACTGTACGTCGGGAATCTTTCGTACCGCGTCAACAGCTCGGACCTCGAGCAGCTGTTCTCGCAGTACGGCACCGTCGAGAGCGCCGAGGTCATCTCGGACCGCGAGACCGGCCGCAGCAAGGGCTTCGGGTTCGTTGAGATGAGCTCGGACGCCGAGGCTCAGGCCGCCATCGACGGCCTTCATGATCATGAGTCCGACGGTCGTCGTCTGACCGTCAACGAGGCTCGTCCCCGCGAGCCCCGCTCGGGCGGCGGCGGCGGCTACGGCGGCGGTGGTGGCGGTCGCGGCGGCTACGGCGGCGGCGGCGGCTACGGCGGTGGCGGCGGCTACGGTGGCGGCGGTGGCCGCGACCGCTATTGATCGCGAACGGCCTCCCAGCCTGAAACACAAATCATGAACGTCCCCCGGGCCTCCTCTCCCGCGAGGCCCGGGGGACGTTTCGCTTTCGAACCGGTTCGTCCGCCTGGCTCAGCCTTCGGGCTTGGTGCGCATCACGGCGAGCGGGCGGAGCACCGCCAGCATCGTGTTGAGGTGCGCCAGCCGGGGGCCGAAGCGGTCGACGAAGTCGCTGAGCGCGAAGTCGCCGTCGACGAGGTTCTCGTGGTTCTCCTCGACGTAATCGGCCATCTCGCCGATCAGCGCGGCGTGGACCTGCTCCAGCCTGCCGAGCGCGTCCCGGCTCGCGTCGAGGACCCGCTGGTGGCCGTTCTGCCAACGCTCCAGCTCCGCGATCTGGCGGGCCCGCTGCTCCCGGTTGACCTGGACGATCTCGCGGGTCAGTTCCAGCTCCTGGCGATTGACCTCCAGGTTCTGGCGGAGCACGTCGAGGGTCTGATTCTGCAGGTTCACCAGATGATGCAGGAGGACGATCGGATCGTTCGGGCCGGGCGACGGGTTGGTGGGGCCCTGGCCGGTCGGCGAGACTTCCATGCGGTACGTCCACGACGCCGAGGATGGGTTCTCGGGAGTTGACACTCCGACCTCCTTCGCTGGGACAGGCGGGGCCGACGGAAAGGACGAGCGTCGAAGGACGGCCCGGAAGATCGGCCCGACCGAAGAGTCGCTCGGGCCGTGGAAGACGGACGTCCTCAGTATAGGCGACGCCCCGCCGACCGTACAGGGGACGTACGGCGGGGCTCGGACCTGCCCGGCTCACAGCGTCAGGTCTTCGTCCTCTTCTTCTTCGTCCTGATGCACCGCGTAATTGAAGGCGTCTGGCAGGGCGTCGACGAGATCGCCGGCGATCAGGCCGACCTCGCCCGACTGGTCGCGCGCCATGTCCCCGGCCAGGCCGTGCGAGTACACGGCGAGCTGGGCGGCCTCGAAGGCGGCCAGCTTCTGCCCCAGCATCGCGGCGACGACCCCCGTCAGCACGTCGCCGGCGCCGCCGGTCGCCATGCCAGGGTTCCCCGACGTATTGACGTAGACCCGCTCGCCGTCCGTCACCAGGGTCCCCCGCCCTTTGAGGACGACGACGAGGTGCTCGTTCCGGGCGGCGAATGCGGCCGCGCGGGCCTCGCGCTCGGCCTGCACCTGGACCGTGGTCAGCCCGGTCAGGCGGGCGAACTCGCCGGGGTGCGGGGTGACGATGGTCGTCCGGCTCAGCCGCTCGACGAGCGCGAGGTCCTTCGCCAGGGCGTTGAGCGCGTCGGCGTCCAGGACCAGCGGCTTGCCCAGGGAGACGGCCCAGCGGACCAGCTCCAGGATGTCGGCCGATTCGCCCAGGCCCGGGCCCATCGCCAGGACGTCGGCCTTGTCGGCCAGCCGCTCCAGCGCCGGGCGGGAGGCGTGGAAGTCGACGAACCCTTCGGCGTCGTTCGGCAGGGGGTAGGTCATGTACGACGGCTCGAACGAGGCGACCGTCGGCTGGACCTCGGCGGGCGAGGCCACGCGGACGAGCCCGGCCCCCGATCGGATGGCGGACGCCCCGGCCAGAGCGGCGGCGCCGGCCATGCCACGGCCCCCGGCGATGATGAGCAAGGAACCGTAACGCCCCTTGTGGCCGTCGGGGGATCGCTTCGGGAGCTTGGGGATCGATTCGACGCGCTTCAGAGCCATTTCAGTCCGACTTTCCATTCGAAGGGCCGCCGGCCTGCCCGCGCGCCGTCCCGGCGCGTTGGGCGATGAGGCCGGCCACGTATCCGCCGTTGAATCCGGCGTCGATGTTCACGACCACGACGTTCGACGCGCAACTGTTGAGCATCCCCAGGAGCGCGGCGAGCCCCTGGAAGTTGGCCCCGTAGCCGATGCTCGTGGGGACCGCGATCACCGGGCAGGACGTCAGCCCTCCCACCACGCTCGGCAGCGCGCCTTCCATCCCGGCCACGACCACGAGGGCGTCGACGTCGGTGAGGCGGTCGCGACGGCTGAGCAGCCGATGCAGCCCGGCGACGCCGACGTCCACCAGCATGTCGACCTCGCAGTTCCGGGCCTCGGCGGTCACGCGGGCCTCCTCCGCGACGGGGAGGTCGCTCGTGCCGGCCGTCACCACGGCCACCCGCCCGACCTTCGGCCCCTCGGCCTCCGGCCCCGGCTTGTGGAAGGTCCGCGCGACCGGGTTGTAGACCCCCTCGGGAAACGCGGCCTGGATCCGATCGGCGCTCCGGGGATCCACGCGCGTCACGAGGCAGCCCTGGCCGTGCTCGACCAGCTTGCCGACGATGGCCACGATCTGCTCGGCCGTCTTGCCCAGGCCGAAGACCACTTCCGGGAACCCGCAACGGGCCCGACGATGGAGGTCGACGTGCGCGAAGCCGCCGGTCTCGGCGAACCCCTGCTGCTGCTGCTCGAACGCCTGCGCGGCCTGCTCGGGCGTAGTCTTCCCGGCCGCGACGGCCTCGAAGAGCTGCGCCAGGTGACGTGGGATCATAGGGCCCGGATTCCACCTGCGAGGGAGAAGGATTCGCGACGTCCGCCCACCGCGGCGATCGCCGATCAACCGTAACAGGGGGCGCGGGGAGACCGCAACCGGATTGAGCTACCGGCGCCGACCGCCGTCGTGCTAGCCTCGGTTCGACGACGCGCGTCGCGGTCGGACCAATCGACGCCCCCGGGACCTCGACCGAATGTCGACCCTCCCCCCAGAGCGCTCCTCCGCCGGCCGGGGTCGCCCCCCGATCCCGGTCGCCTATCCTCCCCGCCCCTCTGCGCGCCCGACCAAGCCGACCCCGGCGATCGTGCTCCCGCCCTCCGAACCGGTCCCGCAATCGCGCGCGAACCTCTGGAAGGTGGCCACCCTCAAAAGCTGGGGAGGCTCGGTCGGCCTGCACGCGGCGCTCCTGCTGACGCTGGCCCTCTGGTACTTCGTCCCGCCGTCGCGACCCCCGATCGAGTTCGACTCGCGGCTGGGAGGCTCGCCCTACGGCGTGCCGGAAGGGCTGACGCTCCTCGGAGGCCTCAACACCCCCGACGAGCAGCCGGGCCTGGCCGACGAGCTGCTCGAAGCTTCGCCCACGCCCGAGCCCCTGCTGGAGACGACACCCGTCGCGATCGAGCGACCACCCCTGAACGGTCGGACCGCGAGGCCGACGGCCGGCGGCGGCCCCCCCAACGAGGAGAACCCCGGCGCGGGGGACGGCTCGGGCTTCGGCCTCGCCCGATTCGGCGACGGCAGCGAATCGATCCGAGGCGTGGCGGTCAAGGTCGGCGACCCCCAGTTCACCCTGCTCTGGGACGCCGACGTGGACCTCGACCTGCACGTCATCGAGCCCGGCGGCAAGGAGATCAACTGGGAGGAACGCAAGGGAGAGCAGGGGGGCGAACTCGACGTCGACAACACCAAGGGCTACGGGCCCGAGAACGTCTACTGGCTGGTCGAGACCGACGGCCCCGGCTCGGCCAAGGTCCGGGGCGCCGGGCCTCCAGGCGTCTACCGATGGTATGTCTCCTACTACGGCGGCTTCGGGGGCATCCCCAAGCCGACCTCCTGGCAGGTCCGCATCAAGCACGCCGGCCGGGTCAGCATCCAGCGCGGCAAGCTCCGGTCGCTGGACGAACACAGCAAGACCTTCACCTTGACCGTAGGCCCCGGGGTGCCGGGGCTCGCCAACGAGGCCGACGAAGGCTCCGCGCTGCCCCCGGAACGCCCCTGAATCAAGGGACGCATCCAATCAGGCGGTCGTGCGGAAAATGGAAATCATGCTGAATGATGCGACGTTCGCGTCGAATATCGACGGTACACTCGGGGTACGAGTGATCAGGTGAGGGAATCGCTCTCGCGGCAAGGGGCGATTGATTGTAGAGTCGGCCCACATCCTCCATTCCGCCGCCGAGGAACCGTCGCGTTCCTGCGTCCACCCCACGGGCCTCTTGAGGTCAATCATGGCGAGCAGTCTTCGCGAAGAGCTGGCGTCGCTCCGAATCGAGAGGTCGAACAACGCCCGATCCGTCGAGCGCGGCCCCGTCGCGGCCGATCGCGGCCCGGGGTGGGACGCCGGCCCGAAACTGGCGACGGAATACCGCCGTCGTCGCGGGCTGGGCCTGAAACTCGTCTCGCTCCTGTTCTGGCTGATCCCGCTGGGTGTCGTCGGGGGTGCCGGCTTCATCGCGTATAAACAATACGATCAGATGCGATCCAAGCCCGAGGTGACGCTCGGCCTGGTCCAGACGATGACCCTCGGCGAGGCCGAGAAACTGCTCAGCTCCAAGGGCTACCTGAAGTCGCGCTACCAGGCCATGATCGGCACGAAGATCGCCGGCCGGGTTGAGGAGATGCGCGTGGTCGAGCGGGCGACCGTCAAGAAGGGGGAGATCCTCGCCGTCATCGAGCACCACGACATGGACGCCATGCTCCTCCAGCGCCAGGCCGCCCTGAAGCGGGCCGAGGCCGAGCTCGAGGAGGCCAAGGTCGACGTCTGGGACAAGGACCGGCAGGAGAAGCGGCTGGCCCGGCTGTTCGAGAAGCACATGACCCCCCAGGAGGACTACGACAAGGCGGTCGCCGCCCGCCGCTCGGCCGAGGCCCGGATCGCCGCCACCGAGGCCGCCATCCAGGTGACGAGGTCGAACATCGAGGAGATCGAGGCCACGATCAAGCACCAGATGTACCTCTACGCACCGTTCGACGGCACCGTCGTCGAGAAGCAGGGCGAGGTGGGCGAGATCATCAGCCCGATGGCCATGAGCTCGTCGCTCGGCCGCTCCGCCGTGGTGACGATCGCCGACCTGCGGAACATGGACGTCGAGGCCGACATCCCCGAGGAGCAGATGTACCGCGTGAAGGAGGGCCAGCCGGCCGAGATCTCCGTCACCGCCGTCCCGACCAAGCGTTATCGGGGCCGGCTGCGGCAGATCACGCCGATGGGCGACCGGACCCGCGCCACGGTCAAGGTGAAGGTCGAGATCCTCGACCCCGACGACAAGCTCTTCCCCGAGCTGGCCGCGACGGTCCACTTCCTCCCCGACAAGCAGTTCGCCGAATCGGAGGCCAGCCGGTCGTTCCTGTACGTCCCGAGCGAGGCCGTCTTCCAGGAGAACGGCCACGACTGGGTCTGGCTGTTCGACCGCAATTCCCGCATCGCCCGCCGGAAGATCGAGGTCGCCAACTCGAACCGGGGTTCCACTCGCGTCGAGTCCGGGCTCCAGGCCGACGACAAGGTCGTCCTAAACCCCCCGTCGACCCTCCGCGAGGGCGACCTGGTCCGCGAAGCAAGCCGCTGAGGCCTGCGCCGGGCGAGAAGCTCACCGATGGGTCCGGACCGCCGGCGGCCTCCCCCGAGGCCCCGCGCGATCGGACGGAGTCCGATCCGCCATCCCTTTCCGAGAGGACGTTCATGGCCGCGTCGTCGATCGAGCTGCGAGGGGTCGAGAAGGAATATCGCCGCGACGAGTTCGTGGTCCCGGTCCTCTCGGACCTCGACCTGACCGTCGCCGAGGGCGAGTACCTGGCCCTCATGGGGCCGTCGGGCTCGGGGAAGACCACCTTGCTGAATCTGGTGGCCGGCCTCGACGTCGCCACCCGGGGCCAGGTGATCGTCCACGGCCAGGACCTCGGCCGGCTCTCCGAGTCCGAGATCACCCGCTGGCGGGCCAACAACGTCGGCTTCATCTTCCAGACCTACAACCTCATCCCGGTGCTCACGGCGTCCGAGAACGTCGAGCTGCCGCTGCTGCTCACCAACCTCTCCCGCAAGCGACGCCGCGAGAACGTGGCGACGGCGCTACGCGTGGTCGGCCTCGAAGGCCGCGAGCACCACTACCCCCGGCAGCTCTCCGGCGGCCAGGAGCAGCGCGTGGCGATCGCCCGCGCCATCGTCACCGACCCCTACCTGCTCGTCGCCGACGAGCCCACCGGCGACCTCGACCGCCACACGGCCGACGAGATCCTGGAGCTGCTGGAGCAGCTCAACCGCGAGTTCCAGAAGACGATCGTCATGGTCACGCACGACCCGCTGGCCGCCCGACGCGCCGGCCGGGTCCTCCACCTCGACAAGGGTCGTCTCATCGACGACGTGATCAACGAATCCCCGATCTCGGCGGCCTCGTGACATGAAATACCTGACCTACATCCTCCGCAACGCCCGCCGCAACCCGGTCCGCACCGGGCTGACGGTGGCGTCCATCGCGATCTCGATGTTCCTGATGATGATCCTGACCTCGTTCTTCGCCGCCATGCAGGAGGCGAACAGCGCGAGCAAGCAGTACAACCGGATCATCGTGATGAACGCCAACGGGTTCGCCGGGCAGGTGCCGATCGCCCGCGTCCGCCAGGTCGAGGCCATGGACGGCGTCGTCGCCGCCACCCCGTTCTCCTGGTACGGCGGCAAGTACCAGAACCAGCGCGTCCTCTTCGCGCAGTTCGCCGTCGACGCCGACAAGGTCTTCGACACGCTCGACGAGTACAAGCTCGCCCCCGAGCAGCTCGCGGCGTTCAAGGCCGAGAAGTCGGCCGCGGTGATCGGGCCCAAGCTCGCCCGCGAGTACAACCTCAAGATCGGCGACCCGATGCCCCTCCAGGGGGACATCTACCCCGTCGACCTAAAGCTGAACATCCGGGGGATCTACGAATCCCCCCGGAACACCGACCAGCGGATGGTCCTGTTCCACTATGACTACCTCGACGACCAGCTCCGCCAGCTCGGCTCGACCGCGGGGGGGTCGTCCTCGCAGACGGCCGCGGGCAACGCCGGGATCGTCTTCGTGAAGTGCAAGGACGCGGCGACCACGGCGAACCTCTGCAAGAAGATCGACGACGAGTATCGCAGCACCGACTTCCCCACCCGGACCCAGACCGAGGAGGCCTTCGGCCAGATGTTCTCCGAGATGATGGGGGGGCTGAAGGACATCGTCTACTGGATCGGCTGCGCCGTGGTCGTCTCGCTCCTGTTCGTCTCCGGCAACGCGATGGCCATGGCGATGCGCGAGCGGACGACCGAGGTGGCGGTCCTGAAGGCCATCGGCTTCAACCGCGGGCTGGTCCTGGGCATCGTGCTGGCCGAGGCCGTGCTGGTCGCCGGCCTCGGCGGGGTGCTCGGGACGCTCGGGAGCAAGGCCCTATTCGACATCGTGGACATCTCGCCGTTCACCGGCGGGTTCCTGCCGTTCTTCTACGTCCCCTGGTCGGTCGCGCTGGCGGGGCTCGGGGTCTCGCTCTTCCTGGGGTTCGCCAGCGGCCTGGTGCCGGCGGTGCTCGCCGCGAATTCGTCCGTGATCAACGGTCTCCGCAAGGTCGTCTGAGGGCGTCATGATCCCATTCAAGTACAACGTCCGCAACCTCCGCGTGCGCTGGAAGACGACCCTGATGACGGTCCTGGGGACCGCGCTATTGGTCGCCTCCTCGTGCATCCTCTTCGGCCTGGTGGAGGGGCTGGAGCACAGCCTGAAGGTCTCCGGCGACCCGCTCGACCTGATCGTCCTGCGCAAGGGGGCGACGGCCGAGACGACCGGGGGCTTCGAGTCCAAGAAGGCCGACGAGCTGCTCACGCTCAACGGCATCCTCCGCGACGGCGAGGGCCCGGTCGCCGCCAAGGAGCTTCTGAACATCGCCGTGGCCGAGCGCGTCTCCGGCACCTTCAACAACCTCATCATCCGAGGCGTGCAGCCCGCCTCGCGGAAGCTCCGCCCCGACTTCAAGATCGTCGCCGGCCGCGACTTCGAGACCGGCAAGGGGGAGTGCATCCTCGCCAAGCCGCTGGCCGGGATGCACAAGGGCGGCCAGATCGGCGGCGAGCTGGTCTTCGGCGAGAAGGAACGCTACCGCGTCGTCGGCCTCTTCACCGCCGGCGGCAGCTCGGCCGAGAGCGAGATCTGGGCCGACCTCAAGGACGTGGAGCGCAACACCGGCCGCGACGGCTCCGTCTCCTGCGTCCAGATCCGCGCCGCCGGCCCCGCCGAGTTCGACCAGCTCCGCAAGGAGATCGAGGACGGCGCCCAGTTCCGCCTGGCGGCCCACCCCGAGTCCGAGTACTTCGCCACCCAGTCCGACGCCAGCACCTTCTTCAAGGCGGCCGGGACGATGATCGCCGTGTTGCTGACCTTCGGCGCCATGTTCGCCGCCGCCAACACGATGTTCTCGGCCGTCAAGTCGCGGACCCGCGAGATCGGCACCATGCGCGCCCTGGGCTTCTCGCGCGGCGACGTCCTGCTGTCGTTCCTGGGCGAGTCGCTGCTGCTCTCGCTCCTCGGCGGCGGGATCGGGCTGCTGGCGACCCTCCCGATGAGCCTGCTCTCGATCGAGACGATGAACGGCAACACCTTCGCCTCGGTGAACATCAACTTCCGGTTCGGCTGGTGGGTCATGGCCGTCGCCCTGACCATGACCCTGGTCATGGGCCTCTTCGGCGGCATGCTCCCGGCCCTCCGCGCCGTGCGCCTGGAGGTCATCGCGGCCCTCCGCGAACTCTGACGGCGGCGATCGTTACCGCGCGTGCTCCAGCCGGACGATCGTCCGTCGGTCGGGGAGCGAGTCGCGTTCCACCTCGAATTCGGCCCCGGCGATCCGCACCACCGGATCGTCGGGGAGCCGCTCCAGAAACGCCTCGATCGGCCGGATGTCCAGGTTGATCCTCGGCGTCTTGTAGTGCATCGGCACGACGAGCTTCGGGCCGATCGCGTCCAGGAGGGCGGGGATCGCGTCCATGTCGATCGTCGGCGTCCCGCCGGCCGGGACCAGGACCACGTCGGCCCCCGCGATCGGCGCCAGCTCCTCGGGCGTCAGCAGGTGACCGAGGTCGCCCAGGAACGCGACGTGCAGGCCCTCGGACCGGAAATGGACGATCGCCACCTCGTCGCCGGGTTTCCGCTCGGGGGTCTCGTAAACCCGGACCGACTCGAACCGGACGCCGCGGAAGTCCTCGCCTCCGTCGGGGATTTCGAGCGCGCGGACGACGTGGAACGGCGGCGTGATCTGCCCCAGGTGGCTGTGATAGCGGTCGTTCTCGTGGCTGACGACCACGACGTCGGCCGGCTCGGCGATCGGCTCGTAGCCGCCGGAATCGGGCGAACGATACGGGTCGAGGATGATCCGGACGCCCGCCGTCTCCACTAGGAACGCGGCGTGGCCGTACCACTTGATCAGCATGTCGATGGCCTCGGGGACGGGTGAGGGGGTGGCGTCCGGGACGCCGCCCGCCTAGTCTATCGGGACGCCTATCGGGACGCGACCTCGACGCTGAAGTCACAGGGCGCCGCCGACGCCGTTAGAGGCCCGGACAAACCCCCATCCAATCACCGAAGCGATAGCGGAAAGCCCTGGGGTTTCGACGTGCTCTCGCACGCACGAGTGGGGTTTTGTCCGGGCCTCTAAAGCAAATTGGTACGCTCAGGCAGGGACTGGCGGACCCGCTCACGAAGTCCGGCAGGCCGGCGAGGTGGGTGTCCTGGGAAGTCCGGGATGGTGCTCGAATCCGCACCGTATATGAACCATCCATGGGGAGGGTGGTCACGGCGTTCCCGGACCTGACCACACCGTTTTCCGGCATCCGCATCCCATAGGCGATGGAGACGTTCATGTCTTTTGAGGCGAGGATCAAGAACCTGGGCAAGGCATTCGATGGCAGGCTGGATCATGGCCTGATCTCGAACGCTGTAGGTTATTCCGAATTCGGGGAAAATGGGCTTGCTGTCGAGATGATTGCCGATTGTCTCTTCGACAGCGATGTACGGATCACGCAAGACGAGTTTCAAGAGTTACTCGAACTCGCCCGGCTAACCCATGCCGATGTCGAGCGAGTTACACTGCTGGGACCACTCGCCATGTAAGAGACCCGGACAAGACCCCATCAATCACCGAAGCGATAGCAGAAACCCCTGGGGTTTCGACGTGCTCTCGCACGCACGAGTGGGGTGTTGTCAGGGCCTCTAAGGTCGGCGAACGACCCGCGCGCTGGAGATCCCCCTTTTCGTGTCCATGCTCGACCGTCTTTCCCGACCCATCGACCTCGCGCCATTCCTGAACCGGCTCGTCGAACTCGTCTCGCGGCGGCCGCTCTCGGCCTGCCTGGAGATCGGCGTCGCGCTCCGGGTCTGGGTGTACCTGCAAGGCCGTCCCTACTGGATGGATGAGGGGTCCCTTCTGGCCAACCTCCGCGGCGTCGCGCCATTCGACTTCTCCAGCCCGCTGAAGTCCGACCAACTCGCCCCCCCCGCCTTCCTCGCGGCCGAGCGGCTCGTCGTCCAGATGCTGGGAGAGTCCCCCTTTGCGACCCGGCTGATCCCCCTGGCGTGTGGGCTGGGGTCGCTCTGGCTTTTCCGCGAGGTCGCCCGCCGGACGCTCCTCCCCGCGGCGGCCGTGGTGGCGATGTTCCTGTTCGCCGTCGGCGACGACCTCGTCTATTACTCGAACGAGTTGAAGCCGTACTCGACCGACCTCGCCGTCGGCCTGCTCGTGACGTTCGCGAGCCTGAAGGAGCTGCAAGACCCGCCGAGCCGTCGCCTACGCCTCGGGCTCGCCGTGCTGGCGGTCGCCTCGCCCTGGGTCTCGTTCGCCTCCGTCTTCGTGGTCGCCGGCTGCGGCCTGACCCTGCTGGTCGACGCCCTGCGTTCGGGTCGTCGAGGCGACGCGGCGCGGCATCTGGGCCTGGCGGCCGCCTGGGCCGTCAGCGTCTTGCTGGCGCACCGGATTTCAAGCCGGATGCTCGTCCCGGCGACGACGATGTACGTCTTCTGGGACTTCGCGTTCCTGCCGCCCGCGCCCACGAGCCGGGAGTCATTGGCGAAGTTCGCCGGGATCCTCCTGGAGACGTTCGTCACGCCGCTGAACCTGACCCCGAGGTTGATGCCCTACGCCTTCGCCCTCTTCGCGCTGGCCATGACCCTGCTCGGGGCCCGTCGACTCGCCCGACTCGACGCCCGCGTGGTGGCGATCCTCGCCGTCCCGATCGTCCTGGCGATGGCGGCATCGGCGGCGCGACGCTACCCGTTCCACGGTCGCCTGATCCTCGGACTGGCCCCGGCCTTCTTCCTCCTCATCGCCGAGGGGCTGCAGGAGATCCGATGCCGCCGCGGCCGCGCCTGGTATCTCGCCGCGCTTGCCTTCCTGCTCGTCCATCCGACTTTCGACGCCCTCTACCAGGCCGTGCCGCCCCTGACGCGCGAGTTCAACCGGCACGGCGACCTGCGCGGCAACCGATTCCTCGAGTGACCCGATCGACGCGCGGAGCGTCTTCCTCGCAGGCCGAACGGAACTCAGTCGTCCTCGTCGTCGGCGTCCAGATCGTCGCCGTCGCCGGTGCTCGCCCGGCCGTCGAAGGGGTCGAAGTTTCGCCTGTCGACGGGTTCGGTCAGGACGCCCGCGGTGAGAAGCCACTCGATCGCCGCCGTCAGCCCGTCGCCGGCTTCGTGGATTTCCTCGTCGTCGTGGGGCAGCACATAGAGTCGGTCCGGCTCGGAGGGGTGGAAGACGATCTCGTCGCCGTCGAGGGTGTCGGCGACGATGACGCACTGGAGCGTCCGCTCCTTCGTCAGCACGTCCTTGCCGGCGTCCCAGAACCAGTACTCGTCGATCCGCTCTCGCCAGGCGTGGACATTGTTGTCGCCTTCGAGGATCTGGTGGGGGGGGTACACCCGGAGGTAATCGGCGAGCACGCCCTCGCCGAAGCGGGCGATGTAGTTCCGATAGCCCGCGGGGAATCGCGTTCCAAGCCCACGCTCGGCCTCGTCCACGTCGGCCGTCGCGTTGTGGAACAGGGGCGCCTCACCGACCTGGACGTCGTCGAGCGTCATGCTGCCGCCTCGATGCGGGGATCGACACGCCCGTCAGAGTACGAGAGGTGAGGCATCACGCGAAGGCCGGGACGGGGAAGTGGGCCTCGCGGAGGAATCGGCCGGAACGCCCCATCCCAGGGGAGGGGAAAGGGTCGCCCGGACGTGTTCGAGCGGAGAGGGGGGGATTCGAACCCCCGATACGGGGTTAGCCGTATAACGGTTTAGCAAACCGTCGCTATCGACCACTCAGCCACCTCTCCTCGGTCGATCACGACCCCCGGGTCGAAGGGGGTCGATTGCGGAGATTGAAGCTACCAAAGCCCCCCGCGATCGTCAATCCGATGCCGACGCCCGTGCCTGGGATTCCGGCTTCCTCACGCCCGACGCCTCGCGCCGCCGCCTCGAAGATCCGCGCGAGGAATCGGCTTCCTGATTCTCGATCTCATACAGAATCATCCTGAGGGATCGTGCGCGCCGAACGCAATGCGGAGAAGGAGGGGATGCGTGTCAGGTCCTCGATCGGAAGTCCCGGACGACTCGGGACCGTTTCGAAGCGACGTCGATCGCATCGCAGTCGGGTGAAAAGCGCCGAACGAAGCCAATTTCCGACGCCGGACCACACCGCGCAATTCATTACTTCAGAATAACTTAAGACCGACCGAAGCCTCCAAGCCGGCGTGCGAACGAACCCAATCGAAGCCGATTTCCGCAACACGCCCTCCCGGCCGATCGGAATCTCCAGGCATGGGGGACCGCGAGGGAAGCGTCCGTGGTCGAAAGAAAGACGACAGGCCCGCCCGAAGAAAATCGTGAATTCTTCGGCACCGGGATTGCTTTGGCATTAAAGCCGTTTCATGTTTCGAGGTGAGGACCGAGGGTTGATGATTGCTCCGAATCCCTGGATCGCGGCGACCCTGTTCGGGGGAGTTTACGCGGCGTTGGCGCTGGGACGGTTTCCGGGATTCCGGCTGGACCGACCGGCGATCGCGCTGGTCGGCGCGGCGGCGATGATGGCGTTCGGCGTGATGGACCTGCACGAGGCCGCCGGTGCGGTGGACGTCGACACGATCGTCCTGCTGTTCGGGATGATGGTGCTGGCCGGCTACCTTCGGCTGGCGGGGTTCTTCGCCCTGGCGACGGACCTGGTCGCGGCCCGGCGGCCGGGCCCGCACGCGATGCTGGCGGTGGTCGTGGCGATGTCCGGCGTCCTCTCGGCCTTCCTCGTCAACGACGTGGTCTGCGTCGCCCTGACGCCCCTGGTGCTGGAGCTTTGCCGACGACTCCGGAGGCCCGCGGTGCCCTATCTGGTGGGCCTGGCGACGGCCTCGAACGTGGGGTCGGTGGCGACGATCACGGGGAACCCCCAGAATATCATCATCGGCTCGCTCTCGGGGATCTCGTACGCCCGGTTCGCGTCGCGGCTGGCCCCGGTCGCCGTTGCGGGCCTGCTCGTCACGTTCGCAGTGGTGGCGGTCGTCTACCGGCGATCGCTGAGGACGCCCGACCACCCCGAGGTTTTCGAACACCAGCCTTCGCGGGCCCGGAACCATCGCGGCCTGCTGATCCGGAGCGGCCTGGTGACACTGGCGACGGTGGGCCTGTTCTTCGCCGGGGCTCCCGTGGCCACCGCGGCGCTGCTGGCGGCGGCCGTGCTGATGCTGGACCGCCTCCGCCCCGATCGGGCGTTCGCGGCGGTCGACTGGCCGTTGCTGGTCATGTTCATGGGCCTGTTCGTGGTCGTCCACGGCTTCGAGGCGAACGTGGTGCGCCACTGGGACCTGGCCTGGATCGCGGGGGAGGGCTCCCCGGTGCTCCCGTTGAGCCTGGCCTCGATCTTCCTTTCAAACCTCGTCTCGAACGTGCCGGCCGTCCTGCTGTTCAAGCCGGTGCTGGCGGTGATCCCCGACCAGGAGCAGGGGTGGCTGGCGCTCGCGATGTCGAGCACGCTGGCCGGCAACCTGACGGTCCTCGGTTCGGTGGCGAACCTGATCGTCGTCGAGTACGCACGCCGCGACGGCGAGGACCTGGGCTTCCTGGAGTACCTCAAGGTCGGCGTCCCGCTGACCCTCGCCACCGCCGCGCTGGGGATCGCCTGGCTCGAATTCACCCATTACTGAATCTTCATCCCGAGATCCACATGACCGACACCGACACCGACGCCGAGGCGAAGCGGGGGCCGTCCCCGAGGAGCCTCGCCTGCCTGGACGCCCTGAACTTCTTCCTCGCCGACGTCCGCGACGGCCTGGGGCCGTATCTGGCGATCTACCTTACTTCGCAGCGGCACTGGGACCCGTCGCAGGTGGGGGTGGCGATGGCGGCCATGCTCGTCGGCACGATCGTCACGCAGTCGCCGGCCGGGGCGATGATCGACCGGGTCCGCTGGAAGCGCGCCGCCGTGGCGGGGGCCGCGGCGGTCGTCTCGGCCGGCTGCCTCGCCATGGTCGCTTATCCGGGCTACTACGTCGTCGTGGGATCGCAGGCGATGATCGGCGCGGCGGCCTCGGTCTTCCCGCCGGCGATCGCGGCCCTGACCCTGGGGATCGTCGGACATCGTCGGATGGCTCGCAGGACGGGGCGGAACGAGGCGTTCAACCACCTGGGCAACGTGGCGGCGGCCGTCCTGGCGGGGGCGGCCGGTTATCTGCTGGGGTACTGGTCGATCTTCTGCCTGGTCGCGTTGATGGCCGCCCTGAGCGCGGCGACGGTTTTGGTCCTGCCGGAGGCGGAGATCGACCACGACCGGGCGCGCGGCGCGGTCGAAGGCGAGGAAGGGGGCGCGCAGGTCGAGTCCGTGGCCGAGCTGTTCCGGGACCGCCGGATCCTGGCGTTCACGGCCTGCGCCGTGATGTTCCACTTCGCCAACGCGGCCATGCTGCCGCTGGTCGGCCAGAAGGTCACGCAGGGGATGGACCGGGGGACGGCGGTCCTGATGTCGGCCTGCATCATCACCGCCCAGCTCGTGATGATCCCGGTCGCCCTGGCGGCCAGCCGGCTCGCCGAGAGCTGGGGGCGGAAGCCGGTCTTCCTGATCGGATTCGCGGTCTTGCCGATCCGGGGGCTGCTCTACACGCTCACGGCCAATCCGTACCTGCTGGTCGGGATCCAGCTCCTGGACGGGATCGGGGCGGGGATCTTCGGCGTGGTCTCAGTCCTGGTCGTGGCGGATCTGACGCGGGGGACCGGGCGGTTCAACTTGACCCAGGGGGTGCTGGCGACCGCGACGGCCATCGGCGCGGCCCTGAGCAATGTGGCCTGCGGCTATATCGTCAAGGCCGCCGGCTTCGACGCCGGGTTCGGCACGCTGACGGCGATCGCGGTCGGGGGCCTCGCCCTCTACGCCTGGGCGATGCCCGAGACCCGAGACGTCGAGCCAGCGCAGGTCGGGGCGTCCTCGGGTATGGAGGCCGAGCCCTCCGCCAGCCCGGCGTGAGGCGGCCCGGAGTCGGCTGGTCGGACCGGGCCGGTGCGAGTAACCTGTTTGGCGCGCGAGCCCCGGGTGGGGCGACGGACGCGCCCGCCCCTCGACCTCGGAGACCCCCACGGATGATCGCGATCACGGGAGCCGCCGGATTCATCGGCTCGAACCTGGCCCATCGGCTGTCGGCGGCGGGGAGGGAGCTGATCCTGGTCGACCACCCCCTGACGGCGGCCACGGCGGTCAACTGGGCCGGTCTGGGCCGGTTCCGCTTCGTGCCGATGGAACGTTTCCTCCTCGACCTCGAACGGGACGAGGGCCGGTCGATCGAGGCGATCTTCCACCTGGGCGCCTGCAGTTCCACGACCGAGACCGACTGGCAGTTCCTGCTGGAGAACAACGTCGGCTACACCCGGAGCCTCTGGACGTGGTGCACGACCGAGAAGCGGCCGTTCCTGTACGCCTCCAGCGCGGCCACCTACGGCGACGGCTCGAAAGGGTTCGACGACCGGACCCCCGCCTCCGAGCTCGAACCGCTGAACCTGTACGGCAAGAGCAAGAATGACTTCGACGCCTGGGTCCAGGCCGAGATCGCGGCCGGCGGCGCGACCCCGCCGGCTTGGGCGGGCCTCAAGTTCTTCAACGTCTACGGCCCTCGCGAGATCCACAAGGGGAAGATGGCGAGCGTCGTCTGGCACGCCCGCCGGCAGATCCTGGAGACTGGCGAGGTCCGGCTGTTCAAGTCCAACGACCCCGCCTTCCCGGACGGTGGCCAACGACGGGATTTCGTCTTCGTGGAGGACTGCATCGACCACATGCTCTGGCTGTGGGAGCACCCCGAGGCCTCGGGCATCTACAACAGCGGCACCGGGACCTCGCGGACCTTCCGGGACCTGGCGACGGCCGTGTTCACGGCCCTCGGCCGCGAGCCGACCATCCGGTTCATCGACATGCCCCCCGAGCTTCGCGGCCAGTACCAAAACTTCACCCAGGCCGACATGAGCAAGCTCCGCGAAGCCGGCTACGCCAAGGCCCCGACCGCCCTCGAAGACGGCGTGCGGAAGGCCCTGGCCTGGGGCGACGCCCCCTGATCAGGGGGCGAGCCGGAGGACCGCCGCCGCCTCGGCGGGGATTTCCAGCATGAGGCCTTCGGGCGTTGCGACGAGGCGGGCCTCGCCGAACAGGACCTCGGCCGGGCCGGCGGCGACCGCCGGCAGTCGCAGGCTCGCCGGCTTGGCGTCGCGGTTGATGGCGACCAGCAACCGCGAGCCCTCGAACTCGCGCAGGAACGCATAAGCCTCGTCCGTCGCGACCAGGCTGGTCAGGCTACCCCGCCGCAGTGCCGGCTCGGCCTTGCGGAGGTGGAGAAGGTCGCGATAGGTCCGGAAAAGCCGGTCCTCCTCGGGCGTGCGGCCCTCGGGCGTGAAGGCGTCGCGGGGGTCGCCGGGGAATCCCCCTGGGTAGTCGCGACGGTCGTCGGCGTCTCCCGGGAGGCCGATCTCGTCCCCCCAGGTCATCTGGGGGATGCCTCGCGAGGTCAGCAGGAACACGGCCGCCAGCCGGAGCCGCGCGGGGGTCACGCCCGGGACGCTCGCCAGGCGGTCGACGTCGTGGTTGTCCAGGAACGTCGTCAGCAGCTCCGGGTTCGGATACAGGTGGTCGCGGCCGAGGCTTTCGGCCAGGAACGAGGTCGGGTCCTTCCCCTTGAAGACCCCGGTCGCCGCCCCGTACATCGGGAAGTCGAAGACCGATTCCACGCCGGGGTCGACGCCGTCCCAGCCGGCGCGGCCTCCCTGGAAGAAGGAGAGCTTCGGGGCGTCCCAGATCATCGCCTCGCCCACGGCGCGGAGGCCGGGCCGGGCGGCCCGCATCGCCGCCGACCAGTCCCGCCAGAACGCCCGATCGACCATCGGGAACGTGTCGAGCCGCACGCCGTCGGCTTCGAAGAGGGTCGCCCACCAGAGCGACTGCTGGATCGCGTAGCGGGCCACGCGGTCGTCGCGCATGTTGAGGTCCGGCAGGATGCCGAGGAACCAGCCGTCGGTCACGCCGCGGCGGTCGGCCTCCAGGGCGTGGGGATCGACGAGCGCCTCGTACCGGAAGGTGCAGGGGATCGGGCGATCGAGCGGGCCGTGGAACCACGCCTCGGTCGGCGGGCGTTCCCGCCAGGGGTGCTTCGGGCCGGTGAACCCCAGGAGTTGATCCTGCACGACCTTCAGCCCCATGGCGTGCGCCTCGGCGACCAGGGCGCGGTACTCGGCGAGCGTCCCGAAGCGGGGGTTGATCGCATAGAAATCCACCGGCGCGTAGCCGTGGAAGTCCGCCAGCTTTCGCGGCTCGCCGTCGATCCGGGAGTCGAGCCACGAGTCGGCCGTCTTGTAGATCGGCGTCAGCCAGAGGGTCGTGACGCCCAGGTCGGCGAGGGCGGGCAGGCGCCTGCGGATCCCCGCGAAGTCGCCGCCGTGGTAGGCGTGCGAGTCCTTGCGATCGTACATCCGGTCGCCGTCCGGGGCCTCGTTGTTCGTCGGATCGCCGTCGGCGAAGCGGTCGGGCATGATCAGGTAGAGGACGTCATCGGGGCCGAACGGCCGCAACGGCCGATTCGGACGGGCCAGGAGCTCCCAGGCGACCCGGGCCTCGCGGCCGACCGTCAACTCGCAACGGCCCGGCGCGACGCCGCCGGGGATCACCAGGTCCACGAACGCCGACCGGCCGTCGGCGGCCGCCTCGACCTTCTCCAGCCGCAGCGGTCCGGCGGTCACGCGGACCGGTTGCCCGGCTAGCCCGGAGCCTTCGATCAGGAGGGTGATCGACCGATCCTCGGGCTCGACCCACCAGGAGGGGGGGCCGACGCGATCCACCGTCTGCCCGCCGGCCGAGCTGAGTGCGATCCCGAACATGCACCCGAGGGCCAAGATCCCCGACGCCAGCCCGCTCGACGGACGAAGACGAGCCCAGCCCGATCCGACGCCGCAGTCCCTGTCGGAGAGGCAACGACCGGAGGGCTGTTCCCGCCGCGACGCGTCGGTGGCATGAGGGAATGCCTGGGTCATCAAGGCTTCACATCCAGGATCAGCACTGCTTTGGCATGAATTTCGGTTCATGAATCTGACGTAAGGTGCGATTCCATTGGACATAAGGTTCGCAAAACCACTTGAACTGAGATGCGACGCTTCTAAACTGACACCATATTCTTCATCGAAATTTCACCATCCTTAGGGTCGACGCCAAAGTGGGGATGAACCTTGAGGATCGTGACCAAGAGATCGTTGGACGGGTCTGTTGAAGCTTCGAAGGTGGGGTTCCAGGTCGCCCTGGGTCTGATCCTGGCGGATCTCGTCGTGATCGCCATGCATATCGTCCAGTGGGCGACGCATTTCGCCCCTCGCGGGTTCTCGCTGGGCGATGATCGAGGTTTCGGCGAGCGATTCCAGTACGCCAAGCTGCTGGCGTTGGTCGCGCTCCTGGCTCTCCTCCACCGGCGGCAGCAATGGCCGATCCACGCCGCGCTCGTCCTCGTCTTCGGATACCTCCTGGTCGACGACGCGCTGATGATTCATGAGCGTCTCGGCGAACACCTCGCCGAGCGGTACGCGCTGTCGCCGGCGTTCGGTCTTCGGGCAGTCGACTTCGGGGAGCTGATCGTCTCGGCCGTCGCTGGGTCGGTGCTGTTGGCCCAGCTGGGGCTGGCCTACTGGTTCGGCGGCTCGGAGGAGCGCGTGGTGGGGCGGAACTTCATTGGACTGCTTCTGCTGCTGGCCTTCTGCGGCGTCGGCTTCGACATGCTCCACATCATGCTGAGGGCTTTCGACAGCACGATGGAGATCCTGGAGGACGGCGGCGAGATGATCGCGGTCAGCTTGATGGTCGCCTACGCGGCCTCCCTGCATCATGGCGGCTCGACGAACGTCGAGGAAAGGCATCGCGAATGGGCCGCGACGGAGGTCGGGGCGTAATGCCTGGCGGACGGAATCGGTGGCCGTCCCCGGGGGATCGAATCGGGCTCGCGTCCGGGGCCCTTCGATGTCGAGGCCCCGGACGCGATGGATCCCTCCCTCACTGATCGGACGGCGGGGCGGTCACGCCTCGGCGGCCGTAGTAGAACATCGCCGCACCGAAGGCCATCATGACCAGGCCCCACCAGAGGTTGACGTTCAGGCCGAGCGACTTGGCGTACAAGTCGGGGTTCGTGAAGTGGGTCACGGCCCCGAAGCCGGCCATCAGGCCCCCCAGCGAGAGGAAGAGGAGCCCGATCGGGGTGCGGATGTCGAGATTCACGGCGTCGGCTCCTTAACGGAAGATGAGGTTGAGGGCGACGCTCAGCAGCACCACGACGACCCCCAGGAATTCGGGCTTCTTGTACCAGACCAGGGTCCGGTCGACGTCGTGCCTCGTCAGCGAGTAGACCAGGCCCTTCAGCTCGTCGTCGGGGCGCGGCCGGGTCAGCATGCTGACCACGATGGTCACGACGAAGCAGACGGTCCAGGCCCAGATGGCCGTCCAGAAATTCTGGGCCATCTCGTTGCGATAGGTGTGCGCGACAAACGCCCATCCCCCCTTCACGCCGGAAGCGGCCCCCGCCGGGAGCGTGAGTCCGTGGTGGATCGTCGCGGCGACGATCCCGGAGAGCAAGCCGTAGAACGCCCCGTGCGCCGTGGCCCGCTTCCAGAACATGCCGAGCAGGAAGGTCGCCAGGAGCGGGGCGTTGACGAAGGCGAAGACGAGCTGGAGCAGCTCCATGATGTTGTTGTACTGGGCCGCGATGTAGGCTGCGGCGATGGAAATGACCGTGCCGAAGAGCGTGGCGAAATGCCCCATCCAGAGGTAGTGCTTGTCGCTGGCCTGCGGCTTGATGTACGCCTGGTAGATGTCGAAGGTCCACACCGTGTTGAAGGCCGTGATGTTCCCGGCCATCCCCGACATGAAGCTCGCCAGCAAGGCCGTGAGCCCCAGGCCCAGCATGCCGGTCGGGAAGTAATACAGCAGCATGTTGGGGATCGCCAGGTCATAGTCGAGGACCGGCTTGCCGTTCGTGTCGACCTCGACCTCCCCGCTCGACGTCAGCTTGGCGGGGATGATCCCGATCCCGGGGGCGTGGCCCTCGTTCGCCCCCAGCCCGCCCGCCTCGGCGTTCGCCGGCGCGGCGGCCGGGGTTGGAAGTGACACCGCGATCAGGCCCGGGAGGATGACCAGGAACGGGAAGACCATCTTGGGCAGCGCGGCGATCAACGGGGTCCTTCGGGCCGACGTCATCGAGTCCGCCGCCATGGCCCGCTGGACCACGAGGAAGTCCGTGCACCAGTAGCCGAACGAGAGCACGAACCCCAGGCCCATCGCCAGCGCGAACCACTCCACCCCCAGAGGGTTGTTCTCCGCGTTCGTCATCCCCTGCCAGGCGTGGCCGAATCCCTTCAGCCCCTTCGCCTCCAGGCTCTCGATCATCCCGCTCCAGCCGCCCACGTTCTTCAACCCCAGGTAGACCAGGGGGAAGAAGCCGGCCACGATCAGGAAGAACTGGAGCACCTCGTTGTAGATCGCGCTCGTGAGCCCCCCCAGGTAGACGTACCCCAGGGTGATCAGCGCCGAGACGACGATGCTGAGGTGGAAGATCCAGCTCCTGGGCAGGCCCAGCGACTGCATGACCGGGTCGAAGATGTGCAGGCTCTCGATGAGCTTGGCCATCGCGTACATCGAAGCCCCCGACGACATCACGGTCATCGCGGCGAACGTGATCGCGTTGAGCCCCCGGGTCTTCTCGTCGAACCTCAGGCGAAGGTACTCCGGCACTGACCGGGCCCGCGAGCCGTAGTAGAACGGCATCATGAACAGGCCGACGAAGACCATCGCCGGGATCGCCCCCAGCCAGTAGAAGTGCGCGGTCGCGATCCCGTACTTCGCCCCCGAGGCGGCCATCCCAATGACTTCCTGGGCGCCCAGGTTCGCCGAGATGAACGCCAGCCCGGCCACCCAGGCCGGGATCGAGCGGCCCGAGAGGAAGAAGTCCGTGCTGGTCTTCATGTACCGCTTCAGCGCGAAGCCGATGCCGAGCACGAAGGCGAAGTAGATCACCATGATCAAGTAATCGATCCACGCCAAGCTTTGCATGCGTCTATCCTATGCCTTCGCACGGTCGGGTTCGGGACGGGGGCGGTCCGGCGCGTTCGGCCGAGGGAACGCCGCCGCGGGACGGCCGTCGGGGTGATGGAGTCGAGGGGTCAGCGCGCGGAGAACTTGTAGACGGTCGTCTGCCGGTAGGTCTCGCCGGGCCGGAGGACCGCGTTCGGGAAGTTCGGGTGGTGGATGGAGTCCGGGAAGTGCTGGGCTTCCAGGCAGAGGCCGTGATGCTTCTTGTAGGTCACGCCCGCCTTGCCGACGTTGGAGCCGTCCAGGAAGTTGCCGCTGTAGAACTGCACGCCGGGCTCGGTGGTGGTCATCTCCAGGACCCGGCCGGTCTTGGGGTCGTGGACCGTCGCCGAAGCGCCGGGCCTGCCGTCGAGGACGAAGTTGTGGTCGTAGCCGCCCGGGTCGCCGGTCATCTTGTCGATCCGCGCTCCGACGGCGGTCGGCCTGGTGAAGTCGAGCGGCGTGCCGGCGACGGGGGCGATCTCCCCCGTGGGGATCAGGGTGTCGTCGACCGGGGTGTAACGCGAGGCGACGAGCGTCAGCTCATGGTCGAGGATCGAGGCGTCGGTCCGGCCGCCCAGGTTGAAGTAGCTGTGGTTCGAGAGGTTGATCGGCGTGGCCTTGTCGGTGGTCGCCGTGTACTCGATCTTGAGGGCGTCGTCGGCGGTGACGGTGAAGGTCACGCTCACGTCGAGCTTCCCCGGGTAGCCCTCCTCGCCGTGGGGGCTGGTGTAGGTCATCTCGACGGCCGGTCCGTCGGCGGCCTGGAACGGCCGGGCCTTCCAGATCACCCGGTTGAAGCCCTTGCGGCCGCCGTGGAGCGAGTTCGGAGGGTTGTTGATCGCCAGCGAGTACTCCTCGCCGTCGAGCGTGAACTTCCCCTTGGCGATCCGGTTGGCGACCCGGCCGACGGTGGCCCCGAAGTAGGGGTGCTCGCCGAGGTAGCCTTCGAGCGAATCGAACCCGAGGGCCACGTCGTCGACCTTGCCGTCCCGGTCCGGGACCTCGATCGAGACGACCGTCGCGCCGTAGGTGGCGACCTTGACGGTGATCCGACCGTTCTGGAGCGTGTAAAGGTCGACCGTCTCGCCGTCCTTCGTCTTGCCGAAGTCCATCTTGCTCAACCCCTTGACGTCGCCGAGCGCGGGGCCCGGGGCGACGATCGCCAGCGAGAGGAGACACCCCAGGAGCGCGACGGGGGCACGCCCCGCGCCGGATGCGAACGCATTCATGTCGAAACCTCGCCATCCCCGAAGGGAGACCACGACCCGGGACCGGTGGGGTCGCGAAGGACCGCGCGTCGGGACGCGTCGGGATCGCGAAACGGACCCATCGTGACCAGCCCGGTGGCCGAAAGCAACCGAGTAGCGGCGCGGAGGGCCGGTTGGGACCGCGGCGGGGCCTCGCCCCCTGCGCGACTCCGGGATCCCGAGCGGGGATCCCGAGTCGAATCGTTGCAAGCGACTCGTCTTGACAGGATCGGGGTCGAGCCTATGTTGACGGGGCGTCAGCCGTCCTTCGCGGAAGCGGAGGGGGGCCGCGCAGGACGACCCGCCAGGAAGTCGATCGACTTCCGCACGGTGCGCTCGCATATGGACAGCGAGCATGGTCTCGACGCCGAGGTTCAGCACCTCAAGGAGATGAGATGACCCTACGATCCCGATCCCTCCGGATCACCGCCCTGCTCGCGATCGTCCTGGCCGCGCCCGTCGTCGCCCCCGCGGGCGTGATCGTCAACATCGACGCCCGCTACTACGGCTACGCCGAGAGCGCCACGATCCCGGCCGTGGGCGAGGTCGTCACGCCGGTCGTCGACGCCCCCGGCGGCCTCGCGAACCAGCTCATCCTGACCGCGGGGACCTACAAGGTCACCAACGCCTCCGGAGAGTTCGGGGCGCTCTTCGACGCGTTCCGCTTCAACGTGTCGACCGGCGAGTCCTGGGTCTGGAACTTCCTGATCACCAACGCCTCCGAAGGCAACAAGGCCGTCCTGTTCGGCGAGGGATCGGGCCTGGGGGCGACGGCGGAAGACGTGGCCGCCCAGTCGGCGGTCCAGGACTACTCCGCCACCTTCACGCTGACCAAGAACGCCGCGCTCAACTTCATGATCCGCGACTACTACCTCGGCGACAACGCCGGCGGCGTCTCGCTGCTGATCCAGCAGGTCGGCCCGATCATCCCGGTCGCCGTCCCCGAGCCCACCGGCCTGGTCCTCCTCGGCGTCGGCTCTCTGCTCGCCGCGGCGACGCTGGTCCGCCGCCGCTCGGCCTGATCGAAGGCGCGACAACGCCAAAAACGATCGAGGCTCCGTCGGGGATCGACCCCGCCGGAGCCTCGTCGCATCCTGCATCCACGCCGGGAGCCGATCAGAGCCAGACCTTCAATCGCGACCGCAGGGAATCGGGCAAGCGACGGTCGACGATCCGCTGGATGTGGTCGGGGTGCAGCCGGGTGCTGAAGTGCGAGGCCACGATCACCTCGTTCTCGAACCGATCGGCGCGGGCGATCAGGTCGTCCAGGTGGGTGTGGCCGTACTTGTGGATGACCGACGCCCGCTCGTTGGGCGCGACGAAGGTCATCTCCATGATGAGGATCTGCGCCCGGTAGGCTTCCGGGAAGCCGTCGAGCCCGGCCGGGGCGGTGTCGCCCATGTAGGCGACCTTGGGGATCCGGATCTCCGACGAGACCTCGACGCCGGAGAGGCGGATGTCGCGGATCTGCTCGCCGGAGAGGTCGTGGTATTCGGGCTTGAGCTTCTTGCGACGCTCCCAGACCAGGAACCCCAGCGACGGGATGGTGTGCCGCGTCGGGAAGGCCTTCACGACCAGCTCGCGCGACAGCTGGATCTCGTCGCCGGGCGCGACGCCGACGAGTTCGCAGGGCATGCGGCCCCGGTCCAGGCGCTGGAACGCGCGCAGGAGCTGGTGGACGCCGTCGACCGCGTCGGTCGGCAGGTAGATCGTCGGCGGCTCCATCTTCATCATCCGGCGGCGGGCGACGAGGACGGGCAGGGCGGCGATGTGGTCCAGGTGGGCGTGCGAGACGAACCAGTTGGGCGTGGTCATGAACGACCACGGCTGGACCCCCAGGTCGAAGCCGAGCTTCAGCTCCGGCACCCGCCAGTACGTCTGGACGGCGGCCCGGGAATAGCCCTCGATCGTCAGGCCCTTGTGGGACATCGTGCGCACGGGCGCGTTGTCCACGGGGTGATCGAGCGACTCCACATCCGATTCGATATCGACCGACACCCTACTCTCCTTCGGCACGACGCGGGGGGCATGGCGGACAGGCATCCCCGTATTATAAACAAACGAAGTACGGCCTGAACACGGCGGCCTGGGCCGCCGGGCCGCGCTCGAACTCGGGAGTCGGCGTCATGATCGGGAGCGTGCGGGTGTTCGGCCCCGCCTACCTGGACCGTGTCCTCCGAGTCGACCGTCGGCTGCTCGACGCGTCGTCCGGCCCGCCCCTGGATCAGAGCGTCGAGGGCCGCCTAGGGTTCGGCGAGGTGGACGGGGGCTCCCTGACGCTCGTGGACCCGACGGGGGCGGCCCTCGCCGTCGACCTCCCGGAGGGCTGGCCTGGTCCTTGCGGCGACGTGGCCCTCGACCGCCCCCTCGGCGCGCCTCCCGGCATCCGATCCGAGGTCCGTGCATCGGACTGGGACGACCAGCTCGGGGGCATGGGGGCCGGATTCGCCGCCGCGCTCGGGGGCGAGCTGGTCGCGGCCCTCGGGCCGGAACACGACGCGACGAGCCGGGCCGTGGCCGGGCTGCTTGCTCGCCACGGCGTCGCCGGCCGTCGGATCCGGACGGCCGGTCCGGCCGACTGGACGCTCCTGATCTCAAGCGGCGAGCACGGGGATAAGCTCGCCGTCGGGTTCCGCGGCTGCCACGCGGCGCTCGGGCCGGAGGACGTTCGGCCGTCGCTCGGCGAATCGTGCGACGTGCTCGTCGTCGCGGGCCTGTCCAATCGGCTCTCGGCCGAGATCCTGACGGCGCCCGGCCCGGCCTTGCGGGTCTTCGCGCCGGCGATGCGGAACATGCTCGAACGCGACTTCCCATTGCGGAGGGCGATCGGCCCGGTCGACCTGCTGTGTTGCAACCGCGCGGAATGGGACGCGTTGGAGGATCGCGAAGAGGTCGCGGCCCGGCTCACGATCCTGGTCGTGACCGAGGGGGCGTCGGGGGCCTGGGCCCGGTTCACCGATCCGCAGGGGGAGTCGCGGCGGCTCCAGGTCGGGGCGTTCCCGAGGGCCCGGCCGTCCCGCGACACGAATCGAGCCGGGGAGGCCTTCGCCGCCTTCCTGATCACGACGTTGCTGGAGCGGGGCTGGCGGCCGTCCTCGTGCACCGCGGCGGTCGTCGACGTCGCCGCGGCGATGCGCCGGGCCTCGGCCGCGTCGGCGTTGGTGCTGGATTGGGTCGGGTTCGGCTTCCCCTCGGCCGCCGAGGTCGACGCCGCGCTGTCGCGAGGGATCGTCGACTGAAATCGGCCTTCCGGGTACAATGGCCGATCGCCCCTCCCGGACGCGCCGGTCGGGGCGTCCACCGGACGGTTGCGAGAGGGTCGGCCGATGACGCGACGTAACGTGATGTTCGCCCTGGCGGGGCTGGTCGCCGGCATCCTCGCCGCGGCGAGGATGCCGCTGCACGCCCAGCGGCCCCCCCAGGAGCACGCGGTCGAGCCGCCGGCGGCCGTCGGGACCGCCGCCGTCCCCCAGGTCGAGGGGAGGCCCACGCTCCAGGACGCCCTCCTGCGCCCCTACACGTTCGACTTCGGCAAACCGACGGCCCTCGATCAGGTCGCGAAGCGCCTCTCCCAGGATCTGGGAGGCGAGGTCGTCCTCGACCTCGCCGCGCTCGATCGGCTGGACGTCCGCAAGGAGGACACGGTCGAGCTGGAGCTGAAGGGGAGCCGGCTCAAGACCGGCCTGAAGCTGCTGCTCGACCAGGTGGAGCTGACCTATCGGGTCATCCCGGAGGACAACCTCATGATCCTGACCGACGCCGAGGGCTCTGAAGACCCCCTGGACAAGGTCTGGGCCGAGATGGGGCACATGCACCGCGAGCTTCACGACATGCAGGACGCCCTCGACGAGATTCTCGACCGGGCCGACTCGAACGACGGGCTCCAGCTTCGACAGCCGACGATCATCGACCCCATGCCCGGCATGCCCGGGGCCGAACCCGGCGATCCGGGCGCCGACCCCGTGCCCCCGGACGAGGCCCCCGAGCCGGCCCCGACGAGGCGTCCCCGCACGCGGCTCTGAGCGGGGTCAGGGGGTCCGTTTCTCGCGCTTCCAGGCGGCCATCCGGGCGGCGGCGCGGACGGCCTCGATGAGGCTCCTCGGGTCGGCGACCCCTCGCCCGGCGATGTCGAAGGCCGTCCCGTGCGCGACGCTGGTGCGGATGATCGGCAGCCCGAGCGTGATGTTCACACCTCGCCAGAACCCGACGGTCTTGAGCGCGATGTGCCCCTGGTCGTGGTACATCGCCACGACCGCGTCGAAGGAGCCGGTCAAGGCGTCGCGGAAGAGGGTGTCGTTCGGATACGGGCCCGAGGCGTCGACGCCCTCCTCGCGGGTCTGGAGCACGGCGGGGCGGATGATGCGGATCTCCTCGTCGCCGAAGAGCCCGTTCTCGCCCGCGTGGGGGTTGAGCGAGGCGACGGCGATCCGGGGCCGACGCCCGGCCGTCAGCGGCCGCAATGCACGGTCGGCGAGCCGGATCTTGGCGGCGACGGACTCGACCGTGATCGCGGCGAACACGTCCCGGAGCGCCATGTGGAGCGTGACGTGGACCACGCCCAGGCCCTGGCTCTTTCGCGGGTCCTCGGCCGCGTCATCGGAGGGCAGATAGAGCATCATCGCGTGGTCGGGCGTCCCGCAGCGCTCGGCGAGGATCTCGGTGTGTCCCGGGTGCGCGACGCCCGCGAGGTGCAGCGACTCCTTGTTCAGCGGCAGGGTCGCGATCGCGTCGATCCTCCCCGCGAGGGCCAGGTCGACCGCGTGCACGAGGTAGTCGTAGGCCGCGCGGCCGGCGCGCGGGTCGACCTGCCCGGGAAGGACGGTCGACACGTCCGCCGCGCCCGGCGGCTCCAGGCAGGGGATGCAGAGCGGCGAGGGGTCGGCTTGCTCCGGCGTGGCGATCGATTGCACGCGCGCGGGGCCGTCGACCAACTCGGCCGCCCGGCGGAGGACCTCCGGGGCGCCGACGACGAACGGCAGGCAGAGGGCGTGGAGCGTGGGATCGCTCCAGGCGCGGGCGGCGACTTCGGGCCCGACGCCGGCGGCGTCTCCCAGGGTGAGTGCGATCTTCGGTCGGTCCATGTCGGCGATTCTCGGTCCGCGGCAGGTCGATTCTCCTCGACCCTTATTATAGGGGCGGAACGGCCCGCCCGCTCGAAGCCGTCGCGTCGGCTGGTCATCGGCGGGGGGGATGGGTTAAGATTCAAGGCCATGACCCGCGTCCGGCGCAGCCGGTCGCGTCGGCCTTCGCCTTGGCTCGCGAGCGATCCGAACGCCATTCCTCCAGTCGCGCGACCAGACGGTTCCGGCCATTCGACGAACCCCTCGCGGGAGCCCCGCCGATGCTCAATCAGGAACTCAAGGACGCCGTCGTCTCCCGGGTCCTCACCAAGGTCCGGACCCCCGGCCAGTACGTCGGGGGCGAGCTGAACAGCGTCCCCAAGGACCACCGGACGGTCGCCGGGACGGTCTGCCTGGCGTTCCCGGACACCTACGCCCTGGGGATGAGCCACCACGGGATGCAGGTCCTCTACAGCCTGATGAACGACCGCGGCTGGGCCTGCGAGCGGGCGTACGCCCCCTTGCCCGACTTCGAGGCCGCCATGCGGGCCGAGGGCCTGCCGCTCTACGGGCTGGAAACCTTCACCCCGCTGAACCAGTTCGACGTCCTGGGCTTCTCGCTCCAGTACGAGATCTCCTACACCAACGTCCTGACGATCCTCGACCTGGGCGGCATCCCCCTGCACGCCGAGGACCGCGACGCCGACGACACGCTCGTCATCGCCGGCGGCCCGGGGGGCCAGAACCCGGAGCTGCTCGCCCCTTACGTCGACCTGTTCGTGATGGGTGACGGCGAGCCCAGCCTGCCGATCGTCTGCGAGCAGTGGCGGGCCCTGCGGGACTCGGGGCTCTCGCGCGAGGAGAAGCTCGCGCGGATCGCCGGGGCGGTGACCTGGGCGTACGTCCCCCGCTTCTACGAGCCGGTCTACGCCGAAGACGGGACGATCGCCGAGATCCGCCGCCTCCGCGACGACGTGCCCGCCGGCATCCGCCCCTGCGTCATCCAGGATCTGGAAGGTTCGCCGCTGCCGACGAAGCCGGTCGTCCCGTTCGTCGAGACGGCGCACGACCGGATCGCCATCGAGATCATGCGCGGCTGCCCCTGGCAGTGCCGTTTCTGCCAGAGCACGGTCATCAAGCGGCCGATGCGGTATCGGACCGTGGAGACGATCGTCGAGTCCGCCCTCGAATCGTACCGGAACACCGGATACGACGAGATCAGCCTGCTCTCGCTGTCGACGAGCGACTATCCCGACTTCGAGCGGCTCGTCACCCGGATGAGCGAGGTCTTCACGCCGCTGGGGGTCAAGATCTCGCTCCCCAGCCTGCGGATCACCGAGACGCTCAAGAAGATCCCCGCTCTGCTGCAGGAGGGACGGCGGAGCGGCCTGACGCTCGCGCCCGAGGTCGCCCGCGACGACATGCGGGCCCAGATCCGCAAGCCGATCAACAACCAGGACCTGTACGACGGCTGCGCCGAGGCGTTCCGGCGCGGCTGGCGGAAGGTCAAGCTCTACTTCATGTGCGGACTCCCCGGCGAGCGCCCCGCCGACCTCGACGGCATCATCGAGATGGCCGAGACCATCGCCCGCATCGGCAAGGAAGTCACCGGGCGGTTCGCCGACGTCACCGCCAGCGTCTCGAACTTCGTCCCCAAGCCCCACACGCCGTATCAGTGGAATGGGATGAAGGACCGAGAGTACTTCCACTGGGCCCACAAGTACTTGAAGTCGCGGGTCAGGATGCGCTCGGTCACGGTCAAGGTCCACGACGTCGAGCGCAGCCTCCTGGAAGGCATCCTGACGCGGGGCGACCGCCGCGTGGCCGCCGCGATGGAAGAGGCCTGGCGCCGCGGGGCGCGGCTCGACGCCTGGACCGAATACTTCGACCCCTCGCTCTGGTGGAAGACGTTCGAGGACCTGGGAATCGAGGTCCCCTTCTACAGCCAGCGCGAGCGGCCCGTGGAGGAGGTCCTCCCCTGGGACCACATCCACATCAAGTACGGACGCGACTATCTGGCGAAGGAGCAGAACCGCGCCGTGGTCCAGCTCGAATCCATGGCCGGTGCCGTCTGACGACGAGTGGAGGGTCATCCCATGTCGATCGCCTCGAATCCTCGCCTGATGACCGCCGAGGAGTTCCTGCAGGCCGATCTCGGCGACGGCCAGTTCGAACTCGTCCGGGGGGAGGTCGTCCGCTTGTCGCCGCCGCTCTACGAACACGGCTTCATCTGCTCGAATCTGACGTTCCACCTCGGATCGTACGCGCGCCGCACCGGATTTGGACATACCGCGTCGAACGATACTTCCGTACAGACCCAGCGCGGCCCCGATACGGTCCGCGGCCCCGACGTGCTCTTCTTCAGCAACGCGCGGTGGCCGAAGCCGAAGCCGGCCGCGGTGATCCCGCCGATCGCCCCCGACGTGGCGGTCGAGGTGGTCTCGCCGGGCGACCGCCGCGGCGAGATCGAGGCGAAGGTCGGCGAGTACCTGGCCGCCGGGACGCTGGCCGTGTGGGTGGTCTACCCCCGGAAGCGATCGGTCGTCATCCATCGCGACCCCGAATCCCCGCCGGACGTCCTCAAGGACGGCGACGCCATCGACGACCAGCCGGAGCTGCCGGGGTTCCGATGCCTGGTCTCGGAAATCTTCGACGGCTGAGAGGGAGAACGACGAAATGTCGATCGCATCGAAGCCGCGCCTGATGACCGCCGAGGAGTTCATGAAGGCCGACCTCGGCGAGGGGCTGCATGAACTCGTCCGAGGGGAGGTCGTCGACGTGACGCCGCCGCCGAATACCGAGCACGGATTCGTTTGCGCCAATCTGACGTACTACCTGAGCGACTTCGCCCGTCGCACGGGGCTGGGCTACTGCCTCTCGAACGACTCGGCCGTCCAAACGACGCGAGGGCCGGATACGGTCCGGGGGGCGGACGTGTGCTTCTACAGCGAGGCCAGGCAGCCGCGTTCTCAGGTCGGCTCGAAACTGAGTCCCATCGCCCCCGACCTCGTGATCGAGGTCGTCTCCCCCGGCAACCGCCGCGGGGAGATGTTTGCGAAAGTCGCGGAGTACCTGGACGCCGGCGTCCTCGCCGTCTGGCTGGTCTACCCGCGCGAGCGTTCGGTCGTCATCCACCGTGAGCGTGAGACGGCACCCGTCGTCCTGAAAGAAGGCGACGCGATCGAGGACCAGCCCGAGCTTCCAGGATTCCGCTGCCAGGTCTCGGACCTCTTCGCGTGAAAAGAACAGCCATTCTCGCGAGCCTGGCGCTCTTCGCCGCGATCGCCTGGAGCGTCGTCGTCCGGGTTCCCCTGATCGTGAACGCCCCGACGCACCTGGACAGCGACCTGGCCGTCGACGGGCTGACGCTCCGCGAGGCCGTGACCGGTCATTGGCGATGGCACTATCCCGGCACGCCCTACATGGGGACGGGGGCCGTCCTGCTGAGCTATCTCCCGGCGAAGGCCTGGGGCGCATCGCCCGCCACGCTGGTCGTCGGCGGCACGCTCGCCTACGTCCTGCTGGTCGCCGGCGTCTTCGCGGCGGCCTGGGCCGGGTTCGGCCCGAGGGTCGCGGCGTGGAGCCTGCTCCCGCTCGCCTTCGCCTCCACCGGGACGATCTGGCTCACCGGGCGGATCACCGGCGGCCACATGCTTGCCGCGGCGTGGAGTGCGGGGGCGTGGCTGATCCTGGCCTGGCTCATCCGAAAGGGGGGGCGGTGCGGGGTGCTTCTTCTGGGCCTCTGGTGCGGCCTGGGGCTGTGGCACGACTCGATGTTCCTGATGACGCTGATCGGGCTCGTCACCGCAGGGGTTCTCGCCGCGATCGCGACCCGAGGCGGTCGGTCGACCCGGGCGACGACCGCTTGCGGGCTCTTGCTGCTGCTCGGTTTCGCGATCGGCGTCGCGCCCAGGCCGATCGGCCGGGCGCTCGAACCGCACGACGCTTACAACGAGCAGTTCGCCTGGAGCCTCGACCCCGCCTTGCTCCGGGAGCACGCTGGGATCCTGTTCCTCGACTGCCTCCCACGCCTGATCGCCGGGCATCGCCTGCCGGGCCTGGAGGCCGATCCCGACCCGGCCCTGCTGGGCGGTGGGGCCCCGGTCCGGCGGGCGGGATCGCGCGGCGCCGAGGCCGGCTGGGTCGCCGTGGCAACGACGGGCCTGACGTCGATCCTGGTCGTCGTCACGATGGGGATGGTCGCGGGGAAAGCCGTCCTACGGGGGGAACTCGCCGGCCGCGCGATCGCCGCGGGCCTGCTGACCTCCTCGGCCGCGATCCTCGCCGCGTTCGTCGCCAACCGGAACATCTTCAACGCCGACAATTACCGATACCTCGTCCTGCTGCTGATCCCCTGGTCCCTTGGGGTCGGCCTCACGCTGGACGCGCTGTCGAGGCGGTCGCCGGAGGGCCTCGTGACGGCCCTGGCGATCGCGATCGCGTTCGGGCTCGCGTTCACGATGGACGGGGCCGCGTGGTATCGTCGTCTGGGCTGGCTCGACGAGCGCGGGAAGATCGTCCGCCGGACGGTCGACGACCCCGCCCTCCGGTGGCTCGACGCGCATCCCGAGGTCGACGCCTTCGCGGCCGGCTACTGGGACGCGTATCGCCTGGCGTTCCTGAGCGGGCGTCCGCTGCGGGGCGTGCCCCACCCAATCTACCCGAACCGATTCCCCGAGTGGTCGCGGGGGCTCCCAGGCGGCCGGCCGGCGGTGCTGATCGCTCGGCCGACGATCGAGGACCGGAGATTCTTGGACCAGGCGCTCGCCGAAGGCGGCCGGGCGCTCCACCGCGAGCGGGGCACGACGATCGCGTCCCGTCCGCCCGCCCAGGCCGAATGAGCAGCGAGGACGTTTCGTGTCGCAACCGGAGCCGGGCGTCGCCGTCGCCGAGATCGAGGCCGAGTCGAGCTGGTTCCGGCCGCCGCGATGGGGGCCCCGCGACCTCGCGGCGCTGGCTGTCTGGACGGCCGGCCTCTGCTGGATCTTCCGCGACGCCGTCTTCCTCCGCGGGGCCTTCTTCTACTTCGACGTGACCGAGATCAACTACCCCTACCGTCACTTCTTCGCCGAGGAGCTGAGGGCGGGCCGGTTCTCGCGCTGGTGCCCCTGGCTCTACTGCGGGATGCCCCTCTTCAGCGAGAGCCAGGCGGGCTATCTCCACCCGCTCAAGTATCTGCTCTATCCCTGGATGGAGACCTGGAAGGCGTTCAACCTCGACACCGTGCTGTCGATCTGGCTCGCCGGCGCGGGGACTTACGGCTGGCTCCGGCGACACGTCGGCCCGGCCGGGGCTCTGACCGGGGCCGCGCTGTTCGGGGCGGGCGGCTTCACCTGGGCCCACCTCGTCCACACGAGCATGATCAACGCCCTGGCGAGCGTCCCGTTCGTGATCTGGGCGCTCGAATGGTCCTGGGGCTCGGGACGGTGGCGAGGCGTCGCGCTGGGGGCCTTCGCGCTGGCCTGCCAGGTCTTCGCCGGCCATCTCCAGGACGTCATCCTCTGCTCGGGGATGGTCGGCTTCTACGGGCTCTTCCGGGCGGCGACCTCGGCGGATCGGGCCGAGGCCCGGAACGTCCTCGCGCGGACGTTCGGCTTAGTCGCCCTGGGCGTCCTGCTCTCGGCCGTGCAGTGGGTCCCGTCGAAGGAGCTGCTGGATCGTTCCCCGCGGGCCGGGGGGTTGAGCTACGACGAGTTGACTTACGGGTCGTGGAGCCCCGAGCTGCTGCCGACCCTCGTCGTGCGCGAGGCCTACGGCACCCGCGCCCGCGACACCGACTGGATGGACGGCTTCTACCCCTACCACGAGATGAACGCCTACCTCGGGCTGCTCGGCCTCGCGCTCGCGGTCGTCGGCGCGGCGGGGCCGGGGGGGCGGGACCGCTGGACGACCTGCTTCGCCCTGCTGACGATCACCGGCGGCCTGCTGATGCTCGGTCGGTTCACCTTCCTGTTCGACTACGCCAACCGGATCCCGATCGCCGGCAGCTCGCGCGAGCCGGTCCGGCTGCACCTGTGGGTCTCGCTGGGCGTCGCCGCCCTGGCGGCGGTCGGAGTGGAGCGGCTCCAGCGGCCGGGCGTGGTCAGCCTGCGTGCGGCCCTGTCGCTCGTCGGCCTGCTCGTCGTGGCCTCGCTGCCCATCCTCGCTTACGTCTATTCGCCCGTCTGGACCGATCCCCGGCGCTGGGCGACGCCGTACCACCTGGACCGTTACCGCTGGCTCGGCCGCGAGTTGCTGGTCGGGGCCGCACGGACCGGAATCCTGACGATCGTGGGTCTGATGCTGGCTCACCGAGCTGCGCGAACCGCGGACGGAAAGATCCGCTCGCGAACGGCCGCCCTCCTGCCGGTGCTGGTCCTGGCCGACCTGCTGGGCTCCCACGCCGTCGACCCGGTCACGGTCGCTCCCGAGTACTGGACCTCGCCGCCGGAGACGGTCAAGCGGCTCAGGTCCGACCCGACGTTCATCCGCGTCTACGGCAAGGGCGACCGGAGCGCGGGGGAGCCGGGGTACGCCTCCGAGCCGATCGACTTTTTCAAGGCCCGGGACGCCCTGGACTGGAGCCTGCCCGCCGCCTGGGGCCTGGCCTCGGCCAAGGGCGAGACGCCGATGATCCCGAGGCGGATCCTGGACTACTTCGACCATACCCAGTACAAGGCGGGACGATTCGACCTCGACAGCGTGAGCCACGTCGTTACGGGCCGGGGCCTTCGTTCCGTCTTCGTCCCCAACGAGCCGGCGGGCGAGGCGTTCCTCCACGTCAATCCGAACGCCCGCCCCCGCGCCCGTCTGGAGGGCCGGCCGATCTACGCCTCGGGCCGCGAGGAGGCCGTGGAGACCCTGACCCGGTTGGGGCCGGAGGTGCAGGAGCGGCTGGTGGTCGAGGACCCCGCGCGTCCGCTCGACGAGGCGGCGCAGGTCGCGGGGACCGCGACGATCGAGGTGGATCTCCCCGAAGAGGTCGTCGTCTCGGTCGTCGCCGAGACCCCCGCCTACCTCGTGCTGGCCGACACGTTTGACCCCGGCTGGTCGGCGACCGTCGACGGCAAGCCTGCGGCGATCGCGCCGGCATATGTCGCTTTCCGTGCGGTCTACCTGGAGCCGGGGCCGCACCGGGTCGTCTTTCGATACTCACCGGCGGGGTTCACGGCGGGGCTGGCCGCGACGGCGTTCGGAGGGCTGCTCGCCCTGGCGATGATGGTCCGCCCCGGAAGGAGGGCGGCCTCGGCGGATCACCAGGACCTGCCCGCGGCGGGGCGCCTGCGGCGAGCCTGGCTGATCGCGGCGGCGATCGTCGTCCTGGCGTCCATCCCCCGGATCGGCCCGGACGGGCTCGGCGTTCAGGCCCGTTGGAAGCGCGCCTGGCACGGCTTCACCTGGGGGGCCGGGATCGAGGCCATGCACGAGAACCGACGTTGAACGCGGTGGTCGAAACGGCGGACCGGGCGGAGTTGACGGGAGGTCCGGGTGGGTGCGGCGGGAAGGGCCGTGTCGGGGCCGGAAAGGTCGGGGAAGGGATTGTATTCCGAGGCGGGTTCGCCTATTGTGGTTCACTTGAAGTGTAGAGGGTTTCACAAGATCGGCTTTCACAGCGAAGGCCGGGGTTTTGGGGCGAGCGATGGCGATCACGAAGGAGAAGAAGCAGGAACTGATCGGGTCTTTCAGCCGGGGCGATCAAGATACGGGCTCGCCGGAGGTGCAAATCGCCCTCCTGACCGCCCGCATCAACGATCTCACCGACCACTTCAAGACGCATAGCAAGGACCACGCCAGCCGCCGCGGGCTGCTGATGATGGTTTCCAAGCGGTCAGGCCTGCTCAAGTATCTGCGGCTTCACGATCGGAAGAAGTATCTCGAACTGATCAGCCGCCTGGGCATCCGCAAGTAACGCGAAGGGGATCGCCCCACGCCGTGACCCGGTCGATCGGCCCCTCGCGCGAGCGGCGACGGCGCTTCGCTCCTGACGACGAGGGCCGTCGGATCGTCCCGAGTGATCGGCGGGCAGCGAGTTCCTCGCGGTTGCGAGCGTGCGTCGATCCGTCGCGATCGGCCGACTTCCCGCCCGAAAGAGACGGCCGGCCCTCCGGGACCGGCCCTCTTTGCATATCTCCCGCACCGCCGGCGTCCGACGCCCGCGAGGCGGGTGTGGCGGCCTCGGCCGATCCGCCCGACGAGGCGGCGAGCCCCGCGATCATTTCCACGCCCCACGACTCCGTGTCTCATCCAGGTACCTTGCATGTCTACATCGCCATTTTCGCGTAAGGTCGTCGAGCGGACGATCGGCGACCGCACCATCAGCATCGAGACGGGACGCTTCGCCAAGCAAGCCTCCGGAGCCGTCGTCGTCCGTCTGGGCGACACCATGACGCTGGTGACGGCGATGCTCGGCCCGGGCCGCGAAGGCCTGGACTTCTTCCCGCTCACCGTCGACTACCGCGAGAAGACCTACGCGGCCGGCAAATTCCCGGGCGGCTTCATCAAGCGCGAGGGTCGGCCGACCACCAAGGAGATCCTCACCTGCCGGCTGATCGACCGGCCGATCCGGCCGCTCTTCCCCGAGTGGTACCGCGACGAGGTGCAGATCCAGGCCGGCCCGATCTCCGCCGACCGCGTCAACGACCCCGACGTCCTCTCCATCTTCGGCGCGTCCGCCGCGCTGCTGCTGGCCAAGGCGGCCTTTTTCGGCCCCATCGGCGCGGTCCGCCTCGCCCGGGTCGAAGGCAAGCTCGTGGCGTTCCCCACCGTCGAGGAGGTCGCCGCCAGCGACCTCGACCTGATCGTCGCCAGCACGGCCAAGGCCGTCGTGATGATCGAGGGCTTCGCCGAAGAGCTCCCCGAGCCCGAGATGGCCGACGCCATCATCGAAGGCCACCGGATCAACCAGGAGCTCATCGCGCTGCAGTACGAGCTCCTGGAGGCCGTGGGCCTGGAGCGGCCCGACCCCCGCCCGACCCCGCCCGACGCGCTCAAGGCGCACATCCTGGAGCATTACGGCTCCCGGCTCCGCGACGCCAAGCAGATCGTGATGAAGCAGGAGCGGACCGCCACCACCAAGGCGATCCTCGAATCGATCATGGCCGACCTGATCCCGGCCGACCGCGAGGCCTTCGCCCTGCCGCCGGGCGGCCCCGGCGAGAACGCCCACACCGCCGTCCCGATCACCAAGGAGCGGCTCAAGAGCGTCTTCCACGCCGCGGAAGAGGTGGTCGTCCGCGAGCTGATCCTCAGCGGCAAGCGCCCCGACGGCCGCGGCCCCCGCGACCTCCGCGCGATCAAGTGCGAGGTCGACGTCCTGCCCCGCGCCCACGGCTCGGCCATCTTCCAGCGCGGCGAGACCCAGGCCCTCGTCACCACGGTGCTCGGCACCGGGGCCGACGAGCAGCGGGTCGACGGCATCATGGACGAGTACACCAAGAAGTTCATGCTGGACTACAACATGCCGCCGTTCTCCGTCGGCGAGGTCCGCCCCATCCGCGGCCCCGGCCGCCGCGAGATCGGCCACGGCGCCTTGGCCGAACGCTCGGTCGCCCCGATCCTGCCGCCCCCCGCCAAGTTCCCGTACACCGTCCGCGTCATCTCCGACATCCTGGAGTCCAACGGCTCCAGCTCGATGGCCTCGGTCTGCGGGGCGACCCTCAGCCTGATGGACGCCGGCGTCCCGATCAGCGACCCCGTCGGCGGCATCTCGATCGGCCTGGTCCAGGACGACGAGAGCGGCCGGCACGTCCTCCTGACCGACATCATCGGCGAGGAAGACCATTACGGCGACATGGACTTCAAGGTCGCCGGCACCCAGCGCGGCGTGACGGGCATCCAGCTCGACCTGAAGAACCACGGCATCACCGAGGACGTCATCCGCGAGACCCTCGAGCAGGCCCACGAGGCCCGCCTCGAGATCCTCCGGGCCATGCTCCGCTCCATCAAGCGGCCTCGCGAGGAGATCTCGACCAACGCCCCCCGGCTGATCCAGATCCAGATCAACCCGGACAAGATCGGCCTGCTGATCGGCCCCGGCGGCAAGACCATCCGCCGCCTCCAGGACGAGACCGGCGCCAAGATCGACATCGACGACAGCGGCGTCGTGACCCTGGCGAGCATCGACGCCTCCGGCGCCGAGGCGGCGCGGGACAAGATCCTGGCCATGACCGAGGGCGTCCAGGTCGGCCGGATCTACGAAGGCCGCGTCACCTCCATCAAGGAGTTCGGCGCGTTCGTCGAGATCCTCCCCGGCAAGGACGGCCTGGTGCACGTCACCGAGCTCTCCAGCGGCTACGTCACCAACGTCGCCGACGTCTGCCGGGTCGGCGACCCCATGCTCGTGAAGGTGATCCTGGTCGACGACCAGGACCGCGTCAAGCTGTCGCGCAAGGCGGCCCTCGCCGAGCGGGACCTGCCGGACGAATTCGCCTCGAAGACGCGCCCCGCCGGCTCCGCGGAGCGCCCCCCGCAGGGCGGCGGCGGCCCGGGCGGTCCCGGCGGACCTCCCCCGCGGCGGACCGACGGCGACCGCGGCCGGGGCGGCTACGGCGGCGATCGGGGCGGGGATCGCGGCGGACCGCGCGGCCCTCGCTGAATCGAGCGGAGCCTCGCCCGGCTCCCCCTCCACCACTCCACCCGATCCGGGGACGCTCGGGCTCACCGCCCGGGCGTCCCGCCTCACGTCATCCCCCTGGCGGCCCTTGATCGAAACATCGCCCGCGGACCGGCGGATCGAGACCATGGCCCACCCACTCGCCGGAACCGTCGTCGCACCCGCCTCGGAGCACGACGCGGCCCCTCCCTCCGGGCCCGACGTCGCTCGGCGACTCCGCGAACAGAACGCCCAGATCGCGCAACTCGCGGGCGGGCTCGCGCACGAGATCCGCAACCCGCTCTCGACGCTCTCGCTCAATCTGGACCTCCTCGCCGAGGATTTCCAGGAGGCCGAGACACCTCGCGAGCGCCGGGCCGGGGCGCGGATCGAACGCCTCAAGCACGAGGCACGGCGGCTCCAGGACATCCTGGAAAACTTCCTCCGCTTCGCCCGCCTGCAGGACCTCAAGCCTTCCGAGACCGACCTCAACGCGGTGGTCGAGGAACTTTGCGACTTCTACGAGCCTCAGGCTTCCGTCCGGGGGGTCATGGTCCGGACCCATTTCGCCCCCGATCTGCCCAAGGCCGCGCTCGACGCCGACGCCTTCAAGCAGGCCGTCCTCAACCTCATGCTCAACGCCGAACACGCCATGCCCGACGGCGGCGAGCTGATCCTGACCACCCGCCGCGACGGGCCGTTCGTCGTGCTGGACGTGATCGACACCGGCGTCGGCATGCCCGAGGAGACCCGGCTCAAGATCTTCGACCCGTTCTACTCCACGAAGAAGGGCGGGACCGGGCTGGGCCTCCCCACCACCCGGAACATCATCGAGGCGCACGGCGGTTCGATCGAGGTCCAGAGCGTCCCGAACCGAGGCTCGCGATTCTCGATCCGCCTCCCGGCCGCCGGGGCCCGGACCGCGCCGCCCCGGGCCGATCGGGCCAAGGCCCCCGTCTCCGCGCCGCCCGTCGCTCCCGGAGTGTCGAGTAAGCCCTGATGGACCAGCAGATCCGCGTCCTCGTGGTCGACGACGACGAGCCCCACGCCGAGGCCGTGGCCGAGAGCCTGGCGCGCGTGGGGTACGAGTGCGTCGTAGCGACCAGCGGCCGTGAGGGCCTCCGGCTGATCGAGGAGCAGAGCTTCGACATCATCATCTCCGACCTCATCATGGACGGGGTCGGCGGCCTGGAGATCCTCGCCAAGGCCAAGCGCGAGCTGCCCGACGCCGAGGTCGTCATCCTCACGGGCCACGGCACGATCAAGACCGCCGTCACCGCGATGCAGGCGGGGGCCACGACCTACCTGACGAAGCCGCTCGACATCGGCGAGTTGCGGACCGTCGTCGACAAGGCCTCGCAGTCCCAGCGGCTCGCCCGCTCGAACATCGAGCTCCAGAAGCAGCTCAACGAGAAGTTCGGCTTCGAAGGGGTCGTGGGCAATTCGGCGGCGATGCACACCGTCGTCGCGCGCCTGCGGCAGATCGCGCCGACGTCGGCCTCGGTGCTCATCACCGGGGAGAGCGGCACGGGCAAGGAACTCGTCGCCAAGGCCCTGCACAACAACAGCCCGAGACGCTACAAGCCGTTCGTCGCCCTCAACTGCGCCGCGCTAAGCGACAACATCCTGGAGAGCGAGCTGTTCGGCCACGTGAAGGGCGCCTTCACCGGGGCCGACCGCGAGCGCAAGGGGTGGTTTGAACACGCCAACGGCGGCACAATGTTCCTGGACGAGGTGGGCGACATCCCGCTCGGCACCCAGGTCAAGCTGCTGAGGACCCTGGAGAACGGCGAGATCGTCCGCGTCGGCACCAACGAGCCGGTGAAGGTGAACGTCCGACTGATCTCGGCGACGAATCGCGACCTCGCCGAAGGGATCGCGTCGGGGGCGTTTCGCCAGGACCTCTACCACCGCCTAAAGGTCGTCAGCGTGAAGCTCCCCCCCTTGCGCGAGCGCCGCGAGGACATCGACCTGCTGATCGACCACTTCCTCAAGGAATACACGGTCGTCCACGGCAAGAAGATCACGTCGATCACGCCCGCGGCTCGCAAGCTCCTGCGGCACTATTCCTGGCCGGGCAACGTCCGCGAGTTGAAGAACGTCGTGGAGAGCATGGTCGTCATCGACTTCGACGGCGTCGTCGACGTCGACGACCTGACCGAAGACCTCCAGTCGGGCGTGGCCGGCGCCCTGGCCGACTCCCACGAGGGGGTGGACGCTTTCATCGGCAAGTCGCTCGAAGACATCGAGAAGCACTACATCACCGAGACCCTGAAGCTGACCGCCGGCAATCGCGAGGAGGCCGCCAAGCTCCTCGGCATCGGCGAGCGGACGCTCTACCGGAAGCTCAAGGAATATGCGTCCTAGGTCGAAGACCTGGGCGGCCGGACGTCGTGGCCCGACGCCAGGATCTCCGCCTCGCGCCGCAGGTTCGCCAGCGCAACGGGATCGCGAGGCGTGAAGCGGTCGGTCAGGAAGATTCGGCCTCGTGCGAGCATCGGCCTCAGGAACAGGTCGAGGCGACCCTGGCGGAACGCCTCCTCGCCGATGACGGGAGCGTATTCACGCCGGACGCCATCGGCATAAAGGGCGTAGTCGTCCCAGCGGGCGGCGAGGATGGAGAGATCCACGTCCAGGAACGCGTCGATGCCTGCGTCTCCGGTCGTTTCGTGGCGATGCGTCGCCAGGACCATGGCCTCGGCCCGCGCCAGTATCGGCTCGGCGACCGCGCCCGTCATGAGCTGGCGGAGGGCCGCCGCGCTCTGGGCCTCGTTGTCGTCGCGCGACGGGTCGTAGACGGCGTCGTGGAAGAAGAGGGCGAGACCCGCGGCCTCGCCCTCGCGGAGCAGTGCCGGCAGGGCGCCGGCCTCGTCGAGCAGGTGGACGATGTGGCCGACGCCGTGATAATGGCGACCGGCCGCCGTGTACTGCTCGACGAGGTAGTGGTCGCCGACCGCGGTCGCGACCTCGGCGAGGCCGAGCCGGGACGCCAGGAGTTTCCAGGCGCCCCGGAATCGGTCGAGCGCGGTCATTCCTCGTCCTGCTGGTCGCGTTTGCGGAGCTGGGCGAGGACGCCGACGTCTTCCAGCGTCGAGGTGTCGCCGGTGCTCTCGACGCCGGCGGCGATGTCGCGGAGGAGCCGCCGCATAATCTTGCCACTGCGGGTCTTGGGCAGCGACTCGGTGAAGTGGATCTCGTCGGGCCGGGCGAGGGCGCCGATCTCCTTCGTGACATGGGCCCGCAGTTCCTGCTTGAGCTTGTCGCTGGGCGCCTGGCTCGTCTCCAGGGTGACGAAGCAGGCGATGCCCTGGCCCTTGATCTCGTCGGGCTTGCCTACGACGGCGGCCTCGGCGACGGCGGGGTGGCTCACCAGGGCGCTCTCGATCTCCATGGTGGAGAGCCGGTGGCCGGCGACGTTGAGGACGTCGTCCACGCGGCCGAGGATCCAGTAGTTGCCGTGCTCGTCGCGGCGGGCTCCGTCGCCGGTGAAGTATTTGCCGGGGACGTCGCTCCAGTACTGGTTCTTATACCGCTCGTCGTCGCCGTAGATGGTGCGGAGCATCGACGGCCAAGGCTTGGCGATGACCAGGAAACCGCCCTCGTTGTCGCCGACCGGCTGTCCGTCCCGGGTGACGATCTCGGGAATGATGCCCGGGAGCGGGCGTGTGGCCGAGCCCGGGATGGTCGGCGTGGCGCCGGGGAGGGGGGCGATCATGATCGCGCCGGTCTCGGTCTGCCACCAGGTGTCGACGATCGGGCAGCGGCCGCCGCCGATGACCTCGTGGTACCACATCCAGGCCTCGGGGTTGATCGGCTCGCCGACCGATCCCAGGAGGCGGAGGCTGGAGAGGTCGTGCTTCCTCGGGTGCTGCTCGCCCCACTTCATGAAGGCCCGGATGGCGGTGGGGGCTGTGTAGAGGATGGTGACCCGGTAGTCCTCGATGATCTTCCAGAAGCGGGCCTCGTCGGGCCAGTTGGGCGCGCCTTCGTACATGACGCAGGTGGCGCCCTGGGCGAGCGGACCGTAAGTCAGGTAGGAGTGGCCGGTAACCCAGCCGACGTCGGCCGTGCACCAGTAGGTGTCGTCGGGCTTGAGGTCGAAGACCCACTTGGTGGAGAGGCTCGCCTGGAGCAGGTAGCCGCCCGTGGTGTGGAGGATGCCCTTCGGCTTCCCCGTCGAGCCCGAGGTGTAGAGGATGAACAGCGGGTGCTCGCTGTCGACCGGCTCGGGGGGGCAGTCGGCCGAGGCGTTCGCCTCCAGCTCGTGCCACCAGTGGTCGCGGCCGGGGGTCCAGTCGATGTCGTGGCCGGTCCGCTTGTAGACGACCACGCCCGTGATCGTCGGGCACTCCTTCACCGCGCCGTCGGCGTTGACCTTGAGCGGGACGACCTTGCCGCGTCTCCACCCGCCGTCGGCCGTGACGAGCACCTTGGCCTTGCAGTCCTGGATGCGTCCGGCGAGGGCCTCGGAGCTGAAGCCGCCGAAGACCACGGTATGCGGGGCGCCGAGGCGGGCGCAGGCCAGGGCCGCGATCACCAGCTCGGGGATCATCGGCAGGTACAGGGCGACCACGTCCCCCTTCTTGACGCCGAGGCCCTTCAGCACGTTGGAGAACTTGCTCACCTCGCGCTGGAGGTCTTGATAGCGAAGGACGCGGCGGTCGCCCGGCTCGCCCTCGAAGATCAGCGCCGCCTTGTTCTTGTCGGGCCCCTGGCAGTGGCGGTCGACGCAGTTGTACGAGGCGTTGAGCTTGCCGCCCACGAACCACTTCGCGAATGGGGGATTCCAGTCGAGCACCTGGTCCCACTTCTGGAACCAGTCGAGCGACGAGGCCTCCTCGGCCCAGAAGGCTTCCGGGTCGGCCTTGGCCCGATCCCAGATCTCCTGATACTCGTCGAGGCTCTTGATCCCGGCGGCCTTAGCGAAGTCGGCGGGGGGCGGGAAGACCCGGGTTTCTTGAAGGACGCTCTTGATCGATCCGCCGCCGCTGGGATTCTCGGGGGCCATGCTCGCACGCTCCAGGATCGCTTGTCGACCACGGGAAAGGGGGGGGGAGCCCGGATCTTAAACCCCTTGTGAGGCCGAGTCAATCGTCCGAAGCTAGGCCCCGACGGCCTCCGCCGTCGCCTCCAGCAGGATCGCCATCTCCAGCCGCTGGAGTCGGCGGGCGAGCCTCTCCTCATCCGTCCCGGGGCGAGAGCGTGTGCATAGTTCGATCATCGCGTGCGGGTCCCAGCCCTGGGAGCCCGTCAGGCGACCCGCCCATCTCGGATTGCCGTGGGCTTCGAGCAGGGGCCCCGCATCCTCGGCCAGGGCGGGGAAGAGGGCGTGCCGGCCGACGCGACGGAACCAGTAGGCGGCGTTGCCGGGGTCGGGCTCGCGGCGATGGGCGATCCCGTGCCAGTAGGCCGAGAACCGCCGCTCGCCCAGGTCATCGGCCTCCTGCGCCGCCTCATGACTGGCCTCCCAGGCGTCGAGGATCTGAAGCAGGCCGGCCGAGAGCGTCAGCCGGATCGGACGCTGGGCCCTCGGGAGGAGCTCGGCGAGGGCTGCCTCCGTCACCGAGGCGACCAGCCCGGGTCGATCCGGCGGACGCCGGACGAGCGAGGGTCCGAGAGAGCCGTCCTCGCCGAACGCCGCGGTCGCGACCGCGGCGACGAGGTCGCGGGGATGCTCCCCGAAGACTCGCGCCGGGGTCTCCCCCGCCTCAAGACGCCGGATCGCCTCGTCGATCGGCAGGCGGGAGGCCGCCAGTATGGGGAGTCCGTCCGGGGCGAAGGTGATGCGTCGTTGGAACCCACTCACGCGGCCTCTCCGATCCGGGCCTGGGTCACAGGAAGAATTCCTTGAGGATCCGGAACACGTCCTGATAGGTGGCGAAGACCATCAGGCAGAGGACCAGGAGCAGGCCGACGTAGGTGCCGGCGATGAGCGCCGAGTCGGGCAGGGGCCGGCCGCGGACCTTCTCGGCGATGAGGAAGACCATCTGGCCGCCGTCGAGCGGGGGGATCGGCAGGAAGTTGAGCACGGCGAGGTTGATGCTGATGAAGCCCAGGAAGTTGAGGAACTCGCTCAGGCCCGACTTGGCCGCCGCGTAGGCGACGCGGCTGATGAGGATCGGCCCGCCGACGTTGGTCATGCTGACGCGGCCCGTGAAGAGGCTTCGGATCGTCGCGTACATCACGCCGACGTTCTCGACCGTCTCGTTCAGCCCCTCGCGGAGGGCGTCCGCGAAGGCCAGCGGGGGGAGGACCTTGAAGGCGTCGGAGAACGCCAGTCCGCGATCGGGGTCGAACCAGTCGGGGACGATCTCGGGCCGGAGCGAGACGACGTCGTCGCGGCCGTGCACCTTCAGGCCCAGGGCCTGGATCGGCAGGGACTGCATCAGGCTGAAGGCGAAAGGCCAGGCGGTCGTCCCGTCGTCGAACTTCAGGGTCTGCTCGCGGGGGACCAGCCAAGTTTCCGTCCCCGTCGGGGCCCCGCCCCGGGGGCGCCCGCGCGTGGCGGGGATGGTCACGGAGTCGAGCACGTCGCCGGCCTTCAGCCCCGCCTTCTCGGCCGGCGAGCCGGCGGCGACGGACTGGACGACCGGCTTGATCGGGAAGCAGATCCCCAGCCCGGGGATCTGGAAGTCCTCTGCCGGCGAGAGCTTCATGGGATTGAACGTCGGCGGGGTCGCGTCCGGGGTCACGTCGAGGGCCACGACCTCCGGGGGCTTCCCGGCCTCCTGGGCGCGCTGCACCTCGACGGTCATGGGCGAGCCGGCGTGGTCGAAGACCTCGAGGGGGAGCCGCATGGGGTCGAAGTCGTCGCGACCGTCGACCTTGACGATCCGATCGCCCGCGCGGAAGCCGGCGCCTTCGGCGGGGGAGCCCTTTTGGACGGCCCGGATCGGCTCGGCGGCGAAGCGGAGCCCCAGGTCCACGAAATGGTTCGGCGGTAGCGTGGCCTTCCGCTCTCCGGAGGCCCCCGCGACCGGCTTGCCGCTGAAGGTCCGGGCCTCCAGGACGAGGTCCAGGGGCTTGTCGCGATGGCGGGCCGCAAGCCGCTGGAAGTCTTCGTTCGTGGCCAAGGGCGCGGGGGATTCGCCGGCCGGGGCGGCGGCGAGGATCCCGAGGACCTCGGCCTCGGGAAGCTCGACCGGCCAGGGCAGGGAGGCGGGCTCGGGCGTGCCGGCCGGCGCCTGGTAGTCGACCACGTCGAGCGACGAGCCGGGCCGGACGCCGATGGTGGGCCGGTCGCTGGTCGCCTCGCGACGGGGACGGATCGGCACGACGAGGGGGGATTCGGCCCCGGCGCGCCGGATCTGGAACCGGACGATCTGGCCCTCGCTGCTGAGGTTCACGGCCTTCATCAGGTCCTGGAAGCCGATGTCGCCGCGATCGTCGATGCCGACGATGTCGTCGCCGGGCCGCAGGCCGGCCTCGAAGGCCGGCGATCCGGCGAGCACCGCGCCGACCTTGGCGGAGAGCTTCTCACGCTCCTGGCCGAAGACGTAGGCGAAGCAGGCCATGCCCAGGAGCAGGTTCATGATCACGCCGGCGGAGATGATCGCCATCCGGGCGCCGACCGACTTGTTGTTGAACGCGCGCGGGTCGCTCGCCGCGGTGGGATCCGGAGGGCCTTCGCCGGCCTCGCCCCCCTCGCCCAGCATCTTGACGAAGCCGCCGAGCGGGATCGCCGCCAGGACGTACTCGGTCTCGCCCCGCTTGAACCCGAAGATGGTTCGGCCGAAGCCGATGGAGAACTTCTCGACCTTGACCCCGTTCCACTTCGCCAGGAGGAAGTGGCCGAGTTCGTGGATGAAGATGACGAACCCGAGCCCGAGCGCGACCTTCGCGATGTTCCAGAGCCAGATCAGGGTGTCCAACGTTGCACCTCCAGGCGAGCCTTCGCGTCGACCTTCCACAGGCGGTCGAGCGTCGGGCGGGGATCGTATTCGTGATGGTCGAGCGCGGCCCGGCAGGCCCGGGCGATGTCCAGGAAGCCGATCTCGCCGCCGAGGAACCGGCCCACGGCCGCCTCGTTGGCGGCGTTCAGGGCCGCGCCGGCCGTGCCCCCCTGCTTCATGACCTCGAAGGCCAGGTCGAGCGCCGGGAAGGTCTCGCGGTCGGGCGGCTCGAAGTGGAGGGCGGACGGCCGGGTCAGGTCGAGCCTCGGCCCCGGGCACGGGTGGCGGTCGGGGTAGGTCAGGGCGTACTGGATGGGAAGCCGCATGTCCGGAGGCGAGAGCTGGGCGACCACGCTGCCGTCGACGAACTCGACCATCGAGTGGACGACGCTCTCCGGATGCACGACGACTTCGATCTGGTCGGGCTCCAGGTCGAAGAGCCAGCGGGCCTCGATCACTTCCAGGGCCTTGTTCATGAGCGTGGCGGAGTCGATCGAGATCTTGGGGCCCATGCTCCAGGTGGGATGCTTGAGGGCCATCTCGGGCGAAACGTCCTGCAGCTCCCGGCGCGTCTTGCCCCGGAAGGGACCGCCAGAAGAGGTCAGGATGACCCGCTTGACCTCGCGGCGGTCGCCGGCCTGGAGGGCCTGGAAGATGGCCGAGTGCTCGCTGTCGACTGGGAGGAGCCGCGCGTCGCGGCGACGGGCGAGGTCCATGATCAGCGGGCCGGCGACGACGAGGGTCTCTTTGTTGGCCAGCGCCACCGTCTTGCCGGCCTCGAGGGCCGCCCAGGCACCTTCCAGGCCGGCGGCGCCCACGATCGCGTCGAGCACGCGGTCGGTCGACTCGTCCTGGACCATGCGGAGGACGCCGTCGCGGCCGGTGAGGATCTCGACGTCGGTGCCGCGGAGGGCGTCTCGGACCTCGGCGACGGGCTGGTCGTCCGTCATGACGACGAATCGGGGCGAGGCCGCCCGGGCCTGCTCCGCGAGCCTTCGCCAGTTGGAGTGGGCGCTGAGGCCGTGGGCCCGCAGCCGCGCGGGGCCTTCCGAGCCGATCACGTCCAGGGCGCTGCGGCCGATCGAGCCCGTCGAGCCCAGGACCACGACTCGCGTGGTGGAATCCCCTCGCTCCATCTCCTCTCCCATTCTTTCCCGCCGTCGCGGACGCCCGCGTCGGGACGCCGTCCTCGCGACTCAAGTCGCGCCGCGCCCGATCCTTGGGCCAAACCCCCGCAGTGCCCACTAGCACTATAGGAACTCCCCCGATCGGCGACAAGGCTGCCGATCGGGGGCGCGGTCGGGGCGAGGCGGGGCCCGCTCCGGGGCCCCTGGATTGGATCAACCGACCTCGCAGCAGGCCCGGTCGCGCCGGGCCAGCTCCCGGAGCTTGGCGAGGGAGGCGTCCTGGATCTGGCGGATGCGCTCCTTGGAGACGTCGAGGATCTGGCTGACCTGGCTCAGCGAGTGGCATTCCCGCCCGTCGAGGCCGAACCGGAGCTGGACGACCAGGCGTTCGCGGGGCTTGAGTTGGTCGATGAGCGACGCCAGCCGCTCGTCGCGGTCGCGGTCGTCGACCTCGTCGGGGGGCGGGCTGCTCAGGGTGTCGATGAGGCTCCCCCGGCCCTGATCGCCCAGCGGGGCGTCCAGCGAGACGGCGGGCCGGGTGGCGGCGTGGATCTGCTTCAGGGTCGCCTCGGCGGCCTGGGAGCGGATCTTGCGGGGCTTGAGGGCGACGGCCTCGGCTTCGGCCTCATTCGAGCTCTCGGCGAGCTTCTGCAGGTGCCTCGGGTTCAGCCGGACGGGGTAGACCCCGGCCGCCACGGCCCGCTGCAAGGCTTGGCGGATCCACCAGACCGCGTACGACGCCAGTCGCGTGGTGTTCGAGACCTCGTACCGATCGATGGCCGTCAACAGGCCGCAGAAGCCCTCCTGCAGGAGGTCGGACGCCGAGAGGCCCCGGTCGCGGTAGCGTCGGGCGACATGGGCCACCAGCCGCAGGTTGGCCATCGCCAACCGGGTTCGCGTCGCGTTGTAGTTCCGGGCCACCGCCAGCAGCACGGCCTCCTCGTCGCCGACGGGCGAGCCAGGGGCCAGCACCGCCCGCACGAACTCCTGGACGTCGAAACGCTCGCCCGCCTCAGCGTCGAGGGCGGGCCCGATCCGGCGGGCCGAGGCTTCGGCCGCGAGGAGCAGTCGCTGCTCGTGAAGTTCCAGGAGCAGCCCACGCTCCTCTTCCGGCGTCAAAACGCGGACGTCCGCGCGACCGAGCAGGGCTGGGTTGGAGAGATCGTCGTTGCGAGACCGTTCGGCGGAGATCATATCCCACGTTCCTTTCCCGACCCGATCGGCGGGTCGCGTCGTGCCGCCTCGACGCGCCCGGGCCCTCGGCCCGACCGAGCCGCGGGCGCCCCCCGATCGGGGCGGGCCGCGTGCGCGGACGGGGCCGTCGCGTCGGCTAGGGACGCGAGGGGGCCCGGCGACGCCGGACGCATCGGAAAGCGCTCGTTAGAAGAAGGACGATGTATCGATGAGGGGAGCCGAGGCGGGCGGCCGACTCATCTTTGGTGGATCATCCGCGAACGCCGAAGTTTCGCGAATGCGGCATCGATCGCGATCGGCGCGAGGACCGGCCGACGCTTCGGGAGGAGGAAGAAGAGGGCGACCGAGGCCGCGTCGATCCGATACGAGAGCCCGGCGACCAGGCGGCCGATCGACCGGCCCGCCTCCTGGAACCCGGAGACCCCCGCCAGGACGACCCGGCGGCAGAGTGGATGAGGGCGGGACGAAGCGGATCCGAAGAAACCCCGGGGCCGGCTTCGGCGATCAGCGGTCCGACTCGGGTTTTCCATGGCTCGACCTCCGTCCGTATGATAGAGAGGGTGAAAAGAGTCGACCGACCCTTCTCCCCTCGACTCAATTACGAGCGAAGTCGCCGATCGTCACAGTCGACGCGCCGTTTTTTCGCCTCGACGTGCCGCCGGGAAGCCCCGAATGCTCGGAAATCGGCCGTCCTGAAACGACTTACGTCAAGGAGTCGGACCTTGGACCCCGGCGATCCGAACGTCAAACTCTCCGAATTGCTGACCCAGACGACCCTCCTGTACGAGGCCCAGCACGGGACCCCCGAAGAGGCCGACCTGGCGAAACAGCTCCTGATGCTTCGCTACTCCGGGGCCGTCCATCGGTATCTGATCAAGGCGCTCGGCGACGCCGAGGCCGCTAAGGACCTGAACCAGGAATTCTCCCTCAAGTTCCTGGAGGGCCGGTTCCGCCAGTTCGACCGCAGCCGGGGCCGTTTCCGCGACTACCTGAAGCGGTCGCTCCACAACCTGATGGTCGACTACTACCGGAAGCGGAACGTCGTCGATCAGCTCGACACGGCGTCCGGAGAGGCAATCGTCGGCCACGACGACCTGGCGGACTTCGACGAGCAGTTCCTCCAGAGCTGGCGCAAGGACCTCATGGAGCGAGCCTCGAACTCGCTCCGGGAGCACGAGTCCAGCACCGGGCAGCCCTTCTGGGAGGTCATGCGGCTCCGCCTGGCCAACCCCGACATGCGCTCGCCGGAGCTGGCGTCGGAGCTGGCGCAGCGGATCGGCCGGCCGATGTCGGCGGGGAACCTCCGCCAGATCCTCCACCGCGCCCGCGACAAATTCACGGAGTTCCTCGTCGAGGAGGTCCGCATCTCGCTCAAGAGCCCCACCCGCGACGAGGTCGAGGAGGAACTCGGGGACCTTCGGCTGCTGGAGTTCTGCAAGCCCTCGCTCGACCGGATGAGATTCGACTGACGCTCAGCGGGCCCGCTCGGATCCTGCGATCGCCTTCTCGATCGCCGGCGCGAACAGGTCGGCCATCCGCATGAAGCCCAGGTCGGTCGGGTGCGAGCCGTCCACGGTCGCCTCGCCGTCGTCGCCGAGTTGCGGGCTACCGTCCAGGTAGCCGAGGCCAGCGACCCCCTCGTCCAGCAGCTTCTGATAGGCCACCTTGAACGCCGCTCGGCTCGTCTCATTGCGTTTGCGATGAGCCTTCAGGAAGGTCGAGTCCGTGTAGGAACGATCCTCCACGAGCAGGATCGGGACGTCGGTGCGGGCCTTGCGGATGGTCTTCACGAGCGGCCCGGTGCGCTCGGCGACCATCTCGGCGGTCATGTTCGGCAGGCAGTCGATCACGAAGACGGCCGCGTCGATCTCGACGAGCAGGTCGGCGATGGATCGGTCCATGGTGCCGTTGCCGCTGAAGCCCAGGTTCACCACCGGGCGATCGAGCCGACGGCCGATGATCGCCGGGTGCACCATGCCCGGCCTCGACGCACAGCCGCCGTGGGTGATCGACGTGCCGTAGAAGACGATCGGCCGGGCCGATTCCGGCTTGCGCGGGTCGGCCGGGCGGAGCTCGGCGCCGGTGGGGACGCCCACCTCGACCGACGAGACGCCGTTGTACAGCGGCAAGTACAGCAGATACTCGCGACTCCCCGGATCGAGCCCCTTCGCGAGCGACTTCGTGTTCGACTTCTCGGTCGGCTGCCCCACGGCGACCCAGCGCCACTTGCCGTCGCCGTCGCGGGCGTACAGGTCGACCCCGCTGACGCCCGTGGCGGGCATGTGGGCCATCGCCAGCCGGTCCTTGTTCAGCGTCCAGCGCGCCTGGATCTCGGTCGCGTCGGTGACGAAGCGGACCGCGATCCCCGCCGAATCCCTCGACAGATTCCAGACCGGGGGTCGGACCACCCCTTCGGCCTTCGCCGGCAGGCGGTCGAACGGGGACTTGAGGTCGGACTCCTTCCAGACCTGACCCTCGATCGTCAACGTGCGGACGTCGCGCCAGGCGATAGGCTCCTCGGCGGCGACCCGGGCCGCGAGGAGCAGGGGGATGCACAGGAGGACCAGCGGCTTCAATCGAGGAAGTGCCATCGGTGGCTTTCGACTCCACGGATCGGTTCATCGGCGAGAAAGCGGCCGAGGGGCCGGACGTTGCGATGTTAGCTCGCTCGGCCATGCCGTGCCACCGGCCGACGGCCCAGACCGTGGGCGGCCGCAGGCTCGATTGACAGGTTTCGGGGTTCCCGCTACAGTCCCGCCGCACGTCGCGTCCGCAGGGCGACGACGGGTGGACGAGACAACTTGAGAAGGCATCGGCGAGTCATTCGCCCCGTTCGACGACTGCGGTCCAGGCGCGTGTTCGGGCGATCCCAAGGACGGTGAACGCATTCCGGCACGTGTCACATTTTGACGGGCGAGGGTGAATCATGGACGATGTCCCCGCCGGTCCGGCGAGCGCGGGGCCGGGGAGGCCGTCGCTTTCCGTCGTCGTTCCCGTCCACAACGGGGGCGTCGACTTCGAGCGATGCCTCCGCCGGCTTCGTGAATCGACCTGGGCCGACTATGAGCTGCTCGTCGTCGACGACGGCTCGAACGACGGATCGGGACCCCTGGCCGAGCGTCACGGGGCGTCCGTGCTGCGCCACGCCCGGCCGCTCGGACCCGCCGCCGCGCGGAATTACGGGGCGGAGAAGGCGACGGGCGACCTGATCTTCTTCCTCGACGCCGACGTCGCCGTCCACCCGGACACGATCGACCGCGGCCTGGCGAGGTTCCAGGAAGACCCCGACCTCACCGCCCTCTTCGGCTCGTACGACGACCGGCCGCTCGCGCCGGGGCTGCTCAGCCGGTTTCGCAACCTGCTGCACCATTACGTCCACCAGCAGGGCGAGTTCGTCCGCGACGCCCGACCGGCCCACACGTTCTGGACCGGCTGCGGCATGATCCGACGCGCGGCGTTCCTGGAATTCGGCGGCTTCGACCCCCGGCTCTACGCCCGGCCGTCGATCGAGGACATCGAGCTGGGCTACCGCCTGACCCGCGCCGGCCGGAAGATCCTGCTGGCCCGCGACGTCCAGGCGACCCACATGAAGCGCTGGACCCTGTTCGAGGTCGTCCGCACGGACGTCTTCCGGCGCGGCGTGCCCTGGATGCTCCTGATCAAGCGGAGCGGGACCGTCGAGACCGACCTGAACGTCCAGGTCGGCCAGAAGCTCTCGGTCGCCGCCACCGGCGGGCTCTTGCTGGCGACCGCGGCGATCCCGCTCGCCCCCTGGTCGGCCCTCGCCGCGCTCGCCTGCGGCGGCGTGGTGCTGGGCCTGAACCGGGGCCTGTACCGGTTCCTCGGCCGCCGTCGCGGGGTGGGGTTCGCGGCGGTCTCGTTCCCGCTGCACCTGCTTTATTTCGTCTGCTGCGGCGTCTCGGTCGTGATCGCCCTGACGCGATGGTACGCGATCGACCGGGCGGCCCGCCCGGTCGCCGAGGGCCGCGTCGACCGCGGCGGACGGCCCATTCCCCCGCCGACCTTGGTTCGGCTGGCACGGAGGCTCCAGCGATGGACGACGCGATCAAGGTAGCCGTGGTCCAGGGGGACCGCCGACGCGGGGCCGTGGCGCAGGCGCTCGCCCTGATCGCCGACGACGTGCGGGCCGCCGTGCAGCCTTACGGCTCCGCGACGATCGTCCCCACGCTCGACGAGCTGGGTCGCGGTTGGGCCTCCACCGACCACGACACCCTCTCGGCGACCGTCGACGCGCTCATCGCCTCGGGGGCGCGATCGCTCGACGTCGTCGCCGGCAAGTTCGACGCCCGTCCGTCGGCCTCGACGTGCTACGAACGGCTGGGCTACCTCGCCGAGACCTCGGGCAGGCCGGTCGCGTATCACGACCTCGATTCCGAGCCCGACGCCTGGACGCCGCGTCAGGCCGTCGTCGGCGGTCGGGCGGAGACCCTCCGCCTCTCGTCGCGGGCCGTCGCCGCGGGCTGCCGCGTGTCGCTGGCCGTGGCGCGGACGGACGGGACGTTTCGGCTCGGGCTGGGCCTTCCCGCGATGGCGGCCGTCCTGCAGCGCGACGACCGCAAGGGCTTCGAGGCCGGGATGTTGGCGCGTCGGGTCCCGTCCCGGCTGGTCCCGGCTTGCAGCGTCCTGGAGACCTGGCGGGGCCGGCTGGCCCGCGCCTGGCTCGCCGTCCGCTCGGTCGACGGCGGGATGCGGCTGACCGGGGCCGAGCGGAGGAGTCTCGACCGGATCGAGCGCGCGACCGAGCGGCTGTCGGCCGTGGCGGCGATCGCACCCCCTCGCATCAGCCTGATCGACGGCTTCTCGGGCATGCACGGCCAGGCGCCCCGGCTCGGGACGAGCCTGCGGCTGGGGACGGTGATCGCCGGCACCGACCCCGTGGCGGTCGACGCGGTGGCCGCGGCCATCATGGGGTTCGACCCGCTCGACGTCGCCTACCTCCGTCGGGCCCAGGCGGCCGGGCTCGGCGTGGCCGACCTCGCCGCCATCACGATCGTGGGCGAGCCCTGGTCGCAGGTCCGCCGGAATTGCCGCCGCCACGCGTCGGATCGGCTGCTGCGACTCGTCCAGGGCGCGTCCGTCGCCGAGGCGACGGCCAGCCCCGGACCTCATTTCCGTTCCCGTCGCCGCAAGGCGAGGTTGCGTCGGTCCTCCCGCGCCTGACCGAGCCGAAACCGGCCGGACACGAAGCGCCGAACCCTGGAGCCTTCCGAAGATGCGCCTTGGATTCGACGGAAGCTGTCTGGCCAACCGCCGGGGATTCGGCCGGTTCGCCCGACGCCTGCTCGCGGCCCTCGCACCGAAGGCGGCCGAGCAGGGGCACGAGGTCGTCGTGATCCTCGACGCCCAGTCGGCCGGGACCGTCGACCTGCCCGAATCGGTCGTCCCGCGGATCGTCGGCGTGCGCGAGGCCCCCGGCGAGGCGGCCTCGGCCCGGGGCCGTCGCGGGCTGTCCGACATGCTCGCGATGGGGAGGGCGGCCTCGCGGGCGAAGCTCGACCTGATGTACTTTCCCGCGACCTACAGCTTCTATCCGGTTTGGGGCGTCCCCCGCGTCGTCGTCACGATGCACGACACGCTGACGATGGAGCACCCCGAACTGGTCTTCCCGACCCGTCGCGGCCGGGCCGCCTGGTGGCTCAAGGAGTGGGTCGCGCGACGGTCGTCGGACCGGATCGTGACCGTCTCGGAGACCTCGAAGCGATTCCTGATGGAGCGGCTGCGGCTCGACGCCGACCGCATCCGCGTCGTCGGCGAGGCGGCCGATCCGGTGTTCCGGCCGATCCGCGACCAGGAGGCCGCGGACGCGGCGCTGGCCCGGCACGGCGTCGGGGCCGGTTCCCGGTTCTTGCTCTACGTCGGCGGCCTGAGCCCGCACAAGAACCTGCCGAGGCTGGTCGAGGCGTTCGCGGCGTCGGCCCCGGACGACGTGACCCTCGTCCTGACGGGGGACTTCCACGACGTTTTCCACACCCACGTCCCGGAGATCCGCGCCGCGATCACGCGGCACCGGCTCGACGGTCGCGTGATCCTCCCCGGTTTCGTGCCCGACGAGGACCTGGCGGCCCTCTACGGTCGGGCCTACGCCCTGGTCTTTCCATCACTGCTGGAGGGCTTCGGCCTCCCGGCGGTCGAGGCGATGGCCTGCGGGACGCCGGTGGTCGCCAGCCGGGCGGGCTCGCTCCCCGAGGTCGTCGGCGACGCCGGGCTGTTCTTCGACCCGCTCGACGTCACCGACATGACCCGCGCGCTCGGCGCGATCCTGGGCGATCCGGGCCTGCGCGGATCGCTCGCCGCCGCCGCCCTGCGACGGTCCGCGAGCTTCGACTGGGGCCGCTCGGCGACCTCTCTCCTGGCCTACTTCGACGAGTTGGTGCCGGGCGGACGTCCCGAGTCGGGGGCCGGCCGTTCCCGGGGCCCGCGCCGGACCTCCAGGGGGGCGGGCGGGGAACTGGGGTTGAATGAAATCCCTCGGGATGCGCAACTAATCCGTTCGCCAGTCCGGGGGGGAGAGTCGCGACGATCTGGTTGATTGCGAACTAGGATTGAAACGAACCTCATGGAGTCGACCGCCTTGTTACCCACCCTCATCTTCTACGCGGCGTTCGCGATCGGCGAGGCGGTCTGCCTGGCGGTCGCGATCAACGTCACGCACGGCTACCCCTGGCGCGTCCGCTGGATCGAGAAGGCGACGCTGGTCGTCCTCGCCGCGTGCGGGCTCGTCTCCTTCGAGCTGACTCGCCGCTACTGGATGGTCCCGGTCTCGGAATGGCCCCCGCTGCTGATCGCCTTCGCCGCCGCCTGCTGCCTCGCCGCGATGGTCGGGCTTCCCGCGGCCACCTTCGCCCGGTCGCGGCGGGCCCGGTCCTGGCGGGAGATCCCGCGTGAGCGTCGCGACGCCCTGCAAGACGCCCCGCGCGGGGAGTTCATAGGCGACGGCTCGTATTCCTGGATGTTGAAGCTGCCGGGCAACAGGTCGCTGAGCCTGGAGACCCACGACTGGTCGGTGACCTTCCCGCAGCTACCGGCCGAGATGGACGAGATATCCATCCTGCACCTCACCGACCTGCATTTCTCCCGCGCCTACGACCGCCGCTATTTCGAGGCGGTTTGCGACGTCGCGGCCGACATGCCGTCGGACCTGGTCTTCGTGACCGGCGACCTGATCGACGACGACGCGTGCATCGAATGGATCGCGCCCTTGCTCGAACGCCTGCCGGGCCCGCTGGGCCGGTTCGCGATCCTGGGCAACCACGACCATCACAACGACATGGAGCGGATCGCCGCCGCGGTGGCCGCATCAGGGTTCACGGTCCTCGACGGCGAGGTCGCGACGATCGACGTCAACGGCCGCAAGCTGGCCGTCGGCGGGACGTGCGCCCCCTGGGGCCCGGACATCCCCGACGAGGCGGTCCCCCAGGCCGACTTCTCGATGCTCCTCAGCCACACCCCCGACCGGGTGTACAAGTCGGCGCGCCAGGGCTGGGATTTCATCCTCTCCGGCCACAACCACGGCGGCCAGATCCGACTCCCCGTCGTCGGCCCCATCCTGATGCCCAGCCTCTACAGCCGACGGTTCGAGCACGGCTTCTTCCGGGTGCCGCCCTCGCTGATGTACGTCAGCCAGGGCGTCGGCGCCAAGCATCCGATCCGCTATGGCTGCACGCCGGAAATCAGCCGCTTCACCCTCGTCCGCGCGGCCTCCCAGACGCCTCGCGACCAGGCCGCCCCGGCCCGCGAATCGGTCGGCGCCTGACGGAGGCGCGTCGTACGAGCGCTACTCGGATCGGGCCGGACTCGCCGGATCGGACGCCGCACCGGCCTTCAGGTGCTCGTCGAACCAGTCGGCGAACAGCGGCAGGTCCTCGAACAGCGTCGGCCAGCCGTGGCCGGCGCCTGGGCGGACGATCAACTCGTTGGCGACGCCGGCCTCCTTGAGCTTCGCGGCGATGGATTCGGACTGCTGGAGCGGGACGAGGTCGTCGGCGTCGCCGTGGATCATGAGGACGGGCGGGTCGTCGGGGCTGACGTGGGTGATCGGCGAGATCGCCCGCGCCTTCTCGCGCAGCTTCGCCTCGTCGGTGATCGGCACCCAGAGGTTCGACGCCTCGTCTCGCTCGCGATAATCGAACGAGGCGCGGAAGGGCGCCTGATGATCCATCGGCCGGATCATCGACTTGCCCGCCGCGCCAAAGTTCAGGAAGTCGGTCGGCGGGAAGAAGCAGGCCACGGCCGCGACTCGGCTCGACTCGCGATCGATCGGATCGGCCGCATCGGGATCCCCGGGCGAACCCGCGAGGCCGAGCATCAGCGACAGGTGCCCGCCCGCCGAGGCCCCGAAGACGCCGAGCCGTTCGGGATCGACGCCGAATTCGGATGCGTGCGCGCGGATGTACCGCACGGCCCGATTCACGTCGGCGACGATCTCGTCGACCTGGAACCGAGGCTGGCTGCCGTGGACCACGGCGAAGACCGTGTAGCCGCGGTCAAGGAACGGCTTGAGGAAGACCGGCTGGATCATCTCGTGCGACGAGAAGAAGCCGCCGCTCGCCATGAAGATCACGCCGACGCCCTTGGCGCCGGCCTTCGGCTTGAACACGTCCATCGTCAGCGCCGTGCCGTACTTCCGGCCGTAGACGACGTCCTCCTTGCGGTCGTAGGTCGGCTCGTCGCCGAACGAAGGAGCGAGGGAGAGGAGCGCGGCGGCCAGGGCGGCCGAGAGAATCTTTGCGCCTCGCGTCATGTTCGAGGTTCTCCTAACGTATGTCGACGGACGGTGGTCCGGTCGGGACCGGGCGACGTCGCCCGATGATGGGCCCCGTGGCAGCAAATCCGGCGTGTCGCGGCGTTTCATTGTTGGCACCGGGATTCGGGCCGCTATACGATCCAGTCGCTTTCCAACCGCCCACCGCGAAACGTCCGGAATCGTCCCGAGGAGTCGTCGAGATGGCCGTGGAATCCGCAGCGCTGATCAAGGTCCTGAACAAGACCTGCCTGAACGCCCTGCAAGGCGCCGCCGGCCTCGCCCTCACCCGCACGAACCCCAGCATCGAGGTCGAGCACTGGCTGGTCAAGCTGGTCGAGCAGCCGAACACGGATTGCTCCCGGATCTTCCGCCAGTTCGAGATCGACCCGGCCGTCGTGCTCCGCGAGCTGACGAAGACGCTCGACGGCTTCCGACGCGGCGTCCAGCGCAACCCGGAGATCTCGCTCTCGATCGTCCGGCTGATCCAGAATTCCTGGGTCCTGGCGTCGCTTCAGTACCACGCCCCCGAAGTCCGCTCGGGCGTGCTCCTGCTGGCCCTCCTCGATCACGAGGAGCTGGGCCGGATGGCGCGGACCGCCTCGCGCGAGTTGGGGAAGATCAAGACCGATCAGCTCCAGCCGAGCCTGATGAAGATCGCGGCGGGGTCGGACGAGGACGACGGGGCTTCGGCCGCCTCGGCCGCCCCCGCCGCCGACGGCTCCGGTTCCGCCTCGGCCGGGACGGCCGCCGTCAGCAAGACCCCCTCGCTCGACCAGTACACGATCAACCTGACCGAGCGGGCCCGTCGCGGCGAGATCGATCCGGTCGTCGGCCGCGAGGCCGAGGTCCGTCAGATGGTCGACATCCTGATCCGACGCCGCCAGAACAACCCGATCCTCACCGGCGAGGCGGGCGTCGGCAAGACCGCCGTCGTCGAGGGACTCGCCCGGCGGATCGCCGAGGGCGACGTCCCCCCGGCCCTTAAGAACGTGGTCCTGCGCACGCTCGACCTCGGGCTCTTGCAGGCGGGGGCCGGCGTGAAAGGGGAGTTCGAGAATCGGCTCAAGCAGGTGATCGCCGAGGTCAAGGCCTCGCCGACCCCCGTCATCGTCTTCATCGACGAGGCCCACACGCTCATCGGCGCCGGCGGCTCCGCCGGCCAGGGCGACGCCGCCAACCTGCTCAAGCCGGCCCTCGCCCGTGGCGAGCTTCGCACCATCGCCGCCACCACCTGGGCCGAGTACAAGAAGTACTTCGAGAAGGACGCGGCGCTCGCACGTCGCTTCCAGGTCGTCAAGGTCGAGGAGCCCAGCGAGAACGTCGCCGTCCGGATGATGCGGGGGCTGACCGCGATCCTGGAGAAGCATCACGGCGTGCGCATCCTGGAGGAGGCCGTCGAGGCCGCCGTCAAGCTCTCGCACCGCTACATCCCCGCGCGGCAGCTCCCGGACAAGGCCGTCAGCCTGCTCGACACCGCCTGCGCCCGCGTGGCGATCGGCCAGAACGCCGTCCCCCCGGCGGTCGAGGACTGCCGACGCGACATCGAGCACCTGGAGCTGGAGATCCAGATCCTCGACCGCGAGCGGGCCACCGGCTCGCCCAACGACGCCGACATCGACGCCCGCCGGGCCGAGCTGGAGACCGCGAAGGCCCGGCTGTCCGCCCTGGAGGCCCGCTGGGAAGACGAGAAGACGCGCGTCGCCGAGATCCGCGAACTCGCCCAGAAGGTCGAGGCCCTCTATCGCGAGGAGCAGGCCGGACACGCCGCGTCCGCGACCAACGGCGAGCCGTTCCGTCCGTCCGAGGACCTCGCCGCCCAGCAGGCGGACCTCAACGCGAAGTCCGTCGAACTGCGATCGGTGCAGGGGGAGGAGCCTCTGATGCAGGTATTCGTCGACGAGCAGACGATCGGCGAGGTCGTCTCAGGCTGGACCGGCATCCCCGTCGGCAAGATGCTCGCCAACGAGATCCAGACCGTGCTGAACCTCCGCGCCCGGCTGGAGCAACGGGTCATCGGCCAGTCCCACGCCCTCGAAGCGATCAGCCAGCGCATCCGCACGGCCAGGGCCAACCTGACCGACCCCAGGCGGCCCATCGGCGTCTTCCTCCTGGTCGGCTCCAGCGGCGTCGGCAAGACCGAGACCGCCCTCGCGCTGGCGGAGGCCCTCTACGGCGGCGAGCGCAACCTCATCACGATCAACATGTCCGAGTACCAGGAGGCCCATACGGTCTCGGGCCTGAAGGGCTCTCCACCGGGCTACGTCGGCTACGGCGAGGGGGGCGTCCTAACCGAGGCCGTGCGCCGCAGGCCGTACAGCGTCGTGCTGCTGGACGAGGTGGAGAAGGCCCACCCCGACGTCCTGGAGCTGTTCTTCCAGGTCTTCGACAAGGGGACCCTCGAGGACGGCGAGGGGCGGGAGATCGACTTCAAGAACACGATCATCCTGCTGACCTCGAACGTCGGCACCGACACGATCCTGGAACTCTGCCGCGACGCCGAGGCGACGCCCTCGCCGGAGCAGCTGAGCGAGGCCGTCTGGCCCGACCTGCTGGCCGCGACCACCGAGCGCGGGGTGCAGATCTTCAAGCAGGCGTTCCTAGGCCGCCTGATCGTGGTGCCGTACTACCCGATCTCCGACGAGGTGATGCGGCGGATCATCACACTCCAGCTCGGTCGGGTGGCCCAGCGGATGAAGGAGAACCACGACGCCGCGTTCACCTACGACGAGGGCGTGGTCGAGTGCATCGGCGGCCGCTGCAAGGAGGTCCAGACCGGGGCGCGCAACGTCGACCACATCCTCACCCGATCGGTGCTGCCGGAGATCTCGCAGGAAGTCCTCTCGCGAATGGCCGAGGCCCGCGGGGTCTCCCGCGTCCACGTCTCGGTCGGGGACGACGGCGGCTTCGCCTACACGATCGAGTGAGCACGACTGGAGGAGCGCCCGCTCAGGGGCGCTCCTCGACGACGCGGATCATGTAGCCGCCGATCGCGAAGATGTCGCCGGCGTCGGGCCGGGCCGCCGCCCCGCACTGGATCTCCTGCATCGCGAGCAGTTGCAGGAACGTCCCGTTGGTGCTCTTGAGGTCTTCCAGGAAGCACGCCCCGTCGGAGAACGTCACGCGGGCATGCTCGGAGCTGACCCAATCGTCGCCGGTGAGGGCCAGGTCGCAACGGGCCCCGCCTCGCCCGATCCGCGTGCCGGGCTCCTCGGTCTTGGTGACGGGGTGGCTGAGGTAGGCCCGGCCGTCGGGCCCGATCAGGTCGAGGAAGCCGAGCGGGACGAGGACCCGAGACTGGAAGACTTCCCCCTCGGGCGAGCGCAGGGGCTCGACCAGGGCCGCGACGTCGTCCCCCGGTCGGAACGCCAGGACGTGACGGCCGATCCGAAACCGCGCCCCCGGGGAGAGAGGCGCAGACCGGTTCGGCCTGAGCTTGAGGTACACGCCGTTGAGGCTGGGGAGCGGCTCCACATAGAGCTTGCCCTCGTCGATCATCAGGCGGACGTGGTGCTCCGCGAGATCCTCGGGGTTCGGATTCCAGTCCTGGAAGGTCGACCTCCCCAGGTCCAGATAGGACCCACGGACCGCCCCGAGGTCCGACCATCGCCGCAACGTCGTGTTGTAGAACTGCAGGGTCAGCAGCGGGTTCTTCTGCGAGGGGAAGACCCGGTCGATCGCCATGGTGCGATTCGAGTTGTCGTCGGCCGCGGGTCGCGGGGGCGCGAATCCCGGGGCCGCCGTCCACCGGCCCGGGACGTCTCTCGGCGGCGCCGGGGGCTCGAAGCTCGCCGGCGGGGCAGGAGGAGTGGGCGGCGCGGGGGCGGGCCGCCAGGCCGGCGCGGGCGGCGGGAGCGGCGAACGGCCCGGCTCGTCCGCCGGCGCGACGCGGGTCGGGACCGAGGAGTCCATCGGCGGCTCGACGAGGGGCGGCCGGGCCTGCGGGCTGGGCGGAGGCTCGACCTGCTCCCAGGGGTTGCCCACGGGCGCCAAGGGCTCGAGCATGGTCCAGCCCGGGTGCAGCGGCTCGTCGACGCGCGAGGCGGGAGCGGCTGGCGGCTCGTCGGCCCCCCAGGGTTGATAGGCCCTCGGGGGAGATGGCGAGGCGGGCGGGGGCGAGGCCGGCCCCCGGTCGCGACGCCCGCCGAAGCCGGGGACGGGCGGGATCGTCGCGTAACTCTCGGCGTCGGGCTCGGGGCGGGAGGGGGCCGGGGGCCTCGGCGGGACCGCGCCCGGACGGGAGGGCGGGAGCGTGGGCGACGAGCCGGCGGGGGGCGTGTCGCCCGACGGCCGGCCGGGCTCGTCCCCGCGCTCGCGATCGAGTTCGCGAGCCAGCTTGCGACGGGCTCCGGGGGGCAGCCCAAGTGTGCGGTTGTCGTCGTCAGGCGTCGTCATGGTCGGCCCCCGAAGCGTGCGTCGGTTCGCCGCGGCCGGGCGTCCGCGGGGCCTGACGGGCGTTGTCGAACCGCGTCACACCGACTTCAATCTTAGTAATGTCTTACGGGAATGACGAGCACCTCGTCGATCCGCTCGCTTGCGGCCGGGGAACGCCCCGCTATCATGGGGCTCGGTCGGTCCGCCATCGCCGCCGAGGGCGGGCCGCCGCGCGGGGGAGCCTCCCCCCGCCCGACGCGAGAGCCATTCCGGCGCGGCGCTTCCTGGGGAGCCTTCGGATCATGGCCGGCTACGTCCAAGCTAACCGACCGTTGACGATCACGACGCCCCTGGGGCCCGATCGCCTGTTCCTCGTCGGGCTCCGCGGCTCCGAGGCGCTCTCGCAGCTCTTCCGCTTCCAGTTCGATCTGATCGCCGAGCACGAGACCGACGTGCCCTTCGATCAGCTCCTGGGCAAGAAGGTCACCGGCCACGTCAACGCGCCCGGCGGCGGCGTCCGCCATTTCAGCGGCGTCTGCAACCGGATCGTGCAGGGGGGGCGGGACGCGACGTTCACGACCTACCACATGGACGTCGTGCCCGAGGCGTGGTTCCTGACGCGCCGCACCCAGAGCCGGATCTTCCAGCAGGTGGGCGTCCCCGAGATCCTGAAAAAGGTGTTCTCCGGGCTCCCCGTGCAGTATCAGCTCAAGGGGAAGTATGAGCCGCGCGACTACTGCGTGCAGTACCGCGAGTCCGACTTCGACTTCGCCTCACGGCTCATGGAGGAGGAGGGGATCTTCTACTTCTTCACGCATGCCGAAGGCGGCCACACGATGATCGTGGCCGATCAGCCGGCGGCGCACCAGGACGTCCCCTTCGACACTTCCGTGACGTACGAGGCCATCGAAGGGACGGCGCTCAAGGAAGACCGGATGACCCTGCTGGAGAAGAGCCAGGACCTGCGGCCGATGAAGGTCGTCCTCTGGGACCACTGCTTCGAACTGCCCCACAAGCACCTGGAAGTCGAGAAGCTGATCCAGGACTCCGTGCAGGTCGGCGACGTCTCGCACAAGCTCAAGATCGGCAACCCCTCCCAGCTGGAGCTTTACGACTGGCCCGGCGGCTACGCCCAGCGGTTCGACGGCGTCGACCCCGGCCGCGGGGATCGGCCGAGCGACGTCCAGAAGATCTTCCAGGACAACCAGCGGACAGCCCAGATCCGGATCCAGGAGGAGGCCGCCGACGCCGTGCAGCTCGCGGGCGCGAGCCGATTCCGTCAGTTCACCGCCGGCCACGTCTTCAACCTCAAGGAGCACTTCAACGCCAACGGCGCGTACGTCCTGACCTCGGTCAGCCACTCCGCGAGAATGACCGGCAATTACCGCTCCGGCGACTTCGACGAGACCGTCTACGAGAATTCGTTCACCTGCATCCCCTGCGCGGTGCCGTTCCGCCCCCGTCGCGTGACGCCGAAACCGGTCGTGCACGGCACCCAGACGGCCGTCGTCGTCGGGCCCAAGGGTGAGGAGCTGTACACCGACAAATACGGCCGGGTGAAGGTCCAGTTCCATTGGGACCGCGAGGGGAAGAACGACCAGAACAGCTCGTGCTGGATCCGCGTCGCCCAGCCCATCGCCGGCAAGCGGTGGGGCGGGTCGTTCTGGCCCCGAATCGGCCAGGAGGTCGTCGTCGACCACCTGGAAGGGGACGTCGACCAGCCGATCATCATCGGCACGGTGTACAACGCCGAACAGATGCCCCCCTACCTGGGCAAGGGGCCGGACTCCAAGCACAACGACGACAACCTGGTGAGCGGGTTCAAGTCCAACACCAGCAAGGGGGGGCAGGGCTACAACGAGTTCCGCTTCTTCGACGCCAAGGACAAGCAGCAGATCTTCCTCCACGCCGAACGCGACTACGACGCCCGCGTGAAGAACGACTGCATCGAATGGGTCCAACACGACCGCCACTCGATCGTCGGCAAGGAGGACGAGAAGAACGAGGCCGGCGACCACAGCGAGGAGATCTGGCGCGACCACAACGCCCTGGTGCATCGCAACCGCGTCGAGCACGTCGAGGGGAACGTCGAGCTTTTCATCGGCGGCGGCCCCGGCGGCGGGAACCACGACGTCCAGATCGAGGGCTCGCGGACCGAGAGCGTCGTCCGCGATCAGCACCTCACGGTCGGCGGGGAGCGTCAGGAGAAGATCGGGACGACCCACGTCACCGAGGCGGGCCAGGAGCTGCACCTCAAGGGGGGCATGAAGGTCGTGATCGAGGCCGGGATGGAGCTGGTCATCAAGGCCGCAGGCGGCTTCGTGAAGATCGACGCCACGGGCGTGACGATCGAGGGGACGATGGTGAAGATCAACTGCGGCGGCGGGACCGGCTCCGCGAAGTCGGCCAGTCCGAAGAAGCCGAAGAAGGCCGCTCCCCGGAAGCCGAAGGAAGCCGACGACGCCAAGACCGGGGACAAGTCCTGCTCGTGACGAGATCCCGAGCGAAAGGGGAATCCGACCATGCCGCAAGGGCCCGCCGCACGCGTCGGAGACCCCGTCGCCCACCCGCTGCCGCCGATCCTCGGCCCGGGGCCGGGGAGCCTCAACGTGCTGATCGGCGGCAAGCCCGCCTGGAGAGCTATGCCGCTGGCCGCCGCCCCCGGGATCACGGCCGCCAAGGCCGCCAGCGACGCGGCGATCACGACCGCGATGGTCGCCTCGACCGCCGCCGCCGGGACGCCCGCCTTCCCCGCCGCGAAAGCCGCCGAGGTCGCCGCCCAGCAGGCGGCCACCGCATCGATGACGGCCGCGATGACCAGCGCCGGCATGGGCGCCGACCAGCACATGTGCTCGACCCCTCTCGCCCCGCCGGCCTCCCCCCCGCCGCACTCGACCGGCATGGTGGTCACCGGCAGCCTGTCAGTTCTGATCAACAACCTCCCCGCCAGCCGTGCCGGCGACACGATCATCGAGTGCCTGGGCCCGCCCAACAGCATCGCGATGGGGATGCCGACGGTGATCATCGGCGACGCCATGTACGTCGGCGGGGTCGGCGCGATGGCCTCCGCCGCCGAGACCGGCGAACCCTTCGTCGAGCTTTGAAGCCAGGCGCGTCCCGGGCCGTCGACGCCCCAGGTGGGAGCCCACGATGAGTCGAGTCCTCGTCCTCGAAGTCCGGTCGGGTCCCAACGCGGGCCGGTCGTTCGCGCTCGAGGCCGGCGCCGAGGCGGTCGTGGGACGGGCGGAGCCCTCGGCCATGGTGCTGGTCGGCGACCGAACGATGTCGCGTCGCCATTTCTCGGTCGAGTTCGACGGCCGCGAGGGACGCGTCCGCGACCTGGGCAGCTCCCACGGGACGACCGTGAACGGCTCCGAGGTCGAAGCCGGGCTCGTCGGCCCAGGCGACCTCATCGGCGCGGGGGAGACCCTGTTCCGCGTCCGCCTGGAAGCCGGGGCCCCTTCAGGAGCGGTCCTCGTCGCCGCGACGCCCGCGGAACCCCTCGGCCCATCGCTCGGCTCCGCCGAAACGACTCTCCCCCACGCGTCCGGTTCGCCGCAGGACCGAGCGATCGCCATTCTCCGAGGGCTCCGCGACCCCCTCTACTCGATCCTGGACGCCGCCCGCGGCCCGGACGTCTACCGGCGGGTGCTGGAGTGCCCGGAGCGCCATCAGTCGATGTTCGACGAGCCGAGAGCGTCCGAGTTGGCGGTCGTCGCGCCCTACCTGATCGAGCTGCCGAGGCACTCCACCTTCCTCGACGCCCTGGTCCGCGACGGTTGGGGCAAGGCCTGGGGGGTCTTCCTGACGTCGGTCCGGCCGTTCGACGAACTGCGGGCCGGGCTGTTCCGCCTGGCGACGAGGAGGACGGCTTCTGGCGGGGAGGGGGTATTCCGCTTCTACGACCCGCGAGTCCTCCGGACCCACCTACCGGCGGGCAAGCCCGCCGAAGTCGCGTACTTCCGGGACGTCGGCTCGTACCTCTGCGAGCGCGAGGACGGCGGGCTGGATCGGTATCGGGCCGACCGGAACGGCGTCGCGATCGAGACGATCCCGCTCGACGACGGCGGTTGAGGCGTCACCCCCAGACCGATCCGCTGGCGCGCCGGAGGCCGACGACCCACTCCTGATGCCTCCGCGCCGCGTCCCCGTGCGAGTGCAGGAAATACTCGGGGGGGGCCACGGCCCCGGCGCGGTAGCGGCCGTCCTCATGCACCCGGTAATGGCAGAGTTCGCAGAGCACCACGCAGTTGTCGGCCGAGGCCAGCCAGGCGTGCCCGGCCTCCCCCGCCCGCCCGGACTGGTTGGGGATCACGTGGTGGGCGTGATCCATCTGGTCTTCAAGCGGGTCGCCGCAGCAGGCGCATCGACCGCCCTGACGGACGAGCGCCTCGCCCCGGACGGCGGTCGAAAATCCGAACGCTCGGCTCATCCTCGGAACTCCTTCAAGCGATCAGCAAGGACATCGACGCCAGCCGGCCGAGGCTCTCCTCGACCAGATCCGGGACGGCCGCGTCCACCGCCGATGGGTCGACGAGCGGGCGGCCGTCGAAAGTGACGACGAACTCGCCGGAGATGATCCGCTCCTTGAGGCCTTCGGCGAGCTCGGCCCTGTCGCGGCTGCCGTCGAGCATCCCGAGCAGCAGGCGACCCAGGGCGTCGGGCTCGACGCCGCGGCCCGGGATGTTCGTAATCCGCCGCCCTTGACCGGCCTGGTGCCTGGCCAGCGGGCTGGCGGTCGGCCTCTCGCCCGGCTCGGCGGCGAAGCGCGGCGGCCGAACGCTGAGAGCGACCAGATCGACCGAGAAGGTCCGCAGGAGGGCGTCAGACAGGTACGCGCGGGCCTCGTCGTCGGAAAACGGCTCCGCCCGTCGCGACCGCAATCGTCCCTGGACGCGCGACAGCAATTCCTCGAAGGGGAGCATCCGAGGGCGAGCCTCGGCCAGCTCCAGCATCGCGGCTTTCAGGAGCGGGTGGTTGGTCGTGAGGGTCGCCCCTCGGTCCGGGACATGGAACGAGACGGGCTGGTCCGAGGAGAAATCCACCTCGGGCGAATCCGGCATGACCACGGCGCCCATTGACATCGAGGTGAGGACGGCGGGCCGGGGGTCGTCCGGCTTGTCCGACGCCCGTCGAAGGAAAGTCCGGCGGAAGGTGCGATTGGTCACGAAATCCACGTACTGCTCGCGGGCGATCTCGTCGTGCGTCCACTCCGCGATCCGCTCGCGGGCGCTGGCGGGCAGATGGGCGATCAGGCCGTCGGACTTGGCCTCGGCGACGTAGGCGAGCCCGGCGGCCCCGGCGTCGGCCATGAACTGGTGGAAGTAGACCGGATTGTTGGTCTCCTCCAGGTGCTCGTGATAGAGGTACGCATCGTCCACGCCTTCCAGGAACTCCCCCTCCGCGCGGAGGATCGCGGCGTAGGCGGTGTTCGGGTCGGGCAGGACGTCGACCAGATCCTTCAGGAAGGCCCGCGCCGACCGCGCCGAGTCACGCATGGCGACGGAATCGCGGACGTGGAACGCCATGAGGTCCCGCGCCAGGCCCCGCGCGTGCCAGCCGGGGAAGGTGTTGTAGCTGACGTAGGCCAGCCCCCCGGGGGCGAGGTTTTCCGCGAGGATCGCCAGGATCTTCTCGCGGACCGGGGCGGGGACCCAGGAGTACACGCCGTGGCAGACGATGAAGTCGAATCGGCCCAGGTCGGCCCCGACGTCGAGGATGCTGGCGGCGCGGAGGTCGACATTCTCCAGCCCCAGGGCCGCGATCGTCGCCTTCCCTTCGGCGACCTGGCGGGCCGAGAGGTCGATCCCGACGAACCGCGCCTCGGGCAGCTTCAGGGCCATGGGGATCAGGTTCCCCCCCATCGCGCAGCCCAGTTCGAGCACGCGACAGCGCTCGACGGGAGTCGGCTCCAGCCCGTGGAGCCGCGCGACCGTGGCCATGTGCTCCGGATGGGTGTACGGGAAGCAATTGTCGGTGTAGGGCAGCTCGTCATAGCTGCTGGCAGCGGGATCGGACATGGGCGGCCTCCCGAGGGACGTGGACGACGCTCCGTTCAGGCCGACGCGGTCGGACGCCCCCGGCGGCGCAGGCCAGGGGCGAGCAGCACGACGATCCAGGTCGCGGCCAGCACGCCGAGCCCGACCCAGGCGAGCCACCCCAGGCCGCTCGACGCGCCGGGGCTGACAGCGTCGAGCCTGGGCGCGATCGCCAGTAGCCAGATCGGCGTCGCCAGCGCGACGGCCGCGAGCCCGAGGCCCATCGCGGCCTTCGCATAGCCCCGGTCGACGCGCCCCGCCTCGCGGGCCCACGTCGTCAGGCGGGCGTCGGCGACCAGCTTGCTCTTCGGGCCCCGGACGAGCCCCGAGACGAAAGCCTGGTCCGCCGGCTCGGCCCCACAGAGCGCGAAGTAGCAGCCGCGCACCATCAGGGACTCGGCGCGGGCGTGGGTCGAGAAGGCGGTCTCGACGAGCGTGCGCAGCGCGGGCAGGTCGCGACGCATCTCGGCGTTCAGCTCGACGAGTCGGCCGTTTCCGTCCTTTTCCAGGTAGCCCTCGGCCATCAGGCTGAGCGACCAGCTCTGCAGCCACTTGACGAACCAGCGCAGGCCCTTCTCGGCGACGGCGTGATCGAACGGCCGCGAGCCCGGCGTGGAGAACCCGCAGCGACTGTTGCGGAGCGAGGCCGGCATCCGGGCCGCGAACTCGCCGAATCCCGACCGGCCGTCGCGAAGGCAGAAGACGGCGATCACCGGGCAACGGACCTTGAGGCCCGACTGGATCGCCTGCAGGTCGTTCCGCAGGGGGCCGATCGTCTTGAGGGCCTCGGGACCGGTCGCGTCTTCCAGCGGGATCAGCACGGCGATCCCCCGGAGCGGGGGCGTCTCGGGATTGAGCGCCGCGATCCATCGGCAGAGCCGGCCCAGCCGGGCGGCCCCGTCGCCCTCGCCGCCGGCCCACGAAGCGGCCCCGGAGCAGCTCAGGAAAAGGCCCTCGGACGAGGCGAAAGCGTGTACCGGGGCCTCGGGCGAGGCCGGGGCCTGGGCGAAGAGGCTCATCCCCGAAGCCCCGACCAGGTCGGCCGCCAGGGTTTCGTCGCGAGCGAGGAGCAGGAATACGTCCTGCGCGCCGGCGTCGTAGCTGGCCTGGCTCAGGCGGACGGCGATCTCGTCGAGGGCCGAGTCCAGGTCGGCGAAGGTCGGGTCGGCCTCCTCGCCCTCATCCCGCCCGCCGCGGCCCAGCAGCATCGCGGTCAGGTGCGGTCCCAGCCCGAGTACCGCGAGGCCCAGGAAGAGGATCCACGGACGCAGCCAGTGGGCGAACACGGTCGGCAGCCTCGGGTCGAGGTCCAACGTCCCGAGGTCGTACGTCACCACCAGAAAGACCCAGCCGATCGCCAGCAAGACCAGGATCCAGCGCACCGGATGCCTGGTCCATAGCAGGGCCAGGCCCGAACCGACCGCGGCCAGGACGCCGTAGACCACCAACAGGACGTGAGTGTCGAGGAGCGACTTGAGCAACGGTTCACCCCGCCTCGTCCGGACGCCGCCCGTCGGGGTCGGTCAGCCGGCGGAATAGTACTCGTGATGGACCGAGAACAGATAGGCCGCGAGCGTGAGCAACATCGTGACCCCCGCCAGCGCACTGACCCTCACCAGCAGGGAGGGCCCCCCGAGCGGCCGAAGGCCGACGCCCCCCTCTTCCTCCGCGAACGGGCGGGCCTCCACGGCCCCCGCCTCGCCGATCCGGCCGTAGACCCGCTCGACCCAGTCGGTCATGCGGTCGGGGTCGTAGGACAGCTCGCCCCGGAATCCCAGGGTGACGCATTGGAGATAGGCCTCCAGCGGGTCCAGGTCGCCCTGGGCTTCCAGCTCGTCGGCGTGCTCGAAGAACCGCCAGGCGCGGTCCCGGCTGCCGAACGTCAGCCACTCCAGGACGTGTTCCTCCGACCCCCAGCCGACGGAACGCCCCCACTCGGAATCGGTCAGGACCTCGTCGATCCAGGCCACCAGCCCGAACCGCGCCCGGTCGAACGAGCGCGCGAGCGTCGGGTCGGTGACGGCCCGACGTCCGGTCTCGTCCAGCCAGGACTGGACCTGCCGCATCACCTCGTCCAGCGTCCGGGCCTCGCCCCGCGCCAGGCGGCGCTGGAGTTCGATCACCCGTCGGAACAGCGGCATCACCAGGTCGGCGAACCCGTCGGTCATCTCCGGCCCCCGATCATTGAGCCTTGACGACGAACACGGCGAACTGCAGGTTCACCGTGCGCTGCGTCGCCGGGTTGGTGAGGGCCAGCATCTGGGCGCTCAGGAACTTGCCGCGTTCCAGCTTGAAGCGCAGGCCCAGCGTCCGGGTCCGCACCACGTCCTTCCAGAACTCGGCGTGGCGGACGATCTCGAAGTAGACGACGCCGCGGGGCAGGGCGGGGGGGATGCGATCCAGGGGCTTCATCGCCAGGCCGGCGTTGCCGCTCTTGAAGATCGACTCCACCTGATCGCCGCTCCCCAGCTTCCAGTCGGTCGACTTCATCAGGGCGTCGCATTCCGCGTCGGTCAGCTCCGTCGTCTCGACGCCGACATAGAGCCTCGTGCCGTCCAGCGTCCAGTCGGGGTCGAGCGGCACCTGGAAGCGCGGGCCTTCCAGCTTGAAGTACCGCTTTTCGAAAGGGACCCGGGCCAGCTCGCCGAGCAGCCGGCGGATCTCGGCCAGGACCACGGCGAAGATCGGACCGATGTCGTCGTGGTCGTAGCTCGGGATCTTGATCGGCCGTCGCGCCTCGCCGAAGATCGCGAACTGGCCCAGCAGGCGGCAAAGCTCCGTGTACATCGCCAGCGGGTGCAGGCCGCGCGTGAAGAGGATCGCCTGCCAGGCGGCCGAGGCCGTGTTCAGCGCCGAGAGGCGGAGGATCCGCTCGGCGTCGCCCAGCACCTGGCTGTCGAACGCGACCTTGCGGCCGAGGGCCTGGGCCGCCTCCTGGTCGATCCACGCCTCCACCTGGCGGAACAGCGACTGGACGTCGTCGTGGAGCGGCCGCCAGGAGTCGAGTCCCAGGACGGGGGGGACGTAGCCGCGGTCGATCCGGGGCGGGGCCTGGTCGCTCGCCGATCGCTCGATGCGGGCGATGGGGAGGACCTCGAACCCCGGGGCGAGCTGATCCTCCAGGAGGATGCGGGCCTGGAGGTTCCGGAACTCGACCTCCTCCTCGTCGCCGCCGGTGTTCTCGTCCGGGCACTCCAGCGATCCGACGACGAAGCGTGGCGTCTGCTCGGTCGCGTCCCGGAGGGCGTTGGGACGGCCCGGCTGCCAGGCGGGCACGGCCAGGTAGGCCGTCGTCCGCTCTCGCCGCGCCAGCGCCGGCCCCAGCTCGACCGGGTCGAGCGCGGCCTCGTCGGGCACCACCAGAGTCGTCCCGTCCTTGAACCGGGCCTGGCACGAGGTGACCCGGAGGGTGCGGTTGGCGATCGCGTCGGCGTCGAACTCGATCGAGCGGAGGCCCCAGTCGTGCGGGTGCAGCCAGTCCTCGGACTCGCGGATCCGCTCTCGGGTCCAGCGCTCGGCCGACTGGAAGTGATGGGGCTTGAGAAACATCCCCTCGAACCAATGCACGGGCCGTTTCGGCATGCCTCGCTCCCCGTCCGGATCCCCGTTTACCCGTCCCGACCAAGTCGAGGCGGATTCAATTTAGCATGCGTCTCCGGGCTCCACGAGTGGTCGCGCCTCGGATTCGGCCCCGCCCGCCTCGATCACGATCGGGGCCGCAGGAACGCGTCGTCGGCGTCGCGTTCGAAGTCCCGGCCCTTGAGCCACGACGTCCGGCCCAGGCGGGCCGCGCCGGGCCCCTTCGCCACCCGACAGGCCGGGACTTCCTCCTTCTTCAGGACGAGCTGCACGTCGAAATCCAGCTCCCCTCGGTCGTAGAAGCGGATCAGGTCCAGCAGCCGATCCGAAGCGGCGCCGCCGGGGAGGAATCCCTGGAACTCTTCCAGCGTGAGCGGGCCCATGCGGACCCGGAACTTGCTCTGGACGTCCCAGACCTTGCCGCCGACGACCGCGTCGCAGCCCAGGCGGTTGAACGACCCGCGACGACCCAGCCGGCTCCGCTCCTCGGGCCGGAGCCGCAGCCAGCGGCCGACGAAGGAGACCACCCGCGCGGGGCGTCCGAAGTAGTCGACGATCAGGCGTTCGAGCATCATCGCGGAACGCCGCTGCTGCGCGAACAGGCCCGCGTAGAAGAGCAGGGAATCGTCCGGCACGGCGAGCCGGCCGCGCAGCGATTCGGGGCCGAGCCCCAGCAGGTGGAACAGCGTCGCGGCGAAGGCGTCGCCGTCCGGGGAGTCGTCGCCCGACGGGGCGCGGCCCTTCTCCCACTGGGTCGGCAGGTCGTACTTCTCCCAGGCCCGGAAGAAGAGCGAGACGATGCGGTGGTGGAACAGGTCGAAGAATTCGACGGCCGCCCCCCGACGCTTCGCCTGCGGGCCGAGCAGCTCCTCGGTGTAGACCGTCGGCAGGACGCCGCTCGGCCCGAGCAGGCCGATGAACGTCGTGGTCAACGTCGGCGGCGGTCCGGGATCGGCCGACTCCCCGCCCTCGGACTTCGGCGCGGTCGGCCGGTCCAGGTGCTCGATCCGGTCGATGGCGCTCGCGGGGAAGCTCAGGGAGACGTACTGCGCAAACCGGACGGCCTCGCGGCCGAACGGGCCGTCGAGCCCGACCGGCGCGCGATCGCCGGCGACTCGCGTGAGGATGCGCACCGCCTGGAAGAAATCGAACCGATACGGCTCCTCGCGGAGACGATCGATCAGATCAGCGTCCGATCTCCGCTCCGAGCCGGCCATCGCCAGGTCCCTCGCCGTTGTTTGGTGGTCGCCACGAGTCGCGTGAAGCCGTTCAGGTCGACGTAGCCGCCGAAGAACCGATCGAGGACCGAAGCCAGGAGGAACGCCCGAGCCCCGGGAAACGCGTCGTCGTCGAGGACCAGACGGATCTCCAGGCCCAGCGAGAGCGGCTTCCCCATCAGCCGGCGCCGCCGCGCGGCGGCGCGCGACGGGTCGTCGTCCGCTTCCGGGTCGGGATAGGCCACCCGGGCGGCGATCCGTTCATGGGAGACCTCCAAGACGCCCTGGACCATCTTGGCATTCGCGTCGTCGATCCGGTCGTCGCCGCTCGGGAAGTTGTAGAGGGCCAGCAGCTCGCGGAGCGCGCGGGCCCCGTCGGCGGGGTCGTCGTCCGGACCCGAAGGTGCGAGCGACAGGTGGTTCAGCCCCAGCTGCGAGATCAGGCGCCACTGCACCGCGCGGCCGGCGGGGGGCCGCATCGGCCGGGTCGGCTGCATCAGGAGCCGGGCGCGGCCCGCCGCCGATTCGGCCTCGGCCTCCAGGAAGCCCTGGTCGCCGCCGAACGGCAGGTGGCACGGCAGGCCTCGATTGGTGCAGGTCAGGTGGGCCGTGATCTTCTCGACCGCCGGCGTCGTCGGGTCGAAACGGTCGTCGGCGAAGGCCAGGTCGACCTCGGTGCCGGAGTCGAGCGCCGAGGCCTGCCGGCTGGAGAACCAGAAGGCCTCGCGATCGGTCTCCCTCGCCCCGTGCCGCATCGCATAAAAGGGCTGAAATTCGTACGCATCTTCCAGGTACGAGCCCGAGCTGACGACCCGATCGACCGAGAAGACCTCGTAGCCGGTCGGGTGCTCGACGCTCGGCGTGACCCGGTACTCGGTCCGGAGCCGGGTGAGGGGGATCGGCTCGGGGACCCAGCGGAAGAGGTTCACGGCCGGCGTGCAGCCCAGCCGGAAGTTCGTCGGCCGCACCGTGACGTCCGACCGCGGCGAGCCGTCCAGCCAGAAAAGGAGCCCGATGGTCGGGCCGAGCTTTGTGCGGGTCCCCAGCGGCGGGTGCGAGCCCTCGTGCGACTCGTTCAGGAACACGTCCACGAACTGGAACTTCTGGGGGAAGGCGAAGAACTCCTGGAGCAGACGGTAGCCCGGGAACGAGCGGTCCGGGTAGGGGTACAGCGCCTCGTCGGGGCCGAACCCCACGGCCCTGACGGCCGTCTTGGGCAGGATCCGCCGCGAAGGGCGGCCGTCGGCCTCGCCGACGACCCAGACCTCGGAGACCCGATTCAGGAAGCATTCGTGGAGGACCGAGGCGACCGGCTCGCCCCCGTCCAGGAAGAAGCGGAGCGAGTCCAGCCCGGCGAGCGACTCCCAGCCGCCGGGGGCCCGGCATCGGAGCGTGAGCTTGAGCAGGCCGACCGCGCCCGGGGGCTTGTCCGCCTGGACCACGCGGTCGGGCGCCAGGACGGCGCCCTCGACCGTCACCGGCCAGAGGTCCACGGGATAGGCCGTCCGGAACCGGCAACGCACGCCCTCGACCTCGACGGCGGCGGTCAGCGTCGTCCCCGCCGGGACCGTCCGTCCTTCCGAGGCCTGGGACGGGTCGCCCGCCCCCTCGAACTGGACGACCGCGGCCGACGGCAGCGGGCGGAGGTAGTGGGGGTGGACCACCTCCAGCAGCGCGTTCGAGATCTCCGGGAAGCGGTCGTCGAGCTTCTTCCGCACCCGCGCCGCGAGCAACGCGAAGGCCTGCATCAGGCGTTCGACGTGGGGGTCCTCGCATCGCCCGGCCGAGAGCGCCAGCAACCCCGCGACGGCCGGCTGCGCGCGGGCGAACTGGTCCCCCATGTCGCGCAGGTAGACCAGCTCGCGGCTGTAATAGTCGAGCAGTTCGTCGGTGACCTTCAACGCCGCCTCCGATCGCCGCCGCGGGGGGCGGCGGGCTCCCGATTCACTCGGCCCCGCGGACCAGGAACGCCTTGCTGCCCAGCTCCAGCACGGTGTCGAACTCGATCGGCTGGGCGATCGGCTTGACCTTGATGACGGCCGAGACCCGGTAGTGGAGCATCGATCGGGACTGGTCCTTGCCGGCGGGGTTGAACTCGACGCGGACGTCCTTGAGCCTCGGCTCGAACCGCCGGATCACGTCCTCCAGCGTCCGTTCGAGCCGTTCGCGATCGCGAGGATCGCCGGTCCAGAGCGCCGAGAGGTCGGGGAGCCCGTAGCCGACGATCGAGGCCCGGAGGACCTCGGAGCCCTCGATGGCCTCGCCCACGCAACAGCGCGAATTCAGGAGCCACTCCAGGTGCGACAGGACTTCCTTTCGGAGCCGGTCGAGCCTGGAGGCCGAGGAGGTCGCCAGGGCGTCGCCGGAGAGCAGCGACGGCTCCGTGAGCCGCTCCCAGAGCGAGTGCGGGAAGCGGGCGCCGTTCGTGGACTTCGCCATGGCGAGACTCCGGGGCCGCCGGCCGCGCGGCTCGGGGACGCGAAAACGCGGCCGCCCCGGATGCTCGGGGCGGCCGCGCGGTTTCGAGGCCCCGGGGGCCGCCGACTGCGGTCAGACCTTCTTGTTGGCCTTGACGTCGTAGCCGGCCTTGACCGCCCCGCCGAGGGTGCCGTCGGCCTTCTGCTCCTTGTACTCGTACTCGATCTTCGAGAAGTTCAGGCTGATCTGGTCGGTCGGCACCACGTCGCCGTTGGACCCGCCGGTCTGGTAGCTGGAGACGATCAGGTCGCTCATCGTCACCTTCAGGTATTCCTGCTGCTCCTTGCCGGCCTTGCGGCAGGTGAGGACGGCCTTCTTGATGTGCTCGCCGGTGGCGCACACCTCCATCAGCTTGGGGGTGGCCTTGTTCATCCGCATGACGAAGTGGAAATCCTGCATGGCGACCTTGCCGGACCCCATGCCGCCGCGGTGGGCCGCATCGCCGGTATTGGTCTGGCCCCAGCTCCAGGATTCGACGTCGATCTCCCCCTTGTGCTTGGAGTCGGTCGATTCGCCGTCGATCCCGTCGAGCTTCAAGAAATAGTCGACTGCCATGGGTCGCTCCTCTGGCTGATTCGCCCCCGGGGGGGCCGTTTGTCACCGTGCGCCTGAAGACAAGTCACGAAGTCGGAGACGTCGCCCTGGTCCTTCAGGGCCGGGATCGCTCCCGATCGATCGAGGGATCACTTCGAGGAGGCCCCCGCGGGCAGCTCGGAGACCAGCCGCATGGAGACGGTCAGCTCGTCGAGTTGGTAGTGGGGCCGGAGCAGGGCGATGGCCCGATAGCAGCCGGGCCGGCGGGGGTCGTCCTCGACGCTGATCCGGGCGTCGAAGAGCGGCCGCTCGCGTTTGGAGTTCTCGGAGGCCCGCTCGTCGGGCGTGACGTAGTTGGTGATCCAGTTGTTCAGCCAGACCTCGCAGTCCTTGCGACTCATGAACGACCCGATCTTGTCGCGGGCGATCGCCTTCAGGTAGTGGGCGAACCGGGAGGTCATGAGGATGTAAGGCAGCTGGGTCGACAGCCGGGCGTTGGCCGTGGCGGCGTCGGTGTCGTACTCGAACGGCTTCTGGCACGACTGGGCGGAGAAGAACGCCGCGTAGTCGGTGTTCTTGCAATGGGCCAGGGCGATGAAGCCCAGGTCGGCCAGCTCCTTCTCGCGGCGGTCGCCGACCAGGGTCTCGGTCGGGCACTTGTTGGCGATCTCGCCGTCGTCGGTGGTGAAGCTGTGGAGCGGCAGGCCCTGGACCAGGCCCCCGTTTTCCACGCCCCGGATCCAGGCGCACCAGCCGTACTTGGCGAAGGCGTCGGTCATCCGGGCGCCCATCGCGTAGGCCGCGTTCGACCAGAGGTACTTGTCGTGGGCGCGGCCGTCGACGTCCTCCTCGTAGTTGAACTCCTCGATCGGGACCGTGGCCCGGCCGTACGGGGCGCGGATCAGGGTCCTGGGGAGGCAGAGGCCGACGTAGCGGGAGTCCTCGCTCTCGCGGAACGACTTCCACTTGTCGTACTCGCGGGAGCGGAAGATCTCCGCGAGGTCGCGGGTCTGGGGGAGCTCCTCGAAGCTCTCCCAGCCGAACATCTGGGGGGCGGCGGCGGCCAGGAACGGGGCGTGCGACGCCGCGGCGACCTGGGAGATCCGCTTCAGGAGCGCCAGATCCTGGGGATGCTTGCCGAACTCGAAGTCGCCGATCAGGGCCCCGTAAGGGGTGCCGCCGTAGACGTCGTATTCGGACGAATAGATCTTCTTGAACAGGGCGCTCTGGTCGAACTCCTTCGCCCGCTCGAGGTCGCGGAGCAGCTCCTTCTTCGAGGTGTTGAGCACCCGGATCTGGAGCATCGGGCTGGTCTCGGACTCGTGCACCAGGTAGTGCAGCCCGCGCCACGAGCCTTCGAGCTTCTGGAACTCGGGGTCGTGCATGATCTCGTTGAGCTGGACGCTCAGGAGCGCGTCGATCTCGGCGATCCGGTCGTTGATCATCCGCTCGGTGTCGGCGGAGACCTTCATCTCGCCGGCCATGATGTCCTCGACGAGCTGGCCGACGAGGTCCGAGTGGTACTTGCGGAGCTCGGCCTCCCCCTCGCCGACGCGGTTGGCCTTGAGGATCTCGTCGAGCAGGTTGGCCTCTGGGGTCGCCTCGGAGGCGACGGCCTCGGGGGCGGACGGCCGGGCCTTGGGTTCGTCGGCGGTGCTCATGCCTGGGGCTCCTCGGGGCTGGTCGTCGCCTGGTCGCCGTGGCCGGTCTCGCGGCCGAGCCGGGAGAGCTGGTCGGAGTCGTGGATGATGCGCTGGAGCAGCGACTCGAGACGGTCGTTCGTGACCACCTTCGACTTCAGCTCGGCGAGCTTCCGCCGGGCCTCCAGGAGCTTGCGGAGCGGCTCGATCTGCTCGACCACCCGGGCGGGCTCGAAATCCTCGATCGAGTCGAACTTCAGCTCGACGCCCAGCTTGGAGCCGTCGTCTTCGAGCTTGTTGGGGACGCGGAGGGCGAGCCGGGGCTTGATGCCCTTGAGCACGCGGTCGAAGCTGTCGCGGTTGATCTCCACGAACTTGCGCTTCTCGTCCTTCAGCTCCGGCTGCGGCGGGGCGTCGGGGTCGGGGTGCCCGGCCAGGTCGGCCAGGACCCCGAGGACGAACGGCAGCTCCTTCTTGACCTGGGCCCCGCCGATCTCGACGTCGTAGGTGATCTGGACCCGGGGCGGGCGGACCCGGTCGAGCTTGTGCTGGAGACTCTCATCGCGCGGCATGTCGTGCGCCCTCGTCTGTTTGGGATCGTTCGGATCCTGGGCACGGGACCAATTCTTCGGCGAACCGGCTGACGTCTTTTTTATGGCGACCCGCCGCCGTGCGGCGGCGGTCCCCCGAGGGCCGCCTCCCGGCGAGTGCGTCGGGCCGCCGCACCTCGTCGCGGCCCGTCGCGCCGAGTATTCTGCGGCCGGACGACGCGGGAATGCAAACGAAAAATCGGCCTCGTCCGATCGCCCGCCCGCCCCCCCGGGCTTCCCCGGCGACCCTCTCCGCCCCTCGCAGGAGAATGCGGAGAATCCGGCCTGCTGTGACGCTTCAAGACCGTACTCAACGCCATTTTTCGGGACATGCCCGCATGATATCAGAACCGCGCCGCGGACGCCCCGCCACGCTTCGAAAGCCGGACTAAACCAAATTTGAACAAGCATAGTTTGATATAATAATATCAATTTTCGACCTCGAAACCGATCGCGGGGCGAGGATCGCGCCCGACGCCGGACCTCCTTGAGGGCGGGAATATGGGAAACGCCGGGGGACGGGGCGAAATAAATTTGTTTTGGAGGATTACGTCGGCTATCCTAGTTCGACCAACGCGAGAGCCCCCGTAACCGAGTCGGCCCGGTCCGTGTTTTTTCAAACATCTCGAACCGGAGCGCCCCCCGAGGCGGATTTCGCGAAACCCGGAAAAGGCGCTTGCAAATCCGGACCGCCGGCGATCCAATCAATGCAATCAAACATGGCGGTTTCCGCCGTGAGTCCCTCGTGCGTGGGGCGTCGAGACCCATCGGTTCGGCCGCCTCGCGACGGCCCGGTCGCCGAGCCCGAATCCCCAAAGCCCTCCCCCATGAGGCGAGGACCGTCGAGCCAAACTGCTGAGGTACGATTCCCATGAGATGGCTGGATAGAACGACCGGTCGGCGGGCGGATCGTGCATCGAAACGGCGTCGGGGCCTTCCGACGGTGGAGATCTTCGAGGATCGCACGCTTCTGACGGCCTTCTTCGTGGACAACAACGCCGACTCCGGCGCGGGCAGCCTTCGGCAGGCGATCCTCGACGCCAACGGCGACTCGACCGACCCGGTGGACACGATCGAGTTCCGATCCGGCGCCTCGGCCATCGTGCTGTCGACGCCGCTCGCCTCGATCACGGGGCCGGTCGTCGTCAACGTCACCGGCCGGACCGACGTCACGATCGACGGCGGCGGCACGCTCGACGGGTTCACGCTCGCCGCCGGCTCCGACGGGAGCACGATCCAGGACCTGACGATCCGCAACTTCGCGGGGGCCGCGATCCGGATCCTGTCGGACGACAACCAGATCCTCGGCAACACGCTGGGCGGGGCCTCCGCGACCGTCGGCCACGGCGTCCTCGTCGAGGGCGGGTCCGACAACACCGTCGGCACCTCGGGGTCGGGCAACACGATCGGCTTCGCGACCATCGCGGGCGTCGCCGTCTCCGGCTCGACGGCGACCGGGAACCTCATCCGGTCGAACCTCATCGGGGCCGGCCAGGGCGCCCCCATCGGCGTGCTCGTCGACGGGGCCCCGGGGAACACGATCGGCGGGACGGCCGCCGGGGCGGCGAACGTGATCGGCTCCAGCTCGGTCGCCGGCGTCCGCCTCCTCGGCTCGGGCGCGACCGGAAACCTCGTGCAGGGTAATCTCATCGGCGTCGGTTCGGGCGGAGAGTCGATCGGCAACGCGCACGGCGTCCAGATCTTCGACGCCCCGGGGAACACGATCGGCGGGGCGGCCGCGGGCAACCTGATCGGCAACAGCGCGGTGGCGGGCGTGCTCATCGCCGGGTCGGACTCGACGGGAAACGTCGTCGCCGCCAACACGTTCGGGACGACGGTCGCGAACGCGGCCGCGCCCAACGCTTACGGCGTCCAGATCAACAACGCGCCGAACAACTCGATCGGCGGGACGACGGGCCTGGGCAACGCGATCGACGCCAGCACGGCGGTCGGCGTCCAGATCTTCGGGCCGGACTCCACCGGCAACACGGTCGTCGGCAACGCGATCGGCCGGAAGGGGACGACCGGCCCGCTCCAGAACGGGATCGGCGTCCAGATCAGCGGGGCCGGCGGCAACACGATCGGCGGGACGGCGGCGGGCTCGGCCAACGTCGTCGTGCTGGCGAGCACGGCCGGCGTGCAGATCGTGGGCCCGACGCCGGCGGGCAACGCGGTGATCGGCAACTTCATCGGCACCGACGCCACCCTCGCCGCCGGGCTCGGCAACCCTTTCGGCGTCCAGATCTTTAATTCGGACGACAACACCGTGGGCGGCTCGCTCGCGGGCCAGGCGAACACGGTCGGATTCAACGCGCTTGCCGGCGTCGGCGTCCTCGCCGGGACCCGGAACTTCGTCCTGAGGAATCTGTACGTCGGTTCGAACGGCAGTCTGCCCCAGCCGAACCCCGCAGGGGACATCAACGTGGGCGCGGCGGCCAACGGGGGCATCCTGCCTCCGGTCATCGCCACGGCCTCGCTCGAGGGGGCGAACCTGAGGATCCGGTTCACGGCGGACCTCGCGGCCGGGACGACCGTCGAGGTCTACACGCTCGACGCGACCGCGCCGGGCCGTCGGACGTTCTTCGCCGCCGGCCAGATCCAGGCCGGGACGCCGAACGAGCTGCTGGTACCGAGCGGTTCGCTCACCGACGCCGCCGTGCTCCTCGTGACGGCGTCGCGCCCGACCTTCGGCACCTCGGCGTTCTCGAACACCGCTTCGGTGGGCGACCTGCTGACCGTCACGACGAACGTCGGCGTCGAGGCCGGGTCGCTGCCCTGGGTCATCGCCAACCTCAACGCCGGCCTCGGCGGCGAGATCCGGTTCCAACTCGACCCGGGCGAGCGGACGATCCTGGTCGCCGCCGGCTCCCCGCTGCCGGCGTTGACGAGCCCGGCGACGATGACGGTGCCCGCCGGCGTGCGGATCACGATCCAGGCGACCGGCCCGGCCACGATCTTCGACGGCCTCGTCCTGGCCCCGGGCTCCGACGGGAGCGTCGTCCAGGACCTCGACTTCGTCGGCTTCGGCGGCGCGGGCCTTCGCGTGCAGTCCGACGGCGTCACGATCCGCCGCGGCCGGTTCGACGGCGGCGGCGTGGGCCTGCTGCTCGAAGGGGCGGGCAACACGGTCGAGGACGCCACCTTCGTGCGGTCGTCGATCGCGGGCGTGCAGATCAGCGGGCTGGGCGCGACCGGGAACATCGTGCGAGACAGCTTCATCGGCACCGACGCCGCGTCGACCCCCGGCCTGCAGAACGCGGTCGGGGTCGTGATCCTGGGCGCGAGCGGCAACACGATCGGCCAGCCGGGGCGGAGCAACGTGATCGCCGACAACGCCCAGCAGGGCGTCTCGCTGCTGGCCGGCGATCGCAACGTGATCCAGGAGAACGCGTACCGGGCGAACGGCCCGGAGGTCGGCGGCGTCTACGGGCTCGCCAACAGCCTCTTCGTGGCGCCGGGCTCCAACCAGGGCATCCTGCCGGCCCACCTCCTCAGCGCCTCCCAGGGGCTCGCGGCGCTGAGCCTGCTGTTGCAACTCGACACGACGTTCGCTTCCAACCCGGAGATCGAGGTCTACCGGATCACCGCGACGACGGCCGAGTTCCTGGGCCGGGGGTCGGCGGGCTTCGCGTCCGGTTCGGGCGTCGCGACCTTGCCCATCGCCGGGGTCCTGCCGGGCGACCGGCTGGCGGTCACGATCACCGGCGACGTGCTGGAGGGTTCGATCAACGACCCCGGGGACTCGACGTCGGCCTTCTCGAATCAGGTCCTCGTCGTCACCCCGAACGTGGTCGTGAACACGAACGACTCGGGCGACGGTTCGTTGCGGGGAGCCGTGAACTATGTGTCGACCTTGCCGGCGGACGCCGACCGGAGCATCATCTTCCGGATCCCCGACGAGCTCAGGGACCCCGCGGGCAACTGGGTCATCTATCTGGCCACCGACATCCTGATCCCCTCGCAGGTCTACATCGACGGCTGGAACACGCAGCCGTCGTCCGAGCCCTTGCCGGGCCAGTTCATCAGCCCCTCGGTCTGGCTGGCTCCCCGGCCGCTCAATGATCCGGAGAACAACCCGGACAACACCCAGGCGGCTCGGGGCCTGGTCTTCCAGGCGGGCTCGGACGGGAGCCTGGTTCGCGGCCTGGGATTCCGCGAGTTCGTCACGGCGGCGGTGGAGATCCAGACGAGCAACGTCCAGGTCGTGGGCAACCTGATCTTCGGGTCCTTCCTCCCGGACGGGACGCCGCAGGGGTTCGGCGTTTCGATCACCGGCGGGACGGGGAATCTGATCGGCGGCTCGGCGCCCGGGCTGATGAACGTCGTCGGCCGTTTCGAGACGGCGATCCGGATCGCCGGCCCGGGTTCTAACTACATCCTGAGCAACCAGATCGGCACCAATGGGTTCACGAGCTACCGGAACATCGACGGCGTCTCGATCGTCGACTCGCCGAACAACCTGATCCGGGACAACCTGATCGGCAACAGCACCTCCGGCTCGGCCGCCGTCGAGGACTACGGCGCGGGCGTGCGGATCACGGGACTTGGCTCGGTCGGCAACCGTGTCGCCGGCAACTCGATCGGCGTGCTGCCGTTCCGCGATCTCGAAGCGTCGGCGGGCAATGACGTGGGGATCTACGTCGACGCATCCGGGAACACCATCGGATCGCTCCGCAACGGCGAACAGGGGATCGCGGGCACCCAGAACGTCATCGGCCGGAACATCGTCGGCGTGATCCTGACGTCGACCGCGACCGGGAACGTGCTGGCCGGCAACTTCGTCGGCACGGACCCGTCCGGCAGGGCCCTGGGGAACACGCAGGATGGGATCTGGCTGCGGGGGGCCCGGTCCAATTTCGTCGGCCAGCCCGCCGCCACGCTCGTCAACGTGATCGGCTGGAACGCCGGCGCGGGCATCCGCCTGGACTCCGGAGCGTCCGACAACCTGATCGGCAACAATGTGATCGGCTCCAGCCTGCAAGGCGCCCCGCTCCCCAACGGCCGGGGGATCGTCCTGGGGGACGCCAGCCGCAACATCCTCGGCCCGCTCGCCGGCGCCGGGCCCAGCCCGTGGGACCCGACGAACCGGGCCCTCCTCGCGGGGGCGAATTTCATCTCCGGGAACGTCGTCGGGGTCGTTTTCCAGGCTGGGAGCCGGGACAACCAGCTGCGAGGAAACGTCGTCGGGGCCTATCTGGCGTTCCCGGGCAATCAGGGCGACGGGATCCGGATGGAAGCGGGCGCGAGCAACTGGATCGGCGGCGGCCTCGCCGGCCAGGCGCCCCCCGCGGCCCTGACGCCGGGCGTGGCGAATGTCATCACCGGGAACCTGAACGGCGTCCACGTGGGCGAGTCTACCTCGGACGCGCTCATCGCGGGGAACTGGATCTATGCGAACCGGCTGAACGGCGTCCGCGCGGTCGGCGACATGGGGGGCGGGGTGCAGCTCGCCTCGATCCTGGGCAACTACATCGGGACGACGTTCGACGGGGCGTCCAACCGGACCTCCGACGGTGCCCCGACCGGCAACGGCCTCAGCGGCGTGCTGCTGAATCCGACCGGCTCCGTCCCGACGGGCGCCGCCTGGTCCGTCGACGTGCGGGCGAACCTGATCTCCAGCAACGGCCTGAACGGCGTCGGCGTCGACAGCCTGCTGGTCGGCGAGGTCTCGACCTTCAACGGCTCGGACCCGACGCGATACGCGCGGGTGCTCGTCGCCGAGAACGTCATCGGGCTGAACCTGGCCGGGCAGGCCGTGGACGCCCGCGGCGTGCCGCTCGGCAACGGTCTCGACGGCGTTCGGATCATCAACGTGGGGGGGGTGCAGGTCGGCAGCTACGCCACGGGCGATCGCCCCTGGTCGAACGTCATCTCGGGCAACCTGGGCCGAGGCGTCGAGGTCTTCTGGCCCGAGGGGACGGCGCCGGCCACGGCGACGTTCGGCGTCTGGATCGTCAAGAACGTCATCGGCGGCGACCTCATGGGCCGGGCGCCCCAGGACGCGGAGACCGGGACCGGCAACCTTGCGGACGGCGTCTTCGTCTTCGGCGACGCCCGCGCGAGCATCCTGTCCAACCGGATCGTCGGCAATCGCGGCTCGGGCGTGCACGCGACGGACTCGCTCGGCCTGGGGGGGTTCGGCGGCTCCCTCTTGATCGAGTCCAACGAGATCGGCACCGATCGCGAGGGCGAGGACTACAACAACTCGGGCGACGGCGTGTTCCTCGACCGGCTCCTTCGCGGGGAAGGCTCGACCGGGGGCGAGGTCGCGCTGATCCGCCGGAATGCGATCGGCGCCAACCGCGGCAACGGGATCACCGTGCAGGACTCGGTCGACGTCGGCATCAAGGGCAACCTGATCGGCTCGATAGGCGGCATCGCCGGGAACGCGGCCCAGGATCACGGCAACCTCGGCAACGGCGTCTTCCTCAACCGGGGCTCGCGGGTGACGATCGGCGGCGCGGCGGCCGGTGACGGCAACATCGTCTCGGGCAACCAGGCCACCGGGGTGATCCTGAGTGGTGGCGGCGCCCACGTCGTCCTCGGCAACCTCATCGGGGTCGGCGCCGACGGCGCGTCGAGCGTCGGCAACCTGAACTCCGGGATCATCGTCAGCGCCTCGAACGGCAACGTGATCGGCGTCGATCCTTCGGGACGAGGCGTCGGCAACGTGATCTCGGGCAATCGGCTCTACGGCGTGCTGATCGCCGGGGGGAGGACCGGTTCCGATTTGAACACGGTGGCCGGCAACCGGATCGGGACCGACCTCCGGGGGGGCGCGGCCGTCGCCAACTTCGCGGACGGCCTCTTCCTGCTCGACGCCTCGAACACCACGATCGGCGGCGCTTCCGAGGCGAGCCGCAACGTCATCTCGGGGAACCGCGCCCAGGGGATCCGGATCTTCGGTGCAGGGGCGGTCGGCAACGTGCTCGTCGGCAACTTCATCGGGGTGGGAGCGGACGGCACGACCCGGATCGGCAACCAGGGCAACGGGGTGATCGTGGAGAACGCCGGGCCGAACCGGATCGGCGTGGGCGGGCCTCTCGGCGGCAACGTGATCTCGGGCAACGCCCAATCCGGGGTGGTGATCGCCAGCACGGTAGGCCTGAGTTCGGACTCGCAGGTGCTGGGCAACCTCATCGGGCTCGACGCGTCCGGCGAGACCCCCGTGGGCAACGGCGGTGCCGGGGTGGTCGTCTCGGGCGCGGCGGGGGTGCAGGTCGGCGGGACCGGTGCAGGCCAGCGGAACTGGATCTCCGGCAACGGCCAGTCGGGCGTCCTGGTGTCCGGGGCTCCGATCCAGGGCGCCCCGCCGACGATCTACGGGAACACGATCGGCCTGAACCGGGCCGGCGACCGGGCGATCGGCAACGGCGGGTCGGGCGTGCAGATCGTCGCGGCCTCGGGCGTCGAGGTCGGCTACAACGTGATCTCGGCGAACGCGGTCGACGGGGTCCAGATCTTCAGCCCGGTCGCCGTGGCGCCGGCCGATCGCAACCGGATCGTCGGCAACTTCATCGGCACCAACGCGGCCGGGACCGGAGCCCTGGGGAACCGCGGCGTGGGCGTCGACGTGATCAACGGCCACGGCAACGTGATCGGCGGCGCGACGCGGAACGTCGTCTCGGGCAACGGGGCCCACGGCGTCGTCGTCGAATTCCAGGCCAACCGGGGCTTCGAGGGCGCCGGCAACGTCGTCGACGGCAACTACATCGGCCTCGACCGGAGCGGCTCGCGGCGCGTGGCCAACGGCCTGTTCGGCGTCCTGCTGAACAACGCGGTGGACACCGTCGTCGGCTACGCGACGGGTTCGCCCGGGTTGGCGACGATCCCGGGAACGCTCGTCCCGGCGCCCGGCCAGGCGAGCAACGTCATCTCCGGCAACGGCGCGGCGGGCGTCGTGCTGACGGGCTCCACCACCGGGACCCGGGTTCGCGGATCGTTCCTCGGCGTCGATGCGCAGGGCCGGGCGTTCAACGACGTCGGCGCCGGGCTGGACCTGTACAGCCGGGTCGGCGTGCTGATCGAGTCGCGGGCGTCGAACAACTGGATCGGCGGCCTGGTCGACGGCGAGGGAGGCGTGCTCGAAGGCACCGGCAACATCCTCACCCAGAGCGCCGCCGGAGACGTGCCGAACCTTCTGGGCGTCCAGGTGAACTCGCCCGAGGCGCTCGGCAACCGCATCCAGTCCAACCTGATCGGCCTGGACGCGCAGGGGCGGAGCGGATCGAACTCGATCGGCGTGCTGCTGGCCAACGCGCAGGACGTTAGGGTCGGCGGCTATCTCCCCAGGCAGGCGGGGATCGGGCCGAACTCGCCGCTGGGCAACGTGATCACAGGCAACGCGCTGGCCGGCGTGGAGATGATCGGGTCGCTGGCGACGCGGAACGTTCTGGTCAACAACTTCATCGGGACCGGCGTCTCGGGCCTCGATCGGCCGGCCCCCAGGATCCTCCCCACGTCGAACCCGCGGTACAACCCCTCCCAGGAGAGCGGGGTCCTGATCGTGCAGAGCTCGGGCAACACCGTGGGGGCGGTGGGCGCCGGGAACCTGATCTCGGGCAACCGCTACGGCGTGAACATCGCCTCGCTCGACGCCAACGCCCCGGCGTCGAGTCGGAACGTCGTCCAGGGGAACACGATCGGGACCGACGTCACCGGGCTGCGGGCCCTGCCGAATTTCCAGTTCGGCGTGTTCATCACCGCCGCCTCCGACAACCTGATCAACTCCAACCTGATCTCGGCGAACGGCCTGGCGGGCATCGAGATCTTCGGCGGCCGGAGCCAGCTCGGCGGCTCCGGGACCGCGATCGCGCTCGGCAACACCATCACCGCGAACCAGATCGGGGTCGACGCCTCCGGCCGGGTGGCCTTCGCCGTGAGCGACGGTTCGCAGATCATCGGCTCGATCGCCCAGCATCCCGAGATCACGCTGCCGGACGGCAACGTCGTGAATTACGGCTTACAGTCCCACGGCGTGGTCGTCATCGGCTCGTCGGGCAACCGCGTCGGCCTGCCGGGCGAAGGCAACGTGATCTCGGGGAACATCCTGACCGGGGTTTACATCAGCCGCCGCGACGACCAGTTGAACTTGTTCGCCCTGCCCGTCGACAACGCGGTGCAATCCAACAACCTCAACGTCAACGGCATTTACGGCGTCTTCCGCTACGACGCGCCCAACGGCAACCCCGTGGCCGAGTCCCCGGCGTCGAACGCGAACACCTTCACCGGCACGCCGATCCCCATCGGCGACTTCGTGACCGGGATCGACGTCTCCACGCCGCAGACCCGCGCCCAGTCGATCCTCCTGGGGCCGGCCGGCGGCGCGCCCCGCGGCCCTCGCCGCACGCCGAGGAGGCCGCGCGGCCTCAACACGGCGACGCCCGGCTCGACTCTCGCGGCCTCACGGCCCGCGCTGGCCAGGCCCGCCCTCTCGCAACTCGCCCAGGCGATACGGCCGCGGTGAGCGCGGCCCGCGAGGGCCGGCTCCATTCGAAACGCGAAGCCGAAGCCGGGCCCGCTCCATGCGGCCCCGGCTTCGGCTGCGTTTCGGGTCGAAAAGGGCCGGCTCAGAAGACCGGCGGCTGGATCGGGATCTGCCCGGCGCGACTGCGGCCGTAGAAGATGTTGAGGTAGACGCAAAGCTCGGCGTCGAAGGGCCGGGGGCCGGTCACCGGGGTCACCAGGGCCGTGCTGAGCAGGGCCGACCGCCGGAACTGGAAGTTCAGGCCGTAGGTCAGGTTCACCACGTCGGCGTTGCCCGCCGGGTCGAGGCGGTTCTTCCAGTCGCGGTGCGTGAACGGCGAGTTGACGTGGACCTCGAAGTTGGGCACGAACGCGGTCAGGAACGCGTTCGGATCCTCCGAACGATAGAGAAAGTATCCGATGCCGATGTCATTGAACATCATCGTCACGTCGCGCGAGCTCGACGTGAACTGGAAGGCGCTGAAGCCCTGGAGGTAGAAGTCGCCGAAGTTCCAGATGTAGCCGAGGAACGGCTGGAACGACATGTTGTTCATCCCGAACACGTAGGGGGCGCCGGCGAACCGACCGGGGGCGGTCGGCGGGGCCAGGGCGAGCCCGACGCTCGCCAGGCTCCCCGTCTGCACGTTCTGCTTGAGGATGTACTTGGCGAACAGGCTGAGGTTTCCGGTCGCCGTGCTGGTCGGCGTCTGGATCCCCCGGACCGTGGAATCCGCGCTCAGGGTCTCGATCGGGAGCCGCATGCCGAACGAGCCGCGGCCCTCGTCGAAGGTCTTCTCGAAGCCCATCACGTGCCGGAAGATCTCCATGTTGCGGACCGGCGAGCGGTCGTAGATGTTCTGGGCTTCGCCGACCTCGCTGTAGTAGTTGAACGTGTAGAAGAAGCGGTCCTGCGGCCGTGGCGACTGGTTCTCGGACATCTTCAGCGTCCGGATGTTGGGCGCGAAGAGCGCCGCGGCCCGCGCCCCGGGAAGCGGCGGCGGGCCGACCGACGGCGGCCCCTGCAGCGGCCGGGCGAACCGCAGGTTGACAGGCGACATGTCGCCGATCATGTTCGGCGGGAAGTTGGACTCGGACGCCCCCGCCCCCCCGGGCCCCGAGAAGCCCGCCAGGGCCGGTTCGAACGCGTCGGCACCCGCCGCGCCTGGGCCCGCGCCAGCGGCCGCGGCAGCGGCGGCGGCCGCTGCCGCCGACGAAAGTCCCCCGCCGTCTCCGGCCCCCGCACCGGCCCCCATGTCCGCGCCGACCTCCGCTCCTCCCATCCCGGCGCCACCGAGCGGCGAGCCCGCATCGGCACCATAGGTAGGTCCGGGGTAAGGCTCCACCCCCCCCATGCCGCCGGCCGCCCCGGCGGCCGGGGCCCCCGCGCCATATCCTCCGACGATCTGTCCCGAAGCGCCCGGCGCGGGGATCACGCCGTAAGGCGTGGAGACGGCGGATTGGGACGACGCCCGGCCCTGCGCCGCCGGCCCCGACCCGTAGCCCGGGACGACCGACGCCTGGGGCGAGCCGCTCGGCCGGGCGGCGTTCGGAGACTCGTAACCCCGCGGATAGGCCAGGGGGGCCCCGACCCCGCCCACGCCGGCGATCGGCGAGATGTAGACGGATCCTGTCGGGCTTTGGCCGCTCGCCTGGGCGAGAGCGGCCGGCGTCGCCGCGAGCGGCGTGAGGATGAGCCCGGCGGCGAGCCAGGGACGATACGCTCGATTCATCGAATGTTTCTCCGCTTTCGACGACAGCCGTCCCAAGACTCGGCTGAACTCCTCCCTCGCGGTCCGGGATCGAGGCGATCCCGAACACCCGACGTCGTGCCCGGCCAAGGGGCCGCACCGACTCCACAGGCTGTATCGGCTGTCGCGATGTTCCGGATCGCCCGATTTTTCGGATGTTTGCGGGTTTTTCCGACAACAATCTGGAATGATGTCATGGCCCGGTCGTCCACCACGCCGGCGACAGCCGTCACGGGAGCGCCGGCCCTGACGTAAAGTTCCGTCACGAGGGGGCTTCGACGCGCCGAGCAGTCGACCCCGGCGGGCCCCGTCATTTCCCGCGAATCGTCCTCACCGTCCGAAGCGAGCGAAGGCCATGACCCACCCCGTCGCAGCCGCAGCACGCATCGACCGCCCGGCCGCCCGCCACGAACGTCGTGGCGGGTCGGGGGCGGGCCTGGCCTGGGTCCTCGCCTTCATCGCGGCGACGATCCTCGTCGGCACGACTTGCCGGGCGCAAGCGGTCCCTCGCGACTTCGCCAGCCCGATCCTGACCATGAACGTCCAGGGCCACACCGACCTGATCCAGGCCCTGGTCTTCAGCCCGGACGGCAAACGGCTGATCTCGGGCGGGCGGGACAAGGTCGTCCACGTCTGGGAGCTGGACGAAGGTCGGCCGCGGCTGGAGCGATCGATCCGCCCGCCCATGCGACGCCGGGGGGGCCGCGTGTATGCGCTGGCGATCGCCCCGAAGCCCGGCCCGAACGACCAGCGCCTGCTGGCGGTGGCCGGGCTGGGAGCGATCGGGGCTCGCGGCGGCATCCTGATCTACCGATTCCCCGGCACGGGGCCGGGGGGCTCGGGCGAACTGGTCGTCGAGCTTCCCGCCGGCCGCGCCGAGGAGCCGGCCGCGAAACGACGGGGCCACGCCGGGGCGGTCTTCGCCATGGCCTTCTCGCGGGACGCGAACCGGCTGGCCTCGTGCAGCGAGGACGGGACCGTCCGCGTCTGGGACCTGGAAGGCGAGACCCCCCGATGCCTCGCGGTCCTGCAAGGCCACCCGGGGATCGTGAAAGGCGCGGCGTTCCTCGACGGCACGCGGATCGTCAGCGTCGGCGGCCCGCGTGACGGCTCGATCCGGCTCTGGGACTGGAAGTCCGGTCGACAGCTTGCGGTCGCCTCCCCCTCGCCCGAGGACCTCGCCAGGGACGACGGCCAGGCCGTGACGATCACCGCGATGGCCGCCAGCGCCGACGGCAGGTCCATCGTGGTCGGCCGCGAGGATGGGAGGCTCGAACGTTACGACGGCGCCGACCTCGGCAACGGGGTCGTCCTCAATCCCGAGGCCGTGCGAGAGCTTCGCCCGGTCGAGGCCTTGGCCTTCAGCCCCGACGGCCGATCGGTCGCGGCCAGCATCCTCCACAAGTCGGCGAGCGTCGAGGAATACCCTTCGAAGGATTGCGACGTCGAGCTGCGCGAGATGCCCACGGGCCGCCGGATCGAGACCGTCCGCACCGCGAAGGGCCTGGTCGCGGCCCTGGCGTTCAGCCCCGACAATCGATTCCTGGCGATGGCCGGGGGCGCGAATCAGGAGATCGTCGTCCGCGACCTGCCCGCCCCCGGCCGCGTCGACCCCGGCCTGGAGGCCGACGGCCCGGGGACGATGCTCTGGGACGTCGCGTTTGCGGACGCGAAGCCGACCGTCGCATTCCGCCGATCGCGGGGGGAGGGCGAGGGACCGCCCCCCCGGGAGGGCTTCGACCTCGCCGAGCTCCGATTCGTCGACGTCCCGCCCGACGCCGCGCTGCAAGGCCCCGTCAAGACGCTCGAAGGCTGGAGCTTCCGGCCCCGCGCGTTCGATCGCCCGGCCTTCGTCCCCGACCGAGGCGAGACGTTGGAGATCGCGCTCAATCAGCTCGACGGCCGATGGTCGAGCTATACGTTCATCCCGGCGAACGATCGGGCGGGCCATCCGGCCCCGTGCGCGGCGATCGGCACCGAGGACGGCGGCATCCTCGTCCACAACCTTCGAGATCGCTCCCGGACCCGGCTGTTCCAGGGCCACGGCGGGGCCGTGCACGCGATGGCGCCCTCGGCCGACGGCCGCTGGATGGTCGCCTGCTCGGCCGACATGACCCTGTCGCTCTGGAGCCTCGCCGGTTGCGACGCGACCAGTCCCCTGGGAGCCGACCTGGGCCGCGACGCCCAGGGTCGGGTCGTCGTCTCGGCCGTCCGCCCGCGATCGGCGGCCGTCCTGATGGGCCTCCAGGCCGGCGACGCGATCACGGCGGCCCGTCGCGAGAAGCGCCGCGAGCCGATCGACGTCGCGCGGCTCGACGCGGCCCTCGCCGCCGTCCCCCCCGACCTGGAGGACCAGGTCGCCCTGGTGATCGCCCGCCCGGGCGCCGCCGCGCCGTTCGTCCTGATGACCTCGCGGGCCGACGTCCCCGCGCTCAGCGTCTTTCCGGCCGCCGACCGCGAGTGGGTCGTCTGGATGCCCGAGGGATTCTACGAGACCTCGATCGCCGGCGACCGCCGACTCCTGGGCTGGCATCTCAACCACGTCGACGTGAGGAACCCCGCCGACTTCCGCTCGCTCCCCTCCGACTTCCACCCGATGTCGCGGTACGAGGCCCAATTGCGAAGGCCCGCCGTGATCGACGCCCTGCTGCGGACGGGCGACCCGGTCGCGGCTCTCGCCACTGTTCAGGGTGCGCCGGTTGTCAGGACTCCGCCGGCGATCCGGCTGATCGACCCCGCCCCGGCCGGCGAGGCCGCCCCGATCGTCGCGGCCGGCCCCGAGTTGAACCTCCAGGTCGAGGCCGAGGCGGCCGCGGATCGCCGCGTGGCCTCGATCACGATCCATCAGGGGGGCCGCCGGCTGCCCACCCGCACCGCCGGTCCCGGCCTCGCGAGCTTCCGGGCCGTGGAGCCCGTCCGGCTGACGCCGGGTCGGAACGCGATCACGGTCGAGGCCGTCGACGACCTGGGCGTCCGGGCCATCCAGGAGTTCGCGATCGTCCTGGCCGAGCCCGCCGCGCCCGCCCCGCCGCCGGTCGTCCGTCGCGATCCCCGGCTGGTCGTCCGCGCGATCGGCGTCGAGGAGTTCCCCCGTCGCGACGTCTCCGCGATCCGCAACGCCCGGCGCGACGTCGAGGAGCTGGCCGCGTTCTTCCGCGAGCCCGACGGCCGGGCCCACTTCGCCGAATCGGCGATCGATTCCAAGGTCCTGACCGATCCCGACGCCGACGCGATCGTCGGCCTGTTCGACGACCTGGCGAACGGCGTGCGGTCGGGCGAGCTGAAGCCCGGCGACTCGGTCTTCGTGGTGCTCGAATCGCACCTGTTCAAGGCCGGAGAGGGGGGCGCCCTGGTGCTCGCATCCGACTCACGGGCGGAGGATGCGCCCCCGAAGGCGGCCTCGGCGGCGGCCATCGCGGAGCGTCTGGAAGAGGTCGCCTCGCAGGGCTGCCTGGTCGTGGTCCTGGTCGACGCCCTGCACTCCGGGGCCTCCGCGTCGGCCAGGGCCGCGTTCAAGGAATGGGCGCGCGACCTCTCCGGCCGCCGGGGCGTGATCGTGATGGCGGCCTCCAAGCACGACCCATCCGAGCGGCTCGACGAACTGGGCGCGTTCGCCCGCGCGGTGCTGGCCGCGTCCACCGTGGCCGGCGGCTCCTCCACCCAACGAGGCGGCGTCGACTCGCCGACGTCCCTCCACGACTTCCAGGCGAGCGTGCTCCGGCTCGTCTCGGAATACACCGCCCGCCGCCAGTTCGCCGGCTTCTATCCCCCCGAAACCCTCTCCGGCTGGCAGAAGATCCGCATCTTCGACCCCCAGCCCGCCCCGGGCGACGACCTGGTCCGTCGCTGAGGACTCCCGAAGTCGTCCAGTCGGCTGCTCCCCTCGCAGGACGAGTCGACCCGGGGCCCGGATGACCGAACCCCGAGGCCGAGCGAAGGGCCCGGAGCGGATCTCAGGGCGTCCCGGTCGGCCCGACGACCTCGATCAACGGGAATGATCCTTGCTGCTCCGAGTCGCGGGAGACGGCGGCCGCGGGGCGAACTTCCTCGGCCCCGGGCACGCCGCGCAGTACGAGTTCCGGGAACGCCTTGGCGAGGCTCGGCAGGGCGGCGTCGGCATACTGGCGGAGTTCGTCGGTCTCCACCCAGCCGTCCTGGTTCAGGTCGGCCGTGGGCCGCCGCTCGAAGATCGGCAGGTCGGGCGTCGGGCCCATCCCGCGCTCGCCGAGGCCCCGCAGCAGCGTGTACGTCAGCAGGCCGTGCTTGAGCCGCTCGGCCTCGCCGGCGCGCTCGCCCCGACGCGAGGCCAGGATGTACGACGTGCGCGACCTGTACGCGTCTTCCTCGGCCAGGACCCGTACGGCCCTCCGCTGCTTGGAGCGGACCACCGGGTCGTCGAACAGGGCCTCGGCCTGACAGGCGTCGACGATCACGAGTCGCTGGAGCGCCTGGGCCGCCGCCAGGTTCTGGTGGATCAGGCCGTAGGGGAGCAGCGTCCGGTCGAGGATCGGCGCGGCGGCACCGGCACTGGGGGGAGCAGCGGCCTTCGGGTCCGGGCCGCGAAGGGCCACCAGTTCCGGCCCCGCCGGCATCTCGGCCGAGGGGAGCAGCAGGCAGAAGAACCCCTGGCGAACGTCGGTATGCCCCGCGAGGAAGACGACGATCCGGTCCTCGGGCCTGCCCAGAACGCGTCGGCGGAGCGTCTCGAAGGCCGCGTCGAGCGACTGGCGGGTGACGTCCTCGTTCAGCAGCACGATCGGCTCGACCACCTCGGTCTCCGGGTCGGCCCGGCCGTTGCGGCGGAGGAATTCGGCGATCGACCTGGCGTCGACGTCCGCGTAACGAAGGGCCTGGCGGCCGTACTTGCTGATCCCCAGGGCCAGTACGTGGGTCTTGCCGAGCGTCGGGCCGTCGTACCGCAAGTCGAGCCGGTTGGAGCGGGCGTCCACGCCGCCGGGCTTGCCGGCCAGTGCGTAGAACGTGTTCTCGCCGCCGACGAGCGTGACCATCGTCCGCACCTCGCGGCCCTGCCGGCGCATCTCGCCCGGGATCGGCACGCCGTTGTGGTAAAGGCGCAGGTCCTCGACGTCCGGGTCGCTCAGTCGGATCGCCACCTCGACCCGACGCTGCTTCCCGCCGACGGCCGCGACCGGCTCAAGTTCGACGCGCGGCGGTGCGCCGGCCGGCAGGTCGACGGGCGGCGGCACCTCCTCGGCGCGGGCGAGCCGCTCGGCGAGGTCGAAGACGTGACGCTGGCGGCGGAGCTGGTCCAGCCGAGCGGTCACGCCGTCGGCCGCGGCGGGCGCATCCTTCGGGTCGAGCCTCCAGGTCACGCGCCGCTCGCCCGAGGGGGAGGCGTCGTAGAGCCCTTCGGGCGTGAACACCACCCAGTCGAGCGTCTCGGCGGTCGAGGCCAAAGTGCCGATCAGGGTGCGGTCGGCCAGCCGCCAGAGCCGGACCGTGGTGTCGTCGCTGGCGCTCGCCAGGACCTTGCCGCCGGGCCAGAAGGCCAGGGCGTTGACCATCTCGAAATGGCTCGGTCCCGAGCCGAGGGGGATCGGCGAGCCGGGCCGCGCGGGGTCGAAGAGCGCGATGCGCCGGTCGTCGCCGGCCGCCGCCACGAGCCGGCCATCCGGCGAGAACGAGGCGGCGCGGACCATTCCCTGGAGCGGGGCGAGGGCGTCCACCGGCTTCTCGGCGCCGGGACGCCAGAGCTGGAGCCGGCCGTCCTGGAGGCCGACGACGACCTCGCCGGCCACCTTGGGAGACGCCGCGAGGGCCGTCACCGGCGGCCGATCCGCCGCGACCGACGGGCCCAGCGTCCGCACCAGCCTCGGCTCGCGACCGGACAGGTCCCAGGCCTTCACGAGGCCGTCGTCCGAGCCGGTGAGCATCTCCGCGCCGGCGTTCGCGAAGGCGACGAGGCCGATCGCGTCGTCGTGGCCGCGGATCGGTGCCGAGACGAGCGACCCGTCCTCGGATTTCCAGACGCAGGCGAGCGGGCCGTCCCGGCTGCCGGCGGCGATGCGGCCGTCGGGGGAGACGGCCAGGCGGTGGAAGCCCCAGCTGGACGGCCCCGCACCGTCCTCGGTGAGCGGACGCTCGAAGACGATCGGCTTGCGTTCGAGCGACGCCCGGTCGTGCACCACGATCAGCCCGTCGCCGTCGATGAGCGCCAGGTCGCCGTTGGGCAGGAACTCTCCGGTGGGCCGGAAGCCGGACGCCCCGGCGATCCGTCGCGCGCCGCGGCCCTCGCCGAACTCCCAGAGCAAGGCCGCGCCGCCGTCGCCCACCTGGAGCATCGCGCGCTCGTCGGCCGAGACGGCGACGTGCCGCGCCCGCCCGCGACTGGGCGCGACGCCGGGCCGGGAGCGTCCGGTCGGGATCTCCCAGAGACGGACGCCCCCCGCGCCGTCGCCGGCGGCCAGGGCGTCGCCCCCCGGCGCGAACGCGAGCGACATCGCCGCGCCGGGGCCGCCGACGTCTATCGGGATCGGATTCGCCTCGGATCCGTCGGCGGACAGCTCCCAGACCCGAACGTCGCCCCGGAACGCGTCGCAGGTCGCCACGAGCCGGCCGTCGGCCGAGGTCGCCGCGCGGCCGATCGTCCGTTCCATCGTCAGCTCGGTCGGCTCGCGGCCGGGCGCCAGGATCGAGATCTTGCGTCCCGAGGCCGCCGCCAGCCAGAGCGGGGCGGGCTGGATCGAGGTGACGGCGGCTTCCAGTTTGGCCCGGGGCCGGACCTCGCCGCCGGGCAGGGTGATCTCGTTCAGGGTCCCGTCCTGGAGGCCGAGGTAGGCGGTGGAGCCGTCGTCGGAGAGCGCCAGGGCGGTCGGACGCGAGTCGCCCGTCGGCAACGCGGTGAGCAGCTTCCCGGACGGGTCGTAGGCGTGGATTCTTTCGGCCCCGCCGCGATCCGGCGCCACGACGGCGAACGCGACCGGCCCCGCGACTGCGGCGACGGCGGCGAGACGGGCTTTCGACTCGGCGACGGCGGCGGCCATGCGCATCCGCTTCCCGGCCACGGTCCAGAGGATGCAGCGTCCCTGATCGTCGAGCGTGACAAGGCGACGTGCCGAAGGCTCGGCTCCCGCGTCGTCGCCGGCCGTCGGCAGGAAAGCGACCTGCTCGACCGGGCCGCGATGGACGGGCGCGCCGATGAAGTCGATCGGCGCGTCGGCGACGAGGTCGTAGACGAAGACCTCCCCCTTGCCGCCGCCGGCCGCGATCAGCCGGCCGTCTCCGCTCCGCGCCAGGCTCCAGACGCCGTTGAGCGCCGGCGAAAGGACCCGAGCGAGGTTGGCGTCGGCGGCGTCCCAGAGCCGCACCGTCGAGTCCTGACTCGCGGTGAACAGACGGGCCCCGTCGCCGCTGAACGCCAGGGCCGTCACGCGGTCGGCGTGCCCGCGCTGGAGGATCGGCTCGGCCTTGGCTCGCGGGGGGCGTACGTCCGAAGGCCAGAGGCTGAGGTCGGCGCGGAAGCCGCCCGAGGCCCGGAACCGCTGAGAGGCCAGCTCGGGCTTGCGCCGGAGGCGTTCGAGGCAGGCGGCCAGGTTCGCCGGCTCGCGCCGGGTGCCGAGCGATTCCAGGAGCCCTTGCGCCAGGAAGCCGCCGCCGTCGCGCGGGGACTGTCCCGAGGGCCTGTCGCCGGCCGCCAGCCAGGCGGTCACGCCCGGCCACCGCACGATCCCCCGGAGCATCCGCTCCCCCCCCTCGAACCGGGCGGGGTCGCCGAGCACCCTTGGCGACTGAACGCGACCGGCGGGGGACGTGTCGAGCAGGCAGACGATGGAGTAGTCGCCCGTCGCCGCGAGATCCTCGATCGCGTCGCCCGGACGCCACCCGGTCGCCTCGACGTCGGCGCCTCGGGCGTCCATCGGCAGCAGGACATCCCGCGCCGAGCGGGTCGGATGGTCGCCCTCGGGGCTCGGCAGGCCGACGGCCTGGCCGGCGAAGAAGATCAGGATCGAGTCGCCGGGCTTCACCTTGCCGGCGAGCCATTCGCGCACGCCCCGGTCCAGCTCGGCCTTCGTGGCGGGCCTCCGCTCGGGCCGACGCGCCGGGTCGGCGAAGCCGAGGTCCTCGGCCTCGCGATCGCTCAGGAGCAGGACGTGGTCGGCGGGCCAGCCGGCGGCGTCGATCAGCCATCGGCCCAGGGCCGCGGCGTCGGCCGCCGCCCCCCGGCATCGCGGGAATTCCGTCGAGTCCTGGTAGCGCTCGATCCCCACGAGCATCGCCCAGAGCTGGGGCTTCGACGCCGGCGCGGGGCCGCCCGGCGGGGCCTGGGCCGAGGCCGTCGCCGCCAGGGCGAGCCAGGCGAGCAGGGGGGCGACGCCGCGTCCGGCCGTCCGCGTCGCGGGTCCTTCCCGAACCGACCTCATCGCGCGGCTCCCTTCTCGACGGACGCCGGCTTCAGGTCCTCGGCGACCGCCACCTCGAGCACCATGCGGAAGCCGACGTCCTCGATCTTGGCCCGGTTCGGCGCCCGATATTCCAGCCCGGCGGAGTCGGCCCGGTAGCTCACCCGGGCGGTCGTGGGGAGCGAGGCGTAGGAGCCCCCCCGGATGGCGTAGCGGGCGTCCTCCAGGTCGCTCGCCGGGCGTTCGACCGGGTCGACCAGCACCGGCCGGTTCGGATACGGCCTCCAGACGTCGCGGCACCATTCGCGGACGTTGCCCGTCATGTCGTACACCCCTTCGAGGGTCCGGTCTCGCGGGAACGACCCCACGGGGGCCGGCCGCTGCGGGAACAGGCCGATGTTGGCGTTCTCGTGGGGATCGGACGAGTCCGCCCAGACGTAGGGCCCGCGCCGGCCTCGCGACCGCGCCGCGAACTCCCACTGCGCCTCGGTCGGCAGCCAGGCCCCGAGCGAGCGGGCGAACTCGGAGCAGGTCGATCGGGGCAGGGCCGAGGCCGGGTACGCGGCGGCCCCGGGATCCTCGGGGAACCCGACGTCGAGCGCCGCGGCGTCGTACTCGTCGAGGTCGCCGCCCCGCGCCAGGCCGGTCCGCCGCCGGTAGTCCTCGAACTGCGCGATCGTCGTCTCCCTATCCTGGATGTAGTACGTGGACAGTGCGACTTTGTGATGCGGCCCGTTTTCTTCGTTGCGACGCCCCTCGTCTTCCTCCCCCATCAGGAACTGGCCCGCCTCGATCAGGCGGAACGCGATCGGGCTGGCTCCGTTCCGGACGACGACGGCGCGGGGAAGCCTCAGGGCTCCCTCGTCCCCCTCCGACGAGTCGGGCTCGGCCCCCTCCGGCAGGTAGATCCGCCCGTGCAACGCCAGCCGACGCCGGTCGTCGCCGAGTCCGGTCGTCACCGCCGACGGCCATCGCATGCCGTCGAGTTCGACGATCGCGGCGTCGGGTTCGGGCTCGTAGGGCCGCCCCGCATAGCGTTCGAGGAGGAACCGGGCGACCTCGGGCGAGACCCCGGTCGGGACCGGCGGCGGGGGCGGAGGCTGCGCGCCGTTCGACGCCCCCCCCTTGCCGCCGCCCGAGAGGCTCGTCGCCAGCATGACCAGCGGGATCAGGGCGGCGAGGACGAGCGGGATCGCCGCTAGGCGGGTGAGGCGGAAGCGGCCGGGGGTCGGGTGGACCTGCGTGAGGGGGAGGCTCCCGTGGGGGTGCGGGGTCAGGACCGGCAGGGGGGCGCGTCTCGGGGTCACGCCCGTGCCTCCCGGCTCGGTCGACTCGACCGAGAGGTCCAGCTCGCCGGCCGCGGCGCGGAGCGCGTTGTACAGCTCGGCGGCGGACGCGGGCCGCTCGCCCGGAGACTTCGCCAGGCATCGCAGGACCAGCTCCTCGACGGCCGGCGGGATGTCGGCGTCGGGGGCCGCCTCGCGAAGCGGGCGGGGGGGGACCTTGGCGTGCTGGTAGAGGACCTGGGTCCAGTTCCCCTTGAACGGCAGCTCGCCCGTCAGCATCTCGTAGAGGATCACGCCGAGGGAGTACAGGTCGCTGCGGTGGTCGATCGGGGTCCGCACCTGCTCGGCCACGTCGAACGAGTTCTGCTCGGGGCTCGAATAAGCGGGAGTCCCTAACACCCCCTGGGTGTTCATCGTCACCGAGGTCGCGGCGTCGCCAACCCCCTGGATGATCTTGGCGATGCCGAAGTCGAGGACCTTGACCCCCTGGGCTCCGGTCTCGGGGTCGGTCACGACCATGATGTTCTCGGGCTTCAGGTCGCGGTGGACGATCCCCCGATTGTGCGCCAGGCTGAGGACGTCGCAGATCCCCCGCATGATCCAGAGGATGAACGGGAGCCGGCCGGGCTCGCCGCGATGGATCATCCGCCGGAGGCTGTCGCCCTGGACGTACTCCATCTCGATGTAGGCCGTGTCGCCGACGATGCCCGTGTCGTGGACGGCCACGGCGCAGGGATGCTTGAGCTTGGCGAGGATCCGCGCCTCCAGCTCGAACCGGGCTCGCACGCGCGGGTCGCCGGCGATCCCCTCGCTGATGACCTTGAGCGCGCGGGGCTCGTCCAGGCCCAGGTGGTGGACCAGCCAGACGCTCCCCATGCCCCCTTCGCCCAGCATGCGGACGACCCGATACTTGTTCAGCAGGATCGCGTCCGGCCCGAAGACCGAGGGGATCCGCACCCCCTCCGGGTCCGCCCCGCCCCCGGCCTGCGGGGATTTGTGCGGGGCGGTGCGGGCGGCCGCCGGGTCCTGCGGCCCGGGGGAGGGGGGGGCCTCACCCGAGGCGGGCGGGGGCTGGGGCGTGTTGAAGAAGGCCACGGTCCGGTTCGCGGGCTCGTCCCGCACCGGCTCGTCCTCGTCCCGTCGGTTCATGGCTCGGTCCTTCCGGCGAAGTCTTCCGCGACGGCCCCGTCCTTCGGTTCCAGGACGTCGGGCGCGGCGAGGGCTCGCGGCTGCGGGCCTCGGCCGGAGGTCCCTCCGGTCACGGCCCGTTGAACTCTCTGGGCTGGAGCCGGTCGTTCTCGATCTCGGCCGACCAGGTGAACTTGATCGCGCCCGGCGGCGTCCGGGGCTGGGTCATCGTGAACGACTTGCCGGGCATGATGAGCTGCGAGGGGGCGAACGACGTCTTGATGCCGTTGATCATCCCGGAAATCTCGCGGCCCAGGATGGGCTCGCGCACCGGGTCGTTCGACTTGCGGACGAACTGGACGACGAAGCACTCCTGCGGGACCCCGTCGTGCTCGGCCACGCCGATCGACGGCCGGAACTCCATGTAGCGTTCGACGTCCACCTGGCGGAAGCGGACCGACAGCGGCTTCATCGGCTCCTTCTTCTCCAGGAGACGCCAGGCGACCCGCAGGTCGCGCGGCTTGTCGATCGCGGCCTGGGCGGACGTCACCACGCCGGGGAGCGATAGGGTCTTGCCGGCCGGGAGGACGAGCGACTTCTCCTCCTCGTCGACCGGGATCTCGGGCTCAGCGCCGCCCGGGTCGGCGAGCGTCCGCCTGTAGAACAATGTGAGGTCGCGGAACGTGACGTTCGTGAAATTCAGCCGGTAGGACGCCGATTTGCCGCGGTGCATGGCGCCCTCGCCGGGGTGGAACTTGAATTGGTCCTCGATGAGCGCGGCGGTCTTGTCGCCGAACCGCGACCGGAGTTCGTCGAGGTCGTGGGAGATCTGGAGCTTGACCAGCTCGGCGTAGGCCCTGGGGACGACGGTGAGCGGGACGGCGGCCCTCTGGTCGACGCGGCCCCGATAGAAGGCCATCGCCCGCAGTTCGTACGTGTCGGCGTTGATCGCCGGGTCCACCTGCCGCACGACCAGGTCCCCCAGCGACGAGTCGGCCCCCGGCCCGACCTCCCGCAGCGCCCCCGGGGGCGAGGCCGCCGGCGTCCGGCGGGCGTCCTGGACGCGGAGGCCCTCGGGGGGCGAGGCCAGGCCGACGAACGCGCGGCCGGCCGGGACCCGCCCCTCGCGGCCCTCGTCGGGGGGGGCGACGCCGAGCCTCAGCTCGGCCAGGCCGTCGTCGCCGATCTTGAGCGGGGAGCCGGCGGCGGGATCGGTCCGCAGGGCCAGCGAGCCGCCGCCCACGAACGGGTCGCGAGGCTCCTGGACGCCGAGGCCCCGCGCCAGCGCGACGGCCTCCTGGACCGCCGAGGGGGCGCTGGCGACGAAGTCCTGCTGAAGCCGCTCGGCGTGGAAGACGAGCGTGCGGAGCCTCGCCAGCCGGTCCCAGGCGTCGACGAGGCCGTCCGCGGCGCGGGCGTCGCTGCGAAGCTCGCCGCGGCCCATGAGCCGGATCGCCCGGTCGTCGGCCTGGAGCGAAGCGTGGAGATCCTCCGGCTTCTTCGGCTCGCCGCCGAGCCGTCGGGAGCGATCCACGCGGGCGCGTTCGCGGAGCCTCGCCGCGTGCTCGGCGTACTTCCAAAACGCCGGGACGGCGGCGTCGACCGAGTCGGGCGAGCCGGGCGCCCCCTTGGCGGCCTCCCAGGCCTGGGTCACGAGCGCCGCCCCCGCGTCGGCGGGCGACGCCCCCCCGGCGATCTCGCGGAGCCGCTCGTCGAGCGCCGCGAGGCCCCCGGCGACGCTCCAGAAGCCCGGGTCGGCCGGCCGGACCTCGTCGGCGTCGATCGTGCTGCGTTCCGGCTCGACCCGGACCCTCTCGGCGCGGCGGACGAGGGCTTGCAGCAGCGACCGTCGGGACTCGGCCGGGAGCCAGGGCGTCCCCAGCGCGGCGTCGATCGCCGTCCAGTCGCGGCCCTCGGAACGGGCGGAGTCGTGCAGCCCCTTCTCCAGAGCGGCCAGCGACGTGCGTGCCTTGCGCGAGGCCTCCGACAGGACTTCCAACCGGCCCTGCACCGCCTGCGCGAAGTCGCCGCCCGTGGGAATCGGCCGATCGAGGGCCTGGGCGAGGGCCTCGGCGTCGTCGAGCGCCTGCGAGACGTCGGCGGGGAGCGGGCTGTCCTCCAATGAGCGGTCTTCCGGCCTGCGCGCCCTGGCTCGCACGGCCCACTCCGCGAGGTCCGGCAGCTCGGCCGCGACCCGCTCCCAGGTCGCCCGCCCTTCCTTGTAGGCCTGGATGGCGCGGGAGGCCGGCTCGTAGTGGGAACGGCCGAGGATCGGGATGGATTCCAGCAGTTCCTTGCCGGCCTCGTCCGTCGCCTGGTCGGGCGCGAAGACCCGGTCCTGGAGTCGTCGCCGCTCGTCGTCCCCCTTCGCGATCGCCGGCCGGATCCAGTCCAGCCCTCGACGGTCGGCCGCCAGGGCCTCCTCGGCGCGGGCGCGGACTTCCACCAGGCGATGCAGGATGGCCGAGCGACGCTCGTCCCGGAAGTGGTCCGGCACCTCGAAATCGCGCGCGAATCGCAGGGACCACGCCGGCAGTTGCAGCTCCAGATAGCGTTCCGGGAAGCCGTGCGGCACGGCGTCGGCCAGGGCGCGCGGGGGATCGGGGCGGGCCGGCGAGGGGGGCTTCGGCCCCGCGTCGGGCTTCGCGCCGGCGTCGGCTTTCGGGGCCTCAGCGGGGGGCGGCGGGGCGTAGAGGGCCCGATCGGCCGGCGCGGTGTCGGTCAGGAAGAGCAGGGCGTCGGTGACGGCGCGACGCCCCTCCTCGTCCCCCCCGGCGGGGCGGAACGGGAAGCTCCGGGCTCGTTCCTCGGCCTCTTTGAGCGCGGACTCGACCTCCTCGCGGCCCCGGCTCGCCGTGCGAACGTCCTCGCGGACGACCTCGATCGAGGCGGGGTCGGACCACGCGGCGCGGAGCCGACGCTCGGCGCGGACCAGGCTCGCCTGGTACGACCGGAACCCGGCCGGTTGCGAACGATACGGTGGCGGAGAACGGTCGAGCAGGGCGTCGTGACGCTTCCATTCCTCCAGCAAGTCGTTCAGCAAGGCGACCCGGGGCTCGACGGGCGGGGGCTCGGGCTTCGCGGCGGGCTCGCCCTTGGCAGCCTCCTTCGGAGCCTCGGCCGGCGGCCTGGGCGGCGGGGCCGGCTCCTCGACCTTCTCGGGGGCGGCGGGGCGGGGGACGAAGGCCAGCGCGATGGGCCGTCGCGCCTCGCCGATCCTCGCGATCAAGGGGGTCTGGACGGCCCGGCGATGGTCGCGGGCCCATCGCGAGACGTGCTGGTGGACATAGCGATGCAGCCCCTCGACGGTGACGCGGCCGAGGATCTCGGTCGCGTCCCATCCCCTCGCCTCGCCCGCCAGCCCCTCGCGGAGGAAGTGCGCGAAGGCCGACCGTCCCAGGGCCTCCGACCCCCAGCTCTTCTGCCCCGGGGCCGCGGAGGTCAGGACGTAGACGGCGTGCTCGCCCGGCTCGATCGATTCCACGACGTCGACCAGGCCGCGATACGGGGCGTTCGCATACACGCCGAGGTCGCGGTCGCTGTCCACCTGCGCCAGGTCGAGGGCCAGGACGACGTCGCACTTCGCCGCTTTCACGATCTCTTCCAGGAACGCGCGGAGGGTCGTCGAGCCGAGTTCGGGCTCGGGGCCGGCGTCGAGCGTGGGGGCCGAGACGTACAGGAGGACCGGGCCGCCGGGGCGCGAGCAGGCGGCCCGCGCGGCGTCGAGCAGGCCGTCGGCGGCCGAGGCCGCCTGGTGGCCCTCGTCGGCCGAGTCGAGCAGGGTCCGCACGTCGGCAGCCGGGAAGGGCGCCTCGGCCGCGGCCAGGTCCTCATGGCCGAGGTGGTGGGCCTCCACCCGCAGGCCCTGCGCCCGCTGGTGGATGAACCAGAGCGCCAGCCAGGCCAGCAGGACGACGGCCGAGACGAGCGCCGACGCCTCCAGGATCGCCAGGGATTGACGAGGCTTCGAGAGCTTCCTGCCGCGCGAGGTCGCGGTCGCCATCACGGTCAGACCCCGGGCCCTTGGGTGTTCGAAATGGATCTGAAATCGCCTTCGACGCGACTCGTTCCGTCACCTTACCGACGCGCGGCGGGCGGACTCAACGAAAAACCGGACCGGCACCGTCGACATCGACGTCCCGGCCGGGCGTCTCGACCGACTCCGGCGCGCGAAAGACGCCCCGGGCGGACCCGGGGCGTCTTGCAAGGAGCGGCGATGTCGTCGACAGGCGTGGTCAGCGGGTTTCCGTCAGCGAAGCCCAGGCCTTGGGGGGCGGGATGCTGATCGAGGTCCGCTGCACGGCCCGATCCTCGGTGCCCGAGGGGGCGGGGGTCAGGTTCAGCGACGTGCTCTCGGGCGGGGCCGGGGAGGGGATCGGCGGCACAACCACTTCCGGGACGATCGCCGGCGGGGTGGCTTCATCCAGCTTCATTTCGTCGACGGGCAGGTCGGGGTCGACCTTGATGCGGGTGTCCGGGTCCGTGGGCTGGTCGGGCTTCATCCGGGTTTCCGGCGGCGGGACGACGACCGGCTCGGGCTTGTCGGGGATGATCTTGACGTACTGCGGGCACGTCATGTTGTTGGCGATCTCGTCGAGCGTGCGGAAGGTCATCACGCCGTTGAAGAAGACCATGCCGTAGAGCGGGCCGGGCATCGACGAGCCGCGCTGGAGCGGCGGGCAGCCGGGGGGCTGGTTGGGGGCGGGAGGATCGACGCCGATCGAGTCGCCGCCGCCGATCGGGCTCATGCCGATGTAACGCCAGCCCTTGAGGATCTTCCGACTCCCCCTCACGTCGAAGACCGACTCGTAATAGCCGATCGGGACGTTCGTCGCGGCGACCACATACTCCGGCAGCTTCATCGGGTCGGCCCCGGGCGGGGGCGGGGCGGGGGCGGCCTCGGCCGGCTCCGGCGGCGGGGCGGGGCCCCCCACCGCGACCAGGTTCCAGCCGTCCTTGAGCTGGATCTGGGGCGGCTTCTTGCCCTTGGGGGTGATCGAGTACTCCTCGGAGAAGTCCGGCAGGTACTCCAGCTTGATCTTCACCATCCGGCCCGTGGCGTCGGCCGGGGTGACCAGCAGGTACGGCTTGGGACGCCAGTAGCGGATGCCGCCGTCGTCCGCCCCGGGATCCTTGACCACCGAGACGCCGGCGCACCCGGCGGACAAGCCGACGACGAGGCAGGCGAGAATGTTCCGAGGGGTCATCATGACCGGCTCCTTTATTTGCATCCGTGCTACCGACGCACCATGTCCTGGGCGCCGACCCGTGCTTGGCATGAGCCTCCGGCCGATTCCTTCGTCCGGAGGCCGCGGCGGACCCTGCCGCGGGGCCTCGTATTGGGACGACGGTGCCGGAAGGCCCGGACGCCGCGTCGACGCCGGTATTATCGGCCCGGCAAGAGATGCGGATTCTCGGAATCCTCGGAATTCTTCCGGATTTTCCGCGGCACGTTCAAATTCGCAGGATCAGGAGTTTTCGATCTCGATGGCCATCGCGAGGTCGAGCTGGCAGAGCCGATCGTAGACCGTGGCGGCCCGGGCCTCGTCGCGACCCCGGAGGCAGCGATAGAGCGAGGAGAAGACCCGGGCGCAGAGGCCCGAGTCCTCCCACTGCTCCAGCTTCTGCTCGTCGATCCGCCGCGCCAGGTTCTCGAGCAGCGGCAGGGCGAGGGCGTCCCGCCCGAGCGCGATGCACAGCTCCGCCTGCTGGAGCGAGCGCAGGAATCGCTCGCGACCGCTGGAGGCCTGGCTGGCCGCCTTCGCCATGACCGAGAGGGCCTCGGCCGCCCGCCCCTCGCGGAACAGCTCCTGGGCGCGGTCCCAGGCGTCGACAGGACGGCTCGGCCGTTCCTCGCCGGGGGCCTCGTCCTCGCTGGGGGGGGGCTCGGCGGTTCGGTGGAAGCCGGCGAAGTCCACGGGCTTCTCGGCGGGTCCGCCGAGGATCTCGCGCTCATGCAGCCAATCCAGCGTGGCTCGGGAGGCGCAGGGAGTGCCGTCTCGCAGGTGGGCCTCGGTCCAGTCGCGGTGCTCGTCCAGTCCAGCTCTCAGGAAGGCTCGGCCGGCCCGGGCGGCGTCTTCGTATCCCAGGCCCTCGAGCGCCCGGTCCGCGTACCAGTGGAGGTCGAGCCAGCCCCGGCCTTCGGGGCGGCCCATCGCCTGTTCGGACTCGGCGAGCAGGATCGTCCAGTTTTCCTCGTCCTCGGCCCGAGACGACAGGAAGAGTTTCTCGCGCACCTCGCTCGACGGGGCGGGCAGGTTCGCCGGGTCGAGCCCCTCGGGCCGGAAGACGGCGCCGAGCGCCAGACCGCGGAGCACCAGGTAGGGGGTGGGGTCGGAGGGGTCCTGGGATCGCAGAAAATGGGCGGCCTCGGCGATCTGATCGTGGGCCTCCTCGACGGTCGCCGGCTCGCCGGACGTCCGCCTCCGCGCCGGCTTGCGGGCGGGCCGGACAGTCTCGACGGCCGGAGTGGACCAGCCGTCGATCGACCCGGTCGAATCGTCGGCCTCGGACGAGGCGCCCCAGCCGTCGTCCCCGTCCGACTCCTCGTGCTCGGGTGCCGGCTCGGCGTCGGCCGCGGGGCTCTCGTCGGGCTTCCTGGCGAGCACCTGACGGGCGAACTTGCGGAGCGCCAGCAGGGCCTCCTCGACTTTGCTGAGGCGGGGCCGATTCTTGCCCGTCCATCGGTCGGCGATCCCCTGGTTGATCGCCTCGACGACGGCGAGGCTCTCCTCGCAAGTTTCCAGGAGCTGCACGTAGAAGTCGCGCGAGGTCGCCTGCACGGCCTCGTCGAACCGATCGCCGGTCAGGCGGCCTTCCAACGCCGCCTCACGCAGGTCGTCGCTCTCATACTTCGCGTTGGCCAGGATCTCGGTCTTGCGCGACTCCTCGTAGCGGAGGAACGTATACGTGTAATCCGGGGCGCCCGGGACGTACGTCACGATCGCGCCCCGCACCAGGAACGGGAACAGGCGGTCGTGGTCGATGAAGTCATACACCGCCTCGCGAAGCTCCAGGTCGCCGCGCTCGGGGTGGGCGGCGTCCCAGTAGGCGTCCTGGATGGCCAGCACGAGCTTCAGCCCGTCGCGCACGCCGACCAGGCCGTGCTGGTGGGCGAGGGCCTCGGCGACCCAGGCGGCGATCTGGAGGTCCTTCGACTTCTCGGCCAGGAGCTTCGAGCCGAGCTTGCGGATGGCCGGCCAGTCCGACGTCTTCTTGTCGCGCGACCAGACGTCGTCGCCGCCGGCGTCCTCGTCGGCGCGTCGGGCCTCCTCCAGCTCCGCGTACTCGTCCTCCCAGCGGAGGTATTCGCCGACGGGGTCGGCCTCCGAGATCGGGGCGACCAGCTCGTCGATGTCCAGCACGGCGGGAAGGCTCATGGTCGATCCCCGGTGACGATTCCGGCTGCGCCGTCGCGCCCGGGCGACGTCCACCGAAGTGTATCGCGGCCCGGGTCGGACGCAAACGGCCGAGGCTTCAGAAGCCGCCCGCCTGCGGGTCGGCGTAGACGGGGCTCGCCAACGACTGGCCCGAGGGGGCCGGGGCGTAGTAGGGCTCGGGAGCCACGCAGTTCCCCTGGGGCATCGGGCAGAAGCCTTGCGGAAAGGCGCAGTTGCCCTGCGGGAACGGGCAGTAGCCCTGGGGGTAATAGCAGGCGCACGAGGCCGGCCCCTGGGCCGAAGCCTGCGGCGAGGCGACCACCGGCGCGGGGACGATCGGGGTCGGCGGCGGCAGCGGCGTGACAGTGATCGGCTGGGGCGTGAAGGGGCGCCCCTGATAGAGGACGGCCGACGCCTGGGGCGCGCCATAGACGGCCTGGGGCGAGGACTTCGCGGGCGAGACGCCCTGCGCCCGGGCCGACGTGGCGGCCGTCAGGGCCGCGACGGCCAGGCAGGCGAGGCGGAGGGTCCGACGAGGGTGAGACATGGACGACTCCGGGGATGCTCAGTGGGGTGGACTCTGGTCGGGGTTCGACGCGGTGAGACACGCGTCGCTTCCAGTATATCCCATCGTTTCCCGGACGTGGGACGGTCCCCGACGTCAGCCCTCGTCGCTCGCCAGCAAGGACGCCCAGGCCCCGGGGCTCACGCGCGAGTAGTACCGGCCCTCCGAGCGGACGACTTCGAGCGGGCACTGATAGACCTCGGAGAGCAGGTCCGACCGCAGGACCTCCCCCGGCTCCCCCTGGGCGGCGACCCGGCCGTCCTGCAGCACCAGCACCCGCGAGACGGCGGGGGGAAGCTCCTCCAGGTGGTGGGTGATCAGGACGACCGTCGGCGGGTCGTCCTGGTCGTGGAGCGACTGGATGGTGGCGAGGACCTGCTCGCGCGCCAGCAGGTCCAGGCCCGAGGTCGGCTCGTCCAGCAGCAGCAGCCGGGGCTTGCGGACCATCGCGCGGGCCATCAGGCAACGGATGCGTTCGCCGCTGCTCAGGTTCTGATACGGCGTCTGCATCACCGAGCGGAGGCCGACGGTCGCCAGCAGCCGCTCGGCCTCGCGGCGGATCTCGGGCGTCGCCTCGCGATAGAGGCCGACCGTCCCGAAGGCGCCGGTGGCCGCGATGTCGAGCGCCGACATCTCGGGGTCGGGCTCGGCCAGCCCGGTCGGCTGGACCAGCCGCAGGTCCTCGCGAAGCTCGTGCAGGTCCACCTCGCCGAAGGCCTCGCCCAGCACCGAGACGGTCCCCTCGGTCGGCCAGAGGTAGCCCGAGACCACCCGCGTCAGCGTGCTCTTGCCGCAGCCGTTCGGCCCGAGCACCGCGACGCAGGCCCCGGCGGGGACGGTCCAATCCACGTCCTTCAGGATCCAGCGACCGGCCCTATAGACCCCAACCCCTCGGGCCTGGATCGCCGAGGTCTCGGGAGATGCTTCTAGGGAATGCGAAGTCAAACCGGCGTGATCCATGGGAAGGCGCTCGCGGCGGTGGGGCGGGAAAACGAACCCGCGCGCCGGAGGGCCGGCGCGCGGGCTTCAAGGATACCGGATCGAGCCTTCGACGTGCGTCGAGGTTCGCGGATCGGTCGGTCAGAACGTGGGGATGTCGATCCGGTCGCCGCGGCTCATGGCCGACTCGTGGGCGCAGAGGCCGACCATCGTCCAGTTCGCCGAGGTCTCGGCGTCGGGGAGGGCGGGGCGGTCCCCCTTCACGGCGCTGAGGAAGGCGTGGACGAGGTGCGGGTGCGAACCGCCGTGGCCGCCCCCCTGGAGGAACGACAGGTGGTCGGCGTCCTGGATCGCGGCGGGCTGGGTGAAGCGACGGATGCCCTCGGGGAGCAGGTGGGCGTAGTCGGGCACCTTCACGCGCTTCGGGATGTCGGGCTCGGCGATCGGGTTCTCGGCGGTGCTCTTGGTGTGGATCACCGGGTCCTCGCCCTCGACCTGCTGCCACTCGAACGACTTGCGGCTGCCGGTGGCGTCGAAGCTCTCGCGGTACTGGCGGGCCGTGTCGAAGAGGCTGCGGGTCACCTCGGCGACGACGTCGCTGTCCTTGATCGTGAACGTGGCGCTCTCGACCGCGAAGGGGCTGTTGTACTTGGCGACCAGGTCCTCGCGGATCCGGCCCGAGCCGTGGCAGACGACGCTCTCGGCGTGCTTGCCCAGGAGGGCCAGGCACGGCGAGACGCAGTGGGTGGCGTACCACATCGGCGGCAGGCCGGGCCAGTACTCGGGCCACCCGTCCATGTCCTGCTGGTGGCTGCCGCGGAGGAACTGGAGACGGCCGAGTTCGCCCTTCTGGTACAGCTCCTGGACGAACAGGTACTCGCGGCTGTAGACCACGGTCTCCATCATCATGTAGACCTTGCCGCTGGACCGCTGGGCGTCGACGACCTTCTTGCAGTCCTCGATGCTCGTCGCCATCGGCACGGTGCAGGCGACGTGCTTGCCGGCCTCCAGGGCCTCGATCGACATCCAGGCGTGGTCGGGGATCGGCGAGTTGATGTGGACCGCGTCGATCTCCGGGTCCTTCAGCAGGTCGCGGTAGTCGGTGTAGCGGCCCTTGATGCCGTACTTCTCGCCGACCTCTTCCAGCCCCTTCGGGTCGCGACGGCAGACTGCGGCCATCTCCGCGCCGGGGTAGTTCTGATAGATCGGGATGAACTCGGCCCCGAAGCCGAGGCCGATGATCGCCACGCGGATGGGCTTTTCGCTCGCCATCGTCGAAGATCCCCTGGTTGTCGTCGCCGATCGACCCTGTCGAGAGTGGACTCCGTCTGGAGTAAGGTGCAGGATAGTGGGGCCCGAAGTCGAAGGCAAGCGTACCGCGAGGATTGACCAGCATGCCCGAGTTCTCCGCCTCCCGCCCCGTCCGCGTCGGCTTCATCGGCCTCGGCGCCGTCACCGCCTACCACCACCTGCCGGCCCTCCAGCTCGACCCCCGGGCCCGGCTGGCGGCCATCTGCGACGCCGACCCCGCGCTCCTGGAGAAGCGGAAGGCCGAGTGGGGGATCGAGAACGCCACGACCGACCCTCTGGCCCTCTGCCGCGACGACTCCATCGACGCGGTGATCATCGCGACCCCCAACGACACCCACCGGCCGATCGCCGTCGCCGCCGCCGAGGCCGGCAAGCACGTCATGGCCGAGAAGCCCCTGGGCCTCAACGCGGCCGAGGTCGGCGACATGTACGAGGCCGCGCGCGACGCGAGCGTCGTCCACATGACCGCCTTCACCTACCGCTTCGCCCCGGCCATGCGCTACCTCCGCAGCCTGGTGAGGTCGGGCTCGATCGGCGAGCCGCGGCACTTCCGCTCGCAGCGGTTCCTCGACTGGCCCGAGACGAGCTGGGGATGGCGGCAGTACAAAGACCGCGCCGGGGCCGGCGACCTGTTCGACATGACGATCCACCGCATCGACTTCGCCATCGACCTGATGGGCCCGATCGCCCGCGTCTGCGGCGCCGTCGCCCGCTTCGCCCCCCGCGACAGGACCGCCGACGGCCAGCCCTGCAAGCCGTCCGAGGTCGACGACTGGTCCTCGCTGATCGGCGAGTTCGAGTCGGGCGCGACCGGCGTCTGGGAGGGGACCACACTCGCGAAGGGCTACCATCGCGAAGGCTTCGGCCACGAATGGGCCGAGATCAACGGCTCCGAGGGCTCCGTCGTCTACAGGCTCCACGAGCCCAACGTCATCCTCCTGGGCAAGACCGGCCAGGACCTCGCCCCCGTCCCCGTGCCGGACGAGTTCCTGAAGCCCGCCGGCAGCCCCCGAGACCCCTCGGAAGGCGCCCCCGCCACCGTCTTCCGCTACGACCTGATGTGGGAGTTCATCTCCGCCATCGTCGAGGGCCGCCCCGCCGTCCCCGATTTCCGCGACGGCCTCAACGCCCAGATCGTCGCCGACGCCGTCCTCGACTCCCACCGCCGCCGCGCCTGGGTCGACACCCCTACTGCGCCGGAGTGAGGCTTTGACCAAAAAGACTTCCCCCTCGCGGGGGGTAGGACGTTGGGACTCGCGTACGTCCCCTTAGTACCTAGCGTGCCGAAGGCCGGGTGGAGGTGAAAACCTGCCAGGCAGTTGTTTGTGGAGTTCTGGTCGTTCCCCTGACGTCGGCGAGTGGGCCGACGGACTCTTGAGAGATTGACGTGATGGCGAATCCGGAGTTGGGGCTACTCTGGGCGAACAAGCCCGGTTGCTTCTTGCCAGTCGCCGAATTCTGGGTGGGCCGGGACTTCCTGTGGTTCGTCCTCTACATCGACGACATGGACCGCCGTTTGAAGATTGAGATCCTGCCTTCGGATAGCCGAGCGGTCGCGTACGAGCTCGACTTCGCGCAGGCCGATCATCTCGTCCAATCAGCCAGCCGAGAATTGGTGGCGATGGCTGAGGCCGAATGACCTACCGCGACGCCCCCGGGGACAGACCCGACACTCCATGAACGGCCCCATACGTCGCCAGATCCTGATCCCCATCGTCGCCATCCAGTCGGCGACGATCGTGGCGATCACGGCGGCGGCGGTCGGGCTGGCGGCCTGGCGGGACGAGCGGCAGAGCGCGGCGCGGCTGGCGGGGGTGATCGAGGTGCTGGAGCGTTCGACGTTCCCGCTGACCTCGCAGGTGCTGACGCGGATGCACGGGCTCTCGGAGGCCCACTTCGTCGTCCAGGACGCGGCGGGGCGGGCGGTCGCGGCCAGCGACGAGACGCTCGGCGCGGAGGCCCCCGGGCCGCGCGCTGCGCCCGGCGTCCGGCCGGCGGACTCGCGGTCGTGGCGGCAGTGGCCCACCACGACGGTCGCGGGTCGGACCTACTTCGCGGCGCGGATCCCGGCCCCGGCGTCGAGCGTCGGACCCGGCGCGTCGCTTTTGGTCCTCTATCCCGAATCGAGCTGGCGCGCCGCCCTCTGGGACGTGGCCGCCGCGCCGGTCGCGCTGGGGCTGGCCGCGATCGCCTTGACCGCTCAGGCCACGCGGTGGTTCGCGGACCGGATCGGTCGCCGCGTGCATCGGCTGCGCGAGCAGGTCGCGCGGATCGCCGACGGCGACTTCCAGGAGATCGAGCCGGGCGAGGACCAGGACGAGGTCGGCGACCTGATTCGATCCGTCAACCAGATGAGCCGGCAGCTCCGCGACATGCGCCGCACCATCGCCGTGGCCGAGCGCACGCAGCTCCTGGCGCAGCTCGCGGCCGGGTTCGCCCACCAGCTCCGCAACACGCTGACCGGCGCTCGGCTCGGCGTCCAGCTCCACGCCCGGCGCACCGGGGCGGGCGAGGACTCGGCGCTGGCCGTGGCCGTCCGGCAACTGGAGCTGGCCGAGGAACAGGTGAGAGGACTCCTGACCCTGGGCCGGCTCGAACAGCGTCCGCATCGGCCCTGCGAACTCTCCGCCCTCCTGCGCGACGTGGCCTCCCTGCTGGACGCCACGACCCGGCACGCCCGGGTGGCCCTGGAGGTCGAGACGCCCGACGCGCCCGCGGTCGCGAGCGTCGACGAGCCGAGCGTCCGCGCCGCGGTGCTCAACCTCGCCTGGAACGGGCTGGAGGCGGCCGGGCCGGGCGGCCGAGTCTGCTTCCGGTTGATTGCGGACGAGGATCCGATCATGATCGAGGTCGGCGACGACGGCCCCGGACCACCGCCGGATCTCGCCCCGGGGATCTTCGACCCGTTCGTGACCGGCAAGCCCGAGGGCGTGGGCCTCGGCCTGGCCCTGGCCCGCCGGGTGGCCGAGGTCCATCGCGGAACGCTGGGCTGGCGTCGCAACGACGGCTGGACCTGGTTCCGCCTGACCCTGCCTCGCGACGAGGCCGAGACGGAGACGAGCCCCGCCCATGAGTCGCGTCCTGATCGTGGATGACGAGGCCAGCATCTGCTGGGCCTTCGGCGAATTCCTGGGCGACCTGGGCCACGAGGTCGCCGTAGCCTCCTCGGCCGAGGAGGGGCTCGACGCCGCGCGCGGCGGCCCGTTCGACGCCGTCGTGCTCGACGTCCGCCTGCCGGGCATGGACGGCCTGGCCGCGATGGGGGCCTTCCGCGAACGCCTGGGCGGGGCGCCCATCATCATCATCACGGCCTTCGGCAGCCTCGACACGGCGGTCCGGGCCATGGAGGCCGGGGCCTTCGACTACCTGGTCAAGCCGTTCGACCTCGACCAGGCCGGGGCGGTCGTGACCCGGGCCATGGAGTCCGGCGCGGCCGGGGCCGGCCCCGCGAAGGCCGACTCCGGCGCGGGCCCGAGGTTGGTCGGGTCGTCGCCGCCCATGCAGGCTTTGTTCAAGCAGATCGCGCTCGTCGCCGCGACCGACGTCCCCGTCCTCATCACCGGCGAGAGCGGCACGGGCAAGGAGCTGGTGGCCCGCGCCATCCACCAGAACAGCCCGCGACGCGCCCGCACGTTCCTGCCGATCACCCCGGCCGCCCTCAGCCCGGGGCTCGTCGAGGGCGAGCTGTTCGGCCACATGCGGGGCTCGTTCACCGGCGCCAGCCAGGATCGCAAGGGGCTGCTGGAACTGGCCGCCGGCGGGACCGTCCTCCTCGATGAGATCGGCGACGTGCCGCTCGGGATGCAGGTCAAGCTCTTGCGGGCGATCGAGCATCGCGAGGTCACACCCGTCGGCGACGCCCGACCCCGGCCGATCGACGTCCGATTCCTCGCCGCGACGAACCGCCCGCTGCCGAAGCTGATGGCCGACGGCCACTTCCGCGAGGACCTCTTCTTCCGCCTCAGCGTCTTCCCGATCCACATCCCCCCGCTCCGCGACCGCCTGGAAGACCTCCCTGAGCTGGCTCGGCACTTCCTGAAGGAAGTCGACCCGCGCCAGGGGGGCGACGTGGCGCTCCGGGACGACACGCGGGCGGAGATGATGCGAAGGCCCTGGACGGGGAACGTCCGCGAGCTTCGGAACGCCATCGAACGCGCGGCGATCGTCGCGCGGGGCGGGCCGATCCTCCCCGAGCACCTCCCGCCGCCGATCCTCTCGACGGCCGAGGACGGCCCCGGCGGCGACGGCCTCGACGCCCGGATCGCCCGCTGGACCGACGCGGCCCTGAACGAGGCGGCCGGGACGACGGAGGAGGACGCGGAAGACCCGAACGCCGAATCGCTCTACGACCGCTTCCTCGCGCAGGTCGAGCCGCCAATGCTGCGGGCCGTGCTCCGCCGCGAGTCGAACAACAAGGCGGTCGCCGCCCAGCGGATCGGCATCCACCGCTCGACGCTCCGCCAGAAGCTCCGCAAGTACGGGCTCGACTGAACCCTCGCCCCACCCACCGAGACCCCGATGGACCCGACCTCGCCCTCCCCGGACCCCACCCCGCCTCCTCGGACGATGCCGTCTCTCCGATCGCTCGGGATCCTCGCGGCCGTGCTCGCGCCCGTGGTCCTGGCGGGGATCTACGGCGGTTTCCACATCGCCGACACCACCCCCCAGTGGGTCTACTGGGCGATCGGCCTGCGGGTGCTCCAGGGGATCGACGCGCTCTACGCAGTCGCCGTGTTCGGTGCCGTCCTGGGCCTGGCCCTGGCCTGGCACGGGCTGAGTCGGCGGGGGCGGTCGCCCCGTCGAGAGCGATCGTTCCGGATCGTCCTCCTGACCGGCTCGATCCTGCTGGGGGCGCTCGGGCTCGAAGCGGCCTCCGCGATCATCCTGGCGCGACAGGGGCGGCGGTCGGCCCTCCCGGCCGGCGGGTCCGCCTCGGCGAGGGATGACGAGAAGGTCGGCCGCAAGCTGCCGAAGCCGATCGACGAGGTGGAGCTGCCCACCGAGTTCCCCGAGAAGTCCGATCGCCTGACCGTGGCCGTCGTCGGCGAATCGAGCGCGGCGGGCGTGCCGTTCGATCGCTGGCTGTCGATCGGGAGCGTGGTGTCCTGGGGCCTCGAACGGGCGATACCGGGCCGGGCGTTCCAGCACGAGACCCTCGCACGATCCGGCGACACCCTGGAGGGGCAGCACCAGCACCTGGCCGAGATCCGCCACCGGCCGGACGTGCTGATCGTCTATTGCGGGCACAACGAATTCTCCGCCCGCATCCCCCTCTCGCGCGACCGGGCCTACTACGCCGACGCCGACAGGCCGAGCCTCGCGTCGACGCTGGCGGAGAAGGCCGTGGCCTGGTCCTTCGTGCACAAGCTCGTCGCCCGCAACATCGAGAAATGCCGGATTGCCATCCCGCCGCCGTCGAACGGGAACCGGGCGCTCATCGACTCCCCCGCCTACACGCCCGAGGAATACGACCTCCTGCTGGGCGACTTCCGACGCCGTCTCGAGGCCATCGCCTCCTATGCCGAAAAGCTGGGCTCGATCCTCGTCCTGATCGCCCCGCCGGGGAACGACTCGGGTTACGACCCGAACCGCTCCTACCTCCCGCCGGAGACCCCCGAGATCGAGCGGCAGGCCGTGGAGCGGGCGTATCTCGCCGCAAAGGGGCTCGAAGAATCCGACCCGTCGGCCGCCATGAAGGGCTATCGCGACCTGCTGGAGCGGGCGCCCGGCTTCGCGGCGGCGCGCTGGCGGCTGGCCCGGCTGCTGGCGGAGCAGGGGGACACGGCCGGCGCGTATGAGCAGGCCATCGCAGCCCGCGACCTCGACGGCTACCCCCAGCGCTGCCCGACGGCCTTCCAGGAGGTCTATCGCGACACGGCGCGCCGCCACGACGCGATCTACGTGGACGGCCAGGCGTACTTTCACGCCGTCAGCCCGGACGGCCTGCTGGACGACCGCCTCTTCCACGACGCGATGCACCCCTCGTACCGAGGCCAGCTCGCCCTGGCCCAGGCGGTGCTCCGGGGCCTTCACGCCCGCCGGGCCTTCGGTTGGCCGGCCGACGCCCCCGAGCCGGTCCTCGATCCGGCCGAGTGCGCGGAGCACTTCAAGCTCGACCCCGGCGCCTGGCGGACCCTCTGCCTCTGGGGGATGATGTCGTACGAGATCACCGGGCCGGCCTCGTTCGACCCGACCCTCCGCCGCTTCAAGTACGAGGCCTTCGCCCGCGCGGCCGACTCTATCGAGATGGGCGTCCCCCCCGGCGCGGCCGGCTTCCCGGGCATCGGCCGCATGGAGCCGATCCCGGTCGTCCCCTACGGCGACGCAACGGCCCCGGCCGTCCCCTAGGTCTTCATCGCTGCGTTCGCATTTCCGCGTCGTGGCGCATCGTGTCAGTAGGGGACGGTACGCGCAGCTCTCGGCCGGCGTCTCTCGTCCGCACGGCAAGCGTGATGGGACAGAGACTCGGCCCGCGCGGAGTCGCCCAGAAAGCGCGCCGAACGAAGCCAATTCCGGGGGCCGAAGCCTCATCGCAAGACCATTACCAGAAAGGTTTTCGGTCCGACGGGTTCGATCGCAGTCCGGCGCGAACGAAGCCAATCTTTTGACACTCTTCACTCAGCACCACCAAGTCGTGGCGGAAAGACTCAGGGTGCCACGGGTTCGGAGAACCCGTGGACTGGCCGGGGGACCTCGGCCACGGCTCGGGAGCGGCCCGACGCCGATTCACGGGTTCTCCGAAGCCGTGGCACCCTGTTCAACGTCCCTCGACGACCCCGAAGCGGGGGTGTTGAGTGAGGAGCGTGGAAAAACGCGCCGAACGAAGCCAATTGCCGACGAGCAGAAACGCCCGCAAAGCGTTACCCGATCGAATGTTGCATTCGATGGCTTCGTTTTCGACCCGGCGCGAACGAAGCCGATGTCGGGCCGACTAGATCGGGACGACGGCGGTGCCGGCCAGGTGGTCGTGAGGGCCTCGGCTGGGGAAGAGGAGTGCCATGGCCACATACGCGACCAGCAACAGCAGGCCGGCGAGCCAGAGCGTCCAGGCGGTCATGAGCGATTCGGGGGAACGATGCTGGAGCCATTGCGAGGCCACGAACAGCAGCGACGGGGGCGCCCAGACGAGGAACGCCCGCAGGCCGCAGGCGAGCGGGCCGGCGGCGCGTCCGTCGCGGCCCACCAGGGCCAGGCCCGCGAGCGGGTAGCTCACGCCCCCGCGCAGGATCATGGCCCAGGCGGTCCACGCCAGCGGGATCGCCGTCAGCAACTGCAAATCCCAGGGGACCAGATCGGGCAGGACCTCCGGGCTGCTGAGGACCAGGAGGAAGAGGAGCCCCGGAGACATCAGGAAGGACTGGATCAGGAGCTGGACGGCCCGCCTCCCCGCGCGGACCTCGGTTGGCCGCTCGGCGGCGGCGACCAGGTCGGCGCGGAGGTTGGCCAGCCGGGGGTAGGGGGAGCGGTGGCCGGTCAGGCGATCGAGCAGCACGCCGGCGCGCTCGGGGACGGCCCCACGGATCCGCCCGTTCGGCTCGCCATCGCGCCGGGACCAGGCGGCCAGCGAGAGCCGGCGGTGGGGCCGGTCCCCTTCCATGGCGAGCTTCGCCACGTCGCGGAGGAAGGCGAAGGCCCGGACCTCCTCGGGGTCGTGGGAATCGGTCCCGGGCGAGGGTGTCGGCGGGGGAGGGTCGTCCTGGTCGCCCCAGGCCAGGGGGTCGACGAGCTGGACCCGGCCGTCGTCGTGAACCCAGACGTGATCGACGGAGACGCGGTCGGGCAAGGTGCCGTCGCCGCGGGCCGCCTCCAACTCCTCGGCCAGGTCGGTGAGGATCGGCAGCACTTCGGCCCAGGCGAGCGGGCCCGACTCGACGGCCTCGCGCAGCCGGCGGCCGGCGGGGGCGGTGAAGGCGTCCCAGCGGGCGTCGGGCTGGTCGCCGCCGCCGATCCATCGCGGCCGGGTCAGGCGGTTGAGCGACCTTCGGGTCGCGCCTGGCGGGGCCGAGCCCGGGTCGCGGAGCACGAGCCAGACCTGGCGGTCGAGCGTGGCGTCGCGGCCCGAGAGGACCTTGCACCCCCCGCATGCGGAGACGTCCCCGTCGATCCGGTAGGGACCGACCTGCGCGACCGTGCCCTCGCCCGGCCCGGCGGCGCGAGGCCGCATCCCGGAGGCCGGCCGCCGCCGGACGACGCGCCGGAACCAGTGCCGACGACGGGCCCGCACGACCCGGATCACCCGAGTCCCGCTGGCCCACTCGTGCACGCCTCGGAATCCCGAACGCTGGCGCATCGGGGCCGCGAGGACGGCCAGGCCGACCAGGTTCAGCCCGGCGAGGAACGCCGTGTGATAAAGCTTGCCCGTCGCATGGGGATCGGGCGGGAAGGCCGCGTCGTAGACCTCGGTCCCCAGCCCGAGCAGCAGGACGAAGATCAGCGAGCGGACGAAGGCCCGGCCGAGCCCGGGAGGCTCACCATCGGTCGCCCGGGCCACCCGAAGGCCGACGATCCACTTGCCGACGGAGGCCGCGAAAAGCCCCTCGGCCAGCGTGAAGTAGAGGATCCAGGCGCCCGCGCCGATGATCTCGACCATCCGCCCGTGCCGCTCGTTGAAGGCCAGGGTCTCCAGCACCCGCCCGCGATGCTGCAGGAACGTGACCGCGAAGGCCGCCCAGGCCGCCATGTAGAAAAGCGCCAGGTCGAGCGCCTGGGCCCCCACCCGCAGGCCGATCGAGCCCATGTCGACCCGCTCGGGGACGAACGGCAGGAGGGCGTCGTGCAGCTCGCGGAGGTTCCGCCAGCGCCGCGAGCGGTCCCGATCCAGCCCCTTGAGGATCACCGACTCCAGCGATCGCGAGAGGCCCGGGGCGTGCGTGCGGGGGGGCGGCGCCGGCTCCGAGACGATCCGAGCCAGGGCCTCGGCCGCGTCCTTGGCGAGGACCGGCGCGCGGCCGGTGAGCAGGTAGTAGAGCGTCGCCGCGACCGAGTAGACGTCCGTCCGCTCGTCCAGCGGCTCGCGCTTGATCTGCTCGGGCGAGGCGTAGAGCGGCGTCCCCAGGAAGGCCCCGGTCCGCGTCAGCTCGGCCCCCCCTTCGAGCGACTTCGAGAGCCCGAAGTCGCCGATCTTGACCCGCCCGTCGTCCCCCAGGAAGCAGTTCGACGGCTTGACGTCGCGATGGATCATCCCCAGCTTGTGGAACTCGGCCAGGCCCTCGATCGCGTCCAGAACCTTCGGGATCGCCTCCGCCGGCTCCAGGGGCCCGCGATCCTCGACGAGCGACTGGAGGGTCGTCCCCGGCATCAGCTCCATGACGAGGTAGGGCCGCCCCTCTTCCTCGTCGACCGCCAGGACGAACACGCAGCGCGGATGGGTCACGGCGCTGGCCGTGCGGCCCTCCTGGCGGAACCGCTGGAGGGCCTCGTCCGAGGAGAGGTTCGCCGGGGCGATCAGCTTGAGGGCGACCCGCAGCCCCTGACTCTCCTCGACCGCCTCGAAGACCGTGCCCATGCCCCCCGAGCCCAGCTTGCGGAGCAGGCGGTAGCCGGCGATCCGTTCGGGGAATCGCTCGTCGTCGCGGTGGCGGGGCGAGCCCGAGGCCGGGGTGAAGTCCGCGGTCTCGTCGGCCGAGGAGAAGGGTCGCGTGCGATCGGGGTCGGAGACGTCGGCCGGGTCGAGCGGGGCCCCGCAGTAGCCGCAGAACTTGGGGGCCTCGCCGGAGAAGATCAGGACGCGATGGCAGTTCGAGCAGGCGGCCCGCCCCTCGGACTGTCCGGTCTTCTCCAGGGTCGGCTCGCGCTCCGCCATCGTGGACCTTCATGGGTTGGCGCGCGGGGGAAACCCGGGGATCGGCCCCTCGAAAGGGGGACGGCGTGCGGTCCGCCCGCGCGAGTCGCCTCTCCTCCCATGGTCGCGGCGGCCGCGACGGCCGTCAAGGGGAGCCGCCCGCCCCCCCGGCCTTCCACGCCGCGGCCTCCTCGCCGTCGATCCGCAGCGTGAGGCACTTGGCGCTCCCGCCCGACTTGATGAATTCGGAGAGGTCAAGCGGCCGAGTCGCGTAGCCCAGCCGCTCCAGGTCCTCGGCGAGTCTCGGCGCCCCCCGGTTCAACATCACGGTCCGGCCGACGACCACCGCGTTGCAACTGAAGCTCTGGGCCTCCTCGGCCCGAACCTCGATCAGGGTCGGGATCCGGGCCCGGATGACCGACCGGCCGTACTCGTCGAACGCGCCGGGGTAGTAGAGGGCCGCGTCGGGGGCGATCGGGCAGAAGCAGGTGTCCAGGTGATAATAGCGCGGGTCGACCAGCTCCATCGGCAAGACCTCGACCCCGAGCCGCTCGCCGACCCACTGGTGGCTGCGCACGTCGCTCCGGAAGCGGTAGCCGGCGAACAAGGTCTCGCCGCAGAACAGGGCGTCGCCGGCCCCCTCGAAGTTCATCCCCTCCGGCGGCGAGACGACCTCGAAACCCCGCCCCCGCGCCCAGGCCTCGAAGTGGGGCGTCTCCCCCTGGCGGACCCCGAAGCGGAACCGCGACACGATGAACGTCCGACGATGGACCAGCCCGGCGTTGGCCGTGAAGACCAGGTCGGGCAGCCCCGGCGCGGGGGCCAGGCGGTCGACCTCGACCCCCAGGTCCAGGAGCGTCGCCTCCAGCGCGAGCCACTGGGCTGAGGCCCGCGCCGGGTCGGCCCCCTGGCGGACGTTCATCCAGGGGTTGATCTCGTATTCGATCCCGAAGTGGTCGGGCGGGCACATCAGGATCCGCGGCGCGGCGTCGGTCACGGCGAGGGCCCTCGTCGAAGGGTCGGGTCAGCGGCCGGCGGCCTCGCGGTCGGCGGTCAGCTCGACGGCCAGCGAGCGCAGGAAGGGCTCGACGTCGGTCACGATCCCGATCGTCTGGAACGAGCCCCGATCGGCCAGCTTGGTCACTGTGGCCGGGTTGATGTCCACGCAGACGACCTTCACCCAGGCCGGCAGCAGGTTGCCCGTGGCGATCGAGTGCAGGGCCGTGGCGATGCAGAGCGCGAAGCCAACCTCGCGCGAGGCCGCCCGCATCCGGTCCTGGGCCTCCAGGACGTCGGTGATCACGTCCGGCAGCGGGCCGTCGTCGCGGATCGAGCCGGCGAGGACGAAGTCGGTCCCGTTCTTCACGCACTCGTACATGATGCCCGAGGTCACGACCCCCTTCTCGACGGCGGCCTTCAGGCTCCCCAGGCGTCGGATCGTGTTGATCGCCCGCAGGTGGTGCTCGTGCCCGTGCTCGATGCTCTCGCCCTTGGCGATCGAGACCCCCAGGCTGGTGCCGTAGAGGGACTGCTCGACGTCGTGGGTCGCCAGCGCGTTGCCGGCGAAGAGGGTCTGGATCCAGCCCTCTCGGATCAGCCGGGCGACATGAGGCGCGGAGCCCGTGTGGACGATCGCCGGCCCCCCCACGAGCAGGACCTTCTTGCCCGCGGCGCGGGTGGCCCGGATGCCGTCGGCCACGCTCTGGAGGCTCACGGCCTTGGGCTTCTCGCTCGACACGTTCGAGTTCATGAAGCCGAAGAGCGACGTCTCGCGGGGACGCTCCTCGGGGATCACGCGCACCCCCGCGTGGCCGACGACGATCGGAGTTCCGAGCGTCACGTGGACCATCGGGATGCAGCGGGCGCGGCCGGCCTCGACGTCGAGGGCGATGCCGCAGTCCATCTCCTGATCCTCGACGTCGATCCAGAGCCCTTTCGACCGCACCTGGGTCCGCTGGTTCGTCGTGCTGTAGAAATCCTCCGGGAACGCCGAGGCCACGTCGGCCGCCGCGACCCGGGCGTCTTCCAGGTTCACGGGCGACGCACCGTGCTCGACGAGGTCGCCGAGGATCTCGGCGAGCAGCTCGGGCGACTCGGCCCGGATCCCGATCCGCGCGTAGCTCGGGTCGGTCCGCTTGACGCCGATCCGGCACTCGTGGATTTCGAACGTCCCCCCCATCTGGAGGATGCGGTCGAGGATCTTCGGGAGCAACAGCGAGTCGACGATGTGTCCCCGGACCTCGATCTCGTCGGCGGCCCCGGCGATCGCCCGGGCCTCGGGCTTCTTGGTCTTCGTCTCGTCCTCGCTCGCCATCGCGTCGCCTCCGGTCACTCGGACAGCCGTTCCAGCGCCTGGGCCAGGTCGGCCCGCAGGTCGCGCACGTCCTCAACGCCGACGCTCAGCCGGACGAGGCCGTCGTCCACGCCCCTCGCGGCGCGGACCTCGACGGGGATGCTGGCATGGGTCATCGTCGCGGGGTGCGAGATCAGCGACTCGACCCCCCCCAGGCTCTCCGCCAGGCTGAACAGACGGGTCGCCTTCAGGAATCGCGTCGCGGCGGGCCCGCCCCCGCGGAGCCTGATGCTGATCATCCCGCCGTATCCGTCCATCTGCCGCCCCGCGAGCGCGTGGCCCGGATGCGAGGCGAGGCCCGGGTAGTAGACCCGCTCGATCTCCCCGCGCGACTCCAGCCAGGTCGCCAGCTCCAGGGCGTTGGCGTTGTGCCGCTCCATGCGGAGGGCCAGCGTCTTCAGGCCCCGGAGGGTCAGCCAGGCGTCGAACGGGCCGGGGACGCCGCCGGCGGCGTTCTGGTAGAACTGGATGGGTTCCAGGAGCGACCGAGGGCCCATGACGGCCCCGCCGACCACGTCGGAATGGCCGCCGATGTACTTCGTGGTGCTGTGGACGACGAGATCCGCGCCAAGGCCGATCGGCCGCTGGACGTAAGGCGAGGCGAACGTGTTGTCCACGGCCAGCACCGCGCCGGCTTCGTGCGCCACGCGTGCGATCTCCCGGACGTCGAGGATCTGGAGCAGTGGGTTGGTGGGGGTCTCGATCCAGACCAGCTTCGTCTTCGGGGTCGTGAGGGCTTCGAAGCTCGCGGGGTCGGACGCCTCGGTATAGCGGGCGACGACCCCCATCGGCCGGAAGACCCGCTCCAGGAGCCGGTAGGTCCCGCCGTAGAGGTCGGCCGAGGCCACGAGCTCGTCCCCCGGCCGGAGCGTCGAGAGGACGGCCGTCGACGCCGCCAGGCCCGAGGCGAACGCCAGGGCTCGCTCCGCCCCCTCCAGCGAGGCCAGGCAGGTCTCCAACGCCGCGCGGGTCGGGTTGCCGCTGCGGGAATATTCGTACCCCTTGTGCGAGCCCGGGGCCTCCTGGGTGAAGGTGGAGGTGGCGTAGATCGGCACGACGGTGGCCCCGGTCGTCGGGTCGGCGTCCTGGCCGGCGTGGATGGCCCGCGTGGCGAAGCCGTGCGGTTCCTTCGGCGGATCGTGGCTCATGGTCGGGGGCGTCCCGGGTTCGGGGTGGGATCAGGGTTCGCCGTTGCGATTCCAGTACTGGACGAGGTCGATGCGGGTCACGATGTCGACCACGGCGCCTTCCGAGGTCGCCAGCACGCCGGGGTTGCCGGCGAGCAGCAGGCGGTAGGCCTCGTCGAGGTTCATCTTCACATCGACCTGGGGGAGGGGGCGGGCCATGACCTCGCCGACGGGGACCTTGGCCGGGTCCCGACGGTCGTGGAGGATCCGGGCGACGGTCACCTCCTGGATGCTCCCCACGGCGACCCCGCGGTCGACCACCGGGAGCTGCGAGATCCCGGCGTCCTGCATCGCGGCGACGGCCTCGCGGACGGTCGTCTCGGGCGTGACGGTCGCCAGCGACCTGGGCCCTCGGTGCCGCAGAAGGTCGCCGACGGACTCGCTCGGGGCGTCCTCCCAGCTCAGCCCGGCCTCCTGGAGCCATTGGTCGTCGAAGTACTTGCTCAGGTAGTTCCGGCCGGTGTCCGGGCAGAGGGCGACCACGAGGTCGTCGGCCGTGAGTCGGCGGGCGAACCGCAGGGCGGCGGCGACGGCCGTCCCGCTGGAGCCGCCGACGAGCATCCCCTCCTTGCGGGCCAGCTCGCGCGCGACGTGGAACGCCTCGGCGTCGCCGACCCGGACCCATTCGTCCACGACGTGGCTGTTCAGGGTCTTGGGGACGAAGTCCTCGCCGATCCCCTCGACCTTCCAAGGCTTGGGAGAGTCTCCCGAGAGGACCGAGCCCTCGGGGTCGGCGCCGATGATGCGGACCTCGGGATTCTTCTCCTTGAGATACTTGCCGACCCCGGAGAGCGTGCCCCCGGTCCCGGCTCCCGCGACGAAGACGGTGACCCGGCCCCCGGACTGCTCCCAGACCTCCGGCCCGGTCGTGCGGTAATGGACGTCCGGGTTGGCGAGGTTCGCGAACTGGTTGGGCCGCCAGGCGTCGGGGATCTCCCTCGCCAGGCGGTCGGCGACGCCGTTGTAGCTCTCGGGCGAGTCGGGTGGGACCGAAGTCGGGGTGACGACGATCTCGGCCCCGAAGGCGGCCAGGAGGCGGAGCTTCTCGCCGCTCATCTTGTCCGGCAGGACGAAGATGCAGCGGTAGCCCTTGACGGCGCCGGCCATCGCCAGGCCCACGCCCGTGTTCCCGGCCGTCGCCTCGATGATCGTGCCGCCGGGCCGCAGGTTGCCCCGTTTTTCGGCGTCCTCGATCATCGCCAGCGCCACACGGTCCTTGATGCTCCCGCCCGGATTCAAGGCCTCCAGCTTCACCGCGACCGTGGCCGCCAGCCCCTCGGCGACGCGCCTCAGCGGGACCAGGGGCGTCCGTCCGATGTGATCCAGGATACTTCCCTGCATGACCGGCCCTCCTCGTCCGCGGCGTTCCGATCCGAATCGAGAGGCGCGTCGACCCCGGCAAAGTCTATCGGCATTGTAGCAAGCCGGCCCGACTCGGCGACCCCGGTCGGCCGAGCGGGCATTCGAAATGAACTCGGCCGACGCCCCATCGTCATGGGACGCCGGTCCGAGGCCTGCACTCGTTGTAAGGTGGGCCGCCGCGTCAGGGGGCGACGTGGATGGTGGCCGTGAGGTCGAGCGGGGGCTCGCCCGGGATGTCGGTCGTGACGCGGAAGACGCGTCGGAGGTCGCCCCGGGTCGTCCCCTCCTCGGGCTTGTAGGCCACCGAGAGGATGTGCATCGCCTTGCGGGTCCCGTCGGTCGGGGACACCGAGAAGCCGTCGCCGGCCCCCTCGACGGCGGTGATGGCGAACGGATGGGAGGCGCGGATGATGAACTTGCCCTGCTTCCCCTCGGCCGAGGCCGCCTCGCCCATCGTCAGGAGCGAGGGGGAGGCCGACAGGTCTCCCCGGACCCAGCCCGTGACCATAACCGGGACGCTCCGCGCCTCGCGGTCGTTGCTCAGCAGGCGGATCTCGTCGCGGATCGGGCCGGCGGGGGCGTCGGGCTTGATGCCGACGTCCAGGCGGTACGACACCGCGCCGTTGGGCTCCCGCTTGGTCTCCACGAGCTGGGCCGTGATCGCCCGGCTGGCCGAGACCATCCGCTCGAATCGCCAGTTGGCCCCGTTGATCCGGTCGATCGTGAGCGACTGGGCCGAGGCCTGACCCTTGACGACGGTCCCGAAGTCGATCGAGCCGGGGTTCAGCACGATGTCGGCCAGGATGTGCGAGGTCACGTACAGCCGCACCTCGGCCTCGCGGCCGCTGGCCGTCACCAGGGTCACGAACAGGATCGTGGCCTTCTCGCCGAGGAAGTTGCGGGTGTCCATCTGGGCCTCGACCGTCGCGGACTCGCCGGGATTGACCGACGAGGCGCTCGCCCGGCCGCTGGTGCAGCCGCACGAGGGTCGGAGGTTGAGGATCGTCACGGGCTCGCCCAGGCGGTTCGTCAGCACGAACTCGTGCTTGACCTTCGCGCCCCGGGGCACCGGCCCGAAATGGTGGGACTTCTCCGCGAACAGGGAATCCGCCCAGTTCGCCGCGAAGCCCGTCGTCGTCCCGATCTGCCATGCCGCCAGGCAGCCCATGAGGGCCGCGATCATCCTGCGCCGAGTCATCATCGCCTCCTGCGACCCCAACCCTGGGCATCTGAAGGGCGTCGAAGCTCCTCGCCCCCCACTAGGGACTTTGTATCGGCGTCCGCCCCCCCGGCGCTCACGGCGCGACCGCCGGGCTCCCCGACCCGGTCCGCGTTGCGCCGACTGGTCCGATTGTAAGGGCGGCTTGGCGGCCCCGGCCGGGCGTCTTACCATGGGGAGGCCCCGACGAGAAGGCGAGGTCGCCTCCCGGGGCCGGATCGGCCGCCACCTCCGAGTGAGCCATGAGCGACCAAGAGAAGCCGCGCCCCGCGCTACCGGCCGACGCCCTGAGCCTGCCGGCGGAATACTACCTCGACGAGGCCCGTCACGCGACCGAGCTGGAACGCCTGTTCCTCGGCCGCTGGTTCTACGCCGGCCGCGAGGCCGAGATCCCCGACCGGGGCGACTACACGCTCCGCGAGATCGGCGACGAGAGCCTGATCCTGACCCGGGGCGACGACGGGCGGATCCGGGCCTTCTTCAACGTCTGCCGCCACCGGGGGACCCGCCTCTGCGAAGAGCCCGCCGGGACGTTCGCCGGGGCGATCCGATGCCCTTACCACGCCTGGGCCTACGACCTCGCCGGCCGGCTCCTCGGCGCGCCCGGGATGGACCGATCGCCCCACTTCCGGGCCGAGGACTACCCACTTGTCGAGGCCCGCGCCGACGACTGGGACGGGCACGTCTTCCTGAACTTCGCCGCCGACCCGCCGCCCCTCGCCGAGCAGCTCGGAGACCTCGTTGCCAGGTTCCGACCCTGGCGGATGGCGGAGCTGAAGCTCGCCCATCGGATCGTCTACGACGTGGCGGCCAACTGGAAGTTGATCGTGCAGAACTACTCCGAGTGCCTGCACTGCCCGGGGGTCCACCCGGCGCTCCAGCGGCTCTCCCACTTCCTCAGCGGCGAGAACGCCCCTCCGACCGACTCCTACCTCGGCGGGGCCATGGACCTCCGCGACGGGATCGAGACCCTGTCGGTCGACGGCCGGCTCGTCGGCGAGGTCGTGCCGGGGCTCCAAGGCGAGGACCTGCGGCGGGTGCACTACTATGCGGTGCTTCCGAACCTGCTCCTGAGCCTGCATCCCGACTACCTGATGACGCACCGGCTCCGGCCCCGAGGCCTGGGGCGGACCGAAATCGTCTGCGAGTGGCACTTCCGGCCCGAGTCGACCGAGGCCCCGGGGTTCGACCCCCGAGCCGCCGTCGATTTCTGGGACCTCACCAACCGCCAGGACTGGCACGTCTGCGAGCAGATGCAGCTCGGGCTGCGGTCCCGGGCGTATCGGCCGGGGCCGTACTCGCCCCGCGAGGACCTGCTGCACGCCTTCGACAAGCTGGTGCGCGGGGCGGAGTAGGCCTGCGGTCGAGGGGGTTCAGCCGTCGTCGCCGATGGCTTCGACGGGGCAGGACTCCAGGGCCTCGCGGCAGAGCGCCTCCTCCTCGGGCGAGGCGGGCTGACGGGCGACGAAGCTGCGGCCTTCGTCCTCGTTGCGGGCGAACACGCCGGGGGCGGTCTCGTGGCAGAGGTCGCAGTCGATGCAGTTCTCATCGACGTAGAAGCGGCCGGATGCGTTTTCGGGAGTTCTCAGGGCGGGATCGGCCATCGGGTTCAACCGCCCTTCACGGGGCGGGCCTCCCTGCTCCTCTTCAGAGCGGGTATTCCTCCAGGGCCGGCTTGAAGGCGACGTCGCCCTCGCGCTCGGACCGGGCCTCCCAGTAGAAGAGGAAGAGCAGAATCGAGAAGAAGACGGCGAAGACGTCCAGTACGGAGTCGCAGAGCGCCCGCGCCAGCGGGTCCTCCAGGATGCCGACCGCTTCGGCCGCGCGACCGACGAGGATCGAGAAGCCCACGATCAGCAGGAAGGACGCCGAGGCCGCGCCTACGATCGGCCAGGCTCGGCCCGAGACCAGCTCCGCGCTCCGTCGGCGGGTCTCCAGGATCGGGGTCGGTTCCAGCACGGCGACCTGGTCGACCAGGCAGTAGCGGACCGTCAGGACCAGGCCGGGGAGCAGGAACAAGGCCCGGAGGGCCGGCGGCAGGCCCGGCAGTAGGAAGCCGAAGCAGGAGATGAGGATGAAGAACGCGGCGACGATCCGGGCGGCGAGCACCCTCAGCCAGGAATCGATGCCGGCGCGGACGGCCTCCAGGAACGTGATCGACCGCCCGCCCATGCGGGCGGCCAGCAGCGTGACGACGCCGGCCGCGGCGATCGGGCCGAAGAACTTGTCGACCAGGACCTTGAGTCGCAAGGCGGCGAACTGATCGGCCGCGTCGAAGTTGCGGGCGACGATCAGCTCGACCGCCGCGTTCGACGGCAGGGCGATCATCAGCACCAGGCCCGCGATGACCGCGAGGTGCTCGAAGAGCAGCTGGAAAGAGGCCGCGAGCTTGCCCGCGACGGTCCCGGGGACGACGAAGGGCCCGGGCCGCGCCCCCCTCGGCTGATGGGCCGGGGGGGCGTCCGGGTCCGCGAACTCGGCGGGGGCTCCGACGCGGGCGTCGCAGTACGGGCAGCGGCCGGCGGTCGCCTCGAGGCGCTCGCGGGTCAGCAGGGCCCGGCACGAAGGACACTCCCAGAAGCGAGGCATGCGGCGGAGTCCCGGGGGGGATGGCTCAGACGGTCTTGGCCTTGATCCACGGCATCAGCGCCCGCAGCCGCTTGCCGACCACCTCGACTGGGTGCTGGCGCTCCAGCTGCTTGCGGGCGTTGAAGTAGGGGCGGTTGGCCTTGTTCTCCAGGATCCACTCGCGGGCGAACTGGCCCGAGCGGATCTCCTTGAGGGCCCGACGCATCGCGGCGCGGGTGTCCTCGGTGATGATCTGCTCGCCGCGGATGTAGTCGCCGTACTCGGCCGTGTTCGAGATGCTGTACCGCATATAGTCGAGGCCGCCCTGATAGATCAGGTCGACGATCAGCTTCAGCTCGTGCACGCACTCGAAGTACGCGCTCTCTTCCTGGTAGCCGGCCTCGACGAGCGTCTCGTAGCCCATCTTGAGAAGCGCGGAGAGGCCGCCGCAGAGGACGACCTGCTCACCGAACAGGTCGGTCTCGGTCTCTTCGGCGAACGTGGTCTGGAGGACGCCGGCGCGGGCGCCGCCGATCCCCTTGGCGTAGGCGAGGGCCTTGGCCTTCCCCTCGGCCGAGCAGTCGTCGGCCGTGGCGATCAGGCAGGGGACGCCGCCGCCGCGGACGTACTCGCTGCGGACGAGGTGGCCGGGGCCCTTGGGGGCCACCAGGGCGCTGTCCACGCCCTTGGGCGGGACGACCTGGCCGAAGTGGATGTTGAAGCCGTGCGAGCAGAGCAGCAGGTCGCCTGGCTTGAGGTTCGGCTTCACATCCTTGTTGTAGACGTCGCCCTGGACCTCGTCGGGGAGGAGCATGTTGACGAGGTAGCCCGCCTCGGCCGCCTCGGCCGCCGACACCGGCTTGAAGCCGTGGTCCACGGCCAGATCGTAGTTCGCGGAACCCGGCCGCTGGCCGACGACCACGTTGACGCCGGAGTCGCGCAGGTTCTGGGCGTGCGCGTGCCCCTGGCTGCCATAGCCGATGATCGCCACCGTCTTACCCTTGAGCAGCGAAAGGTCGGCGTCCTGGTCGTAATACATCTGGGCGGGCATCACGGTCTCCTCGTCGGCGTCGTCAGCGAAAGGTGAGGGGGGAAAAGAAGCCCCGGCGCCGGGTCGTCCGGCGGCCGGGTTCGTTGCAGAGGTCGGGTCGATGCACTCCGGGCGGGGGCGTCTTCGGCCGGGGCCCGTAGCGTGGGGGGTCAGAGTTCCGAGTGGCCGTGGACCATGGGCTCGGCGTCCTCGACCGGGGTGGGGGCGGGGGCGTCGGGCTCGTCGAACCGGGGGACGCCGCGGACAAGGGCGATCCGGCCGGTCCGGGCCAGCTCCAGGATGCCGAAGTCGCGGACGGCGTCGATGAACGCCTCGACCTTGCGCTCCTGGCCCGAGATCTCGATGATGACCGCGTCCGGGCTGACGTCGACGATCCGGCCCCGGAAGATCTGCACCAGCGACTGGATCTCCATCCGGTTCGCGGGCGTGGCCTTGATCTTGATCAGCATCAGGTCGCGCTCGACGAAGTCCTCGCGGGAGATGTCGTGCACCTTGACCACGGTGACGATCTTCTCGAGCTGCTTGCGGACCTGCTCCAGGTACCGCTCGTCCCCCTTGACGACCACGGTGATCCGCGAGAGGACCGGGTCCTCGGTCTCGCCGACGGCCAGGCTGTCGATGTTGTAGCCACGCGACGCGAACATCCCGGAGACGTGGGCGAGTACGCCGGGCCGGTTCTGCACCAGGGCGGAGAGGACGTGGCGGTTGCCCCGCGTCTGCGAGGGTTCCTTGGCGGAGGAGTTCGAGGACTGAGCCGGTTCGTTTGCCATCACCACTTCCTCAAGATCGGCGGCGGGCCCGCCGAGAGTCGTCGGCCGGATTCCGGCGACGGTTTCGATGAATCGGAGCCCTGGTTCGGATCGTTCGCACGCGGACGCGACAGTGTACCACAACTCGCGCCGTCGCCGACATGCCGAGAAAACCAGAGCCCCCCGGTCGCCGAGAGGTTCGGCGCCGGGGGGATGTTCGGGGCGTCCCGACGTGGTCGCGGCCGGCTCGGACGGGCGGTCACTCCTCGGGGGGAAGCCCGAGGGAGCCGCCGCCGGGAAGCGACGGCAGGCCGCCGGGTCCCCCGGGGAAGCCGCCCGGGAAGCCGGCGGGGCCGGCCTCGGCCTTGGGCTTCTTGGGGATCACCAGCGCCGCGCGGTCGAGGTTGATCGAGCGGAAGCTGTCGCCGGGGGTCAAGTAGTACCAGGCGGCGAACCGGTCGGTCAGCTCCTCGGCCTTCTTCTTGCCCTCGGCGACCTTCTTCTCGTAGTCGGCCTTCTCGCGGGCCGCCTTCTCCTCATCGGCCTTGGCCGTCGCGGGGTCGGGGGCGATGACCTGCTCGGGCAGCTCGCCCTCGGCGGGGGCCGGCTTCTCCTCGGCTTTGGGGGCCGGGATCAGCGACGGGTCGAAGGCGACCGTGACCATGACGTAGCGGTTCTCGGTCGACCCTTCGGACTTCGTCTCGTCCTTCTTCGCCGGGTCGGCCTTCGTCTCGACGTCGTCCGGGGTGCCGGCCGACAGGTCGTCTCCCTTGCCGAAGGTGACCTCGCCGAACCGCAGGGTGTAGACCACGCCGTCCTCGGTGTAGACGCGGACGTCCCCCTGGTTCGAGAGGAGCTGGCCGTCTCGGGTCATGTAGAAGCCCTTCCCCTGGAGCGAGGCGACGGTCGACGCCGACAGGGTGATCCCCTTGTCGTCGGCCTTCTTCAGGTCGCGGGTCAGGCCGGCGGGCTTGGCGCGGACGCCGACGATCTTGAGGTCGCCGAGCGCGGTGGTGAGCGCCCGGAGCTTGTCGTCGTCGAGCTGCTTGTCCTCCGGCAGGCCGCCGGCGAGGGTCCAGGGGTCGGTCGAGTTCTTGCGCTCGACGTCGAGGATTTCCCCCTTCTGGTAGCCCTGTTCCAGGTTCACCTTGTAGTTGTCGAACTCGACCTTGCGGATCTTGCCGGCGTCGAGCTTCAGCAGGTTGGTCTCGATCCAGTCGGCGAACCGGGTGGAGGGCTCGGCCTTCAGGTTCACGCCGTAGACCCGCTTCGAGCTGGGCACGCGGACGTAGAACTGGCCCGAGCGGTCCTTGATCGGCTCGCCGATGATGAAATCGGCCAGCACCCCCTCGGAGGCGTCGCGGAGGGTGATCCGCTTGCCTCGGCCCTTGAGGGCGCTCACCTTGGCGTCGAGCGGGTCGATCACCCCCATCGCCTCGTGATCGTCGGGCGAGTCGGTGCGGATGGTGTCCTTGGTGAGGTCCATGAGCGCCGCCGCGGTCTTGGAGAGGCGGTCGCGGGCGTCGGCCGGGTAGTTGTAGTGGGACGGGATGACCCACCGATTGTTCTCGAACTTCACCTGGAACCGCGAGGCGGTGGCTGTGGAGGGGTCGAAGTCGACCACCTCCAGGTTGGTGCAGGCCAGCGGGTCCTTGAAGTCGGGGAAGAAGGGCTGGCCCTGATCGTTGAACGCGTCGCTGCGGACGGTCCGGTCGCGGGTCGCGACCATCGCCAGGCTGGCGAGCGTCAGGGCGACGGCCGCGAAGATCCCGGTTTTCGATATCTCGGTCATCGTCGGTCCTCTTGGATCAACTGCTCGGATTCTCGCATCATTCGACGATCGACGATCGGGTCAGGCCAGCCGCTTGGGGCTGGCGCCGAGGTTCTCGCGGCGGAGCCGGGCCAGCAGGACGAGCAGGCCGAGGATCAGGGGGGGGAGCGGCGGCACGCCGGCGGCCAGGTAGCGGACCCGGTTCTCGATCGCCCGGGTCTTGAGCTCGGACTCGGCCTTCCCCTCGCGGATGCTGTTGAGCTTCTCGTCCTCGATCTTCTGCTTCTCCACATCCAGCCGGCGCTGGGCGACGTCCTGGAGGTTGGTCAGCATGATCTCCTTGGTGCGCTCGTCGAGGTCGGTGCGGGAGCGGACCTGGTCGACCTGCTTCTCGAAGGCCTTCTGGGCCTCGTCGAGCTTGGCCTTGGCGGCGTCCTCGGCGACCTTTGTCTGCTTCTGGAGGTCTTCCAGGAAGAAACGGGTCTGGTTCTCGATCGCCGTCAGCGTGCGGTGCTGGGGCCGCTTCTTGCGGAGGGCGACGAACGACTCGTCGCCGGCCAGGACGTCGACGCAGTTGAGCACGAAGGTGACGTTGTCGAAGTCGAGGTTCTCGATCTTGCGGCGGCGGATCTCGAAGAACTGCTCGGAGACCATGTCCAGGTCGGCGATGGCGATGACGTTGACGTCGGCGGGCTTGGCGTCGGCAGGCTTCTCGTCCTTCTTCGCCTCGGCCTTGGGGGGCTCGGCCTGGGGAGCGCCCTTGATCCGAGCGGCGATCGTGTAGCCGGTGCCGCTGGCGAAGTGGCGGCGGCGGGGGTTGACGCCGGAGACCCCCATGAAGCCCTGCTGAACGGCCTCGGACCAGGCGATCACGCCCCCCTGGTCGCTCGTCCGCAAGAGCGGGGTGAACTCGGGCCCCGCGCCGCCGGACCTGGACCGGAGCAGGCCGGGGAAGAGGGCGACGATCTCCTGGAGGCCCGAGGTGGCCGGCTGGTCGGGGTTGAAGGCGTCGGCCTCGCCGCTGCCGCGGCCGATGAAGACGACCTCGGGGGGCATGTCGGCCAGCTGCGGGTGCGGGTTGTAGGTGTTCCAGACGATCTCGGTCGACGGCCAGTCGAGGCCCATCAGGTCCAGGAGCGGCTGGAGGTTCCCCTTCGGCTCGGGCTGGGCGCCGCCGCCGAACGGTCCGCCCGGGGGCGCCTTGGGGACCTCGGGGGCGATCTGCGGGTTGTCGACCGGGAACGGGTCCATCAGCAGGAGCGTCGGCCCGCCGGCCTTGACGTAGGCCGTCAGGTTGTCGATCTGGGGCTGGGTCAGCGACGACGGCTGGGCCACCAGCAGCACACCCAGGTCGGTGGCGATCGGGGCGTCGGGGGCGACCGTGCTGACCTCGTACTGCTTCTTCAGCTCGCTGACGATCGACCATTCGGGGGTCTGGCCGAAGCTCCGCTGGTCGAAGCCCCCCATCAACTTGGCGTCGGTCGTGAGGATCCCCACCTTCTTGCGGGCGCTCCGCGAGACGACCTGGATCGACCGGGTCAGCTCGTACTCCACGGGCAGGCCGCGGTCGAAGAAGGGGATGACCACTTCTTCCAGGCCCGACGTGAAGGCGACGCCCAGGAAGATCTCGGACGAGCTCTGCTTGGCCTGGTCCTGGGAGAAGACCCGCCGGGGCTCGATGCCGAACCGCTTCTCGGCGTCGCGCGCGGCCTCGGAATAGACCTCGGTCGGGATCAGGTTGAGCTGGAGCCGGCCGCCGCTGCGGGCCTGGTACTCCTTCAGGTAGCGCAGCAGGTCGTTCCGGGCCTCGACGTACTCGCTCGGGACCTCCGGGCTGTAGTAGGCCTGGATCAAGACCGGACGGTCGGTCGGGATCTTGCCGATCAGCTCGATCGACTCGGCGGAGAGGGTGTTCAGCCTCTCGCTGCTGGCGTCGGCCCGCCGGTCCCAATGCTCGATCAGGACGTTGGCGCTGAAGAGGGCGACGAGGAGCAGCGCCAGCCGGGCCGCGGAGTGCAGGCCCAGGCCCTTGCTCGACTCGCCGCCGGCCCAGTGGCGCCGGCCCAGGAGGAGCATGTTCAGGTAGATCATCGCCGCCGCGAGCGAGACGAAGTAGAAGACGGCCGAGAGGGAGATCACGCCGTCGCCGAAGTCGGCGAACTGCGAGGGGACCGACCAGCCTTCGAGCTGGCGGCGGAGGTTGCCGCCGGTCGACGAGCCCAGCCGCCCCACGAAGATCGGCAGGGCGCAGAAGAGAGCCCCCAGGATGAACGCGACCGTGACGTTCGACGACAGCAGCGACGCCACCATCCCCACGGCGATCAGCATGGACCCCATGAGCCAGTAGCCGAGGTAGGTCGAGAACATCACCCCCGCGTCGGGCGAGCCCAGGTAGGAGAGCACCAGCAGGTGGCTCGTCGAGAAGAGCAGGGCGACGGTGTAGATCCCCACGGCCGACAGGTACTTGCCCAGGACGACGTCGAGGTCGTGGGCCGGCAGGGTGAAGAGCAGCTCGTCGGTCCCCTGCCGCCGCTCGTCGGCCCAGAGGCTCATCGTGATCGCCGGGACGAACAGCAGCAGGAGGTACGGGATGTAGGTGTTCAACTGGTCCAGGTTCGCCAGGTTGCTCGTGAAGAACTCGGGCATCCAGAAGGCGAGGATGGAGCTGACCAGCACGAACAGCGTGATGAACACGTAGCCGGTCGGGTTGCTGAAGTAGCTCTGGAAGTTGCGCTTGAAGACGGCCCAGATGACGTTGGCCCGGAACGGGCGGATCGCGGCCCGCGCCGGTCGGGCGACGGCGGGCGCGGGCTGCTTGCTGGATTCGGTTTGAAGCGTGGCCACCGCGGGATTCCTCGATTGGGGCGTCAAATGGTCGGGAAACGGGCGGCGGGGGGCGGGACGGGCCCCCCGGGCCTTCCATGCGGATGTCGGTGCGAAGTCGGCGTCGGGTCAGACCGGCTGGGCGGTCAGCTTGTAGAAGGCTTCCTCGAGCGAGCCGTTGCGCTTCGCGAGGTCGGCCGGCGAGCCGTCGAAGACGATCTTGCCGTCGTGGATGAACAGCACGCGGCCGGCGATGGGCTCGACCTCCTGGAGGATGTGGGTCGAGACCAGCACGGTCTTGGTCCGGCCCAGCTCGCGGATCAAGGAGCGGACCCCCTTGATCTGGTTCGGGTCGAGGCCGCTGGTCGGCTCGTCGAGGATCAGGACCTCGGGGTCGTGGAGGATCGCCTGGGCCATCGATACGCGCTGGCGATAGCCCTTCGATAGCTTGGCGATCGGCTTGTGGGCCACGGCCTCCAGGGCGCACTGGGCGACGACCTCGTCGAGCCGGGTGCGGAGCCTCGCGGCCGAGAGCCCGCGCGCCGAGCCGAAGAACCGGAGCAGGCCCAGGGGGGTCATGTCGGTGTAGAGCGGGCCGTTCTCCGGGAGGTAGCCGAGGCGTTCCGCCGCGGCGATGCGGTCCTCCTGGACGTCGATCCCGGCGATCCGGGCCGAGCCGTGGGTGGGCGCGGTGAACCCCGTGAGCAGTCGCATGGTGGTCGTCTTGCCGGCGCCGTTGGGGCCGAGGAAGGCGACCACCTGGCCCTTCGGGATCGAGAACGACACGTCGCGCACCGCCAGGAACGACCCAAATTGCTTGCAAAGCCCGTCGGCTTCGATCATGACCGGCGTAGACATGCCGATGCGTACCTCCCAGGCCCTGGTGACAGACTCATTACGGCCGGCCCGCGCGGGACGCGGGCCCTCGCCGCTCCGGAAGCGGCCGGCGGTCGATGGGGGGACCGCCCTTCACGACTCCGGTCGCGGATCGACCGCCGAGGATGCTCGATCGTCAAGCATCCTTACGCGGATCCGCCGGAAGGGGTTCATTATGCGCCCGCGATAACGGCGATGCAACGCCGCCGGAGACGTCCTCTCCAACCCCATGCACCCATCAACCCAGACCGGGCCGGCCGAATTATTTCAAGGAGGGTCACGTCCCGCCCGCTCCCGCCGTAATATAAGGTTAAAGATGACGCGGCGACCCCGTCCGGTCGCGTCGCCGCGAGCCCGTCGACCCGTCCGGCGCACGTTCGCCCAACCCGGCCTCATCAACGTGGGAGTGCCCTTCATGCCGAAGCGTGATGGAAGGACCGACGCCCGGGGGGGCTTCGGGACGTGGCGCTCGGTCGCCGCGACGGCGGCCGCGGCCCTGATGCTGGCCTCGGCGGCGATCCGGTCCGAGGCCGGCGACCGGCCGGCCCCCAAGTCCGCCGGCTCGGAGCGGGCCTCGCCGGGGAGCGTGAACTTCCTCGACCCGCTGCTCCAGGAGGCCTGGAAGGAGGCCGGGCTCAAGCCGCCTCAGGTCGCCCGCGACGACGAGTTCCTCCGTCGGGCCTACCTTGACGTCCTGGGCCGCATCCCGACCGTGGCCGAGGCCCGCGCCTTCCTCGCCTCCCGCGAGCCGGACAAGCGGGCCGCACTGGTCGACGCGCTGCTGGACCACGTCGACTTCCCCAAGAACTTCGCGACCGAGTGGACCAACCTCCTCATCGGCCGGGGCCGCCAGGAGCGCAACGTCGACCGAGACGCCCTCACGGCCTGGCTCCGCAAGCAGTTCGCCGCCGGCCGCCCCTGGAACGAGGTCGTCTACGACCTGGTGACCGCGAGCGGCTCGAACAAGGAGAACGGCGCGGTCAACTTCACGCTGGCCCACCTGGAGGCCGAGGCCGTGCCGCTGACCTCGCGGACGACCCGGCTGTTCCTCGGCCAGCAGCTCCAGTGCGTCCAGTGCCACGACCACCCCCAGAACGACTGGAAGCAGGCCGATTTCTGGGGTGTCAACGCGTTCTTCCGGGGCCTGAAGGCCGAGGAGAAGCGGGCCGTCGACGCCGCCGGTGTCGAAAAGTTCGACCACATGGAGCTGTCCGACGCCCCCACCGACGCCTTCGCCCGCTTCGACCGCCGCAACGGCATGATGGGCGTGGCCTTCCCCAAGTTCATCGACGGCCGCAAGATCGAGAAGCCCGACGGCGTCGTCCGCCGGGTGGAGCTGGCGAAGTTCATCACCGACCCGGAGAGCGACCTGCTCCCCCGCGCGATGGTCAACCGGACCTGGGCCCACTTCCTGGGGCGGGGGTTCGTCAACCCGGTCGACGACATCGGCCCGCACAACCAGCCCGCGCTCCCGGAGGTCTTCGACAAGCTGACCGAGGAATTCCGGGAGGGGGGCTGCGACGTCAAGCAGCTGGTCCGCTGGATCACCTCGTCGGCCGCGTACCAGGCTTCGAGCCTCCGGCCGGGCAAGTCCCGCCCCGAGGACGACCTGTTCAGCGCAATGGCCCTACGCCCCATGTCTCCGGAGCAGCTCTTCGACTCGCTCCTGACCGCCACCGCCGCCCATCGGGCCGGCTCGGGCCGCGACGACGCCAAGCGCGAGGCCTGGATGCGGCAGTTCCTGTTCGCCTTCGGCAACGACGAGGGGGACGAGGCGACGAGCTTCCAGGGGACCATCCCCCAGTCGCTCATGATGATGAACGGCGATCTCATGCGCGACGCCCTCTCCGGCAAGCCGGGGAGCTTCCTGGCCGACGCCCTGGATCAGGCCGGCCGCCAGCGGCGGTCGCCGGCCTCGTTCATGGTGGATCAGCTCCACCTGGCCGCGCTCAGCCGCTTCCCGACCGCCTCCGAGCGGAACGCTTCCGTGCGGTATCTGGAGTCGTACCCCGACGCCCTGCCGTACCTGCAGGACCTCTTCTGGGCCCTCTTGAACTCCAACGAGTTCATCCTGATCCATTGACCCCGACGCGGACGTCCCCAAGGAGCCGAAGCTCATGACGCCCCCTCTCGTCACCCCGCGCGGGATGCACCGCCGGCACTTCCTGGGCCACCTCGCCGCGACGGCGCTCGGGATCCCGGCGGCGCAGTTCTTCTCCAGTCTCCGCGCGAACGCCGCGGCGGCGAAGAAGGCCCATCGCAGCTGCATCGTGCTCTGGATGTCGGGCGGCCCCAGCCACCTCGACATCTGGGACCTCAAGCCCGACAGCGAGAAGAACGGCGGGCCGTTCAGGCCGATCGCGACGTCCGCCCCCGGCGTGATGATCAGCGAGCACATGCCCAACACCGCCAAGCAGATGCACCACCTCAACGTCCTCCGCTCGCTCGACTCCAAGGAGGGCAACCACGAGCGCGGGACGTACCTGATGCACACGGGATACGTCCCCAACCCGACCGTCGTCCACCCCGGATGGGGCTCGACGGCGGCCTTCGAGATCGGCGGCCGGCTCGACGACTTCGACCTCCCCCATTGCGTCTCGATCAACACCCCCGGCCAGGGGGCGGGCTTCCTGGGGATGTCGTACACTCCCTTCATGGTCCAGAACCCCAACGCGCCGATCGCCAACCTCGCGCCGCCGGCCGACGTGGACGAGATGCGGCTCGACCGCCGGCTCCAGCTCCTCAGCCGCGTCGAGAACGAGTTCATCAAGCAGCGCGGGGCGGCGCCGGCCGTCGACCACAAGGCGGTCTACGCGAAGACGATCCGGATGATGAACTCCAAGTACAAGGACATCTTCAAGCTCGACTCCGAGTCCCCGGCGGTCCGCGAGGCCTACGGCAAGCACTCGTTCGGGTCGGGCTGCCTGCTGGCCCGACGGCTGGTCGAGCAGGGGGTGACGTACGTCGAGGTCGCGATGGGGGGCTGGGACACCCACGCCGACAACTTCGACGCCCTCTCGAACCGCCTCCTCCCCGAGCTGGACCAGGGCATGGGCGCCCTGACGGCCGACCTGGCGAGCCGGGGACTGCTGGACACGACGATGATCGTCTGGATGGGAGAGTTCGGGCGCACGCCCCGGATCAACCAGAACGCCGGCCGCGACCATTGGCCCCGGAGCTGGTCGGTCGTTATGGGTGGGGGCGGCATGAAGTCCGGCCAGGTCGTCGGCTCGACCGACAAGGACGGCGTGGACGTCTCCGACCGGCCGATCGGCGTCATGGATCTGGTCGCCACGATGACCAAGACGATGGGCATCGGCCTGGACACCCAGTACACCTCGCCGCGGGGCCGGCCGATGAAGGTCGTCGACGGCGGCACCCCGATCGCCGAGCTGGTGGGCTGAACCCGGGGACTCGTCCGGCCTCGCCGCGCGTCAGAAGCCCGACCCCGCCTCGCGCGGGGCGGGCCCTCGCGTCAGCCAACCCCACGCCAGGGCGGCGGCGCCGGCCGAGAGCGCCAGCGGCCCCCCCGCGACCGCCGCCAGCGAGAGCGTCGCGGCGGCGATCAGGCTCTGCGCCCCGGCCTGGCCGGCCGAGGTCAATCCCGCCAGACCCAGGCCCATCAGCAGGGCCAGAAGGAGCAGCGAGCGCGCGCGGCCCTCGCTGACCGCGACGTACTCCGGCGCGCGATCGCCTTCGACCTCCAGGCGCATCGGCGGGTCGGTCAGCCCCGGCGCCGGCCCGGCGAAGTAGGCCGGCCGCCCCAGCCGACGCACCCGCTCGCGGTCGACCTGCTCGGGTACGCCCGCGCCGCTCGGGGCCACGTCCGGGCCCTTCCCGCGAAGTCCGAGGTAGGACCATGCGGCGGCGACCGGCTCGTCCAGGCCGGTCGAGCGAAGCGCCTCGACGACCTGGAGGCGCGACGCCTTGACCACCTCCAGGTCGCGAGCCGCGCGGTCTCGACGCGCCCGGTCCGCGCCCTTGGAGGCCGCCGCCAGTACACGCTCGGCACCGCGCAGGGCCGACTCGTGCTCGATGAGGAGCGAAACCAGCAGGCCCCGGTCGCGACCCGACCCGCGATCCATCGCCGCGATCAGGTCGAAGGCCCGCCGGGCCGCGCGGTCGGCCCGATCCAGCTGGAGACGTTCCGGCGCGATCGGCGTCAGGCCCACCGAGGAGGCCTTGAGGGTCGCCTCCGCCGGGACGTGGACGCTGAGCAGGGTCGGGGTGCGGCCGTCCCCCACCCGGGGCAGGTCGAGGGCCAGGGCCCCCCCTCCCGCGCCGGCGGCGGGGCGGTCCACGGCCCAGGTCAGGCTGACGACCCTGGCGGTCTGGTCGCCCAGCGGGACCGTCCACCGAGACTCCCGGTCCAGGAGAGGCGTGACCGCCGCGCCGTCCACCGCGGCCCGGAGCAGCCGCCCGCGCCCCGGCGGCGCGATGATGAGGAACTGGCCCGATCGCGGCTCGGTCCGATACGAGGCCGAGCCGAGCATCGAGCCGTCGGCCGCCAGCACGCAGGCGACGTCCGCGTCGCGCACCCTCGCGAACGAACCGTCGGCGTCCGCCCCCACGTCCTCGCCCGGCGGGGCCTGGACGACGAGCGACCATTTATCGCTCTCGACCTCGACGTGATAGGCCCGCGCGGCCAGGCCGGTCGCGCCCCCGAACTCCTCGTCCTGGAATCGCCCTGCGTAGGAGATCTGCCGGAGCCCGGCCGATCCGGCCGTCGTCGGCACCGACTCCGTGGCGAACACCAACGCGATCGACGTGTCGACCAGCCCTTGCCCCAGCGGGACGACCTGCGGGAAGGCCATCTCCTGGCCCGAGGCGATCGGCGAGCGGGACCTCAGGACCAGCCGCTGGGACCCCCAGATCGGCCGATCGGGGGTGATGGTCCAGAACGTCCAGCCGTCTCGAGACTCGGTCGTGAGCTGGTGGTCCCGCCCCGCGAGCCGTATTCGCGCGTCGTCCCCCGCCCAGGCGGCGGGCACCTTCAGATGGATCGCGTCCAGCGGCCCCCCCGCGACCTCGTAGCGGAGCACGGCGACCCACTCGGCCGAGTCGGGATGGATTGTCGCCTGGCTCCCGACCACCACGTTCGTGCGCGGGGGCCGGGGGGCCCATCGCAGCTCGCCCACGCGGCCCGGGTCGTCGATTCGATAGGTCTGCCGGATCCGCGAATCGCCGGAGTCCGAGGGTTCGGACGACACGAGCGTCGCTCCCCCGGGCGTGGTTGGCAGGTCGACGCCCCCTCGCGAGAGGACCTCCAGCGTCCCCGCCGCGTCTCGCCCTTCCGAGGGGTCGACCCACGGGAGCCGGATTCGGTGCTGTCGCGGGCCGGGTCCGGGCCCGAGCTGCGACACCGGGATCCTGCCACGCACCGTGATCGTGCGCCGGGACTTCAGATCGATCCGGTCGAAACGGACGCGGAGGGGCTCGCCCGGCGGTCGGCTCCAGTCGGTCATGCCGGGCGACTCGACATCCAGCACGAGCAGCTCGGCCGGCAGGGCCAGCTCCGCGCGATCGAGGAGGCCCGAAATCTCCGACATCTCGACCTCGTAGCGGCAGTCGACCCGCCCGGCCTCGATCTGGAGCTGGACCGCCGGCCTGCGCCGCCATCGCGTGGGAGTCGGCCCGGTCCGGAACTCGACGACGTCCTGGGGCTTGAATCGGACGGTCCCGGCGAAGGTCAGGACGTCGTCGGGCAGGGCCCCCCACGACCGGACGAAGCTCTCGTCGCCCACAGGCTCGGCGTCCCTTGGCGGTTCGAGCCGGCCCGTCCAGTGCCCCGGCCGTCGGACGGCCAGGAGTCCCGCCTCGCGGTCCACGCCCAGGGGTTCGAGGCGCGGGAAGCGCCGGGCCGTCGGCCCTTCGATCCCGGCGGCGGCGTCGGTGCGCAAGGGACGCCAGAAGTCCAGGAACACGGTCGTCCGATCCGGCAGAGGGGGATCCACCCGGGCGATCCACTCGGGGTTCTGGTCCGTCCCCGCCCACGACGCGTCGACCAGCCCCGGGATCTGGACTGATCGCGGCACCAGGCCGGGCTCCAGGGCGATCCGGATCGTCGAGGTCCGCCGCCGGGTGCGGTAGGTCAGCCGGGCGCGGACTCGCTCGCCCGCCGGGTCCAGGTCCCAGAGCATCAGGCTCTCGACGGTCGCCGAGGGCTGGCCGACCTCCGGCTCGGCCGAGGTCCAGGAGACGCCGATCCGGTCCACGGGCCCGAGGACCGCCTCGATCGTCTGGTCCCCTTTGGCGACCACGCGGCCCCGAGCCGCCAGTTGCTGAACCGGCCGGGCCCCCGGGGGCTGATCAAGCGTCAGGCGTGCGGACGGCGAACGGTTGATCTTCAGGTCGATCGTATCTAGGGAGCCGTCGCGGTCCGGCGTGACGGAGCGTCGGATCCGAAGCCGACTGGTTCGGCCTCCGGGCAGGACGACCGCCGCGACCTCGCCCCCCGGCTTGACGATCACGGGCACAGGATCCTCTGCCAGCGTCGCGGCCAGGTCGCGGGCGCCGCCGACGGGGAACTCGAACGCCGTGGCCGGTCCGTCGTCGACGCGCACAGTGTAGGTGCTCTCCACGGTCAGGTCGGGCTCGGCCGCGCGGGCGATCCGATGCTCGGCCATGACGATCGCGGCGCGCTCCTCGGCCGGGGGCGGCGGGGCCTCGGACCAGCCGCGGAGGCGTTCGTGGTCGGCCTGGCGGAGGATCACCAGCGAAGGGGCCGCGGCGGGATCGAACTCCCCGTCGTAGGGGAGCAGGGCGACGATCGGGGCGACCTCGCCCGGTGCCGGATCGGCGGAGGCCCGAGAGAGCCCGGCGGCCGCGAGGGCCCAGGCGGCCGCGCGGAACCCGCGACGTCGGAGCAGGGCCGTCCCGCCGCGACGCGACGGGCCGGTCGCGCCCCGGCGTTCCCGGAACGTCGAGCGCAGGAGCCGGCCCAGGCGGATGAGCAGCGTCACGAAGGCCCCGACGAAGACCCCGGCGGTCAGCGGGGCGGGGACCGCCGCCCACCAGTCGTGCAGGGCAACCGAGGCGATCATGAGCAGCAGGGGGGCGATCAGGCCGCGGCGCGGCGAGACGGCGCGGCGGAGCCCGACGGCCAGCACCACGAGCGCGGCGGCCCACCCCGTCAGGGCGCGCGTGCCGGCGTCCGCCGTCGAGACCCAGGCGTCGGCGGGTGGCCAGGCGCTCGCGGTCAACCTCCAGGTCGACCAGCCCGGGGCCCGATCCCGGCCGTCGATCGGTACGACCGATGACGACTCGGCGGCCGTCGGCTCGCCTCGCCAACGCGCGGCCGACTGGAAGCGGTCGGTCGCGTCCGATCCCCAAAGGACCGCCTCCGCCACGGCCGAGCGCCACGTCGGCGGACCCGAGGGCGAGCCTGCGGCGCGGCGCGAGGTCACGACCAGAGCGTCGTCCACCACGACCAGCGTCAGCCCTCGGGCCTGGAGGCCCGACAGGGATACCGCCGCCCTCCCGGGGTCGGGGGGGATCGGGGCGAATCGCGATCGAGGCCCCATCCCTTCCGCGGCCAGGGCCGAGCGATCCACGAGCAGCGGCTCGGGCGAGGCGTCCCAGCGCATGAAGGCCTCGGCGAGCGTCAGGTCCTCGCCCGGAGACTCGCCGAGCAGGTCGTCGAGCCGCCGAAGGGCGTCCTCCCGCGGCGCCCGCGTCGCGGGGCGCTCGCCGGGCCAACGCCATCGGGAGACCCCCAGGGCCCCGAAAGGCCAGACCGGACGGGGCTCGGCCGCGTCGACCACGAATCCCGGGCCGGCCTCGCCGAACAGCTCGCCGGGCGGCAAGGACAGGTCCCAACTGAACGAGAGGCAGGGGAGGTCGATCTCGGGCGCCGCGGGCCGGAGCAGCCCGTCTCCCGGAGGGCCCGCCGATTCGATCCGGTAGTCCAGCACCACGGCGCGCGTCCCATCGCCGGTTCCGGGGGGCAGGGGGATCGTCATCCGGCCTCCCGAGCGAATGGGGTCGACGGCGCGGCCGTCCACCCGCGCCGAGGCCAGCACGGCCCCGGCCGGCTGCCGGAAGCTCAACGCCTGCGTCTGATCGGCCGCCACGAGCATCCAGAGGCGGTTGGCCGAGCGTCCGTCGCGGAACGCCCGCGTCTTCAGCCGGGCCTCGCGGATCAGCCCCGGAGTCGGTGCCGGGGTCAACGGCTCGGTCGCCAGGTCGAGGCGGCAGCTGGCCGACGAATAGGTCAACGCCTGTGTGTTCCAACCCGCCCCGGCCGGGACCGGCGCCGAGGCTTCCGGCCCCGGCGCGAGGGCCTCGGCGAGCGACGGTTCGATCCGGCTCAGCCCCTCGCCGTCGATCCGCGTACGGACCTTCTCGGGGGTCTCGATCACCACGACGCCCCGAGGCGCGTCCACGCCGGCGAGGCAGGGCAGGGGGATCGTCCCACGCCCGTCCCACGGGAGGGCCGCGGAGAAGCGCACCGCGGCCCTGCCCCGCAGCGAGGGCTCGGCGGTCAACTCCAGGGCCACGCCGCCAGCCGGGAAGCCCAGTCGTCGGCGATCGGGCTCGGCCAGGATCGTCGGGGCCAGCCGGGCCCCGGTGGCCGCATCGGTGAACGTCCAGGCGGACAGGCCGCCGGCCGGCTCGCCGATCCAGGCCCGGACCGCGGAGGCCCCCGCGCCCGCCCCGGCGATCGTGATGCTGCCCGAGACCGCCACTCGCCGGCCGTCGTCTTCCAGCCTCGCCTTGAGTTGCACCCAGCCCCTGGGGCTCGGGTCCGCCCGGCGGACCTCCACGGGCGCCTCGGCGTCGTCGGCCGTCCATCGCCAGGCGAGGACCGGCCGAAGGTCCGCCGTGGCCGGGGACGCGGGCGGGAGCAGGCCCGGCGCCTGGGCGGCGTCGATCCAGGCGATCCCCTTCACCGCGCCCGGCTGGAGCTGCACGCCGCCCTCGATCGAGGCGACCCAGACTTCCTCAGCGATCCGCCCGCGGGTCGGGCGAAGGCGCGGGAGCATCAGCCTCGCGGGCGCGTCGGCTTCGGCCTCGGCGGCGGGCGCGACCGCCCCCACGACGAGAGTCCGGCCGCCGGGGGCCGCGTCCGAGGCCGGTGCCAGCACGCGGAGCCGGGTGGATCCGTCGGGGAGGACGGTCCGGCTCCAGGGGACCGCCTCTTCGACGCCCGCCAGCTCGACGCGGTCGACGGCCCAGCCGGGCGAGATCGCCAGTTCGTGCTCCGGGACGGACCCGGGCAGGCCCAGCCCCGAGACCTCGCATTCGAACCGGATGGACGACGGGCGGAGGGCGATCCGCCCGCGCACGCCGTAGATCGGCTCGACTCCGGCGGGCCGGAACGTCAGCTCGGCCACCGGGCCGGGCGAGGACGAGTCGAAGACGAGCACCGTGGCCGCCGCGTTCGCGGCCTCCCCCGGCGGCGGCGGGACCCGGCGGCCCTCGCGTTCGCGGCACTCGCGGACGACGTGGCGCTCGTCCAGCACGACGGTCGTGGAGCCGCCCGTCCAGGAGAGCGGGGCCAGCGGGCGGATCCCCGGCACGATCCAGGGCCCCTCGGCCGGGACCCGCGCATGGCCGCGGAAGCGTACGGAGGACGCCTGGTGGCCCGTCGCGGTCATCGTGACCACGACCTTACCCGGCGCGCCGGGCTCCGCCCGAAACTCGCGCACGTCCGGCCCCTCGACGCTCAGCAGCTCCAGCCCGGGATCGAGCTCGACCGCGAACGATCCGTCGCCGGGCTCGTCGGCCTGGTACGTCCAGTCGGTCGTCCAGTTGACGGGCCGGGTCGCCAGTCTTTCCGCGGCGTTGAGGTCGATCCGGGTCGGTCCGCCGACCCAGATCCGGGCCGGGTTCCCGGACGCCCGCGCCTCCGCCAGGTTCGTCAGCCGGAGGTCGAGGCCGCCGACACGGCCGTGAAACCGCCAGGTCTCGCGTCCCGGCCCGTCGCCCGGCGAGGGTCCCTCGCGGCGGGCCGCCGCACCCGAGGGCTCCCAACCCTCCGGCACGTCGAGGGTCAGGCTCGTCGTCTCGTCCCCCGGCAAGGAGAGGGCGAAAATCCTGCCCCGCGAGTCCGGCCGCGCCCGCAACTCCCACTCCAGGACCGTCGTCGTCTCGCCGGGGACCGCAGGATCGGTCGCCGGTTCCAGGCGGAGGAGCGTCTTGCCCACGGTCGAGGCCGCGACCGTCGCCGCGGACTCGGGCCCTTTCAGGATGGCAGGCGACCAGGGCTCGATCGAGACCGTGGAAGGCCCGGGCGGGCTCGCCGAGACCAGCTCGGAACGGCCGACGAGCACGCCGGGACTGAACCGAGCGTGGTGTCGGGCCCGGACCAGCCGGGGGCCCCCCCGTTCGCGATCGCGACCCCGGGCCTCGATCGTCCGCAGGAGCCCGTCGAACTCTTCCGCCGTCAGGACCTTCAGCGGCGTATCGGCCGGGAACTGGGAGCCCACCTGACTCGAAGGGATTCGGACGCGGATCACGGCGGGGGGCTCCCCGTCGACCGGCCCCGCGCCAAACGAGGGGGCGATCGCGAGGGTTGCGAGGAGCCACTTGAGTAGGGAGAGCCTCGACCGGGGGGCCTTCATCGACGTCACTCCGTCCTGAGGCCCTGCTCGCGACGCGAGCTGAGCGGGGGGTCGGCCTCGAGGCCGGACGGCGGCGAGAGATAATCCATGGTCGAGGAAGTCCGGACACGAATCGCGGTCGAGTCGTCCGATCCGACCCCCACGGATCGCTGGGAGGTGTCTGGCACGACGACGTTGGGGCCGCCGGCCGGTCGTGGCGGGGCCGCGGCGGCCGCCTCTCGCAGCGCCATCCGACGGCCCAGGTAGGCCAGCAGCCCAAGCGCGACGCCGAAGCTCGAGGATTGGATGACCAGGGCGAAGACGCCGGCGGGCAGGAACATGGCCGCCGACAGCCCAACGGCCGCCGCGGCGCCGAGGATCCAGGGGGCCGACGAAGGGACGAACGTCAGCCCCGCGACCGCGGCCAGCGCCAGTCCCGAGCAGACGAGCACGGTCCAGGCGCGCGAGACCACCCACGGATGGATCGGCGAAGGGGGCCCCGCGCGGCTGAAGAGATAACCGTGGGAGGCGTCCTCGACGTCGAGGGCGTCGTCGACGGCCGCCGCCGGGGCGGAGGGTCCGGCGGCCCAGGCGATCAGCTTGGCCGAGCCCGCGACGGGCCTTCGCTTCCAGGCGTACACGTCCCAGTACCACTCGTTCTCGTCGGCCCACCCGCGAGGCTGGCCCGCCACGGCCTGGCTCCAGGGGACCTGGACGAGCCAGTAGGTCTGAAGCACCTCGGCTCCGTCGAGCAGCGCGGGGGCCAGCCAGGGCCGACGGACCGAGGCGGCCGGCAGGTGGTATTCCAGGTCGACCAGGACCGGCCGGGCGGCCGACTCGGCGGGCAGGTCGAGCCGGCTCGCCGCACCGCCCGGGCCCAGGTCGATCCGCTCCAGGGTCTTCCCGTCCACCCGGGCTCGGAGCCAGCGGGCACCCTCCGGGAGGGTGATCGCGATCGACGCGGGGTGGGAATCGACCGCGTACCAGGCGCGCACGCGAAGGTCCCCCTCGGGTTCGAGCGTCGATCGGATGAGCGCCCGCGAGGCCACCACGGGGGGCAGCGCGACGGCCTCCGCCAGCCGCGCCGAGACCGCCAGGCCCTCGGCGGCGTCATCCCGATCCAGTCGGAAAGCTCGTATCGAGCGCGCTCCGATGCGAGCTTCCTCGTCGACCTCGGCCCAGGCGGGATCGTCGACGACGAGTTGGACCTCCGGGTCGGAAGCCAGCTCGACGAGACAGTCGCCGGGCTCGCCCGTCTCGGGCTCGATCCAGGGGATGCGCAGGGCGGTCGGGGCGGCCGTGTCGAGAGGCCTTCCCAGCGGGATTCGGTACTGGAAGGTCAACGAGGCGGCGTCGACGACGGGGCGGTCGAACAGGAGGCGAGCCCGTCGCGCGCCGGACTTGGCGTCCTCCAGGTCCTCGGTTCGGATCGGCTGCTTGTCCCCGGAAGCCTCCCAGCGGGCGGAGACGCCCTCGGGGACGACCACGTCGAGCGAGGCGAGCGCCCCGTGGCGGACCTGCAACGTCGTCTCCTGACGAACCTCGACGGTGCGCCGCGAGACCCGGGCCGCGAGCCTGGTCCGCCGGCGGACGATCAAGGGCCGGCGTTCGAGGCGGAGGTCGAGCGTGGCCGGGTTGCGGCCGGTCTGGAGCCGGAGCGGGGGCGGGCCGGGGTCGGCCTCGGACTTCGACGCGGCCGCGGGCGACGCCTCGGCCGCCGTTTCCTTGACGAGCGCGGGGTCGCGCGGCTCAAGGCCGACGTCGCGGCCGGCGCGAACGACGAATGCGCTGGACGTCGACACCGCGCCCTGCGGCGCGAACAGGCCGAGACTCGCATCTCCCGGCCCCGGCGCGGCCTGACGCCCCGAGAGCTTCAGGGCGAACGACGGACGGTCTCTCCCCTGGGGCGTGAGGCGGATTTTCAGCACGCGGCCCGCGGCGGGGTCGCCGCCGGCCGTCGCCCCCGGCTGGGGCGGCGTGGCGGACTCGACGAGGTCCGGCGGCCCGACCGAGACAACCTTCATGTCCGCCGGAACGGCCACCTCGATCTCGAACAGGGTCCCCCGCACTCGCCGCACGAGGAGCGTCGTCTCGTTGCGCACCACGTCGGGGTCGATCGAGAGTTCGGCCGTCGCCGACGTCGCGAAGAGGGGCGGGGCGTCCTCCACTCCCATCGCCAGGTCGAAGGGCTGCTCCAGGAACTGGAGGGCCAGGGTCGTGTTGGGACGGGCCTTCAACGCCGTGGGGAGGTCGCGGGGGTCGATCCGCCGCAGGCCCTGGGACTTGACCACGCTCACGAACAGGTTCGGCCCGGTGCAGGTCGCGCCGAGGAATCCCGACTGCTCGCCGGCGTCGGCCAGCGGATACCCCGAGAAGTGCAGGACCCGCGAGCCCGACGAAGGCCTGCGCGTCTCCAGGACCAGCCGCCGCGACTCGCCCGCGCGCATCGGCTCGGCGAGCTGGATCGTCAGCAGGTTGCCCCCCTGGGAACGTTCGATCCCCGAGGCCGGCACCTGGTCGTTGAGCTGGATCCGCGAGACGGCCTCGTCGTCCTCCAGGCGGATCTGGAGGCCGCGGGCGACGCCCCGGGCGCAGGCGATCGCCCAGGACGATCGGACCGCGACCGACTCCGCATCCACGTCGACGGCGATCTCGACCTGGGCGGAGAGCAGTGGCGCGGCTCGCTCGCCGGCCTCGCCCGGCTCGCTCCAGCTCACGACGAGGGGGGACCTCGGGGAGACGCTGGCGGAGGCCAGGACGCCGTCGCCCTCCGCGGCGGGCGTCGGCCGGACGGGCTCGCCGGGGCGGGCCTCGACGTCGTAGGCCCTCCTGGGGAGCACCAGATCGAAGGAGGTCGCGGCGGCCATGGGGATCGCCAGGTCCAGAGACCGTCGCTCGGCGTTGATCCGGATCGGCGCCGTCAGCTCGATCCGGAGCCGGTGCGTCCGGGCGCCTTCCAGCCTGGCTTCCCACCGCTCGCCCGCCCCCAGCCGCATCTCCAGCTCGCGATCGCCTTCGCGTCCGCCCAGGACGATCGAGCCGTCGATCCCGAGCGGGACCCACGCAGGTCCGGACTCCTGGAGGGCGCAGGCGATCGTCAGCTCCACCCGGGCGCGGTCGCCCTCGACGGTCCCCCTGACCTGGACGGCCTCCACGTTCGAGCCGGCCGGGTCGCGCACCCCGTCGGCGGCGGCCTTCATGCGCTCGGGGGTGGGGCGGGTGACGATCCAGTCGGGCGCGACGATCTTCCTCCAGAACTCCTCGGCGTCGGCCGCCCTCTGGAGGATGATCACCTCGCGGGGCCATGCGGGCGTGGCCGGGGTCGGCCCGGCGGGGGGTGCGGCCTCGATCGGGGCCGGGACGACCGGCGCGGGCTGCTGGCCGCGGGCCGTCCCGACGGCCGCCCAGCAGGCGACGAGCAGCGCGACGCGGACGCCCAAAATCCCGGACGGTGTCGAGTCTCTCAACGCATCAGCACTCGTTGGACAGGATGCCCGGCGCGATGTTGCGGTTCGGGATCGGCGCCGGCGGGGGCGACGGGAGCGGGCGACCCGACGCGAGCGTCGCCGCGACTGGAATATACCACGCAGACCGCCCCCTTTCCAGGAAACGCGCGGCCGCCGGGCCGCCCCCGAGTCGGGACGGACCCGACGCCCTCGCGGGTCACTTCGCGGCGGGGGCCGCCGGCCTGAGCTGGCGGTCGTCAAGGAGTTTACGCCAGGCGGCGTAACCTTGTTCGGGCCGATCGACGTCGTAGGCGGGGGCCTCGCGACCGGTCAGCCGCTTCAGGTTGTCGATCGCCAGTTCGCGGACGGCCAGCGATTCTTCGGTCGGCGCGAGGTCCTGGACGAGCGACTCCAGCGTCTCGGCGCTGGCCGCGTCGGCCGCCGGGAAGCCCAGCAGGAGCTTGCCCAGGCGGTTGCGGTCGACCGCGCCGAAATCGAGCTGGAGCTGCTCCCAGGCCCGCCGAGACGCCGCCTCGCCCGCCGCAAGCTCCTCGCGGATCGCGGCGATGGCGGCCTGACGCGCCTCGGGATCGGCGGGGCGATCGAGGATCGGGGTGAGCAGCGAAAGGTCGCCGAGCCCCCTCAGGGCGGCGACGGCCATCCGCTTCACGTCGGGGTCCTCGTTCTCGGTCGCCGACACGATGTCGGCGAGGACCGGACGGTCTTCGGCGAACTCCTTCAGGCAGCGTTCCCGGAGGGCAGTCAGCTCGGCCGAGGTCGGCGCCCCCGCGAGCCATTCCGGAGCGTTCGCGCCTTCCAGGCGCTCCACGGCGCCGGCGGCGTTCAGCCGGACCGAGGCCGGGCCCTTGACCGTCTCGGTCGCCTTGACGCCCTTGATCGCCAGCTCGCCGCCGGGTCCGACGTGGATGGTCAGCGAGGGGGCGTCGCTCGGGCTGACTCCGTACGACCAACGGGCGTCGGACTCGAACCCGACGGCCAGGTCGGCCGGGCGTTCCAGGTCCACGGTGCGGCCCTGGAACGCGACGTGCAACGGCCCGCCGGAAGTCGACGGTTCGGCCAGGAGCCGACCCCGCACCAGTTCCAGGGCGGGGCCCCCGTCGGTCGCCGCGGCGAGCAGGCGCACCTCGGAGTCTTCCAGCACGTCGAACGCGCCGTTGGCGGTCGCCAGCCGTCCTGCGAACGGGGGCGGGGCGATGATGCGGTCGCCCGGGGGCACGGAGTCGCCTTCGCGGCTCCGGACCCACTCCCGGGACTCGCCGTCGTAGCGCAGGAGCATCCCGTCGATGTGCGCGATCACCGCGGCGGCCCCGTCGGGGACATCGACGGCCGCCGCGACGGGCGTGGTCGCCGCGTCGGCCCCGGCGGCTTCGGGCATGGGCTCCTCGGCGGCGACCTCCGGGGCCGGCTCCTCGTCCTTGACGGCCTCCGTCGGGACCACGGGGGGAGGGGCGGGAGGCTCGACCGCCGCGACGGCCGGCTCCGCCGGTCCGCCCCGGGCTCCGATGCGCGACGGCACGTCCCGGGCGATCGTCGGCGCGGCCGAATCGTCCGACTTCAGGCTCTCGTAGGCCGACCAGCTCAGGAGCGCGATCAAGGCCAGGCAGGCCGCCAGCGGCCCGAAGCGTTCGAGCCAGTGCGACCGCGCGGGGCCCTGGACGACCCAGGGCACGATCGGCTGCGTCCTGGGGTCGGCCGCGGGCTCCCCTTCTTCGGCCGAGGCGGCATGGGCCTCGCGTCCCTTGACGAGGAGGTACATCCGCCCCTTAGCCTCGGGCGGGACCTGCACCCGCTGGCCCAGCAGGCTCAGGATCTGATGGACGCTGGCCGCCTCCGCCAGGTTGACGTCCGACGTCAGGCATTTCTTCTCATACTCGGCGACCTGTTCGGCGTTCAGGTCGTTGTCGAGATAGCTGGCGACAAGGTTGGGGTCGGTCGCGTCCGGGCCGTTCTTGCTCGGCACCGTGAGCCGTCGCTGCCGGGTCACCCGATGGATCCGTTGCACGAGTTCCTGGGCGAGCGGACTGCTCCCCACCTGCTTGCCGATCTCCCGCACCTGGACCGGCGGCAACGTGTCGTCGAGCCAGGCCAACAGCGTCCTCAAGGTCAGTCGCATCGCAAATCCCCCCGCACCCTCGCGATCGCCCCGCCGGGATCGCCCGGCCGTCGTCGCGTCCTCTCGTCTCCGCCAATATCAGTGGCGGCCGGCGCGGGGATCCGTGCGAGATTCTCGATTTCGTCCGAAAGTCGCGGGCGAGGCTTAATCGGCGAGCGGCATGTGCGGATTCCAGACGACCTCCCAGAGATGGCCGTCGGGGTCCAGAAAATAGCCGGCGTAGCCGCCCCAGAAGGTCCCGCCGGCACGCTTCGCGATCGCAGCCCCCGCGCCGGCCGCCTTCGCCATCACGGCGTCGACCTCCTCCCGAGAGGCGAAGTTGCAGCCGAGCGTGAACTCGGTCGGGCTCGGGGGGTGCAGGGCGACTCCGGAGTCGTGTGCCAAGCTCGCACGCGGCCAGATCGCCAGCTTGAGGCCCGGCTGGAGGTCGAAGAACGCCACCGCACCGTGCTCGAATTCCGTCCCGATGATCCCCTCCGTCGCCAGCCCGAGGCCGTCCCGGTAGAACCGTAGGGACCGTTCCAGGTCCTCCACGGCGAGGGTGATCACGCTGATCCGAGGCTTCATCTCACATCTCCCTCTTCGATTCACCGCCCGTCCGAATCCGGTACAAACGGAACCAGGGGTCGCCCTCGCGGGCGCCGTAGAGCGGTTCGAACGACTCGGGGTGGGTGTCGGCCCAACCGCGCTCGATCGGGAACCCCTCCGGGTCGGCGACGTTGTGGGCACCCTCGCCCGGGTTCACTCGGGTCGTGACCAGGAGTTGCACGCCCTCGGCCCGGAGGTTCGCGAGCCAGGCGTCGTAGTCGGGACGTTCGCGATCCCAGCCGGGGCGGGAGTTGGGCCATTCGCCCCGCCCCTCGGCGACGGCCCTTCGATGGAAGTCGTGCATCAGCCAGCCCCGAGGGCCCTCGACGTTCACGTATCGGACGTCGTTCCGGAGCCCCGCCCCCAGCAGATAGTAGGGGATGTTGGTTCCGGCGTACGCCACCCGCGAGCCCGACGGACCGGACCGCGCGTCCAGCTCCATCCATCCCCGATAGAAGTCCGGGAACGCCGGGAAGGCGAGAAGCCTCGGATCGCGGGCGAAGGGGGCCACCTGCGACCAGCCGACGGCCGCGAGCAGGGCGATCGCCGTCAGCCCGGCACCCCAGGTCGCGCGGCCGCGGAGCCCCCGCCACAGGCGCGAGATGGTCCAGACGAGAAGCCCCGCGACCAGGGCCAGCGCGGGAACGTCGAACGCGGCGAGGACGTCCTGAGAAGACCGGGCGGCGGCCAGCCGCGCCAGGTCGGACGCCAGCGGCAGGATCGCGCCCACGGCGTTGGGGATCTGGGGCGTGAGGTCCCAGGGGATGTCGGCGTCGCGAGGGCCGAACGGCCAGGACTGGGGCGTCGTCAGGTGCAACGCCAGGATCAAGGTCGCCGCGACACGGAGCCAACGGCCCCGGTCGAGCAGCCGGGCGAGCGGGACGACGGCCAGCCCAAGCCCCTGCAGCATGAACCGTTGCTGCGTCCTGTACGGGATGAACAGCCAGTAAAGCGACACATTGAGCAAGGCCCCCAGGGCGAAGGTCCAGACCCAACCGTCCCCCCGGTCGCGTCGCCGTCCAAGAGCCCAGACGCCCAGGACCGCCGCCAGCCAGAGCGGGACCGAGCGAGCGTCGAGGACGCCGACCAGGGTGTCGACCAGCGCCCGCCAGTTGGAGACGGGGATGAAGTAGATGCTCTCCCGCATAGCCTCAGACCCGTACCAGCCCGAAAGCCAGGTCCGGCTCGCGACCTTCACCGTCAGGGGATACAGCGGGTTGCCGGTCAGGATCGCATTCCGCGCGTACCAGAACATGGAGGTCGCCGCGACCCCGGCCACGATGACCGCCGACCCTTTCAACGTCGGCGGGATCCTCCGCGTCCGCCTCGCGACGGCCCAGCAACCGACGAGGACCAGCGGAGGCACGAACAGGTTGCCGACCGATTTGGTCCCCAGGGCCTCGCCGGCCGCCAACCCTCCCAGCAGGAGTGCGGGCCAGTCGTCCCGGCCCAGACCGTAGCGGAGGAAGTAGAAAGCGGCCGTGAGATAGCCCGCCACGAAGATCGTGTCAACGTTGGCCTCGAACGTGAACAGGAGCAACGGGCCGGCCGTGGCGAACAAGGAGGTCGCCACCAGCGCGGCCGTCCGCCCGGCCCCCAACTCGCGGGCGCAGCCGAAGGCCGCTACGCAGGCCATCAGGAGGAACGGAGCCTGGCCGACGCGGGCGAGTCGGTCGCCGCCCCAGGTCGTCATCAGCCAGGCGAACCAGAGGTCGCCGTTGGCCGGGAAGTAGGTCGCCGCGCTCTCGCCGAACGGCGAGGCCACGAGGAACAGACGCCCCTCCTTCCACCAACGCGCCGCGAAGTACAGGTGGTAGATCGGCCCGTCGCTGACCACCTTGACCGGCATCAGCAGCGATGACGTCCCCAGGACGAGGGCCGCCCAAAGGGCCAGCCCGACGGCGAACCATCCCTCCCGGCCGATCGCCTCGGCGTCGGCCGGCGGAGGGGCCTCGATAGCCGGCCTGCCGAGGCCGCTCGCCCGGCCCAGGAGCGCGCCCGACGCCGCCCAGGCCAGCAGCCCGCCGACGTGCAAGACCCCCAGCGTCCCCAGGAACTGGACGCCCACCGTGGTCCAGACCCAGGCGAGCAAGGCCGAGGCCAGCAGCCGGGGCGGCCCCGGCGGCTGTCGAAGGCCGAGCGTCGCGCCCCACCATCCGCCGAGCAGGACGAGCGTGTTGCCGAGGAGGAATGTCAGGACCATCATGTTCCGCGTCGATCCCCCCGGACTCGCCGACTCCGCGCCCACGCAGGTCTCTACTTTACACGCTGCGGAACCTGCTGCTATGATCCCGGCGCGGAGAGGGATCGCAGGATTCGGGGCGGCGAGTGCGCCCGTTGCGGGAGGGAGTGCCGCTGATGCTGGGACAGACGCTGTCGGCCGCCGATTACCTGGCTCGCGTGCGCGACGAGATCGCGAGGCTCGACGCCCGCTCCGTCGAGAACGTAAGCGAGGTCATCGAGAGGGCCTACGACGCGAACCGGTTCGTCTTCATCATCGGCAACGGCGGCTCGGGTGCCAACGCCTCGCATCTCTGCGAGGACCTGGCCAAGTGCACCCTCTGCGACTTCGAGTCCCAGAAGCGGCTCAAGGTCCTGAGCCTCACCGACAACACCGCCGGCATCATGGCCTGGGCCAACGACGAGGGCTATGAGCGGATCTTCCTCGAACAGCTCAAGAACCTGGCCTCGCCCGGCGACGTCCTGATCGCCATCTCCGGCTCCGGCAACAGCCCGAACATCTTGCGGGCCGTCGAGTGGGCGAACGAGCACGGGATGGAGACGGTGGGCTTCACCGGCTTCTCGGGCGGGAAGCTCCAGGCGATCAACACCCACAACCTGCACGTCGGCATCGACGACATGGGGATCGTCGAATCCCTCCATCAGGTCGTCTTCCACTGGCTGATCGACGACCTCCACCGGCGGTTCGCCGCCAAGCATCGCCCGGCCGCTCGCAACGGCGCCAGGGCGGGCCTCTAGGCCGTGGCCGGCGATGCGGCATGGCGGCTCGGCGTCGAGATCGGCGGGACGAAACTCCAGCTCGGCCTCTCCCGACGTCCGGGCTCGATCGAGATCCTGAAACGGTCGTCCATCGACCCTGCCCGAGGCGCCGAAGGCATCCGCCGCTCGATCCGCGAGATGTTCGACGTACTGCGCGCCGAGGCCGGGATCGAGGCCGGAAGCGTGCAGGCCGCGGGCGTCGGCTTCGGCGGCCCGGTCGACGCCGAGGCGGGCCGGACGGAGACCTCGTTCCAGGTCGCGGGCTGGACCGGTTTTCCGCTGGCCGACTGGATTCGCGAGACCCTGGGCGTCCCGGTCGTCACGGTCCACAACGACGCCGACGTCGCCGGGCTGGCCGAATCGCGCCTGGGCGCGGGCGTGGGATGCTCGCCGTTGCTCTACCTGACGATCGGCAGCGGGATCGGCGGGGCCTTGATCCTCGACGGCCGCATCTATCGCGGGGCGGGGCGGGGAGCGGCCGAGATCGGCCACCTGCGAGTCCCCTCGCCCGATCCGGCCTCCCGCGAGGAATGGCCCGAGCTGGAGGCCGTCGCCTCGGGATGGGGGATCGGCCGGCTCGCCCGGCGCGAGGCCGAGGCCGTCGCGGCTCGCGGCGAACGCTGGAGCGTTCTGGACGCGGCGGGGCTCCCGGAACGCATCACCGCGGTCGAGATCGCCAGGGCGGCGGAAGCCGGCGACGCTCTCAGCCGGGAGATCCTGGATCGGGCCCGCCGCGCCCTGGTCTTCGCGCTGGGGCAGGCCGTCGCGCTGCTCGCGCCGAGGCGTATCATCCTCGGCGGCGGCGTCTCCCTGATCGGCGAGGATCTCTGGTTCCGGCCGATCCGCGAGTCGCTCGACGCCCAGGTGTTCCGGCCGTTCCGCGGATCGTTCGACGTGCTCCCCGCCGTGCTGGGGGAGGAGGTCGTCGTCCACGGTGCGATCGAGCTGGCCGGCGACGCCCTGGCCGCCGCCTCCTGAACGAGATCCCGGCGGATGACGGACGACGGCCTTATCGGCGGCAGGCCGCCTGATCGAGCAAGTGCTTGACGTGCTCGTGGTCCGCCGGCTTGACGACGTGGTGGTCGAACCCGGCCTCGCGGGAGCGGTCCTGGTCCTCGTCGGTGCTGTAGCCGGTCATGGCCACGAGCATCGCCTTGTCCAGCTCGGGGATCCGGCGCAGCAGCTCGGCCACGCGGTAGCCGTTCATGTCGGGAAGGCTGATGTCGAGGAAGACGGCGTCGGGCGTGAAGCCGCGGACCGACTCGATGGCGTCGGCACCGTTGAAGGCCGTCCTGACGTCGTGCCCTTCGAACTGGATCAGCATGGCGAACATCGTCGCCGCGTCGACGTTGTCGTCGACGATCAAGACCTTGAGCCCGGTCGCCACCGCCGAGTCTCCGTTAGCGTTCGCAAAATGATCCACGGGTCGCCTCCGGGTCGTCTCTCGAACAAGGCGCGGATCGCTCGACCTTCCGAGAAGGCCGTCGACCCGCCATCGCCGCCCGCCAATACATCGAGTCGTCCGCCAAAGCCGACGAGAACTTGCACAAAAGATCGTACCGAGCGAGCGAGTCGGGCCGGACCGGTGAGGGACGTTGAAGCGGAATCCGCTCAGGGGCGAGCGACGGTTGAAATACTCAGACTTGAGGATCCGGTCAATCCGCAATGCAGGAGGAGCGACGAGCGACGTCTGGATTCCCGCGAATCCCATGGGCGCAACCGACCTCGACTCGACTGCCGCATGGAGTCGGTCGATCCCGATGACGGATGCTTGAAATTCATGATGGATCGATCCTACACGAAACGGCGGCGCGAGACAATCGGTCGGGCGACGATCCCGACGCGGCGAGGCATTTCGGGGACGATCGCCGGAGGCGCGTCCCCTCAACCTTCCATCATTCCACCGGCGTGGGAAGCGGGTCGGGCAGGCTGCCCGCCGGCGGCGACGGGGGTGGTATCGAGATGCGATCGGCCGCAGGAGACGTCGGCGTTGCCAGGGCCCGATCGGCCGAGGGCGTCGGCAAGGGGTCCGGGAGGCCGCCCCCCGGCGGCGTCGAAGGCGGCGGGGCCGGGATCTTGTCCCCCGTCGACGTCCCGAGCGGGTCGGTGAACGGTTCCGCCTCCGGGCTCATCGGGGGCTCCGGCATGCTCGGCGTGACGGGCGGGCCGATCGGAACCGGGGCCGCCTCCTCCGCCGGCGTCTTGTGCGTCCGGAAGCGATGCCAGAACGGTTGCATCGGCCTCGGGACGGGGATCGGGAACAGGTAGTTGCCGCCGCCGAGGGCCTGATAGGTCTCGATGACGGCCACCAGTTCCTGCTGCTTGGTCTCGACGAGCACCGTTCGGGCGTCCCGGAGGTCGCGCTGGGCGAAGAGGACGTCCACGTAATCGGCGCGGGCGAACTGGAAGAGCCTCATCGCGACGCGGACCGATTCTTCCAGGGCGTCCAACTGCCGCCGCCGGACCTCGATGCTGCTGCGGTAGTTCTCCACCCGGGCGAGGCGGTTCACCAGCTCGACGAAGGCGTTGAGGACGACCCGCTGGTAGCTGTAGACGGCCTGCAACTGGCGGGCGTCCGCCGTCAGGTAGTCGGCCTTGATCGCCTTCCGGTTGATGAACGGCACGAGCACGTTGCTGGCGGCCCCCGCAATCAGGCCTTCCGGCGTGAGGAACATGTACCTGGGGTCGAAGCTCTGGTAGCCGACGGTCGCGGAGATGAACCCCTGGGGATAGAAGCGTTTCCGGGCGACCAGCACGTCGAGCCCCGCGGCCGCCAGCTCGCGTTCGGCCTGGCGGATGTCGGGCCGGTTGCGGAGCAGCTCGGCGGGCACGCCCAGACTCAAGTCGTGCAGCTTCAGGTCGATGAAGTCCCCGGTCATCCGCTCGACCCGCTGGGGATTGCGTCCCAGGAGGAAGTTGATGCGGTTCTCGGCCTCGATGATGTCCTGGCGGACGATCTGCTTCTCGCTCTGGTTCCTGCGGACCTCGGCCAGGAAACGCTGAACGGGCAGCTCGGTGCCGCGTGCGCCTTCCTTCACGGTCCTCGCCGTCTCCAGGCTCTGTTCCTGGATCTCGATCGTCTGGTCCAGGATCTCGAGTCGCTTGTCGAGGGCCATGAGCTGGTAGTAACTGCCCGCGACGTCGGCGATGAGACGGGTCGTGAAGAAATTCCGGCTCTCGGCGGCGGCGTAATAGCGCATGACGGCGGCGTCGCGCGCGTTGTGCAACTGCCACCAGACGTCCGGGGTCCAGAGGAACAGCGGGGCCAGGGTGAAGTTGGGGAGCGGGTTGGGGAGGAACCGGCCGGGCGCGTACTCGTCGCTGAAGATGGCGGCCCCGGGGATCGTGAATTGGCTGAATTTATCGATCGACGCCCCCCCCGCGGGAGAGATGGAGGGGAGGTAGGCCCCCTTCCGGGCGATGATCTCATTGCTGGCGATCTGGACGTTCTCCGACAGGATCCTCAGCTCCTGATTGCCGGCGATCGCCTGGCGCATTAGCTCGACGAGCATGGGATCATCGAAGAATTCCTCGACCCTCAGGGCGGCCGAGCTCTCCGCGCTGTCCGCCGCCTCGAAGACCGGCGGCAGGTCGGACTGCGGGTCCGCCTTGCGCAGGTCGTAGGAGTCCAGCACTCCCGGCCCCGGCTTGGGCCTCCTCTGCGCGGGGATCCAACACGACGGCAGCACCAGCAGGAAACCGCAGGCGATGGCGATCGCCGCGACGGGCTTCAAGGGCCTGTCGGCCCTCGGGCATGGGAACCAGTTCATCCGCTGCATCCTTGTAGGTTTCGCCCCGAGGGCGCCGCGACCTCTCGTGGCGAAAAGATGAAAGGCCCGATGGACCTCGGGCGACCCGGCCATCCTGGCGGGCGTCAAGCCTCGTGCAACCGTCCTGACCGATCGTCACGCGTGTGGAGACCCCCAAAGGGGACCCGCCGAGCGGACGCGAAGGATTGTCCTAGGTAAGCGAGGGCCGAGATGGGAACGGGGCCCGACTCCAGGGCGAGGATCGCCCCGCGGACGAACTGGGAGCATGTCTCCTGCTTCCTTTAAAAGAACCTCATGCAGCCGTCAACCCGAATTCGACGCGAAGCGCCGTCGACGCCTCTTGCTTGCAACCGAGGGGCCTGGCGCCCGCTGGGGCTCGGCCTCCGGTGCGACCACCAGGCCATCCGGCTCAGGAATCATGACCGACGATCTCGCTCAACGGTGCGTCCGACTCGTCCTGCAAGAGCTTCCGTCCGTCCGCCATCCTGCCGAACAGGTAATAGAGCCCGGGGATGACCAGCACGCCGATCACCGTGCCGAGGAGCATGCCGCCGACCGCGGTGGTGCCGATGGTGCGGTTGCCGATCGCCCCCGGGCCGCTGGCCCTGACCAGCGGGATCAGGCCGGCGATGAAGGCGAAGGAGGTCATCAGGATCGGCCGGAAACGCAGCTTCCCTCCTTCGATCGCGGCTTCCCGGATGCTCAGCCCCTCGCAACGCCGCTGGACCGCGAATTCGACGATCAGGATCGCGTTCTTGCCCAGCAGGCCGACCAGCATGACCAGGCCTATCTGCGCGTAGACGTCGTTGGACAGCCCCATCGCCTGGAGGCAGAAGAACGAGCCGAAGATCCCGATCGGCAGCGACAGGATCACCGACAGCGGCAGGATGAAGCTCTCGTACTGGCCCACCAGCACCAGATAGACGAAGACCACGACGATCAGGAAGATGAAGATCGCCAGGTTCCCCTTCTTCGCCTCGTCGTACGAGAGGGCCTCCCAGCCCAGGCCGAAGCCGGGGGGCAAGGTCTGGGCGGCGACCTCCTCGATCGCCTGGATCGCCTGGCCGCTGCTGTAGCCCCGGGCCGGCGAGCCCTGGATGGCGGCGGAAGGATACAGGTTGTAGCGATTGATCTCGTTCAGGCCTTGCCGCTTGTTGAGCGTCATGAACGCGGAGTAAGGGACCATATCCCCCTTGTCGTTCTTGACGAACATATTCTGGAAGTCCTCCGGGTAGCGTCGGAACTCCGGCAAGGCCTGGACGAACACCTTGTAGAACTGGCCGAAGCGGACGAAGCCCTGCTCCCACGTGCTGCCCACCACGATCGACAGGTTGTCCATCGCCTTGCCGATGGACACTCCCTTCTGCATCGCCTTGTCGTTGTCGATGACGATCTCGTATTGGGGATAGCTGCTGGCGAAGAAGGTGAACAGGCCTTTCACCTCCTTGCGCTTGGATAGGGCGGCCATGAACTTGTCGGTGACCTCGCCGAGCCGCTTGTAGTCCATCGAGTTCGTCTTGTCGAGCACCCGCGTGGAGAACCCGCCGGCCGCCCCGAATCCCGGCACCGCGGGCGGCTCGAAGAATTCGAGCTTCACGTCCGACATCGCGCGGCAGTCGTGCTCGAGCCGCTCGATGATCTCCTTCGAGGTCATCTTGCGGTCGGCCCAGGACTTCAGGTTGATCAGGCAGGTCCCGGCGTTCGAGCCTCGGCCCTCGGTCAGGACCTCGTAGCCGGCCAGCGAGGAGACCGAGCCGATCCCCGGGATCTTCTCGGCGATCTGCTGAAGCTCGTGAGACTTGCTGTTGGTGTACTCGAGCGTCGAACCGGGGGGGGTCTGGAGGACCGCGTAGATCATCCCCTGGTCCTCCAGCGGGATGAAGCCCGTCGGCAGGTGCGTGTTCACGGCCACGATGCCGAACCCGAAGGCCCCGATCACCAGCATCGTCAGCAGCCGGCGCGGGACCAGGGTCTTCAGCAGGCTCGCGTAGCCCCCGGTCACCTTCTCGACCATGCGGTCGAAGAGCCGCAGGAAGATCGCCAGCGGGGTGCGGCTCTTGTGGCCGGTGTGCGGCTTGAGGAGCATCGCGCAGAGCACGGGCGTGAGCGTCAGGGCGACGACGCCGGACAGGACGATCGAGGTGGCCATCGTGATGCCGAACTGGCGGTAGAAGGTCCCCACCGGGCCGGTCATGAACGTCACCGGGACGAAGACCGCGGTCATGACCAGCGTGATCGCGATGATCGCGCCGCTGATCTCTCCCATGACCTCCTGGGTCGCGCGGTAGGGGGACAGGTGCTTCTCGTGCATCTTGGCGTGGACCGCCTCGACCACCACGATCGCGTCGTCGACCACGACGCCGATCGCCAGCACCAGCGCGAACAGGGTGATCAGGTTGATCGACAGGCCGAAGAGCTGGAGGCAGAAGAACGTCCCGATCAGCGACACCGGCACCGCCAGGGTCGGGATCAGCGTCGAGCGGAAGTCGCCGAGGAACAGGAAGACGACCAGCGAGACCAGCACGAAGGCCTCGAACAGCGTGTGCACCACCTGCTCGATCGAGGCCTCCAGGAAGCTCGAGACGTCGTAGCTGACCTCGTAGGTCATCCCCGAGGGGAACGACGTCTCCTTCATCTCCTTGAGCCGCTCCTTCACCTCCTCGATGACGACCGACGCATTCGTGCCCGGGAGTTGCTTGAGCACGATCGCCGCCGACGGGCGGCCGTCGATGTCCGAGTAGATGTCGTAATAGGCCGCGCTCAGGTCCACCTTCGCGACGTCCTTCAGGCGGAGGATCTCGCCGTCCGGGTTCGCCTTCAGGATGATATCCTCGTACTGCTCCGGCCGGTTGTACCGGCCCACCCAGGTGAGGACGTACTCCTTCGTCTGCGACTTGACCCCGGTCGCCTGGCCGAGCCGGCCCGGCGAGCCGATCATGCTCTGCTCGCCCAGCGTCTTCACCACGTCCTCGGCGGAAATATTGTAGGCCCGCATCCGGTCCAGGTTCAGCCAGACCCGCATGGCGTACTGGCGGTTGCCCAGGATCGTGGCGCTGCCGACGCCCCGCACCCGCTTGATCTCGGGCACGAGGTTCGCGAAGGCGAAGTTGTAGAGGAAGTTCTGGTCGTGCCCGTCCTCCGTGCTGAAGATGTTCACATACATCAGCATGCTGGACATGTTCTGCATGACGATGATCCCCTCCCGCTCCACGAGGGGTGGGAGGCGGTTCTTCACCGTCTGGATGCGGTTCTGGACGTTCAGCACCGCCACGTTCGGGTCCGTGCCCGGCTCGAACACGATCGTGATCGCCGCCTCGCCGGCGCTGGTGGCCGCGGAGGCCATGTAGCGCATGTCCGGGACGCCGTTGATCGCCTGCTCCAGGATGATCAACACGGAGTCGACAAGCACGTTGGCGCTGGCGCCCGGGTACGAGATCGCCACCACCACGCTGGGCGGCGCGACGGAGGGGAACTGGGAGATGGGCAGCGTCTGGATCGACAGCCCCCCCAGGAAGAGGATGATCGTCGAGATCACGATGGCCAGCGCCGGCCTGTGGAGGATTTTCGCGAACATGGGTCTCACAGGGTCGGAGGGTTCTGCACCGGTCGTCCAAACCGACTCGATCGCGCGATCGTGGCCGGGCGGTTATTCGGCCCGGTTCTTCAGCTGCGACATGACCAGTTCCGGAGGGCTGAATTCGTACTCGACCTCCTCGCCGTCGTGGACCTGCGCCGCACCCTCCAGGATGATCTTGTCCCCGACGCCAACCCCCTTGTCGACGATGAAGACGTCCTCCAGCTCCTCCTTGATCGTCACCTCGCGCTGGTGGGCCTTGCCGTCCTCGCCGACGACGAACAGGTAGCGCTTGGCGAGGATCTCGAAGGTGGCGCGCTGCGGGATCACCACGGCGTCCTTCGAAACCTTGCTGAGGAGCACGGTGCCGGTCTGGCCGTGTCGCAAGAGCCTGTCCGGGTTGGGGAAGTCCGCGCGGAAGGGGATGTTGCCGGTCTCGTTGTTGAACTGGGCCTCGATCGCGCCGATCTTGCCGGGCTGCTCGAACTTCCTGCCGCCGGCCAGCATCAGCTCGACCTTGGGATTCTCGTGGCGCCGATCCAGGCCGTCCATGTAATCCAGGTATTGGGCTTCGGGCACGTTGAAATAGACCCACATCACGCTGTTGTCCGACAGTGTGGTGAGGACGTCGCCTTCCTTGATGAGGCTGCCCAGCTGTTGTTGCAGGCGGTCGACGATCCCGTCGAACGGCGCGCGGACGTTGGTGAAGTTCAGCTCGGCCTTCGCCAGGCTCGCCTTCGCCTGGGCCTTCGCCAGCTTGGCCTGGAGCAGGAGCACTTCGTTCTGGGAGACCACCTTGGATTCGGACAGCATCTTCGTGTTGTTGTATTCGAGCTGCGCGAGGTCGGCCTCGGCCTTCTCGGCCTCCATCCTCGCCTGGTACAGCACCGGGACGACCTTGAACATGAGATCGCCCTTCTTCACCGCCTGGCCCTCCTTCACCAGCACCTGTTCGAGATACCCTCCGTCCAGCGCGCAGATGTTAATATGTCGCTGCGAATGAATCTGGCAGACGTACTTCTCGGTGAGGATCTCGTCCCTCTCCTGCGGGCTGGTGACCACGATCCGATGCGCCTCGTGATGGGCCTCCTCCTCATGCTTCTGGAAGTACCGCTCGTATTGGCCGACCAGGTAGCCCTTCAACCGCCTGGCGGTCGCGCCGAGATCGTCGGTATAGACGTGCATCCTGCGCGAGTAGGGCTGTGGGAGGACCTCGACTCCCAACTTCGACGCTCCCACCACCGCGCCGCTCGAGACGGCGACGAGCAGGACCAGCGTCGTGATGGGTCGGCGGACGGCGAAACGGAAAGGGCCCAGCATGGCGAGGACGAAACGCTTCATGGCCTGACCTGCTCCTGGCGGTTCGTGGATGGGGGACCTCCCCAGTTCCGTCGAGAAAACCACCGACGTCGAAGGCGCGAGGAGAATCCCCACGATGATGGCGACCGGGTTGGGGCGCGCAGGACCTGGCGCGGACGAGACCTCGGACGAGGCCGCGCGTGCAGCGCTCCGGACGAGCGACCTTTTGCACGTGACGATCGACGAGTTGTCGAGGCCCAACGGCCTGCTCGGAGCAACCGCCGAAACTTCACCCGGGCGTGGGTGCGAGCGCCCCGGACGGGAGGCTCAACAGCGCAAGGGACGAGTCGCGCCCGAGATCGACGAGCGGTTCACCTTGCCGATCGCATCAGGACGTGGAGAGGGGAGGAGGTCGAAGGACGGCGGGACCGGCAGGAATGCCGAGGTCGATTCCTCCTCTTCGTCGACGTCCATCACTTCCTTGAAATCGAGCTGGTTGGTTGGACACAGCTCGAAGGAGAGACGTCGTTGCTGACACTTATCGAGATTCCATCGCTCCATTTTGCAGTTGGAGCGATAGCGATGCGTCAGGACGCGTGAGGAAGCGGCAGGAATCGATGCGCCCGTCCGGAGGCCGACGGGAGCAATCAGTGTCAGCAGGACCGCCAGGGCCGCCGAGATGGCGATACCATAGTTGACGATCCCTTTGATCATCGGCAGTCCAACTCCGGGACAGATGAATAACGCTTAAGATTATAGGCAGCTGATCCTGGCTGGTCAACTCGGCTTCCTCATCGACTCATCGAGAGCCCTTGAAGCTTGGATTTGGCATCCCGACCGAGTCACGCCGGATTCTTCACCCGATTCGATGGGCACCTGCAATGTATGGTGCAGCCATAGGACACTCCGACGAAAGACAACCAAGAACAGCCGATTAACCATTCGGACAATACTGAAAGAACAGCCGCAACAGTATCAATGCAAGCCATCCTTCCGTGGCTTTCGACACAGAGAATGGCACGGCGGCTTGCAGCGCGAAGCGGAGTCATGACGGGATTCCCGTTCCTGCATCCACTGAGGGCTCGAAATTCTGGGAATCCGGGTGGCCATAAAGTGATTCGTCCCGGCCTCGTGGCGGGATCGACCTCGGCCACATTAACAGGACTGACCAGCCCTATCGACTGGTCACGTCCGGATCCAAGGATCTCCGGGGTGCTCCCCGGTTTGCACTTCGACCCTTCCATGTAGGGTCTGAGCGGCCTGCGATAGAATAGCCGGTAGGATCAGGCTATTCACCGAGGCTCAACACGAACGGCACCACCCTCTTACGAATGGGAGGGTCGTCGTCGTTTGGCCGGACATGTCCGGCATCGTCAGCGGAGGAGGTGGGATTCGAACCCACGGTAGGCTTGCACCTACACCGGTTTTCGAGACCGGCCCTTTCAACCACTCAGGCACCCCTCCGGTGTTCGTGGCTGGTCAACGCAGTTTAGTGGAAAGACGGCGTTCGTGGAAGAACAGACTCAGGATTTCGCTGCATTCCACCTCCAGGACGCCCGAGGAGAGGGCGACGCGATGATTCAGCCGCCGATCGTCGGTCAGCCGGTAAAGGCTCCGGCAGGCCCCGGCCTTGGCGTCGACCGCGCCGTAAACCAGCCTGGCGATTCGGCTCTGGACGATCGCCCCGGCGCACATGACGCAGGGCTCCAGGGTGACGTAGAGCGTGCAGTCGTCGAGCCTCCAGCGTCCCAGGGTCCGGCCCGCCAGCGTCAGGGCGATCCGCTCGGCATGGGCCGTCGGGTCGTGCAGGGTCTCGCGCAGGTTGTAAGCCTGGGCGACGACCATCCCCCCGCAGGCCACGACCGCGCCGACAGGGATCTCGCCCAGCCCCGCCGCTTCGCGAGCCAGCGTCAAGGCCCGATCCATCATCGCCAGGTCCCGAGCCTGTTCCGCACCGCCGCCATCCGCGTCGCCGCCGTTTGCCATCCGACCACCCTCTGGAAATCGCGACGGTCCCTCGAACTTAATGGGAGACGAGGCGGCCGTGTCGACGGCCGCCGCCATCGACGACCCTTCGAGGAGCGTTCGGCCGTGTCGCGACTACTGGCATTTTACCGTGGGACGGGCGAGGACGCGGCGGGCCGGACCCTGGCCGACGTCTGGGCCCTCGACGACGACGCGATGGAATTCCACCACGACTTCATCCAGTGGATGTTCCCACTGGAGGAGCCCAGTCGGTTCAATTTCCAGGCGCCGGTCCTCGACGAGGAGGACCTGCGGGCCTTCCGCGACGATCCCGCCTTGCGCGAGAACCTCTTGCGATCGTTCGATCGCTTCCTCGCCTTCCTGGGCCTGGCGAGGGAGGACGACACGGTGGCGCCCGCGGCGGATTTCGAGTCCAAACGGGGGATCTTCCTCTCCCCGGACCACAACTGGCTGAGGATCACCCGCGTCCTCACGAGCCTCCGACTGCTCGGGCTTGGCGAGCAGTCGAAGGCGTTCCACCAGGCGCTGCTCCGCCTCATGGAGGAAGGCCGAGCGCGGATCACCCCGGAGACCCGCCGCTACTGGGCGGCCGCGACCGATCCCGCCCTGGCCGAGAGGGAGTGATTCGGCTTCCAATCGGGCGGCGGGGCGAGGGGAGGCTTCCGCCGCCCCGCCGCTTGGACACCATCGGGCTTTCCGAAGCTCGATCATGGGGCTACGTCAGGCGACGACCACCTTGCGGTCGCCCCCCATGTCGAAGGCCTTGAAAACGGCGGCCGCGGCGGTGCCGCCGGCGAAGTCGGCCGCGAGCGGGATCCAGATTGAGTTCCACTTGGCCAGGTCCATCGCCGCGGCGCCGACCGCCACGGCCGGGTTGAAGGCCCCGCCCGACACCGGGCCGACGGCCAGGGCGCCCACGACCACGGTGAAGCCGATCGCCAGGCCGTAGAACGAATTCCCCGCCGTGCCCGCCGCCGTGGCCGCGTTCAGCACCACATACACCAGGGCGAACGTGAACAGGAACTCGACGAGCAGTTGAGCGGCCACCGCGTACTCGATCGGCGATGGGGGCGGCGGCGCGGGGGCCCCGGTCGCGCTCGCCTTGATGAAGTTGACCGCCAAGGCCGCGACGATGCCGGCCGCGAACTGGGCGATCCAGTAAGGCACGGCGTCGGCCCAGCTCAGCTTTCCGCGGAGCGTGACGCCCAGGGTGACCGCCGGGTTGAGGTGCCCGCCCGAGTAGTGCCCCGTCGCGTACACCATGATCATGAGCGACGAGCCGATGGCCAGCGCGGCCATGGCCGCCTGGTCGGGCGACTTGACGGTCATCCCCACCGTGAAGACGAGGAAGAACGTGCCGATGAATTCCGCGACCATCTTACCGACCAGCATGGGGGGCTCCTTAAGAATCGTGCTGCTTCACCGAGAGGTGAAATCGAGACGGCGAAAGGCTGAGGCCGACGAGGAAGTGGAAAGGGATTCGCCCGGATTCGCCCGGTCGTCGGCGCTTGTCGGGATGGACGAGGGTTGCCCAGCCATCCGGGAAACGCGAATTCGTTTGTTTCTACAGAACATATAATCCGAACCGCGTCCCGAATCCAACACTCCGGATAGTTTTTTGGGATCACGACAAGAGGAGGGCTGGTGCATCCCCGACGGCGACGCGAGAGTTCCGTCAAAATCGGGAGCAATCGCAAGAATCGCTTTTGCGGCCCTTGACCGTTTGCTATAAAGGAAAGCTGCTGGGAAGCCGTGAAGCCGATCGATCCGTGCACTTGACGCGTGGACAAAGTCGCGACCCGGCCCCCCGCACCGGACTTTCGCCAAGTCGTCTCGACGCGAATTCCAGGTTTCCGGAACCTCCATGCGATCCCGTCTCCGCACGATACTCCTGATCTCGTTCGTGGCTTGCCACGCGATCGTGCTGTCCGCGGGTCCGAGCCTGCACGGGCTCCTCGGTTTCGATCACGATCAGTCCGGCCTGTCCGCCGCGGACACGAGCGAACGCGGAGGCGGTCCCCGCCACGCGCTCGGTGGGACGTCGCACGACTGTGCGGCCTGCCATCTGCTCTCGCTCACGTCGCACAACCCGGATTCGGTCGTCGGCTTTACGCTCCTGCCGAGCGGCCGAGCGCCCGCCGCCTCGCACGTCGCGCCCCCTCCCAGCAAGGTGCCCGACGAGTCGCTCTCACGCGGCCCTCCCGCCACCTCCTCCACGTCCCACAACGTCTGATGTCGACGCCTCGCGTCCCTGTCCCTTCACCGGGATGACCGGGGCGCACGCGTTTCGGCGGCACGTGACGGCCCCTGGGCCCTCGTGCGCAGGCGACGAGCCGCCCCGGGTCTCGAAGCGCATTCGCTCCATCGTAACCGGCGCCCGGCGTCCACATCCCCTGGGGATGACGACGTCGCGTCGCGTTGGCCGCGGCGCGGCCGCGTGATGTAGACGTGGATCCTCTCCCGCGATCCTCCCGCCATCCATCTTTCCTCGATCATTTCCATTTCTTTCGATGGGAGTCTCCGTCCGATGCATGCCATCCGTCCCCGGCTGAAGGCCGGTTTCACGCTGATCGAATTGCTGGTCGTCATCGCCATCATCGCCGTGCTGATCGCCCTGCTGCTGCCGGCCGTGCAATCGGCCCGCGAGGCCGCCCGCCGCGCCCAGTGCACCAACAACCTGAAGCAGATGGGGCTGGCGATGCACAACTATCACGACGCCCAGGGACAGTTCCCGCCCGGCTATCTGACCCTGCTCGGCGGCAACGCCGCGATGGGCGCACCCGACGCCGACACGCGCGACGCGGGCCCGGGATGGGCCTGGGGGACCTTGCTCCTGCCGTACATGGAGCAGTCCACCCTGTACGCCGCTTGCAACGTGGACCTGCCCTGCTGGAACCTCGCGAACTCGACCGGGGCCCGGCCCTCGGTGGCGACCTACCTCTGCCCGTCGGTCCCCGAATCCTCGCGGGTCTTCGACGTGAAGAGCGAGACCGGCGCCACGATGGCGACGTTCAGCCGATCGCACTACGGCGCCTGCACCGGCCGTCAGGAGCCCTGGGCTTTCCCGGTCGACGACTGGTCCACGCTCTCCGACGGGGTCTTCGCCCGCAACGGCCGGATCCGCGTCGCCAGCGTCACCGACGGGCTCTCGAACACGATCTTCGTCGGCGAGCACTCCGCGACCCTGAGCGACAAGACCTGGGTCGGCGTCGTGCCTGGCGCGATCGGCTGCCCCACCACCAAGTTCGCGTTCTCCTCGTGCGACGTCGCCCCGACCCAGGTGCTCCTGCACAGCGGCCCCAACATCGGGGAGGCCCCCCCCCTGATCCACCCCCCCAACTCGCGGCTGGCCAAGATCTGCGGGATGTTCGCCGACCACCCCGGCGGCTGCAACGTGCTGATGGGGGACGGCAGCGTCCGCTTCGCCAGCTCCAACATCAGCCAGGTCGTCTGGCCGGCCCTCGCCACCCGCGCCGGGGGCGAGATCATCAGTTCCGACCAGTTCTGACGGGGGGACGAACGCCATGCCGAATCCATCGACCGGGCCGACCGCGTCCTCGCGCCGGCCCATGCACCTCGGCGCGACCGTCGTCGCGGCCCTGTTGCTCGCGGCCTTCCTCCTCGCCTCGGCCCCCGGCTGCAGCCGGGGGACCCAGGTCTCCGGTGAGAACCGCGAGCTGATCGTCTCGCTGGCGACCGCCGTCTCCACCCGCGAGGCCAAGTGGCTCGACGAGAACGTCGCGAAGATCGAGAAGCGGCGGGCCGAGGGCAAGTGCTCCGACGCCGAATACGCTGCGTTCCGGGAGGTCATCGATAAGGCCAGGGCGGGCGACTGGGACGCCGCCCAGGAATCCGCCTACGCCTTGCGAGACGCGCAGGAGCCCAACGCCGAAGACCTCAAGAACCTCGCCGAGCGCAAGGTCTCGCACGAGCCGAAGCTGGTCAATCCCAAGGGTAAGCCCATCAAGAAGTCCTGATGCGGCCCGAAGCCCGACGGCGGCGGCAGCCGTCGGGCTTGTTCGGTTCCATGCCCGAGATCCAAGGCCGCCTGTCAGAGGATGTAGCGGCTCAGGTCCTCGTCCCTGGCGACGTCTTCCAGGCGTTTGCGGACGAGGTCGGCGTCGACGACGATCTTCTCGCCGGCCCGATCCGGGGCCTCGAAGCTGACGTCCTCCAGGACCCGTTCGAGGATCGTGTGGAGGCGGCGGGCGCCGATATTCTGGGTCGATCGGTTTACCTGGAAGGCCAGGTCGGCCATGGCCTCGATCGCATCGTCGGCGAACTCCAGCACGACCCCCTCGGCGCCGAGGAGTGCCTCATACTGGCGGAGTAGCGAGGCCCGCGGCTCACGCAAGATCCGGGCGAAGTCGTCGCGGGCGAGGTCGTGCATCTCGACCCGGATCGGGAACCGGCCTTGCAGCTCGGGCATCAGGTCGGACGGCTTGCTGCGGTGGAAGGCCCCGGCGGCGATGAAGAGGACGTGATCGGTCTTCACCGGGCCGTGTTTGGTGTTCACCGTCGTCCCCTCGACGATCGGCAGCAGGTCGCGCTGGACCCCCTGGCGGGAGACGTCGGGCCCGCGCGAGCCCCCCTCGTCGGTGGCGACCTTGTCGATCTCGTCGATGAAGACGATGCCCGACTCCTGGGCCAGCTCGACGGCCGCCTGGTTGATCTTCTCGGGGTCGATCAGGGCGTCGACCTCCTGCTGGAGCAGGATCGGACGGGCGTCGCTCACGGTCGTCCGACGCGTCTGCGAGGACTTGGGGATGAGCTTCTCGAACATCCCCTGGAGGTCCATCTCCATCTGTTCGAGGTTGCCCGCCCCGAGGATCGACACAGGGGCAGCGGCTCGGCCGGGGACGGTGACCTCGACCTCGCGGTCCTCCAACTCGCCGGCGGCGAGCCGGGCGCGGAGCTTCTCTCGCGAGCGGGCCCGGCGCTCGGCGGCCTCGTCGGACGCGCCGGGGACGGGCGTGGGGTCCCAGGGCGAGCTTGAAGTCGGAGCCGGCGCGGGGAGCATGAGGTCGAGCAGGCGGTCCTCCACGCGGGCCTCGGCCTGCTCCTGGACCCGCTTGCGCTCGACGTTGCGGACCAGGACGATGGCGGCGTCGACCAGGTCGCGGATCAGGCTCTCGACGTCCCGGCCGTAGTAGCCGACCTCGGTGTACTTGGTCGCCTCGGCCTTCACGAACGGCGCGCCGACGAGGCTGGCGAGCCGGCGGGCGATCTCGGTCTTGCCGACGCCGGTCGGGCCGATCAGCAGGATGTTCTTGGGCGTGACCTGGCGGCGAAGCTCGTCGTCGAGCTGGCGGCGGCGCCAGCGGTTGCGCAGGGCGATCGCGACGGCGCGCTTGGCGTCGGCCTGGCCGACGATGTCGCGATCCAGCTCGGCGACGATCCGCCGGGGCGTCAGCTCGTGCTCAGGCACGGGAGTTCCTCCACCGTCAGGTGCGAATTCGTGTAGATGTCGATCCCGCCGGCGATGGTCAGCGACTCGCGGACGATCTCGGCCGCGGACAGTTCGGTGTGGGCCACGAGCGCCCGCGCGGCGGCGAGGGCGTAGCCGCCGCCGGAACCGGTGGCGAGGAGGCCGTCGCTGGGCTGGATCACGTCGCCGGAGCCGCTCACCATCAGGCTGTGGCGCGAGTCGACGACGAGGAGCACCGCCTCCAGGCGGCGGAGCATCCGGTCGGTCCGCCAGAGCTTGGCCAGCTCGATCGCGGCGCGGGGGACGTTGTCCGGATGGTCCTTGAGCTTCCCCTCGAACCGCTCCAGGAGGGCGAAGCCGTCGGCCGCCGAGCCGGCGAAGCCGACGATCACCCGGCCGTCCAGCAGCTTGCGGATCTTCACCGCGTCGGCCTTCATGACCTGCGTCCCCAGCGTCACCTGGCCGTCGCCGCCGATGGCGACCTTCCCCCCCTTGCGGACCGAGAGGATCGTCGTCGCATGCCACTTCAAGGGTTCGCCTCCGGTTCATCCGGGATTCCGAGCCACCTCGCCATCAACAGACCGAGACCGGCGTGACGATCGCCGAATCCCCGAGCATACGGAATCCCCGACCGCCCCGCCAGGCTCGCCGACGACCTGGGGGATCGCCAGGGGCCTGAGGAGCGGCCCCCCTCCGTGCCCCCCGGCGGCCCCTGGATCGGCTTCGATTGGGTTCGTTCGCGCGCGGAAATCGGGCTCAATGCGACGCACAAGTCGTTTCCAGTCAAGGCATTGCAACACAGTGGCTAATTGGGTTCGTTCGGCGCGCATCGCCGGGTTTCCGTCGCGTGGTTCGGCCGCTCGGCCTCGTCCGGAGCTTCGTCCGGGCGGGTTCGGCGCGTAGCGTCACCCCAATGTGATGATGCACCCGGTTCGCGAGATGGGTCGGCGAGAATTCGAGACGGACTCCATCCGCTCAATCGCGGCGGGTGGCCCGGGGATTGGCCCCGATCTCGGGCGGCGGCGAGTAGTGGGCGGCGTGCCCCTGGAGTTGGCTGCGGAGCCTGGCGCGTTCCTGGACCTGATCGGCGGTGTAGCCGAAGGGGAGCGCCGCGAGCTGCTCGTTCAGGCGGAAGATGCGGACGCGCCGTACCGGCTTGCCGCCTCGGAGCACCGGGAAGTCGTCCAGCGGCTCGCAGCTCCGGAACCAGCGTTCGTAGAAGCTGAACGGGGTGTAGTCGTCGTTGATCATCACCATGACCCCGTCGCGGCCGACCCAGTCGCCGGGCTGGCTCCAGAACGCGAAACCCCGCGCGTCTTCCAGGTTGTAGCAGACGACGGGCCGCCGCATGGCCGTGGCGTGCGCGATCTGGGCGCTCTGGTACCAGTTGCGGGTGAAGAGGAACGTGCGGGGGTCGTCGAGCAGGCCGAGCCGGTCGAGGCGGTCTGCAACCTGATCCCAGCCGTAGAGTTCGGCCGTCGGGTCGGTCTTCGCCGTGAGGATGCCGAGGCCGCCGTCCGGACCGCGTTGGAGCCAGCCGAAGTGATACTGCGACATCGTCGTCGCCAGCATCAGGATCGAGAAGCTCGCCGCGAACGCCAACCGCCGACGCGTCCGGGGCGGCTGCGTCTGCGCGCGATTCGCGATCTCCCGGCCGAGCGACGGGAAGAGCGGGAGCAGGCCGACCAGACCCCAGTGGGGCAGGACGGGGCGGAAACAGGCGACGGCCGTGAACATCGCCAGGGGCGCGACGCACAGGCAAAGCGCCAGCCGCTCGCGCTCGTGACGATCCTTCCAGCCGGCCGCGAGTCTCCAGCCGACGACGAGCAAAGGCGCCCAGATCCAGGGGAACAGGTAGGCCGCCTGCGCGGCGATGGCGCCCAGCAGGTAGTCGGGCCGGAACGTCGGGGCGCCCATCGCCCTCCCCCCCTGAAAGGCGAAGGAGGCCCAGCCGTTGGCGGCGTTCCAGGCGATCACCGGGCTGAAGATCAGGAGCCCGAGCGCGACCGCCAGATACGGCCCCGGCGTCGCCAGCAGGCGGCGACGGTTCGGACGGACGAGCAAATAGAGGACCGTCCCCGCCGGCAGGAAGACTGCGTGATACTTGCTCAACATCGCCAGGCCCCAGGCCAGGCCGACCCCGACCCACAGGCGTTTCTTGCCGGGTTCCTCGATCGCGAGATCCAGGCGGTCGAAGGTCAACAGCCAGAAGAAGAGCAGGGGGCCGTCGGGCAGCGCGAAGGTCCCCACCGCCAGCCCGTAGTATCCCGTGAGGTTCAGGGCGAGGGCCGCGAAGAAGCCCGCCCAGCCCCCGTACCATCGCCCGGCGATCCGGGCCATGAGCCAGGTCGAACCCGCGAAGAGGGCGACGAATCCAACACGCAAGGCCAGGGTCGAGAATCGATCACCCACCGAGTAGAGGCCGAGCATCTCCACCCAGGCGACCATCGGCGGGTGGTCGAAGTAGCTCGCAGCCGGGTGCATGGCGTAGAGGAAGTGATAGGCTTCGTCGTTCCCCAGTCCCAGGAGCAGGCCGGCGGCCAGCCGGAGGAGCGCGGAGGTCGCGATGAGCAGGAGCGTGGCGTGATGGGGCGTCATGAGCGTCGTCGCTCTCCGCGGGGACGTGGCGATCGGAAGCCGAGCCCCGTCTTACCCGGCTCCGGCCTTCCCGGCGAGATCAAAACGGCCGTCGAAAGTCCTGGCTTCGGGCCTCTGGCCGTCCCGTCGAGAAACCAGGCAGAATTTGCCCGCGGAGAGTGCAGAAACGAAGCAGGCTCGCCGACGACTCGCGAGAATTTCGGACGGGGATCCTTCCAGGGGGGTCGCCACGCCCCCGCAAGGAACCCGGCACCGACCTTCCGACGTCGCGGGGCGTGGTGGGCCTCCGAGTTCTCGACGGGGCTAGCGGGATGCGCGTAAGTCGTCGTCTCGCGTGCGATTCCGGCTGCGTCGGCGCGGTCGTGAGGCGGCGGCCGGAGTCGGGGGGAGGGGGGTCGAATCGGATAGAAGGGCCTTGCCGAGCCACGCGCGGAAAGTCGCGATGGTTTCGGCCCTGGTTTTGCTCTGCCTTGGATCATCACCTTCGCGATTTCTGAAGAATCGAGGCGGGTGATCTTGGCTCGGGGCCGAAGTGAGTTACATTTGACTAGGAGAGAAGCTCCTGCGGACCGTGAGCCTTTCACGTTCCATCGCGAACACAATCGGTCCCGGTAACGTCTAGTTGATAAAGGGTCTCGAAAGAGGAGAGGAAAGTAAGCCGTCGATCGTCGCGTTCCGGACTTTCGCTTCCAACATCTCGATGATATGAAGCCTGAAGCTCGGCGAATGGGAGAATCGGTAGACGCCTGGCGGCTGCGTCATGACAGAGGTCGACTATTCCAAATACGAATCGAGGAACGCCATGACCGCGAAGTTGGCCGAAACCCAGCTCTGGCAGCACAACCTTGTCTCGCTGATCCGCTCGGGGCTTTTCCTCCGAGCCGAGACCAAGGCGTGCAACGGTCTGTTCACGGTCGTCGGCGTTTACACGGACGAGTCGACGTCCGCCCCCCTGGCGAAATACTCCGACCCGAGACGCGCCGCCGACGCGGCCAACCTGGTCAACCGGTTGGCCCTGGTAACACCGCTCGTCGAGGCGAACTGACGCCTCGGGCCCGCCCGAGACGCGTGCCGGAAGATCAAAAAGCCGCCGCCTCGATCCCGCGTGATCGAGGCGGCGGCTTGCGTTTCGAAGGCGAACTTCTCGCCGCGGCCCGGCCTCGGTTCAGACGCGGGCCGCGGTCTCCCAGGCGGACTCCGGCTTGGGCTTGGCGGGGGGAGAGGCCGGGGAGGGCTCGACGGAGAAGCGGATGCCGAGCCTCCGGGAAAAGTTGACCATCGAATCGAGCAGCGAGTAGAAGACCGGCGTGACCAGCAAGGCCAGGATCAGCGAGAGCATCTGGCCGCCGATGATGACCTTGGCCATGCTCGCCCGGGCCCCGGCCCCGGGGCCCTGGCCGAGGGCCATCGGGACCATCGCCGCGACGAGCATGACCGTCGTCATCAGGATGGGCCGCAGCCGGGTGTGGTTGGCCTCCAGGATCGCGTCGTACCGCGAGGCCCCGCCGGCGCGGAGCTGGTTCGTGGCGTCGACCTGGAGGATCCCGTTCTTCTTGACGATGCCCACCAGCATGAACAGCCCGAAGAGGGCGTAGAGGTCCAGCGGCGTCCGGAACAGGTACAGCGAGAGGATGCCGAACGGCACCGTCACGGGCAGGGCCATGAGGATCGAGATCGGCTGGATCCAGCTCTCGAACTGGGCGGCCAGGATCAGGTACATGAACATGATCGAGAGCCCGAAGGCGATCGCGAAGTAGTACATCGTCTCGCCGAGGGTCTTGGCCTGGCCCGAGAGGACGTACGAATAGCCGGGGGCCATCTCCATCTTGGCGATGATCCCCTCGGCCAGCGTGACGGCGTCGCCGAGCGCGATCCCCTCCGGGTTGCCCAGGACGGTCACGATCCGCTCGCGGTTCAGCCGCTCGATGACCGAGGGCCCGCGCTCGTCGACGAGGGTGGCGAGGCTGGAGAGCTTGACCAGCCCGGCCGTGGGCGAGGGGAGGGTGAGCTGATACACGTCCTCGATCGAGCGGCGGAGGGCGGCGTCGGCCCGGAGCCAGACGTCGTACTGCTCCTCGCCGTCGCGGAAACGGGTGACGGGTAGGCCGCCGACCAGGACGCGGAGGCCGTCGGCGATCGTGCCGACGTTGACGCCCAGGTCGCTGGCGGCCTCGCGGTCGACCACCACCTGGACCTCGGGCTTCCGGAGCGACAGCGTCGTGTCGAGGTCGAGGATGCGGCCGTCCGCCCTCAGCCCGGCGATCAGCCGGTCGGCGTAATCCGACAGCTGGTCGAGGTCCGGCCCGCCCAGGTTGATCTGGAAGGTCTGCGGCCGGCTCCCCCCCTGGAAGGCCGACACGTCGTTGACGCTGGCGCGGAGGTCGGGATAGTCGGCCAGGAACTCGCGGGCCTGCTTCTGGACCTCGAACTGCGTGTAGTCGCGATCCTCCAGCTCCGTCATCCGGACGTAGATGGTCGCCCGGGTGACGTCGCCGGCGCCCTTCACGGCCCGAGCCCCGCCGGTCGAGCCGATGGACGTGAAGACGTGGAGCGTCCCCTTGAGCTTGCGGACCCGGGCCTCCAGCTCCTCCATGAGCTGCGACGTCCGCTCCAGGCTGTAGCCCTCGGGCGTGGTCACGCTCAGTTCGTACTCGCTCTGGTCGTCGCGGGGGATGAGCGAGAAGCCCACCGCCCTGCCGATCGGCACCGTCGAGACGATCGTCAGCAACGCCAGGATCACCACGATGATCTTGAAGCGGAGCGCCCCGCGGAGCATCGCGCCGTAGCCGCCGTCGACCACCCGCCAGAAGACTCCCGACTTGGACTTGGCCTCGTGCCCCTCCTCGGCCGGCTCCAGCTTGAGGAACCGGCTGCAGAGCATCGGCGTGAGGGTGAACGAGACGAACAGGCTCATCGCCACGGCGAACGCCACGGTGCCGCCGAAGCTGGAGAAGAAGCGGCCGACGATCCCCCCCATGAAGGCGATCGGCAGGAAGATGACGATCAAGGAGAGGCTCGTCGCCGTGACCGCCAACGCGATCTCGCGCGTCCCCTTGCGCGAGGCCGTCATGGCGTCGAGGCCGTCCTCCTCCATGTGGCGGAAGATGTTCTCGTGGACGACCACCGCGTCGTCGATCACGATGCCGATCGCCAGGATCAGGGCCAGCATCGTGATGTTGTTGAGCGTGAAGCCCATGTATCGCATGAACAGGAACGTGGGGATGATCGAGGTCGGGATGGCGAGCGTCGCGATCAGCGTCGTCCGCCAGTCCCGGATGAACAGCAGGATCGTCGCGGAGACCAGGACCGCGGCGAGCAGGAGGTGGAATTTCACCTCCTCGATCGATTTCTCGATGAACCGCGACTGGTCGCGGATGATCTCCAGGGCGATGTCGTCCGGCAGGGTCGGCTTGATCGACTCCAGCCGCTCCTTCAGGTCGTGGACGAGCTGGACCGTGTTGACGCCGGACTGCTTCTGCACCACCAGGCTCACCGCGCCGTCGCCGTCGAGGCGGGCGAGCGAGCGGGGCTCCTCGATCGAATCCTCGGCGCGGCCGACGTCGCGCACGCGGATCGGATAGCCGTTGCGGTTGGCGACGATCAGGTCGTCGAACTCGCGCCGGGTCTTCAGCCGGCCGAGCGTCCGCAGGACCAGCTCGCGAGGGCCCTGGTCGATCCGGCCGCCCGGGACCTCCAGGTTCTGCCGCAGGAGGGCCTGGCGGACGTCCTCCACGGAGAGGTTGTAGCCGGCGAGACGGTCGGTGTCGACGACCACGTTCATGGCGCGGGTGCGGCCGCCCACCAGGCTGATGGACCCCACGCCGGGCACCGTCTCCAGCCGCTCTTTGATCTTCTTGCGGGCCAGCTCGGTCACCTCGCGGAAGTCGCGGCGGCCGGAGACGGCGATCGTGACGACGGGCGTGGAGCCGGTGTCGAACTTGTCGATGATCGGCGGGTCGGTCCCCACGGGGAGGTCGGCCAGGATCGTGTTGACCTTGTCGCGGACCTCCTGAGTCCCCACGTCGCCGTTCTTCGAGAGCTTGAACTGCACGACGACGATCGAGACGCCCTCCTGGGTCGTCGAGCGCAGCTCGTCGATCCCGGAGACGGTGTTGATGATGTCCTCGATCGGCTTGGTGACGGTCGACTCCATCTCCTCGACGCTCGCCCCTTGCAGCACGGTCGTCACCGTGCAGACGGGGAAGTCCACGTCCGGGAACAGGTCGACCCCGATCTCGGTGTACGAGACCGCCCCCAGGACGAGGGGCACGAGCACGAGGACCCAGGTGAAGACGGGTCGGTTGATGCAAACGTCGGACAGGGACATGAGTGCGTTCCCGGTGGAAAGGCCGTGGGAGGCCCGCGCTTCGACCGCGGACCGGCTGGGTTCCCTACTCCGCGGCGGCGGGCTTCGCGCCCTCGGGCTCGGCGGCCTCGGCCTCCCGGACGACGATCCGGGAGCCGCCGGCGAGCTTCGAATGGCCGGTCGTGACGACGCTCCCCGAGGCGGGCATCGAGGTGCTGGAGACCTCGACCCAGCCCGGACCTTCCTTGCCGAGCGCCAGGTCGTCGACGGCGCGGACCTTATCGCCCTCGACCACGAACAGCTTGGTCACGCCCGCATACTGGACGATCGACTCGATGGGGACCACGATCGCGTCGGACGCCGAGTCGGTCACGATCACCGCCTTGGCGAAGCCGCCGGGCCGCAGCAGGCGTTCCTCGTTGCGGGCGAGGGCCTCCACCTGGAACGTCCGGCTGACGGGGTCGACCGAGGGGTTCACCCGCGACACTTTCCCCTCGAAGGTCCGATCCGGGTGCGAGGCGACCGAGATCCGGACGGGCTGACCTTCGCGGACCCTGCCGCTGAAGCGCTCGGGGACGTTCGCCCAGAGCCGCAGCGGGTCCTCGACGACGAGGTCGAAGACCGGATCCCCCTCGCGGACCATCTGCCCCTCGGAGACGGAGCGCGTCGTGATCGCGTAGAGGATCTCGCCCTCCTCGGCGGTCGGCGGCCGCTGGGGGCGAGGCGCGAGGATGGTGAGGTCGGCGAGCATCTGCTCCGCCTGGTCCCGGGCGACCCGATTCGCGAGGGCCAGCGCCACGACGTTCCGGGCGGTCGACTTGGCGTTGTCGTACGCGGCGACCGTCGTGCGGTAGTCGCTCTCCTGGTCCTCCAGCTCCTGGGTCGTGCCCGCCCCCTTGCGGCTGAGGTTGCGCTGGCGGGCCAGGTTCTGGGCCGACCGCTCCATCGCCACGCGGTACTGGACGACGCCGGGGACTTTGTCGATGACCTCATCGGTCTGGGGCCCGCTGACCAGGGTCTCGCTGATGCCGTAGCGGCGGATGAACTCCTCGGCCGTCTCGGAGCTGATGCCGAGCTTGACCAGCTCGGCCAGGTACCGCGACTCGGCGGCGTTGTACGAGAGCTTGGCGTCCACCGGGTCGAGCTCGACGAGCGGCTCGCCGGGGCGGACCCGATCGCCGATGTCGTGGAGGACCCTCAGCACCCTCCCGGACCGCTTGGTCCCCAGCGTCACCTGCTCCCAGCCCCGCAGCGAGCCGACGGCCTCGACCGTCCGCTCCACGGCCCGCCGCTCGATCGGCGCGACGGTGACGTAGACCGGCATGGGCTCGACGGCCTTGACCTCGGCCGTCTCGGGCCGCCGGGCGCATCCCGCCTGGCCGACGGCCAGGCAGCCCAACCCCAGGATCGAAAGGAAGACGCGGTTTCTCATCGGGGATGATCCGGGCCGCTCCGGCGGGCCCCCTCGAAGCCCCGGAGGAGTCCCGCGACGAGCACGCGCGCGCGGTCCTCCCCCAGCGGTTTGTCGTGATAGAGATGCTCGATGACCGACATGAACAGCAGGCCGCGGTACATGGTCGCGAACGTCTCGCGATCCTCCGCCGCCAGCACCCCGGACTCGACGCAGCGCCCGAAGGCCGCCTCGGTCCACTTCTCCAGGGCGCCCTTGCGGCACTCCGTCAGGAGGGCGACCTCCGCCTCCGGGGGGCCGAAGGCCACGGCGAGGAAGAATCGGGAGCGGTCGGGGTCCTCGCGGCAGAACGCGAAGTGGGCCGCCATGATCCCCTCGAGCGCGACGACGGGGTCGCCCGCCGTCTCGACGATCCTCTCCAGCTTCCGCGACAGCTCCTCCAGGGGCTCCACGAGGAGCGCCCTCGCCAGCCCCTCCTTGCTCCCGAAGTGGTAGTAGAGCGTCGGCTTGGCGACCCCCGCCTCCTCGACGATCTCCCGCGTCGACGTCGCCTCGAAGCCGCGACGCGCGAACAGCCGCGCGGCCGCCCGCGCCAGCTGCCTCGCCACCTCGCTCTCCTCGGACTTCCCGGGCGATGTCAACCGGCCACCTCGTTCCTGATCACGATCCCTCGGCTGCGGACGTATACCGACCGGTAGGTATTATGCCGGGCCGACCCAATCCCGTCAATCCGAAGAGCCCGCGCGACTCCCTTCATCGCAAGGCGTGGCTACAATTGGGGGCTGGAACAGGCCCGTGAGCGTCGGGGCCCCGATTCAGTCGAGAACCCGGCGACCTCTCCGACACCGTCGCCCCTCCGAGGACCTTCGCCATGAATCTGGAAAGGCCGATCACGGATCGGATCACCATCGCCGACCAGCCGGACGAGCAGGACCTCTCTCGGTTGCGCGAGGCGGGCTACGTCGCCGTGGTCAACCTGCGGAACGACGGCGAGCCGGAGCAGCCGATGGACGTGGAGCAGGAAGGGCGCGAGGCGGCGGCCCTGGGCCTGGCCTACCACCATCACGGCGTCGGCGGCCCGCCGCTGGCCGATCCCGGCGTGTCCGAGGCGTGCGACTTCATCGACCGCGAGGCGTCCAGGGGCAAGGTGCTGGTCCACTGCCGCAAGGGCGGGCGGGCGGCGGCGATCGTGCTGATCCAGCAGGCGAGGGCCCACGGCTGGAATCCCGAGGAGGCCGTCGCACGGGGCCGCGAGGAGGGAATCGTCCTGGACCCGCCGCTCCAGGCCAAGGTGGAAGCCTATCTGAAGTCCAAGTCCTGACGTCGTACGCGGGCCGCTTGACTCGGCAAACGGCCGCGTCCTAGAGTGGTCTTCGGGGCGCGATCGGCCCCTCGAAGACCTTTCTCCGACGCTGTGGGGAGACCGCCGTGCCACGTCCCAGCCGCGGATTCGTCGGCCCCATCATCGCCTGCCTCGGCGTCGCCCTCCTTGGGGAGATCGACCTCCGCGCCGGGGAGGACCCCCGCAAGGCCGAGGCCTTCCTGCTCCAGCTCCGCGAGCGCGGGTATTTCGACCTGGCCTCGGATTACATCGAGCGGCTCCGGTCCGACCCCGGCATCGGCGAGCCGCTCAAGGGCCAGCTCGATTATCACGAGGGCCGGGCCCTGATCGACGAGGCCTCGCGCACCACCGACCTGGCCCGGCGTCGCGAGCTGCTCGACCGCGCGGCGGGCCGGCTCGAAGCCTTCATCAAGGACCGGCCCGAGGACGCGACCACGCTGGAGGCGCTCGTCGAGATCGCCCGCAGCCTCTTCGAGCGCGGGCACCTCGCCCGGCTCGTCGGCGAGGACTCCCAGGACGCCGAGCGGAAGGCCGCCAAGCTCGACGAATCGCGCGCAACCTACCAGCAGGCGGCCGACGCCTACGCCCGCGCCGCCGAGCGGCTGGAGGCCTCTTACAAGACCAAGGCCGGCTACCTCCCCAACGGAGACCCGCGGATCGAGGAGCGGAATCGGGTCCGCAACGCCATGCTCGACGCCTCGCTCAAGCAGGGGATCGCCCTGTATGAGCTGGCCCAATCCCACCCGCCCGACTCCAAGGAGCGGGCGGAGATCCTCGACCAGGCCATCGCCCGGTTCGACGCCCTCTACAAGAGCAATCGCACCGAGCTGGCGGGCATCGCGGCCCAGATGTTCCAGGCCAAGTGCTTCGAGGAGCAGGGCAAGATCGGCGAGGCCATCGGCATCTACCACCAGGTCCTCGACCAGCCCAACCCCGCGCTCCGCGACCTGAAGCGGAACGTCCACTACTTCTACATCGTCGCGCTGACCAAGCGTAAGCAGTTCCCGCTGGCCGCGGACGAGGCCGTGAAGTGGCTGCAGACCTACGATCGCCGCGACGAAAGACGCTCGATGGAAGGGGTCGGCGTCTACTACGAGCTGGCCCGCAGCCTGGACGCCCAGATCACGCCCGAGACCCCCAAGGCCGAGCGCGACCCGGCCGCCAAGAAGATCGTCGAGGCCCTGTCCCAGGTCGTCCGCACCCCGACCCGCTACAAGACCGACGCGCTGGCGCTCCTGAAGAAGTACAAGCCCAACGTCGCCGTCGAGGCCCGCGAGATCGCCCGCCTGAGCTTCGACGAGGCCCTGAACCAGGGGGAGGAGGCGCTCGCCTCGCGCGAGTGGGACCGCGCCATCGCCCTCCTCCGCGCCGCCGGCGCCAAGGCCGACCCGCGCCGGAACGGCGAGCGGATCGACCTGGCCCGGTACAACCTCGCCTACGCCTGCTACATGAACAAGCAGCTCCCCGAGGCGGAAGTGCTGGCCGGGCATCTGGCCCGCCGCCGCCCGCGCTGGGAGTTCGCCCCGGCCTCCTCGTCGCTGGCGATGCAGGCGATCCTCGACCAGTACAACACCCCGCCCCACGTGGACCGCGCGGGGGACCTCGACCGCTACGTCGAGCTGGCCGAGTACACCGCCGCGACCTGGCCCGATCGCGAGGAGGCCGACGACGCCCGCATCATGCTCGGCCAGATCCACCAGGGCCGGGGCGAATACGACCGCGCGATCGCCGACTTCGACGGCGTCCGCGAGCGTTCGCCCCGCCGGCTGGAAGCCCGGACCCGGCTCGGCGGCGCCCACTGGGCCAAGAGCCGGTCGCTGGCCCGGGGCGGCGACGAGAAAAAGGCCGAGGCGGACGCCGAGGCCGCCCAGGCCGTCGCGATCCTCCGCCAGGCCCTCGACGACCGCAAGGCGGCCGGGGTCCCCGAGGGCGACGCCGGCTACCTCGGCAACGCCGCCGACCTCGGCTCGGCGCTGACGGAGTCCGGCAAGGTCGACGAGGCGCTCGCCGCGCTTCGGCCGATCGTCGAGGCTCAGGGCTCGAAGTCCGGGCCGGCGTACGGCCGTCTGATGGAATCGTACCTGCTCGCCCAGATCAACGCGGGGCAGGTCGAGCCGGCCATCGCGTCGATGCGGGCCGTTGAGGAGAGCGGCGACGGGGCGAACCGGGCGCAGCTCTACTACAAGCTCGGCCGACTCCTGGAGGGCGAACTCGACGAACTCCGGAAGGCGAATCAGCCCCAGAAGCTCGCCAAGATGAAGGAGTCGTTCCGCACCTTCCTCATGGCCCTGGCCCAGAGCAAGAACGGCCAGACCTTCGAGTCCCTTCGATGGGCCGCCGAGGGCCTGCTCTCGCTCGACGCCGGTGCCGAGGCCGAGGGGGTCCTTCGCGGCCTCATCGACGAATCGGAAGCGGACGCCGACTTCAAAAAGCAGCAAGGCGCGACCGAGCGGCTGCTGCGGGCCAAGGTGAAGCTTGCGAACGCCCTGCGCATCCAGAAGAAGTTCGACCAGGCCGCCTCGGTCGTCGACGAGCTGCTGGCCGACGCGACCTACAAGCGCTACCTCGACCCGCTGGTCGAGAAGGGCGAGCTGCTCGACGCCCAGGCCGAGGCCGGGCAGGGGAGCTGGAACGCCGCGGGCGCCCACTGGCAGGACGTGGCCCAGAAGCTCGGCCGGTCGCGGCCGAGGCCCGAGTCGTACTTCGACGCCTGGTACCGCGCCGCGGTCGCCTACGCGAAGCAGAAGCAGACCGCCAAGGCCCGCCAGACGCTGACCGCGATCATCCGGCTGAACCCCGGTGTCGGCGGCCCGGCGATGAAGCAAAAGTATGAAGACCTGCTCGCCACCTTGAAGTGACCCGGGAGGGCCGCCGCATGTCGCCTCTGGTACCGGTACGAAGCGTTCGGCTCAGCCTCGCGGCCCTCGGCCTGATCCTTGGCGCGGCGGACGCGAGCGCCGACGTCGTCAACCTGATCCCCGGCACGACCTTCAAGCAGGGGCAGGGGGGCGCGGTGCGGGGGCTGGTCACGGCCGAGTCGCCGGAGCAGGTCGTCGTCTCGCTCGGGAACTCGACGATCAACGTGCCGACCGACCAGATCGACTCGATCGAGTACCAGGGCCAGCCGGCGTCGATGCAGCTCGGCGAGACGAACGCCGCCGCCGGCCGCGCGGCGGAAGCCCTCGCCCAGTTCAAGAAAGCGGCGACCGAGGCCGCCGGCAAGCCGTTCGTCGTCGAGGCCGCCCAGTTCCGCGAGGCCGCGACCCTGGCCGACCTGGCCCTGACCGAGCCCGACCGCGCGAAGGAAGCCCTCGCGACCCTTGCCGCCTTCCTCCAGGCGCACCCGAAAGGCCGCCACGTCGTCCCGGCGCGAGAGACGCTGGCGAGGCTCCAGCTCCACGCCCAGGACCTCAAGGGGGCCGAGGCGAACATCGCCGAGCTGGCCAAGCTCGCCCCCGGCGCGGAGAAGGCGGCCGTGCTCAAGGCCCGGCTTCTCCTCAAGTCGGGCGATCCCGCATCCGCTGGGGCCGACCTCGACCGGCTGATCGCCGCCGCGACCGACGGCTCGCCCCGGCAGGTCGAGCTGAAGCTGGTGAAGGCCGAGACCCTCATCGCCGCCAGCAAATCCGACGAGGCCGAGTCGCTCGTCCGCCAGGTGATCGCCGCCGCCGACGCCGACGACGCGGCCGTCCAGTCCAGGGCCTACAACACCCTCGGCGACAGCCTCTCCGCCGCCGCCAGGCCCAAGGACGCCCTCCTGGCGTACCTCCACGTCGACCTGCTCTACGGCAAGGACAAGGAGGAGCACCCCCGCGCCCTCCGCCGCATCGAGCAGATCTTCCGCAAGATGGGCCAACTCCCCCGCGCCGACGAGTACGCCCAGCGGCTCAAGCAAGACTACCCGAACAGCGTCTGGGCCAAGCAGCCCCAGGGGTGATCCCATGAAACGCCTGGGCATCGGCTGCGCTTCGATCGCCCTCGGCGCCGTCGTGATCGTCGCCGTGCTGCTCGCGGCCGAGTGCCGAAGGGGGATCATCTCCGGGTGCAATCATGACAAGATCGACATCGGCATGACGCTGGCCGAGGTCGAGGACATCCTCGGCACGGGATGGGAGGAAACGAGGGAGGGATGGCTCCCAAGGCCACCAGGCGGCCCGGTCGTCATCGGAGATCGATTCTTCCGGTGGGAGGATCGGTCGACAGCGCGGGTCGTCTGGATCGCTATGAAAGAAGGCCTAGTCTGCGCGACGGACTACTGGGAGCCCAGCTTCTAACTGAGCCGAACCTCCTCCACTCGGACGGAGGGAGGTGCGAGGTCTCCCTGACTTCTTCGCCCTACCGGAGATTGTCCTCGCTGTCCTTCCCCTGCGTCTGCCGGCGCTGCATGGCGATCTGGAAGTTCAGGATCGTCCCCGTCAGCCAGAAGACGAAGCCGACGATCACGACGGACCAGACCTGTTCCGTCGTCAGGCCGAGCCAGTGGCCCGAACCGTCTCGCGAAGCGAGGGCGACCGACGAGAGGCCGAACATCTCCATCAGGAGCCCGAGGATGCGGAGGAGCTGGCCGGTGTGGCGCGGCATGGGCTTCGTCCCGAATCGAGGCGGAGGCGGGACGCCGGCCGAGGAGGAGGGCTCGCTTCGGCCGGCGTCGCGAAGGTGAAGGCGTCCGACGGGGGCGTCAGACGGCCGGCAGTTCGTATCCCTTGCGGGCCTCGCGGGCGAGCAGGGCGTCGGCCTCGGGGTCGTTCTTGAAGTGCTCGGCCTCGGCGTCCCAGTTCAGCTTGCGGCCGAGCTTGTAGGCGATGTTCCCCAGGTGGCAGGTGTTCGTCGACTGGTGGGCGATCTCGATGTCGCTCGTCGGCTTCTCGCGCGAGGCCAGGCAGTCGAGGAAGTTTCGGACGTGCGACGGCTGGCCGTCGTCCCCCTTCTCCTTCGAGCCCTCCAGGGTGATCTTGCGGGTCTCGCGGGGGCCGTGCACCAGCTTGATGCCGTAGGGCAGGCTCACCTGATCGGGGATCACCTCGAAACCCGAGCGGTCGAGCATCAGGCTCCCCTCCGTGCCGCAGAAGAGGATGCCGTAGTCGTGGCCGTTGAACTTGTAGCCGTTCCCCTTGCGCATCGAGTACGTCAGGGTGGTCTCGGGGAACTCGTAGACGACCTGGAGCGTGTCGGGGGTGTCGCGGTCGTCGTCGGTGGTCCGCACCCCGCCGGTAGCGTAGACGCTGTGCGGGGCCCGCGCGTTCAGCGCCCACAGGACGATGTCGTTCAGGTGGACGCCCCAGTCGCTCATCATGCCGCCGGCGTAGTCGAAGTACCAGCGGAAGAGGAGGTGGAAGCGGTTGAGGTTGAACGGCCGCTCGGGCGCGGGGCCGAGCCACTTGTCGTAGTCGACGTAGGGCGGGGTCTCGGCGTCGGGGGTGCGGCCCATGCCGACCGGGCTGATGTTCTCGAAGTTCCAGGTCTGGACCCAGAAGACCTTGCCGAGCTTCCCGGATTGGACGACCTCGACGGCCTTGCGGAAGTGGTTCGACGACCGCTGCTGGGTCCCCACGGCGATGATCTTGCCGGTCTTCTTTCCGGCCTCGATCATCGCCCGGCCTTCGGCCACGTTGTGCGCAACCGGCTTCTCGACGTACACGTCCTTGCCGGCCATCACGGCGTGGATCGTCGGCAGGGCGTGCCAGTGGTCGGGGGTGGCGATGATGACGGCGTCGAGGTCCTTGCGGTCCAGCATCGCACGGTAATCGCGGCCGGCGTCGGGGCGCTCGCCCTTCTTGACCTCCTTGATGCGGTCGGCGGTCTCGTTGGCGTGGCGGTCGTCGACGTCGGCGACGGCCACCAGGTCGACGTCGGCCTGCTCCAGGAACGTATCCAGGAGCTGATTGCCCCGGCTCCCCGCGCCGATGATCCCCAGCCGCTTCCGCTCGCTGGCGGCCGAGGCCCGTCCGATGGCCGGGGCCGCGAAGGCCGAAGCCGCCCCGACGGCGACGCCCGCCGTCCCCACGAATCCTCGCCTCGAGATGTTCTCGCTCGTCATCGCTGTTCGCCTCGCCTGGACTTGGATGGGATCGCACCGGAGGGGGAGAGGGTCGACGGACCCCCGTCGCCGATCGTACTGCGCGTCGGCGGCGAATGATAGGCCCGCGAGCCGTCGTAGAGTCGGACGTGGTCAGCAGCCGACCGGCTGCCGTACAATGTCCGAATCGCCGACCTATCTCCCTACGTCGCCGTGCGAGGCCCCCCGATGAACCACCTCCTCAAGAGGCTCGCCCCCGTCGCCCTGATCGGCCTGGCGGTCGAGGCCCAGGGCCAGAGCCTGCCGACCTCGGCCACGATCGACGCCGAGCCGATCCTGCTCACGGCCCCGGAGCGGTTCCACGTGATCTCGACCCTGGAGCCGATCCGCAAGGTCTCGATCGTCGCCCCGGCGGACGGGGTCCTGCGCAGCCTGGAGGCCGCCCTGGGCACCACGGTCCGGGAGACGCAGCAGGTCGCCGAAATGGACCGCGGCGAGGCCGCCGCCCGACTCAAGATCGCCGAGGCCGAGCTGCGCGAGAAGCAGGCGACGCCTGATGCGCCGAGCGCCTCGCCGGCCGTGAAGCAGTCCCAGGTCGAGGCCGCGGAGGCCCGCGTCGAACTCGCCCGGCTGGAGCTGAACCGGATGACCCTGCGGGCGCCGTTCGCCGGCCGGATCACGGCGACGCCCGTCTCCTCGGGCCAGTACGTCCTCAAGGGGACCGTGATCGCCGAGCTGGCCGACGTGACGATCCTGAAGGCGCTCGCGCCGGTGGACCGCCGCGAGGCCAAGCCGGGGGGCGAAGCGGCGGTCTCCATCGAGCAGGACGAGGCGTCCGCCAAGGTCCATTCGATCATCCCGCTGCCGACGGACGAGGAATACCGCCCCCTCCGCGAGCTGGCGGCCCCCTTCGCCGCCGCCTGGGTCCACCTGCCGAATCCCAAGGGGGAGCTGGAGCCCGGCCTCCGCGTCCGGAGCGCCAGCCTGCCGACCTCGCCGGTGGCCGTGGTCCCCCGCGTGGCCGTGAAGTCCCCCGAAGCCGGCTCGCCGGATGCGACCCTGCAGGTCATCCGAGCCGAGCACGTCGTCGACGTGCGCGTGAAGGTGCTGGGTCCCGTCGGGCCCGAACGCGTGCAGGTCTCCGGCGGTTTCCGGGCGAGCGACGCGCTCATCGTCTCGTCCTCGGTGCCGCTGCTGACGGGGACCTTCGTCCGCTTCGGCGCCTCGGGGAAGGTCGAGGGGTCCCCCCCGGATCCCGACCAGCCGGGCCGGGCGGCCTCGGTCGCGCCCACCTCGCCCGCACCGCGAGCGACTTCGCCGGCGGCCGCGACGAACCCGCCAGCGGCCCGGCCCCCGCGCCGGCCCGCATCGCCCCCCGCAGCAGGGGCCACTCCGTTCTAACTCACGCCCCTGGCGTGCGTCGTGCGGCCTCTCCTCGGCCTCGGGGGGGCCGTCAAGCCTTGGGTTCGTGCCGGAAAGCGGCCCTCTGCTCGATCGAACAGACGTTCCGCAACATCGTGGGCTCGCACGCGCCCAGGCGTCGGAAGTTCTCTCACGCCTGGCGAAGCGTCAGACCGGAGTTGTTCCCGGAACTCTCGTCCATCCGGTCCAGATCCTGCCCCGAGTCCTCCCAGAAACAGATGGGGCAGATCTCGTAGAACCCTCGCTCGTCCAGGGTGAAGTGATCGCGACAGGGACATTGGAATGCGGACATGGCGTGGTCGGCCTCCCGCCTGGGGACTCGGATCGCGGCCGGAGGTAGGGCCCGCTCGGCACTCGCCTACGACTTCGAGGCCTTGCGCCGGTTCTTGAGGTGCGTCCAGACGTTCCGCCCCTGAGTGCCGAGCTGGCTCGCGACCCGGCCCAGCTTGGAACGATTCGCGGCGGCCTGCAGGCGGCGGAGCAGGGCGGTCCGCTCGGCGCGGTGGAGTTGCGCGGCCAGGGAGGGTAGGACGTGCTCGATGATCCCGAACGGGGATTCGTCGGGCAGGCCGGCGGCCACGAACTCGACGAACGTCGGCGGCAGGGCGGCCCGGAGCGAATCGAAGAGGCTGCGCACGGCGGTCTCGCGGACGCCCTGACCGGCGGTCCAGTCGTAGGGCGGCTGCCACGAGGGTCCGAGTTCGACGCGGTCGACCCCCGTCACCACCACCAGGGTCGGCGGGGCCTCGCGGCTGGGGTGCTGGAGGAAGTAGGCGTCCCAGGCCTTCGCGAAGGCCACGTCGGCCGGCTGCAGGCTCTTCAGGCCGTTGATGACCAGGATCATCATGTCCACGTCCACCGACGCCGCCACCGCCGCCTCGCGCGACTGGCGATCCGACCGCGACTCGCGCTCGGTCGTCCCCTTCGTCGTGTATCCCGCGACCTCCACGTACTTGACCAGCTTCAGGCGGTCGACCAGCGATCCGTCCAGGCCCATCCCTTCGAGCCGGGCCCGGATCGGCCGGTCGTCCCCCTGGAAGACCTCCTGCGCCGCCCGGATGAGCCGCGACTTGCCGGACTCGCGGGCACCGACGACCGCGATCGACAGGGGCTCGTCGGGGTCGGTCTTGAGCGACGACATAGGCCGGCGGCGGGTGAGCCTCCGGTACTCGTCCACGCCGATGGCCAGTCGGCCGCTGAACAGCTCGATCAGGTGCACGCCCATCCGGTTGACGTACGCCTGGAAGAACCAGCGCAGGAGGTTCTGCTGCATGTTCTTCCACGCCGGCTTCACGATCAGCTCGCGGGTGCCGATCCGCGTCAGGCCGCTCAGGGGGTTGAGGAACGGCGAGACCAGGGCGTACAGGTCGTTGGCCTTCGAGATGTAGTTGCTCAGCTGCTGGGCCCGCCGCCAGTGCGAGATCGTGATCAGGTCGCCGCCGGGGATCTGGCGGGTCAGCTTGGCGAGGTCCTCGGCCGCCAGCTCAAGCGCGCTCAGCAGTTCGACGAGGGGCACCTCGTCGAGCGGGTGCGCGGAGTCCGGGTGGTAGTGCGTCGCGAGTCGCGCCATCAGGGTGCGGCCGGTCTCGATGTACCGATCGCCGTCGATCAGGGCGTCCATCGACAGGGCCTCGGACGCCTGGGCCTCCTGCTCGATGATGGACCAGGCCGCGCGATCCTGGGGCGAGAAGGTCCTTGGGGCGTCCCAGTCGAGGGGGGGCAGGACGGTCCGCGTGCTGGTCGTCCATCGCGCCGCCAGGATCGCGAAAGCGCCGCCGGCCGCGATCCAGGCGAGGACGCCGGGGATGATCCAGCCGTGCTCCCAGAGCCAGAGCGACCCCAGGACGATATAAACCCCGAAGGGCCCGAAGAAGAGGAGCACGAGGACCCCGGCGCGCCACTCCCGGAGGAGCGTCGCCAGGTCCATCCGCAATCGGCTGAGGGTCTCTCGTACGGCCGCCATGGGGCTCCCGCGTCTGCGGTTGGGGGTCGTCGCCGCTCTTCCTCTCAAGGAGAATCGGGACGCCCTGAGTGACGAAGCTCGCCGAACTTCTCCCGCGAATCGCGTGCCCGGCCGTTTGTCAGGCCCTGAGGGCGGCCCCGAGCTTGCGGGAGCAGGCGTCGACGACGTCCTTCACCGCCAGCTCGACCTCCTCGCCGGTCAGGGTGCGATCGTCGCGGCGGAAGGTGAGCCCGAAGTGGACGCTCTGCCGGCCGTCGGCCACGTTGCCGCCGCGGAACGTGTCCAGGTAGTCGACATGCCGGAACGACGCCCCAGCGGACTCGCGGACGACGGCCGCCAGCTCGGCCCAGGAGACCGCGTCGTCGAGGACCAGCGAGAGGTCGCGGACCACGGCCGGGAACGAGGGGAGCGGACGATACGCGGCGACGGTCCGGGCGCGATCGAGCAGGACGCCCAGCTCCAGCTCCACGGCCGAGCAGGCCGAGCGGAGGTCGAACTCCTGGACCTTCGCCGCGTCGACCTCGCCGATCCACCCCAGCCGGGCGTCGCCCACCGAGAGGACGGCCGAGCGTCCCTCGGCGAACAGCGGCAGCGAGGCCGCCTCGGCCGCGAGCGGCTCCGCGATGAGCAGCCGTTTCAGGAGCGTCTCGACCACCCCCTTGAGCCCCCGGAAGTCCAGGCCGGCGACGATCGCCAGCCGCGGCGGCTGGTGGGGCGTCCCGCCCCCGTCTCGGGGCAGGTAGACGTCGGCGATCTCGAACACCCGGGCATCGGCGACGCCGTGCGCCTCGTTGTGGCGGCGGACGGCCAGCAGGCTCGGGATCAGGCTCCGCCGCAGGGCGTTCTCCCGCTTCCGGCTGGAGTGGGAGACCCGCAGCGGCGCGGCGTCCGCGCCCTCGCCGTCGACCGGGGCGGCGAGCGAGTCGTCGACCAGGCTGAACGTGACGGCCTCGTCCATGCCCAGGGCCGTCAAGGTGTCGCGAATCGCCGTCTCCACCCGTTCGCGAGCCCCGCGCGGAGCGCTCGTGACCGGGATCGGCCGGTTTTCGACGATCTTCTCATAGCCGTGGATCCGCGCGACCTCCTCGATGAGGTCGATCTCGCGTTCCAGGTCGGCCCGCCAGGACGGGGGGACGGCGCGGATGGCCCCCACCGTCTCCTCGATCACCCGCAGGCCCAGGGCGTCCAGGATCCGGCGGACCTCCACGGCGTCGACCGAGATGCCCAGGACGCGGGGGATCTGCGCGAGCCGCAGGATGATCGGCTCCCGCTCGGGCGAGGGGCGGGCGACGTCGATCACCCCCGGATGGAGCACGCTCCCCGGGCAGAGGTCCAGGATCAGCTCGGCGCAGCGGCGGCTCGCCCAGTCGGCGATCTCGGGGTCGAGGGGCCGCTCGAAGCGGAAGCTCGACGGGCTGAACAGGCCCAGGGCCCGCGAGGTCTTCCGGACCGACATCGCGTCGAACCGGGCGGCCTCGATCAGGATGTTCGTGGTCCCCGGCCCGATCTCGGTCTCCAGCCCCCCCATCACGCCGGCCAGGCCGACCGGCCGCGAGGCGTCGGCGATGACGAGCATGTCGGGCTCGAGGGCGTAGTCCTTGCCGTTGATCGCCTTCAGCTTCTCGCCGGGACGTGCCTGGCGGACGACCAGCCGGCGCCCTTCCAGCTTGTCGAGGTCGTAGGCGTGGAGCGGCTGGCCGCACTCGAACATGACGTAGTTGGTCACGTCGACGATGTTGCTGACCGGCCGGACGCCCAGCGTCTCCAGCCGACGCCTCATCCACCAGGGGCTCTCGCCGACCTTCACGCCCGTCATCACGCGGGCCGTGAACCTCGGGCAGAGGTCGGCCGCCTCGACCCCGACACCGGCGAGCCTCTCGACGGGCTCGCCCGAGGTCCTCGGGGCGGCGGCCGGGATGCGGAGCGGCTTTTGGAAGAGGACCGAGATCTCGCGCGCCACGCCCAGGTGGCCCAGGCAGTCCGAGCGGTTGCTGGTGACCTCCAGGTCGATCGCCAGGTCGCCCCCGACGTCGTCGGTGGACTCGTGGTTCAGCCCGGTCAGGGCCAGGCGTTCGGCGAGGGCCTCCACGGGCATGTCGAGGCGGACGTACTCGGTGAGCTGGTTCCAGCTGACGATCATCGGGCTATTCGCTCGCGGGCTCGGGGCTCGACGGGGGCGTCGGGGATTTCGTCGTCGCGCTCGACGACCGGGCTCGGTCCCACAGGTAGTAGGCCGGCAGTCCCGCCATCACGATCAGGAAACCGACGCCAGAGGTCAGGGGCTTCAGGTAGAGGAAGTCGGCCACCAGCAAGGTCGCCAGGGCGATGTAGACGACCGGCGGCAGCGGATAGGCCCACGTCCGGTACGGCCGGTTCAGGAACCCGGCCTTCCTCCTCAGGACGATCACGGCGGCGACCATGACGAGGCAGAACGTCAGGTCCACCGGGATGATGTATTCCAGCAACTCGCTGTAGAGGTTGCCATAGACGGGCTCGCCGCTGACGGGGTGGGGCGTCACGGTCGCCGGCAGCGTCAGCAGGCAGGCCCAGATCCCCTGGGCGTACAGGGCCACGGCCGGGACGTGGTTGGCGTTGGTGCGGGCGGCCGCCTGGAAGAACAGGCGGTCGCGGGCCATCGCGTAGAAGACCCGGGCGCCCGCCAGGATCAGGCCGTTGACGCAGCCGAAGGTGGAGACCAGGATCGCCGCGGCCATGAGATAGCGGCCGCTCGGCCCGACCGCCGCCTCCATCGCCGCCGTCCCCACGCGATCCTGCGGGGCCCCCTGGATCTCCGGAAAGCTGAGCGAGACGAGGTAGGCCACGTTCGCCAGGATGTAGAGGACGATTACGACCGACGTGCCGAGGAAGAGCGCCCGGGGGAGCGTCTTGCCGGGATCGCGGGCCTCCTCGCCGACGAAGGTCACGTTGTTCCAGGCGGTCGAGGAGAACAAGGGGCCGATCATCGCCAGGCCCAGGAGCAGGACGACCGCGCCGAAGCCGTCGAACGGCAGGGGCTCGACGTAGTGCGCGGCCGGCGTCCAGCCGTTCGCCCAGGGGTCCCACCACGACGAGGTCCAGGCCGCGGCCTTCCCGCTCGCGCCGAGCAGGATGCCGACCAGGATCAGGCCGACGAGCGCGGCGGTCTTGGCGAAGGTGAACGAGTTCTGGATGAGCTTCCCGAGCTTCAATCCCCGGGTGTTGGCGACCGTCAGGACCAGGATCACCATCGCGGCCACGGCTTGCTGGCTGGAGAAGCGCAGGGCGTAGCGGCCGAGGCGGAGCGCGGGGAGCGCGTTCTCGGCGGAGACCGACGGGATGAAGACGCCCAGGAACTTGGCGAACGCCACGGCGACGGCGGCGATGGTCCCGGTCTGGACGACCAGGAACAACGACCAGCCGAACAGGAAGCCGACGACCGGGCCGTACGCGGTGCGCAGGTAGTAATACTGACCGCCGGCCTTGGGCATCATCGCCGCAAGCTCGGCCGAGGAGATCGCGCCGGCGACGGTCATCAGGCCGGCGAGGGCCCAGGCGGCGAGGAGCCAGCCGGGGGCCCCGACGAGGCGGGCCGACTCGGCGGAAGTGATGAACACGCCCGAGCCGATCATCGAGCCCATGACGAGCATGGCGGCGTCGAGCACGCCGAGGTCCCGGACCAGGGCCGGGGCCCGCCTGGCTCGGGCGGGCTTCGCGGGTTCGGGCTCCTCGGTCGTCATGGAGTCGACGCTCAGCCTTCCTGCTTGACGTATTCGGTGACGTCCGTGATCGCCTTCGTCAGCGACTGGCGCCGCCACTCGGTCAGCGCGGTGTCCATCGCGGCGGCCAGGCGGTTCGCGAGCAGTCTCGCGGCCTCCTTGGGATTCTGGCCCTCGGCGCGGACCTCGGGGAAGTCGTGGTGATGGACGCAGACGCCGTGCGAGGTCGCCCCGGCGGTCACGATCAGCGTGTCTTTGACGTCGTTCATCGGAGAGGCCCCTTGCTCGTTCGGTATGCCTTGCGAAGGGACCCGACGCTGCTTCGGGCCGGGCGCCGGGCGCTCAGAACTGGTCGAGGAAGCGGACGTCGTTCTGGTAGAGGAGGCGGATGTCGTCGATGCCGTGCCGCCGCATGCAGAGACGTTCGATGCCCAGGCCGAAGGCGAAGCCGGTCACCCGTTCGGGGTCGTAGCCGACGGCCTTGAAGACGTTGGGGTCGACCATGCCCGCCCCACCCATTTCAACCCATCGCCGGCCGCCGTGCCAGAGCATATCGACCTCGACGCTCGGTTCCGTGAACGGGAAGAACGAGGGTCGGAAGCGGATCTGCACGTCCTCGCCCAGGTAGCTCTTGGCGAAGAGCCGGAGGATCGTCTTGAGGTCCCCCATGGTGACCCCCTCGTCGACCATCAGGCCTTCGATCTGGTGGAACATGAACGAGTGGGTCGCATCCACCGTGTCGGGCCGGTAGACCCGGCCGATGGCGACGACCCGCACCGGGGGCGGCTGCGACTCCATCACGCGGATCTGGATGGTGCTGGTCTGGCTGCGCAGCATCGTCCCTTCGGACAGGTAGAAGTTGTCCAGGGGGTCGCGCGCCGGGTGGACCGGGGGGATGTTGAGGGCGTCGAAGTTGTGGCGGACGTCCTCGACTTCCGGGCCGCGGGCGACGGCGAAGCCGAACCGGCCGAAGATGTCGATCAGCTCGTCGGCCGTCTGCGAGAGCGGGTGACGGTGGCCGAGCCGGGGTGCGACCCCCGCCAGGGTGACGTCCACGCCGCCGGCGGCGACCGCGCGACGCTCGACGCGGGCCCGTGCGGCGTCGAGCGCCGCCTCGAGGGCCTGCTTCACGCCGTTGAACCGGCGGCCGTATTCCTTCTTGACGTCGGGCGCGAGCGTCTTCAGCCGCTCCTGGGCGGCCTTGACTCGGCCCTGCTTCTGGCCGAGATACTCGATGCGCGCCGCCTCGACGTCGTCGGGAGACCCGGCCGACCCGAACGCGCGAACGCCCTGCTCCTGGAGCCTGTCCAGCTCCAGGAGGGCGGGTTCCAGCGATTCCGTGGGGCTCATCGCAGCTCGATTCAGGCGGTCTTGGCCTGCTGACGGGCCTTGACCTGGGCCTCGTGCTTGTCCAGCTCGGCGCGGACCTTGGCGACGATGGCGTCGAAGGTCTCGGAGTCGAAGATGGCCAGCTCGGAGAGGCTCTTGCGGTCGAGGCTGATGTTCGCCAGCTTCAGGCCGTGGATCAGGCGGCTGTACTTCAGGCCGCGCATCTCGGCGGCGGCGCTGAGGCGGATGATCCAGAGCTTGCGGAAGTCGCGCTTCTTGGCCCGGCGGTCCCGGAACGAGAACATGCCGGCGCGGAGGAGGGTCTCCTTGGCCGACTTCAGCAGCCGCCCGCGGCCGCCGACGAATCCCTTGACGGCCTTGAACAGCCGGTTCTTGGCCTGACGCCGGGCCGCACCTTTTCTTGCACGCATGATTCAAAATCTCGCTGAGGGGCGCGACGGGATCCGGCGCCCGCTGAAAGGACTCGGGAAATCGCTCGGGAGCGGTCGCTGGGTCGGTTCTGCTCGGACGGGACGCTCAGGTCACTCGGCCACGGGGGCGGCCGCGGCGCCTTCGGCCTCGAGGCCGTTCTCCGCGGCCAAGGCGGCCAGGCGGGCGGCCTCGACGGCCTGCGGGTTGGTCGAGATGCGACGGCGGAGGGCCTTGCGGACGCGGCTGGCCTCGGCCGAGACGCCCAGCCAGCTCTTCTTGCGGAGCCGGCGGATCTTCTTCCCGCTCTTGTGGCTGTTCAAGTGCGAGGACCCGCAGCGCTTGTGCGAGACCTTGCCGGTGGCCGACACCTTGAACCGCTTCTTCATACCCTTGTGGGTCTTCAACTTGGGCATTGCGCTACCGTCCTGTCACCAGTATGTTTCGGTCGTCGCCCGGCCGGTGGTCGCCGGGGACGCCACGCCGCCGCGGAGTCGCCCCGCGTCGGGGGTCGGATCGGGTCGTCCCGCCCCGGCTGGGGGAGGCGTTGGGGGCCCAGGGCCGGCGCCGGGGGGACGCCGATCGGGTTCCGACGGCGGGCAAGCGGCCCATCGTAACAGAAGGCCGCCGCCGTCGTCCAGCCGGGCCCGCCCGGCACGCGTACGAAATCCGCGACGGGCGGGTCGGCGATCGAGACGGTCCCCGGGGTTACGCCCGGGGGGCCAGGATGGCGGTCATCCTCCGGCCTTCCATCGAGGGGGTCTTCTCCAGCTTGCCGACCTCTTCGAGGGCGTGCAGGACCTCGTCCATCACGCGCCGGCCCTCGTCGATGTGCGCCAGCTCGCGACCCCGGAAGAGCACGTTGACCAGCACCTTGTCCTTGGCTTCCAGGAACTCGCGGGCCCGCTTGACCTTGACCTCGATGTCGTGGTCCCCGGTCTTGGGGCGGACCCGGATCTCCTTGATCTGGACCTGGTGCTGCTTCTGCTTCGTCAGGCGTTTCTTCTGGGTGTACTTGAACTTGCCGTAGTCGATGATCTTGCACACCGGCGGCCGCTCGTTGGGGGCGACCTCGACCAGGTCCATCCCCACCTCGCGCGCGGCCTCGAGCGCCTTGTTCGTCGGCATGACGCCCAGCATGGCGCCTTCCGCGTTGATGACCCGCACGGGGGAGATGCGGATCTGCTCGTTGACCCTCAGTCCTCGCTCGATCGGTCCGATGACGTCCTCCTCGGGGACGGATGACAGAGATCGCCTCGCGGCGCGGGGGCCGACGCAGGCCCTCCCGTTTCGGACGGGCGGGCGGCCGGCTCCGAACGACCCCGGATGCGGCCCCCACGGCCGTCCGACCGGTCGTCACAAGGCAAACTAAACGATTATGCGCCGATCGTCCAGATGTCAACCCCGCATCCTCGATCGGTTCCCGCTTTTCCCCGCCCGGCCGGGCGTCCAGGAGCTTGGCGCGGCCTCGTCGATGCCGTACAACGCCCGATGGTGCCTCGTGGCCAGGTCCCGCGAGCCGGGGCTCGCGCCTGGCCCGGGACGACGCCGAAAGGAGCGAGCGGATTGAAGGTCTTGATGACGGGCGGCTACGGCTGCATCGGTTCCTGGGCGGCCAAGCGGCTGGTCGAGGCGGGGCATGAGGTCTGGATCTATGACCTCGTCGAGGATCCCCACCGGCTCGACCTGATCCTCGACGCCGAGGGGAGGGCGAAGGTCCGATTCCTGGCCGGCGACGTCGCCGACCGCGCGGCCGTGCGCCAGGCCGTCGAGTCGACCGAGGCGACCCACATCCTCCACCTCGCCGGGCTCCAGGCGCCCACCTGCCGGGCCGACCCGATCCGGGGGGCGATGGTCAACGTGATCGGCACCCTGGCGGTCTTCGAGGCCGCCGCCGACCTCCGCGAGCAGGTCGCCCGCGTGGTCTACGCCAGCTCGGCGGCGGTCCACGGCCCCCCCGAGGAGGGCTCGAACGGGCCGCTGGCGGATCGGATCCGCCTGGCTCCCCTGACCCACTACGGCGCGTTCAAGGTCTGCAACGAGCTGAACGCCCGGGTCTACTGGCTGGATCGCGGGGTCGTCAGCGTCGGCCTGCGGCCGTGGACGGTCTACGGCGTCGGCCGGGACTTCGGCATGACCAGCGAGCCGACCAAGGCCATCAAGTCGGTCGCGGTCGGCCGGCCGTACCGGATCAGCTACGGCGGCTACCAGGACCTGCAATACGTCGGCGACGTCGCCGACACGTTCATCCGGGGGCTGGAGGCCCCGTTCGAAGGGGCCGAGGCGTTCAACCTCCGGGGCGCGGTGGAGCCCATCGAGGCGTTCGTCGAGACGCTGGTCCAGGTGGTGCCGGCCGCCGGCCCGCTCGTGAGCCACGGCGACAAGCAGCTGCCGATCGCCCCCAGCCTGGACGACTCCCGGCTCCAGGCCGCACTCGGCCCGATCCCACGCACGTCGTTGCGGCGGGGGATCGCCGAGACGTACGAACGCTTCGCGACCCTCCACCGCGAGGGGAGGCTGGATCTCTCGGACCTGGGCTGAACGTCGAGCGGCCCCGTCCCGCGTGGGGAAGGGGCCGCTCGGATCGCGTCGCTTGGGTGGCAGGGCGGCGACGGGGGGTTTACTCGGCCTTGGCCTTGGGGGCCGCCTTCGGGGCGGCCGCCGGGGCGCCGGCCGGAGGCTGGGCGGGGATCGGCGGGAAGAGGTCCTTGGGCATGGGCTTGACCTCGATCTTGGCCGTCTTGCGGGCCTCGGTCAGCAGGCCGCGCTGCAGCTCCGCGGCGTAGCCCGAGGTGATGTAGGGCTTGTTCTGCTCGAAGTCGACGGGCTTGCCTTCCTTGCGATCGGTCACCTGGATCAGGTGGTAGCCGTAGGGGGTCTCGACGGGCTCGGAGACGGAGCCGGTCTTGAGCTTGAAGGCGACGTCGGTGAACTCGGGGATGAAGCCGCTGTTGAGGTTGAAGTAGTCGAGGTCGCCGCCGGCCCCCCCCTCGTTGGCCGGGTCCTGCGAGTACTTGTCGGCGGCCTGGGCGAAGGTCAGCTTGCCGCCGTCGATCTCCTTCTTGACCGCCAGCAGCTGCTGCTTGACCTTGGCCTTCTCCTCGGGCTTGGCGTTGGGCTCGGTCTTCAGCAGGATGTGGCTGGCCCGGACCTGGGTGCCGCTGAACAGGTCGTTGTTGGCGGCGAGGTACTTCTTCAGCTCGGCGTCGGTCGCCTTCGCCTTGACGTACTCGATCCAGCGCAGGCGGTCCTCGATCTCCTTCTTGATCTCGTCGAGCGAGAAGCCGTTCTCCAGCAGCGAGGAAGCCAGGTCTTTGCCCTCGGCCTTGAGCCCCTGCTCGAGCTTGCCGATCTCCTCCTGGACCTGCTCGGGCTTGATCGCGATCCGCTGGCGGTTGAGGAACTGGGTGACGAGCTTCGTGTTGACCAGCGTCTCGACGGCGTCGCGGTAGACCAGCTCGCGATCCTCGGTGGCCGGGATCGGGTAGCGGGTGATGACGTTGAAGACCTCGCCCTTGGTGATCTTCTCGGTCGCCCCGTTGTAGTCGACGGTGGCGACGACCTCGGCGGGATTGGCGACCATCGGCGGCGCGCCGGCGTTCGGCTGGGCGGGGGCGTTCTGAGCGACGGCCGGTGCGGCCGCGAGGCTCCATCCGACGACCGTCGCGGCGACGGCCAGGCTGGCGAAGACGATCCTGCGCATCAAGGGCTCTCCGTACTCTCAGGCGAGGGACCGACCGAAGCCCGGGGGCTCCATCCGGTCGGGCCTCCTCCTCGGTCGTTCGGCCGAGACGACGAGCCGGCCGATTTTCCGGATTATAACGATTCCCTCAAGTTCCGCCGCGCGAATCGACCCAGAAAGCCGCGAGGCCGTCGTCCTGGCGAAGCGGGCCGAAACCGTGGGACATCTGGACTGCGTCGGGGGTTGCGGCTGGTCGAGCCTTGTTCGATGATGGCGGCGCCGGGGGAAGGCCGCCCCGCGATTCAGGCCCAAGGGTTGGAGGGGATCGACCGGTGTTGGTGCTCATGCCGAACTCGCCGCGAGGCGTCCACAGACCGCTGCGCCGGGCCTTCTGGGGCTTGTTGATCGCCGCTCTCCCCGCGATCCACGCCGAGGAGCCTCGCACCGCGACCGCTCCGCCGACGTTCGACCGCGTGGTCGAAGGGCTCGCCCCGGGCGTCCGCTACGGGATCGACGTCTTTCAGGTCCCGCAGGCGGGGGCGGAGGCTCGAAGCCTCCGCAGGCAGGCCGACATGGTGCTGCCGACCGCCAGCGCGATCAAGACGGCGATCATGATCGAGCTGTTCGCGAAATTCCCCGACGGCCTCGACGCGCCCGCCCCCGGCCTTGATGCCATCCTGAAGGACGACCATCCGGCCGTCGCCCACTTCGATGCGAAAGGGCGCGACGAGATCCGAGCCGGGCTCTCGGGCGCGAGCGTTCGACGGATCGGCCGGGTGATGCTGGGCTCCGAGGGGGCGACGAACCTGGTCTACAACGCGGCCTCGAACGCGGCGATCGCGCTGCTCGGCGGCCCCGACGAGACCACCCGGCTGATCCATTCGCGAGACCCGGCGTTCGCGCCGATCGTGGTCCGCCGCTACATGCTGACCGACCGCAAGGTCCGGGGCGACAACGAGTCCAGCGCAGAGGGCCTTGCCGCGGTGCTCCGCCGGCTCGCCTCGCGCGAGATTCCGGGCCTCGACGCCGCCACGGTCGAGGCCTGCCGGACGGCCGTCGAGGTCTCCGACGACCCGGGCCGAGGCCGTCGCCGTTTCAAGGACGGCGCGCTCGACAGCTCGCCGATCACGCGCGTCTCCACCGGCTGGTACGAACGTCCCGACGGCCCGCCGATCGTCTACGTCGTGATGCTCGCCCAGGATGATCCGGGCGCCGTCCCTCCGGCCGAGTCCGCCGCCGGGCTGCAGGAGGCCGCCAGGCGGATCGCCGAGGCCGCAGTCGACGCCCTGCGCGGCCCGTCGACCCCTTGAACCCATCACGGAGGCCGACCCGGGCGAATCCTGCGGTCAGGCGAGGACGAGGAGCAGGAACGCCGCCGTCCAGGCGACCGTGCGGACCCAGTTGGTCGCGACCAGCCGGCGGATCACGGCGACGTCGCGCCCGCCGGCCTGGAGGGCGTCGTGGCCGGGGATCGCGAGAGTGATCGTGGCGATCCACGCCACGGCGACGGCGACCGCCGCGAGCGTCCGAGGGAGATTCGGTCGGTCGTAAACGAGCCATCCCAGCAAGGCGGCCTGGCCGAGCATCAGGGGGCCGACGATCCAGGTGATCGCGCGGGTGTAGCGGGAATGCCAGGCGACGAACCCTTCGGGAGCGATCGCCGCAAATCCCGGATAGACGATGAGCTGGACCATCCAGATCAGGACCACGAGCGCGAAAGAGGCCAGGCGGCTCGCCTCGTCCATGGTCATCGCGGGCGTCCTCGGATCAGGGACGGGAGCGGTCGGGGAACGGCGCGGGAAGCCGGAAGACCGTGGATTGCTCGACGGGCTCGAAGTCGAGCGCCTGGTACAAGGAGAGCGCCTGGTCGTTGTCGGCGAGGGTCTGGACCTCGACGATCCGGAACCCACGCTCGCGGGCCTCGCGGACGACCTCGCCGAGCAGGAAGCGGGCGTATCCCTTGCGGCGCTGCTCCGCGGCGACCTCGACGCCGAAGACGCCGAGGCGCGTCCGGCCCTCGTCGCGGCCGAACCAGCTCATGTCCCAGGTGCGGGCCCGGGCGACCTCGTCGCCGTCGGGCCGGGTGCGGAGGCCGACGCAGATCGGATGAAAATCCCCGAGCGCGAGGCTCTCCCACCACGATCCGGGGAGTCGATCCTCGTCGTACTCGACGTCGAGTTGCCGCCGGAGGATCGTAGCGCGGGGGTCGCGAGGGTCGGGCCGGCTCAGGTCGAAGTGGAGGTGGACGGCCGTGCCGATCGGCTCGTAGCCGAGCGAGCTGAGCGCGGAGGAGAACTGGCTGTGGCTCGACGGCACGCCCGCGGCCTCGCTGCCGCCGTAGAGGCCCCAGTAGAAGGGGTTGAGGGGGTATCGACCGCCCCCGTACACGACCTTGGCCCCCTTGCGACGGAGGTAACGCTCCGCCTCCACGACGAGGGCCTCGGCCACGCTCGCCTCGCCGTCGCCCGGCTCGACCGCCAGCATCGCGATGACGCCCAGGTCCCGGTCGAGCCGGAATGGGATGGCGGGATCGCTCTCGTCGGGCCCGAATCCGGCGTGCACGAAGCCGACGGCTCGGCCGTCGCGCTCGGCGATGATCAGGCCCTCGGGGTCGAACATGACTGGATTGAAGGCGTGATCGTCCAACTCGTGGACGCAGAGGGGGCGCGCCGCCGCGGACTCGGGAACGGCGGCGTTCCAGAGCTTCACCAGGGCCGGCGGGTCGGGATTGCGAAAGGGTCGAAGGTGAATCACCGGCCGAAGTCGCGGGGTTCCAGGTCGTCGAAGAGTTGGGCCGGCGAGGCATGAGCCGGGCCGGTCCGGCGGGTCAAGGCACGAGCACCAGGACGTCCTCGCCTTCGACCTTGACCTCGAAGACGTCGATCTTGATCTTCGGCCCCAGCGGGGTCTTGCCCGTCTGGACGTCGAATTCCCATCCATGCCAGGGACAGGCCACCATGCAGCCTTCGAGCGGGCCGTCGGCCAGCGGGCCCCCCTGGTGGGGGCAGATGCCGTCGATGGCGGCGATCCGGCCCTCGACGTTGAACAGGGCGTAGACCCGCCCTTCGAACTCGACTTCCTTGGAAGCGCCAACGGGCAGCTCCTCGCGGACGGCCATCTTCACGAACTTCGGCATACGGGCGAACCCTCGACGTCTCGGCCGGCGTCCCGGCGACACGCCGGATTTCCGCCGTCCCAGTTTACCACAATCGCGCCCCGGCGGGAGGGCTCGAATCGGCGCAAGGCCTCCAGGGATCAGTACGCCGAAACCGCCGGGGCGGTCGGGAGTTTCTCAGATCCGGGGGGGGAGGGATCCGGTCGCCCCCAGGGCGGACGGGGCGTGCGGACGGCCGATCTTGCCGCCGCACCCGTAGATCGAGCACCAGCCGACGAACTCCCAGCAATCGCGATGGTGCGGGGCGCCGCACTTCACGCAGACGACGATCGCGCCGGCGTCGGCGAGTTCGCCGCAGACCTTGCAGACGGGCGGGCCCTCGACGGCGTCCGGCAGCCCGTCCCCCTCGATCAGCGTGACGCCCTCGCTGACGCGTTTCCGTACCCCCTCGCGAAGCGCCTGATGGATCGTCAACGTCTCGGAAACGGCGGCGAACAGGGAGTCGGCCTCGTCGCTCAGGTCGCGGTCGAGCTGGATCAGCAGGCGTTCCGGGCTGACGGCCAGCGCGAGCCCGCCGGGGGGGACCAGGCGCTGCAGCCCTTCGAGCGACCAGCGCGTGGCGGGCGACAGGAAGTCCCGGGCCATGTCCGGGTCGTTCGCCTGGACGGCGAAGGCGCCGTCGAACTCGCGGTCGCCCAGCAGGATCGGCTGGGTCCCTTTCGTCTGCGGGCGGGGCCGCCGGGAGACCAGGGGGATCAGGTCCAGGCGGAACGGGATCCCGCGCCGGAACCGCACCACGACTCGCGTGCTCGTCACCCCCGGGCGGCGGGCCGAGGCCGGGGCGAGGCCCACGCGGACGAGGTCCTCGCCGTGGGGGAAGCTGACGATCGGCGAGTCGGCCAGGCCGCGAGTCTCGTAGCGGCCGCCGTGACGGCCGGCGAGGCGTCGTAAGGCGCGGTAGCGCGAGCCGGTCGCCCACGCCGCGAATTTGGCCAGGACGCGGATCAGCCCGTAGGCCGCCAGGACGCACAGCGCGAAACCGATCAGGCCCATGCGAGGTCGTCGCTTTCGTCGGCTCGGAGATGAGATGCCGCCGCAACGCGACCGCCATTTTACGGCCCGAAGGCCCGGCCCGGCAACGCGACAATCGCCGAAACCCGACGCCGCTCGATCAATCCGCCGCGACGGCCAGCGTGGCGACGTATCCCGGGGCCGGGGCGACTTCCCACAGCGTCCAGCCCTGGACGATCGGCCAGGGCGAGCAGGGCCGGAAGGCCTCGGCGGGGGGGGCGGAGCCGAACAGGGTCTCGAACTCGGTCGCCAGCCCGGCCAGGCCCACCCCCTGCGCCTTCACGACGGCTTCCTTGCGGGTCCATCCCCGGATGAACGCGGCGGCCCTGCCCTCCTCGTCGTACCTGAGGAACTCGGCGACCTCGTCGGCGGTGAAGTAGGACTGTACGATCCGCTCGGCCTGCTGGATCGGACGGGTCTGTTCCACATCCACCCCCAGCTCGCTCGCCCGCGAGACGGCGATCAGCGCCATCTCTCCCGAGTGGCTGACGTTGAACCGCCAGGGCGGGGGCCCGTCGCCGCCCGGCCCCGGCAGGGTCGGCTTGCCGCCGGGGCCGACCCGGAACCTCAAGGCCGGAGCGGGGACGCCCATCAGGCCGCCCAGGATGGTCCGCAGCGCCCCCCGGCAGCGGACGAAGCGGCGGCCGTCGCGAGGGCGGACCAGTCGCTCCGCGCGTGCCCGTTCGTCGGCCGAGAGCCACTCCCACTCGGGCGCGTCTCGGAAGGCGTCGCCGGCCCCTCCGGCGGCCAGGTCGACGCGGTAGACGTGGACTTCCCGCTCGACCGGCTGGCGGGCGAGCCGCGCGGCGACCTCGTCGTAATCCAGCAGGAGCGGAGGCGACCACGATCGGTTGGTCTGCGGCATCGGACGATTCCGGGGATGGGCCCGCTCCCCGGCCCCGGCGAGAAGTCGGCGGCGGGCGAGCCTCTTGTATCAGAACCATCCCCTGGTATTTAGTGGAAGTCGAGTTGCCAGGGTCTACCCCCTTCCGACCGAGAGGCCTCGCATGGAAACGCTTCGGACAGCGGACGGATTTCGACGAGCGGCCGTCGCCGCCCTGATCGGCCTGGCGTCGATGGGCGTGGTCGGGAGGGCCCAGGACGCCCCCGCCAAGGAGGAGGCGCCGAAGGCCAAGGTCGATCCCAAGATCAATGAGCAGTTCCAGAAGCGCGGGAACGCCAAGGGCTTCATCGAACGGTTCGAGTCGCACGACCGCGAAGTCTTCGCGAAGCGCGACGCCATCGTCGCGTCGCTCCACCTGAAGCCGGGGATGGCCGTCGCCGACGTCGGTGCGGGCTCGGGCCTGTTCACGCGGCTGTTCGCGGAGAAGGTGGGGCGCGAGGGCCGGGTCTTCGCCGTCGACATCTCGAAGGAGTTCCTCGACCACATCGCCGAGGAATCGAAGAAGCGCGAGCAGTCCCAGGTGAAGACCGTCCAGGGGTCGCAGGACGCGACCAATCTCGCGGCCGGGTCCGTCGACCTCGTCTTCCTGAGCGACGTCTACCACCACTTCGAGGACCATGAGAAGATGCTGGCCTCGATCCACCGGGCGCTCCGCCCCGGCGGGACGCTCATCCTCATCGAGTTCGACCGCGTGGAGGGGAAGAGCAGCGAGTTCGTGCTCAAGCACGTCCGCGCCGGCCAGGCCGAGTTCACCAAGGAGATCGAAGCGGCCGGATTCGCCGTGGACGCCAAGGCGCCGCGTCCCGAGCTGTCGGAGAACTTCTTCGCACGCTTCCGCAAGATCGACGAGAAAGCCCCTGCGACCACGCCGTGACCGGGAAGCCGGGTCGGGGACGGGGGGAGGGCCCGCCCGGCCCTTCAGGATCGATCGGGATCGGCGAAGCCGCTCTCGCGACGCAGGTGATTCCAAACCTCGACGAACGCCTGGGTCTCCGCGTCCCGCCAGGACAGGCCCGCGTCTTCCAGTTCGTTTGAGCGCAAGCCCCACCGCTCGCGGGCCTCGAGGGTCCACGCGGCGACAACGCTGCGATAGGCCAGGGGGTGGAAGACCGGCGGGGGCGGCGTCCGGTCGGCCGGCTCGGGCCGCAGGGCGGGCGCGGCCTTGCGCGGCCGACGGAATCGGACCTCGGGCGGTCCCTCCGCGGGGGGGGTAGGAACTGTTAGAGTGACGCCCTCGGCCGCCGGCATGTTCAACCGACGCTGGACTCCCCCCCGACGTCGCAAGGCGGTGGAAGCTCGCTTCAACGCACCGAGTTCACTCATCGAACGCCTCCTCCCGGTTTTGCGGTTCGTCGTTCGTGACGCCGATGGCGTTTCCCTCGCCGCCTGAATTGTATCCCAACCCTCACTAGGGTTCAAGTGTCCACCAATCTGCTTCTCCCTCCTATTTCTAGGATACCCCTGGAGCAGTGAACTTTTATGGGAATCGCGATGCCCGATCCTGAAGACCTGTCCGGCGCCGACGACTTTTCCGATTCCGCGGCCTCCGAGGCCAAGATGCCCGCCGAATTCGGCGTCTGGATGGCGGTGTTCGTGGTGGTCGCCAGCATGGTGGGCACGGGGGTGCTGTCGACCTCCGGATACACCATGGCGCTGGTGGGCAGCAACCAGCTGATGCTGGCGCTCTGGGTCCTGGGGGGCGTGATCGCGATCTGCGGCGCGTTGACGCTGGCCGAGCTGTCGGCGGCCCTTCCCAAGACGGGCGGGGACTACGTCTTCCTGTTCGAGGCCTATGGGCCGCTGGCGGCCTTCCTGTCGGGCTGGGTGTCGTTCCTGATGGGATTCTCGGGACCGAGCGCGACGGCGGCCTATGGCTCGGCGAAGTACATGCTCGCGCCGCTGCGGCTCACGGGGCAGGACGCCATGCTGGCCGAGCGCGGGCTGGCCACGGTGGCGATCCTGATCTTCGCGGCGATCCACGTCTCGGGGCGGCGGCGGACCTCGCTCGTCCAGGGCTGGATCACCGGGCTGAAGGTGGCCGTACTGCTGGTCCTGATCGTGGGCGGGCTGGCGGTCGGCTGGCCGAACACAGCGAACCTGGCCGACGCCAAGCCGATCGACGCCGGCCTGGCGAAGACGATGCTCTTCTCGATGGTGTTCATCTACTACGCGTACACCGGCTGGAACGGTGCCTCGTATCTCGCGGGGGAGATCCGCGAGCCGCAGAAGGTCCTGCCCCGGGCGATCCTGATCGGCACGGCGATCGTCACGGTCCTGTACCTGGCGGTCAACGTCGTCTACGCGCTCGCCCTGTCGGCGGCCGACGTGCAGGCGATCGTGGCCGACCCGGCGAACACGCAGGGGCTCGACGCGGTGGCGCCGATCGCCGAGATCGCGACCCGTCGGCTCTTCGGCGAGAAATGGTCGAACCCGCTCAGCGTGGCGGTCGGGCTCATGATGCTCTCGTCGCTGAGCGTTTATATGCTGCTCGGCCCGCGCGTGATTTTCGCGATGGCGAAGGCCGGGCAGTTCCCGTCGATGGCCGCCCGGCTGACCCAGCGGACGCAGACGCCGGCCGTGGCGACCCTCTTCCAGATTGCCGCCACGCTGGTGCTCCTGTGGACGGGCACGTTCGAGAGCCTGTTCGTCTATGCGAGCGTCGGCCTGTCGCTCTTCTCGCTGCTGGCGATGAGCGCGATCTTCGTCCTGCGGGTGAAACGACCGGACCTCCCGAGGCCGTTCCGGACGCCGGGCTACCCGGTCACGCCGGCCATCTATCTGGGGCTGACGGGGACCCTGCTGGTCGCGGCGTTCATCAGCTCGCCGGTGGTCTCGACGATCTCGCTGGTCAGCATGCTCGTCGGGATCCCGGTCTACTACCTGGCGCCGCGACCGGCCAGGGCGGCCTGACTCACCACGCGACCTCCTCGGGCGCCTGGTGCTCCGCCGTCATCTGGATCGGCAGGCGGCGGACCCTGGCGCCGAGGCGGTCGGTGAAGTACACGCTCGACTCGGACCGTTCCCGGGCGTCCCCGTCGGCCCAGATCGCATAAAAATCGGGATGGGCGTTCAGGGGCCGCCTGGCGTAGGTGTGGTTGCGGACCGGGTCGGCGGTGAGCTGCTTCACGCGCGTCCAACTCGCGCCCTGATCGGCGCTGGTCCACATCACCATGTCGCCGCCGGTGCCAAACGGCTGCGGGCCGGGCTCGGTCGGGGCGATGACCCGCCAGAGCCCGTCCGGCTCGATGGAGAGCGAGCCGTGGTCGTAGTTGTGGTCGGACGTGGTGAACGGACGGACGACCCACTCGCGGCCGTCCCACCGGGCCGTGTGCCACTCGTGGGGGCCTTGCTCGGGGCCGGGGAGGTGCCCCTTGCTCGTGAGGTAGAGGACGACCGGCCTCCCCTCGGCGTCGAAGTTCAGGTCCTTGAGGTAGACGAGCTTCCCTTCGGCCTGGTAGTCGCGGACGAGCGCCGGGTTGTCGGGCTCGGTGAGGGGCAGGGGGACCGGCCGGCCGTCGGCGCGGGTCCAGGACGCGCCGAAGTCGCGGGTCTGGAGATAGTAAATGTTCGTCCGGGCGTCGAGGCCAAGCGGCTTGGGGTGGAAATCGAAGACCGTCGCGACGGTCCCTTCGCGGGCCCAGGTCACCTGGTAATCGCCCTGGTCGATGTGGGCGATCGGCGTCGGCTCGGCCCATTCGCGGCCGTCGGGGCTGGTGGCGAAGCGGAGCCCGCGGCCGGACTTGTACTTGGTGTGCGGGAACAGGAAGCCGCGGCCGGGGACGTACCAGGGATGCCCGTAAGAGAAGTTGGTCTCGACGACCTTCTCGAACGCGTCGATCGAGCGCGGGGCGACGCTTCGGTGGATGAAGGACGGCCTGGCCGTGCCGTGGGCGTTCGAGAAGATCCAGAGATAGCCCTCGGCGTCGATCGCGAGGCACGGGTTGTCGTGCGCGTCGCCCGTCTTCTTGTCCAGCAGGATCGCCGGCCGGGGGACGGTCCCCGTGGCGTGGTCGTAGTACGAGACCATGTGCAGGATCGACTTCCGCGCCGGGTCGGCCCCGCCGTAGACGAAGAACGTCCTGTTCGAGGGCGCGTCGTAGATCGCTATCGGCGACTGCTGCTGCGGGTAGGTTGCCAGGCCGCCGCTGTACTTGAACTTGTATTCATCCTTCGTCGCGCCGATCGAGTACCAGCAGCCGACGTACCCCTCGGCGCGGGCCAGCGTCCGAGGTTCGTCGGCGGCGATCAGGGCGGCGAGCAGGAGCGAGGTGAAGAGAGACAAGGCGGGTTCCTCCTGGGCGCGGAACGAGCGATCGACCTTCATCCGTCGATGAAGGATGCTCATCCCGATCGGGGTTCGCGGTCGTCCCCTTCGTCCGGCGGGACGCGGGGACGACCGAGGTTCAGGTCCGCGCGAACAGGGATTCGCGGGGCGATTCGTACCGGACGGCCAGGTGGGGCGTTTCGAGCGGCGTCTGGCCGTTCATCCGGGAATCGAGGCAGCTCTCCAGCATACCGCAGACGAGCATCGTCCGCTCGACCGGGTACGCGGCCCGGCCCGTCTCGATCATGCGGACGACCTTGTCCATCAGCTGGGCCGAGTAGGCGACGTTGGGGGTGGGGGGCAGCAGGAACTGCATGGAGAGCGGATCGGGCCGGCCCTGGACCTTCACGGCCAGGTTGTAGTCGGCCAGCACGCCGTTGAGCATCAGGAGCGTGGCGCGCGTGCCGTCGACGTACTCGATGAGGTACGCGGCGGGATCCTGGGCGATGCGCGCGATCTCGTCCCCTTCGGCGAGGGCCTGGGGGCGGCCGTCCTGGACCGACAGGCCCTGGAGCGAGTCCGACCGGGACAGCGCCGCGCCCAGCAGCTCGCGCGACCAGCGGCCGTCGTCGGCCGCCTTCCAGACGGCGTCGCCCACGACCATCTGCACGCGACGGACGCCCGTCTCGCCGCCGCGACGACGCTCCAGCACGCTCTGCATGGCCTCCAGGGCGTGGTAGTCCATCGGGTCGGAACCGCCGACCCCGACCATGACGGCGTCCTCGACGACCGCGCCGAGGGGCAGATCGACCGAGGGGAGCCGCCAGGTCACCGGCAGCGACGAGCCGGCCAGGAACGGGAAGTTCAGCCGCTTCGAGGCGTCGACCATGGCCTTCGCCTTGGTGAAGCTGTACGACAGGTGCTTGTCGTTGAAGACGGGCACCGCGCGGCCGTCGGCCTCGAAGACGTCGGCCGCCTGCTTGAAGAACTCGTAGCGGGGGTAGAGGACCTGCCCCTTCTCGTTGCGCGGGTATTCGCCGTGCTCGCCGATGATCAGAACGGCGTCGACGGCCAGCTTCTCGCCCCCCTGGCGGAGGGCCTCGGCGATGGTCGGGTAGACCTTGAACCCGAAGGTCGCGGCCCGCTCGGCGCTCTGGTCGTCCTCGGGCTTCTGGTCGACGTAGAGCGAGACGACGTCGATCGCCGGCTTCTTCCAGGCCCCGTCCATGGGGTAGCCGACGAGGAAGCGGTCGCCCATGTGCTGGGCGTGCGACAGGTATTTCCAGACGGTCGTGACGATCGCCAGCCGCTTGCGTCCGGCGGGGGGCGATTGCGGAGCGTCGTCGATCGGCTTGCGGCTTCGCATGGCTCGGGCTCAGCTCCTCATGTACTGCGATTCGACGGGCGCCTGATAGGTGATCGCCGCCAGGTCCGGGGTCTCGGCCAGGCGACGCTTCTCGGCCAGCAGGTCGACCGCCGTGCAGAGGACGCCCGAGGTCAGCAGCGTCCGCTCGACGGGATAGGGCGCCTTGCCGGTCAGGAACATGGCCTCGATGTGGTTCGCCAGCGGGCTGAAGAAGTTCGGCAGGGTCTGATTCGGCGAGATCCCGCAGAGGTAGAGCTGCGTCGAGTGGATCGCCGGGTCGGCCGCCAGCTTCAGGGCCACCGTGAAGTCGGCCACCAGGCCCGACATCATGAACAGGCTGCCCACCAGGCCGTCGTTGTAGTGCAGGCGATAGAGCAGGGGATCGGCCGCGATCTTCGACGCCTGTTCGAGCGTCGGGAAGGCGTTGCCGTAGCCCTCCATCGGCGAGGTCAGCCGGAAGCTCCGGCAGAGGCAGGCGTCGAAGAGGGCCTTCGTCCGCGCCGAGCCCCCCTGGGCCGGGTCGAGCGCCTTCCAGACGTCGGCCCCGCGCAGGACCTCGACGGCCCTGACGCCGGTCTCGCCGCCGCGGCGGCGCTCGACGAAGCACTGAAGCGATTCCAGGCCGTGGAAGTCGTAGCTGTCCACCCCGCCGTACCCGACGCAGACGGCCTCCTCGATCGGGGCGTCGGTCGGCGTCTCGTACTCGGGGATCCGCCAGGTGACCGGCAGGGACGAGCCGGCCAGGAACGGGAAGTTCAGCTCGCGCGAGGTCGCGACCATCTCCTTCGCCCACTCCCAGTTCCAGGACAGGTGCTTGTCGTTGAAGACCGGGACCGACCGGCCCGACTTCCGGAAGACGTCGGCGACCTGCTTGAAGAACTCGTAGCGGGGGTAGTGCATCCGGCCGCGATCATCGCGGAGGTAGTCGCCGTGCTCGCCGATCAGGACCACGCCGTCGACGTCGAGCGTCGGGCCGCCCCGGGTGAGCGCCTCGGCGATCGTCGGGTAGACCTCCAGGCCCGGATGGCGAGCGACCCGTTCGTCGGTGAGGTCCCCCTTGGGCCGCTGGTCGACGTAGAGCGAGACGACGTCGATCGCCGGCCGGTGATGCTTCCCGCCCCAGCCGTAGCCGTCCATGAAGCGGTCGATGATCCCCTGGCCGTGCGAGGTCTTGTAGTAGCAGGTGGCGACCGCCGCGATCCTCGGCCGGGGCTTCGGGACTGCCTCGGCCGCCGGCTGGGCCGCCTCGGCCCGCGCCCGGGCGACGCCGACGGCGCCGACGGCCATCGCGCCCATCGCGGCGCGTCGAGTCCAGGCGAGGGGGGGATCGGGCTCGGGTCCGTTCGCATCCATCATGGGTCCTCCAGCGGCGTCGGCGGATGTTCAACGCCTGTATAACACCCCGGCGAGGCGGAGTCCAGGAGGCGAGTCCTCGACCGCCAAGCCAAGTTGCCTGAAAAGAGGTTAACGGCTATGGTGCGGCCCGGTCTGTCGAAGAGTGACGGAGGAGCCGTGGCCATGGAAGAATCGCAGGCGTCGATGATCGGGCAAGGCGCGAAGCCGCGGACGCGACGCGACGGCCCCGTTTCGGCCGACACGGCGACGGGCCCGGCGAGGCCCCGTCGCCTGGCGCGCCGCAAGAAGTTCGCATTCGCCGCGATCCTGCTGGGCCTGGCGTGGGCCTCGTGCGAGCTGGCGGCCTGGCCGCTGTTCCGGCTGGCGACCGGCCAGCCCTTCTCCTGGACGGCCCTGCAGGACGAGCGTCGGGAGCGGGCCAACCGGCCCCCGGGAATCGGCGGGGCGATCTCCTCGCAGGTCCACCCTTACGTCGGCTACGTCCGCGACCCCCGGCCCGACAGCGGGATCGTCCGCGAGAGCGACGGCCGCACGATGCCGGTCTCGAACTTCGGCTACGTCGACGACAAGGACCCGATCCACAAACGCGGGCCCGGGAAGCTGATCGTCGGGATCTTCGGCGGCTCGGTCGCCTCGTACTTCGGGGTCAACGGCGTGCATCGGCTGGAGGAGGCCCTACGCCGCTCCCCCGAGTACGCCGACAAGCAGTTCGTGTTCGTCAACGCCGCCCTCGGCGGCTACAAGCAGCCGCAGCAGCTGACCACCCTGGCGTATCTGACGGCCCTCGGGGCCGAGTTCGACGTCGTCCTGAACATCGACGGCTTCAACGAGGTGGCACTCCACGAACTGGAGAACTCCGGGCACCACGTCTTCCCGGCCTTTCCCCGAAGCTGGCACGCGCGCGTCGGCGGCAACGACCCGGCCAGCGGCTCGGCGCGGGCCGAGCTGAACGGACTGGAGGAGCGGCGGAACGCCTGGGCCCGGTGGGCCTCCTCGCCGCCGTTCCAGTGGTCGATCCTCGCCAACCTCGTCTGGAAGCTCCAGGACCGCCGCCTGGAATGGGCGTCGTACTCGATCGTCAAGGGCCACCAGGAGCTGCAAAATCGGGGCGGGCCGTACGTCGCCACCGGACCCGCGCGCGAGTTCGCCGGCCGCGACGAGCTGTTCGAGCACCTGGCCTCGATCTGGTCGAACAGCTCCCGGGCCATCGACGCCCTCTGCCGCCAGACTGGGACCCGCTACTACCACTTCCTCCAGCCGAACCAGTACGTCGCCGACTCCAAGCCGATGGACCCCGCCGAGAGGAGCCTGGCCTTCAACGCGGAGCACCCGTACCGGAAGGGCGTGCAGGCCGGCTACCCGCTCCTCCTGCGGGAGGGTCGCGGGCTTCGCGAGCGCGGCGTGGCCTTCCACGACCTGACCGCGATCTTCCGCGACCATCCCGAGTCGCTCTACATCGACGACTGCTGCCACTACAACCAGGCGGGCCTTGAGATCCTGGCCGAGGCCGTCGCCCGCGCGATCCTCGACGATCCGGCGGCCGCCCCGAAGCCCTGAGGTCAGTTGTAGGTGAAGTGGACGGAGGTCGTGCAGGCCCTGTCGACCGTCACCCGGACCCAGTGGGCCGAGTAGCCGTCGGGGAAGACGTGGAAGTCGTACCCCTTCGGGGGGACCGTGATCGACCGGTAAGTGTTCCACGAGCCGTCGCCCAGGAAGTCGACGTCGACGGTGTACGTCACCGGATGCGGCGAGTCGTGCGACAGGTGGAGGACCTTCTTGTCGAAGCCCGTCATCAGGTAGGGGTCGGACACCGCGCCGTCCTCGACGGGATCGTTCCACCAGGGGCCCCCCCAGCCGGTGGGCTTGCCCATCTTCCAGAGGTCGTCGATGCTGCCGAACCAGAGCCCGGACTGCGGCTGGCCGACGCCGTTGTCCGTCTGATCGCTCGCCAGCACGAACAGCCCGTTCCAGTGGACGAAGTCGGGGACCACCCGCAGGTGCGCGGCGATCGGCCGGACGCCCCAGAGCTTGCCGCCGTAGTGCTTCCAGGGCATGTCGTAGAAGAGGCCGAACGCGTCCATCAGGTAGCGTTCGGTGGAAGCCTCGCGGATGCGCATCCATTCCGTGCACCACTGGTGGTCGAAGGTCTGGCTCGACTTGGGGAGCCGATACCGCGACCATCCTCCGCGGTCGAGCACGCGGAGGATCGCCGACCGCTTGTCCCACCCGAGCGCGTACAGCGGGTCGTCGGGAGAGTAGCGGCCCGCCACCTCGACGAACGGGTTCTTCTCCAGGATCGTCCACTTCTCGCCGTCCCACTCGGCGAGCCGGCCGGCCTCGCGGTCTCCCAGGAACTCCTTCTCGTCGTACGAGTTGTTCGCGACCACGAGCCGCCCGTGGGCCGTGTGGGCGCCCTTGAAGTGCTTGTAGCCGTCGATCCCCAGCTCCTTGATGAGGTCGAAGAGCTGTCGGGACTGCAGCGTGTTTAGGTCGGTCTCGAAGAGGAGGCCCTCCGTCGTCAGGAAGTAGACCTTGTTCTCCGGGTCGGTCAGGTGCCTGGCCGTGGCGGTGAGCCGGTGCTTGGCCAGCTCCTTGATGGTCCGGACGTTCCCGTGCTCGTCGATCAGGTGGGGGCCGAGGATCGCCTGGTTCGTGCCCCAGTGGATCATCCGATTCGCGAAGGTCCCGGTGACGGACTCGGGATGCAGCCGGAACGCCATGTCCTCGCGGATCTCGAAAAGGCCCAGCCCGGAGCCGGCGATGTGGGCGACGTAACCGACCGCCCATAGCCGGTCGGCCCAGGGGATGAGGGCCCCCACGCCGGTCTCGGTCCGGCTCCCGGTCCCGGGCGCCTTGATCGCCATGTGCGGGAAGACGCCGCCGACGTTCAGCTCGGAACGCCGCCAGGCGAATCGGAGGTCCTCGGGAGGAGCGACGGCCTCGGCGGCCTGCGGACCCTCCTGTGCCGTCAGGCGGGGGACGACGAGAGTGAGGGCCGCGAGGAGGCAGCCGAGGAAGATCGCGGACGGTTTCATCGGGGTCCTCCCAGCGGAGCAGTCGGTCGGTTCAGTCCAGGGGCCGCGACGCGCCTTCGCGCCCCGCCCGGTGGAGATGCCAGGCGGTGTTGACCAGGCCGAGGTGCGAGAAAGCCTGGGGAAAGTTCCCGAGCTGGCGTCGGGCCTTCACGTCGTACTCCTCGGCGAGCAGGCCGACGTCGTTGCACACGGCCAGGACGCCCTCGAAGATTCGCTTCGCATCGTCGAGGCGCCCCATCAGGGCGTAGTTGTCGGCCAGCCAGAACGTGCAAAGGAGGAAGGCCCCTTCGGTCCCCTCCAGGCCGTCGACCCCCGACTCGGTCCGGTAGCGGTCGACGAAGCCGCCGTGCATCAGCTCCTTCTCGATCGCAGCGACGGTCCCCACCAGGCGCGGGTCGTCGGGCGGGAGGAAGCCGACCTCCATCATGACCAGGACGCTGGCGTCGAGGTCTTCCGAGTCGTACGACTGCGTGAAGGCGTTGCGGCGCTTGTTGAACGACCGGTCGCAGATCTCGGCGTGGAGCTTGTCGCGAAGCTCCCGCCAGCGGTCGACGTGGCCGGCGAGGCCGAATCGCTCCACGTCCTTCACGGCCCGGTCGAATCCGACCCAGGCCATCAGCTTCGAGTGGGTGAAGTGGCGGCTCTCGCCCCGGACCTCCCAGATGCCCTCGTCCGGCTCGCGCCAGACCTGTTCCAGCCGGGCCAGCAGTTCGCGCTCGATCCGCCAGTCGTCGGCCTCCGCCGACATGCCGTAGTGGCGGGCCAGGTGCAAACAGGCCATCGCCTCGCCGTAGACGTCGAGCTGGAACTGGTCGTAGGCGCCGTTGCCGATGCGGACGGGCCGGGAATCCTCGTAGCCGGGGAGCCAGGGGAGTTCGGTCTCGGGCAGCCGACGCTCGCCGGCCAAGCCGTACATGATGTGCACTTCCTCACCCTTGCCGGCGACGGCGCGGAGCAGCCACTGCCGCCAGGCGTCGGCCTCGTCGCGATAGCCGCTCTGGAGCAGGGCGGTCAGGGTGAAGGTCGCGTCGCGGAGCCAGCAGTAGCGGTAGTCCCAGTTCCGGATCCCGCCGATCGTCTCGGGGAGCGACGTGGTGGGGGCGGCGACGATCCCGCCGGTCGGCTGGTAAGTCAGGGCCTTGAGCGTGATCAGCGAGCGGATGACGGCCTGGCGATACGCGCCGCGGTACTGGCAACGGCCCGCCCACTCCTCCCACCAGCGGGCGGTCGCCTCGATCGCCGCGACGGGATCGACCGGATCCTTGATCGCCAGGTGGGACGGGTGCCATGTCAGGACGAAGGGGACCTTCATCCCCTCGTGCACCTCGAACTCCGCGCGGGCCGTCCAGTCCTCGATGGCGACGGGGGCGGGGCCCGACAGGTGCAGGGTCTCCGGGCCGCAGACGGCGATCACGCCGCGCCCGTCCTCCGAACGGACCCACGGGGTCGCGCTGCCGTAGTCGAACCGGGGGCGGAACTCGGTGCGGAATCGGACCGCGCCGCGACGGCCCTCGACCATGCGCAGCACGTCGGCCGCATCGTCCAGCATCGACATGCAGTCGACGACGACGGCCTCACCGTCCTCGGTCTCGTACAGCGTCTCCAGGATCAGGGTGTCCCCCCGGTAGGAGCGGGTGATCCGCTTCGGCTCGGCCACGGGCGCGAGCAGCCAGCGGCCGTGGTCGGGCGTCCCCAGGATGGCGGCGAACGCGGCGGGGGAATCGAACCGCGGGAGGCAGAGCCAGTCGAGCGAGCCGTCCTTCGCCACGAGCGCCGCGGTGCGGCAGTCGCCGATGAGCGCGTAGTCTTCGATCAGCTTGGCCATGGGGATTTCCGGATGGGTACGTTGCGAGGGAGCGGGAACAAAATGGGCCTCCCTGGGAGCACATCTCGGGCCGAGCCATCGCAACCGGGCCGACGGCGCGGCAGAACCCGGTCGCGGACGGCCTCGAACCGCCGGGGAGTCGCTTCCGGACGCGGGGGTCGTTAAGCTGGATACGGCGGGATTCGCTGATGAGACGCCCCGCCGGAGAATCGACGAACTGGAGATTGATGATGCGACCTCGCGATGAAAACACGCGCCGGGGGTTCCTGAAGACGGCGACGGCGGCCTCGGCCGTCACGATCCTTTCCCGAAGCCCCGAGGCCGAGGCGGCGGCCGAGGCCCTCGCCGGGGCCGGGCCGAACGACAAGGTGCGGATCGCGACGATCGGCATGGGGATCATCGGCTTCATCGACACCGACTGCGCCCTGAAGGCCCCCGGCGTCGAGCTGGTCGCCGCGGCCGACCTCTACGAGGGCCGCCGGACGCGGGTCAAGGAGAAGTACGGCGACCACGTCGCCACCTGCGTCGACTACCGCGAGATCCTCGATCGCAAAGACGTCGACGCGGTCCTGCTGTGCGTCCCCGACCACTGGCACGCCAAGATGTCGGTCGACGCCATGAAGGCGGGCAAGGCCGTCTACTGCGAGAAGCCGATGGTCCAGACGCTGGCCGAGGGGCCGGACGTCATCAAGGTCCAGCGGGAGACCAAGGCCGTCTTCCAGGTCGGCAGCCAGTTCGCCAGCTCGGTCGTCTTCGAGAAGCTCCACGAGATGATCGCCGCCGGCGCGATCGGCAAGCTGAACGTGGTCGAGGCCCGCTACAACCGCAACTCGTCGCTCGGCGCCTGGCAGTACACCCTGCCGCTCGACGCCTCGCCCGAGACGGTCGACTGGGACCGCTTCCTCGGCCAGGCCCCCAAGCGGCCGTTCGACGCCACCCGCTTCTTCCGCTGGCGGAATTACCAGGACTACGGCACGGCCGTGGCCGGCGACCTGTTCGTCCACCTGCTGACCGCCATCCACCGCGCCACCGACTCGATCGGCCCGAACAAGGTCGCCGCGATGGGCGGCCTCCGCTACTGGGACGACGGCCGCGACGTCTACGACGTCATCCTCAGCCTGCTCGACTACCCGGCCGTGGAGGCCCATCCCGCCTTCACCGTCTCGCTCCAGTGCGACTTCGAGGACGGCGGCGGCGACGCCACCTTGTTCCGGTTCGTGGGCGACGAGGGGGTCATCTCCACCGACCTGGCCTCTCTCAAGCTGGAGCGGACCGGCATCACCTGGCCGACTCCCGAGCAGGAGCTGAAGGGCTACAACTCCGTGCAGACCTTCTCCCAGGCCCAGCAGGACGCGATCGCCGCCAAGCTGGCCGCCGAGCCGAAGAAGGACCGCAAGAAGTCGGCCTACGACGGCGCCCAGACCTTCAAGCCGCCGGCGGGCTACGACCCCCGCTTCGACCACTTCGTCAAGTTCTTCACCTCCGTCCGCCAGGGCGAGCCGGTCTACGAGGACGCCGTCTTCGGCTACCGCGCCGCCGCCCCGGCCCTGCTGTGCAACACCAGCCTTTATGAGAGCAAGCTCATCGGCTGGGACCCCAAGGCGATGAAGGTCACCGGCTGACGCCCACGGCCGGCGGAGATTGGGTTCGTTCGCGCACGCCCGAGAACGAACCCAATCGACGCAAACCTTTTTCGCGGAATCTCTTAAGCTCATACCCCGGCTTCCCGAATTGGCTTCGTTCGGCGCGTTTTCCCACCCGGGAATCGGCGAAGATCGGCGTGAGTCGACGCATCGCGCCTCCCCGAAGGCCCGCCCGAATCCGCCGACGCGAACGGTCAGCGCGCACGAGGGCTCAACGAGAGGATGGTCCGCGATCGCCGCTTCGGGATGGCGGACGCGCGATTTCGACGGAATCACCGAGGTGCTCGGCGGCCTCGGAGGCTCTCCGGGAACAACGCTCGCTGATCGAGGCCGCCCCGGTCGTCGAACGGGATCGGCAGGAAGTCGGTCTCGAAGTCCAGGCTGGGGTGGGCTTCGACCTCAGCGGCGAGTGGTCGGGTGACCCAGAGCGTCGTCAACTCCAAGGTGTTGGGGATCAGGGCCATCCGCGCCTCGGCCGGGTCGATCCGCCAGCAGGTGTCGAGGCAGGCGGAGACGACCTCGCGGTCCGTCGGCATCGCCAGGGGGACGCGGGCGCGGGCGAGGAAGTTGCTGGTGAAGCTGTTGACCCAGATCGGCGTGGGGTCGATCGCCCGCACGAGGCGTTCCGTGGTCAGGTCCGCAAAGCCGACCCCGAGTGCGTTGCCTCGGGATTCCTCGGAGACGTCGAGCACCGCCAGCCGGGTGATGACGGGCGCGGGGTGGTCGCGCGTCGTCTCGACGCGGAGCCGGCCGATCACGTTCGGGTCCATGCCGGTGCCGCTATAGTTCTTGCCCAGCTCGCCGACGATCAGGACGTCCAGCTCGGCGAACGGGAGGCCGGGCATGAGCGAGCGGGCCTCGGCGAGCAACGTCGGCTCGACGGCCAGGATCTCCTCCGGCTCGACCGCGACGATCCGCGCGGGGCGGTCGTCGGCGTTCTCGACAATCGCCAGGCCGAGCGCGACCGGTGTCCTTTGCAGGAGGAAGGCCCCGACCTCGGGCAGCAGCTTGACGAGCCCGGGCAGCCCCAGCTTGTGGACCTGCGCCGCCCCCTGACGCTTGCCCAGGCCGATGGCCAGCATCTTCAACAGGCCGCTCTCGTAGTCCCCCGTGAACGACGTGTGGGGCTTGATGCGGTTGAGCACGACGATCCCATGGGCGTCGAACGCGTTGCGGTCGAAGTGGATCGGCAGGCCGAACGCGTTGGTCCCCAGGACGACCGTGTCCATCTCGCAGCGGACGGGACAACCGACGCTCGCCTCGGTCACGCCGAGTTCCGCCAGCAGTCCGCGCTGGCCCTCGGCGGTCCCGCCCCCGTGGCTCCCCATGGCCGCGACGACGAACGGCCGGAAGCCCAGCGACCGCAACGCCTCGATGACCGCCCGGACGATCGGGACGAGGTCGGCGATCCCCCGGCTGCCGACGGTGACCGCGACCCTCCCACCCGCCGGGACCCGAGCGACGATCCCGCTGCCGATCACGACGCGGGCCGCGGCGGCGGCCGGGTCGTCCACCTCAGGATGGTTGAAGTTCTGTCTTACCTTGGCAATCGGGGGGAAGTTCATGTCATGGGGACTGGTCGACACATGAGGTTCTCGTCGAACTCCTCCCAGTGCCGCCGGTTGATCAGGATGATGCCGGTCTCTCGATCTCATGGAACCGCCGGTCCCGTTTCAGGACTCATTCTTCGTTTCGCCCGGCCAGGCTCAATCCTCGACGTGGGGGGTGATCGGCGAGAGGAACGGGTCGAACCGGTCCTGGAGTCGGCCCCGGGCGACGACGATCGCCCGATACCCGTCGAATCGATCCCGCCCCGGTTCCTCGTCGTCGTACCAGTAGACGAGCCCATGACTGCCGGGCAACTCGGTCGCGATGTGACGAAGCACGTGGAGCAGCGAATCATGCTCCTCGCCACGGTGGTTCGCGCTCCCCGAGCACTGGAATACCAGTGAGAGGTTGACGGCCTGGACGCTCCCCTCCGCATTTGGCTTGCAGGTCAGCCGCTCGCCGATGAGGCTCCGGAGTTCGCCCGCCTTTCGCTCGAGAGAGCCGCAGTCCGATTCCTCGGTCGACTCGCTCAAGACGATCCAGAGGTGATAGCCGTACAAGGTCGCCCCCGCGATCGTAACACCCGGCCGCCCGGACCGGGCCGTTGTCGGCCCGAGGTCCTGACCGAAACCGGAGCCCGCGAGGACATCCTCGCATCCGACCCCCTCCCCGTGCCAGACGAAGCACTGCGGGCCGCGAAGGAATCAAGGGGGCGAGTTGAGCGGTCGCATCACGGTTCGAAACGCCGAAGCCCCTCGCACGTCGGTGACGGCGAGGGGCTTCCTGGCGATTAGCGGGTCGCGGTCGCGACGGGGGGCGTCAGGCGTCGCGGCGGTTGCGGCGGCGCTGGACGATCCCGGCGGCGGCGATGATGCCGGCCCAGGCGAGGACGGTCGACGGCTCGGGGACCGGGACCTCCTGGATCGGGCCGCCCTCGGAGGCGTAGGCCGAGGGGTAGACGATCTGGGGGTTGGCGTTCTGGAGGCTGACCAGCTTGTTGGTCCACTTCTCGGTGGTCAGCACGACGATCGTGCCGCTGGTGGCGCCGGCGCCGAGCGGGTCGCTGGCCTTGTTGGCGTCCAGGTACTGGAAGGTCAGGGCGCCGGTCTTCTCGCCGGGGAGCCAGGCCACCGAGCTGGGGATCTGGATGCCGGCCATGTTGGCGGCGGCGACGGGCGTGCTCAGGCCGCCGACCGTGCCGTCCTTCACGACGAAGACGGCGCTGCCGGGGCCGCCGGTGCCGAGCAGGTCGGCCCGGGTCGGCGTGGAGTTGAACTGCAGCGAGGCGCTGTTGACGGAGCTGGGCTCGCCGCTCTCATCCTTCACGTCCTTGACGCCGAACTGGTAGGCGTAGGCGTAGAGGCCGGCGTACGCCCCGGTCCCTTCGAGGACCTGAGACTGCACGACGCCCGTCAGGGGCGTGTTGATGAACCGGTACTCCGCCGTGATCGGCGGGGCCTCGGCGATGGGCTTGAACAGGCTGTTGAAGTCGGAAGCCGAGATCTCGGGGGCGTCCAGCTGCTGGACGATCGGGGCGGCCTTGGCGTCCGAGCCGGCCGCGCTGAGCAGGAGCCCGGCCCCGAGGGCGAGAGCAAGCGAAATCTTGTTCATTCGAGTCGATCTTCCAGGGTTGATCCGGGCCGTCCGTCGCAACACGGACGGCCCCGTGCGAGTCGATCCATAACTCGCCGACCGGAGAACGTCTCCGGGCGGTACCCGCGCGCCGCTGTCGGGTCGAAGCGGGTCGGGAGGAATCGAACCGGCGATCCCCGCCGCGACTCCCCTCTACTCAATGGCAGACCGCAGTCCCGCCGACGTTGTTGGATATCATCGGGCTGAGACGAAGGGGGAAACTATCAGGAAGGCTCAAGTCGGTCAACACGACTTTAAGCATCCAGCCAACGCCCGCAATCCGGGGGATTTTTGGGGTGCGCCGAAGCGAATCGAAGAGGCTCCGAGGCCGAATCGATGCGGCTCCAGGCCCTTGCCGGGGGCCTTTTTCGTCAGATGACGCGCGTACGGCCGGCTTTCGGCGTCACGGCCCCCGGCTCGCCCCGAACCTGTCCTGGGCGACCGGCGGACTCTCGCCCACATCACCCCGCCATCCGACGACCGAGGATGCAGACTCATGAAGGACCACGCCCCGCCCTCAGGACCGCCTCCTCGGAGCATTCGTCTGCGAGCCACCGTGCGGTCCGTGATGGTCTGGGTGGCCCTCGGCTCCCTGCCGATGGCGTACACGGGTACCTACCACCGCCTCTCGCGGCGAGGGATGCAGGAGGCCCGCGAGTTCGGCCTGCCCGGCTTCCTTTACGTCCCATTCAGGGAGGCCGCCGATTCCGAGGACCTCACACGCCAACAATTGCTGGCGATCCTTTACGCGCCGCTGAACTGGATGGATCGGGCCTTCTTCGACGCGCCGGGCCCGGTCGTCTGCGTCATGTGGCGTCTCAGCGGGTGAGCCGAGGGCCGAGGCCTCGCTTCCACTCCCCGCGTCAGGCGCGGGAAAGCGGGGGCGACTCGCTCTCGCGAGGTGCGGCCAGCGGGGATCGCGCGGCCTCCGTCGAGGCCGGGAAGGTGGACGGCCCGGGATGGGCCGCCTCGCTCGTCGCGGTCGGGCTAGGGGCAGCCACGGTCGGGGAGGGCGGCGGCGCGGGCTCGGTCGCCGTCGGGACCGGGGTGGCGGCGTCCGGCTGGACTTCGAGGTCGTCGGGGGGGATGGGCAGGTCGTCCTCGGCCACCAGCACGGGGGGACCGACGGGGAGCCCGGCCCGCTGGTGTCCTTTGTAATGGCGGTACATCAGGAGGCCGGCGACGCCGACCGCGATGGCGATCGCCAGCCACTGCTGGGCCTCGTGCAGCCCCTTCTCGATCTGGTGGGCGAAAAGATAGCCGAGCCCGAACATCAGGCTGGTGCTGAGCAGGGCGGCGACGAGGTCCGTCAGCAGCAGCTTGAGCGGGGGGAGCTTGAGGATTCCCGCGGTCAGGTACGCGGCCGTCCGGAAGCCGACCGCGAACCGGCCCAGGATCAGGATCTTGAATCCGTGGCGGTGGAAGTAGCCCTTGATCTGCGCCTCGCGGGGCTTGGTCAGCAGTCGGCGCGTCAGGCGGAGGCTGAGGACCCGCTCGCCGAACCGGTATCCCACGATGTAGACCAGGAAGTCGCCCAGGAGCACGCCGAGCATGCAGGCCGAGAACGCGATCGGGCCCGACATCTTGCCGTTGCGCGACAGGATCGCCGCCAGCAGGACCGGGGCCTCCTCCGGGATGGGCAGGAAGCCGCCCGCCACCAGGGTCAGCGCGATCCCGATGTACCCGAGTTGTCCGATCAGCTGCTCCGTCAACCCCGGCTCCTGACTCCGTCGACGCGATCCGCCCCGGCGCGAGCGCGGGCTCGCGTCCAACCCTTTGGTATCACAACGCGGCCGGTGCGTCGAGGCCCGACCCGACGGGGCGCGCGCCCGCGATCCGGCCCGGGGCGGCCACGGCGAGACCCCGCCGAGGTGGGCCGAACCGCCTTGACCGAGATCGCGGCCGGGGGTATTTTGCCCACGGCCCAGGATGGGTTTCGATCATCAGACAGCCGAGCCGCCTCCCCCCCTTCTTCGTCGATCGGGAGGCCGGCCGACGGCGAGGGGGGCCGCCCGCCCGTTCGGGCCGCGGTCCCGCCGAGGTTCTCAAGGAGGAGGACGAGCATGTCCGACAAGCGACGATCCGAGGGACGTCGACGCGCCTGGGGGCGCGGGCCGATGATCCTGCGATTCGACTCCCTCGAGAAGCGGGAAGTCCTGTCGGCCGCCGGGCATGGCATGCCCGACCTCGTCGGTTCCTCCTTCGTGGCGGTCCAGAACGCCGACTGGGGCGAGACCGTGACCGCCACCGGCCAGATCACCAACCAGGGGGACGCCGACGCGACCGGGTCCTTCAACGTCGCCATCTACGCCGGCAGCCGGTCGACGATCGGCCGCTACTCGGTTTACCTGGGAGAGGTCACGGTCCCCGAAGGCCTCGCCGCCGGCCAGTCCGTCCCGTTCACTACGACCATCAAGCTGCCGTCCAACCCGGTCCCGGGCATGGGCTCCTCGGGTCTGCTGAACCTGGGCCTCAAGGTGGATTCCCAGCGGAAGGTGGCCGAGGCCAACGAGCGGAACAACGCCGGCGTCGGCCCCGGCTACGACCAGGCGGTCGTCTCGATCGCCCCCACGCAGCCGGCCCAGCTCATCGCGACTTCCGTGGGGACCTACCCGACGTCGGCGATCTGGGGCAAGTCGCTCTCGGTGACCACGCAGATCACCAACCGTTCCTACGGGGCCGCCCCGGCGACCCGGGCCCAGGTGATCCTGACGCCCGCCGGGCTCCTCCAGGGGACCGGCTCCGACGTCACCATCGGCAGCATCACCGTGCCGGCGATCCAGCCCTGGCAGACGGTGAACGCCGAGCGGACCTTCACGCTCCCGCCGCTTCCGCCGGTGCTGCTGGCCGGCGCCACCGACTTCACTCTGACGATCCTGCCCGACGGCGACTTCCTCACGAACCCGGTCGGCCCGCACTTCGCGATCGGCGGCATCGGCGTGGACCAGGCGTCGATCCACATCTACCCGCCGGCCGGCGAGTCCGCCGCCCCGGTGCACGAGACGCTCCCCGACCTCGCCGTGGGGACCGTCTCGCCGTCGAGCGGCGACCTGGTGTGGGGGGGGAGCTTCGACGTCAGCACGAGCGTGCAGAACATGGGGACGATCGACCCCGGGCCGTTCCGCGTGCGCTTCCTCCTGGTGGGCCCCAGCGGCAACACGACCCGGACGATCTTCCTCGGCGACGCCGTGATCCCGGGCCTCGCGCCGGGGTATCTCCAGCCGATCACCCAGACCGTCTCGCTCCCCAGCCGACTCCCCTCGGGGATCCTCCTCGACGGGATGGGGACCGCCAAGATCGTCGCGATCGCCGACCCCGAGAACGCGATGAACGAGACGTTCAAGAACAACAATACGGCGACTTCGGCCCCGGTTTCGCTCCGTCTTCTAGGTGCCAGCGGGACGTCCTTCGTCCCCAACACGCCGGATCCGGAAGTGCTGCTCACGGTGAATCGCCCGAGCCTCGCCAAATACCAGAAGGCCCAGAAGCTCGCCCAGGCCGCCGCGAACACCCAGAACGGCCAGGCCGCGCCGACCCGCAAGCTGTTCCGTCGGCCGCCGCCGAAGGTCAGCAGCGACCGGGCGCTGGGGATCTTCCCCAAGTCCATCGGCACGTTCTTCGACGACCTCTTCTGATCCGGGCGACCCGAAGCCGCACCCCGATCGCCGGGTCTTGCCCAATTCCCGCAGGTTCCGGACGAGCGTCAATCGACACAACCCTGGCAGATTCCATGGATTCGGCGGTCGCTCGGATCGCATTCCGGGAAACTTGAGACAAAATGGAAAATAGCTAGGCGGTTTGTTGAAGAGCGGTAAGATCGCGAGTATGCTTGCCTCGTCTGATCCTTCCTTCATCGTAGGAAGGGTTTGTCAGGCCCGGCGTCCGGTCTCCGCCCAGGGTCGGCATCGGTCGACTTCTCCTGAAGTCTTGCTCACTGAGGATCTTACGATGGCCCAGGACCGGACAGACGCACAAGGCTCCTCGACCGCGGCGCGGACGGCGACGCTCGCCGACGCTCGCTTCGTGCCGCGCCAGTATGAGCCCAACTATGCCTACCCGCTCCTGGTCCTGCTCCACGGCAAGGGTGGCGACGAGGATCAGCTCATCCGGGCCATGCCCGCCCTGAGCCGTCGGAACTATGTCGGCCTCGGCCTTCGCGGTCCCGTCCCCGTCATGAAGCGGGAGCGGCTGGTCGGCTATTCCTGGGGCGGCGATTTCGAGGTCCCCGAGCGTTCCTGCTTCCGGCGCGGCCCGGACCTGGGCGAGGCCGAGCGATTCCGTCGGGCGATGTTCGAGCCCGAGTTGGACCCGATCACGCGGCTCGAAGAAGGCCTCTTCGCCAGCATCCGCGAGACCCGGAGCAAGCTCCACGTTCATTCCGAGCGGATCTTCCTGGTCGGCTGCGGGGAAGGGGCGGCGGCGGCCTACCGACTTGGCCTGAGCTTCCCGGACCGGTTCGCCGGGGTCGTGGCGATCAACGGCTGGCTCCCCGGGGATTTCCGGCCCCTTGCCCGGTTCGACGCCTGTCGCGACTTCCCGGTCCTGGTGGTCCATGGCGCCTGGAACGCCCGCGTGCCCCTGTCTCGCGCCCGCCGCGAGGTCTCCACGCTCCGCGCCGCCGGCCTGCGGGTCGCCTTCCAGTCATACCCCTGCAACCACCGCCTGGATCAGGACATGCTCGCCGACGTCGACAACTGGCTCATGACCCGCTGCACCGGCCAGCCCGCCATCTGATTCCCCCCTCGCCGCGGGTTGGTGTACAATGGGACGCCGAGCCTCGGACGTCCCGCCCAACCCGGAGAGACTCCCCCGACATGGACGGCGAGTTCGCCTGTCCCGAGTGCGGCCAGACCGTCAAGGTGCGACGCCTCGGGCCCGGGCGGCAGGTCCGCTGCGGATTCTGCAACCGGCTGCTCGAGGTCCCGTTCCTCCCCCGCGTCGACGGGGGATGGAAACGCACCCGTTTCACCCGGCCGCGGTGGGTGCCCTGGGCCTGGTGGACCCTCGCCCTGGCCCTCATGGGCGTCGTCGGCACGGCCGGCGTCCAGCTCCTCGTGCGCGGCGAGCGGGCGGCGCGGGTGCGAGCGATCGATCGCCTCATCGAATCCTCGAAGGCCCACGAGGCGGAGGGCCGGCTCGACCTGGCCCTGATCGACCTCGACTCGGCGCTTGAGGTCGCCCCCGCGATCGGCGAGCCCCTGGACGATGCCAAGTCCGTCCGGGAACGGCGTCGGGACCTGGCGCGCCGGGACGTCGGCGAGGTGCTCCGCAAGCTGGAATCCGAGGCCGACGCGACGAAACCCGTCGGGGGGTGGTTGAATCTCGTGGCCCGCGTCGGCGCGGATCGCGACCTCGCCCCGATCCGCAAGGAGGTCGAGTCGCGGTTCCTCGAAGTCCTGAACGCGTGGGTCGATGAGGCCGCCCGCCGCGCCGCCAAGGAACCCGACCCGAATGCGGCGTTCGTCCTCTGCGGCGAGGGCGCCGATCTGGCGATCCACCTGCCGCCGCCCGATCAGGAAGCGGCCCAGGCCCGCCTCCGCGACATCGTTGCGGCGCTCGTCGGCCGCTCGGGCGTGGTGGTCGAGTCCGCGCCGGGGGAATACGTCGTCGGGACGCCCGCCGGCTACGACCAGACGTTCCGTCCCCAGGCCGTCGAAGCCCTCCGGGCGAAGGGCTACCTCCCCCCGCCGAAGACGAGCCGCTGGAGCGACCTCTGGTCGGCCGCGCCGTATCGCTTCGTCTACACGATCCGCGAGCGATACGAGGGGACGTATCTCGGCACCCAGAACCGCCTCGCGCGCATCGAGGCTCGTCTGACGCTCGTGGACCGGGGCCGGGAGTCCTGGTCGACCCAGCCGAACGCCCGCACGATCGTCCCGGTCCCGAACCTGCCGTCCTACCTAGCCGGCCGGCTGGCGCTGAGCCAGGACCGCAACGAGGAGGCCGAGCGGCGGCTCTACGACAACGCACTCTCCCAGATCCGCGACCGCTTCCGCCACGCCCTGGCGATCATTCCCGCGCGGCCCTCGACGGCCGCGGTCGGGAGGTCCGGCGGCGGCTGAATCCCGCCCCGGCTCGGCGGTCGCGGTATGATGTTTTGACCGGACGCCATACCGTCGATTATGATTTCGAGGGCCGCGATCGGGCCGGAGCCCATCCGGGCGGGCCGTGGAGCCGCCTTTCCGTTCGGGACCAGGACGCGCCATGCACATACCGGACGTTCTCATCAATCCCGGGCCCTCGATCGCGACGACGGCCGTGGGTGCGGCGGGCCTGGCCTACGCGCTGCGCCGGGTCGAGGAGCGTCACGGCCCTCGGGCGACCTCGCTGATGGGGATGTCGGCCGCCTTCGTCTTCGCGGCGCAGATGGTGAATTTCCCGGTCGGCCCCGGGGTCTCCGGGCACCTGCTGGGCGGCGTGCTGTCGGCCGTGATCCTGGGCCCCTGGGCCGGCGCCGTGGTGATCGCCGCCGTGCTGATCGTCCAGTGCCTGCTCTTCCAGGACGGCGGCGTGACGGCGCTCGGGGCGAACTTCGTCAACATGGGCCTCATCGGAGCGGTGGGCGGTTACGCCATCTACGGGCCGATCCGACGCGCGCTGGGGGGACGTCGGGGCATCCTGATCGGCTCGATGATCGCCGCCTGGTTCTCGGTCCTGCTCGCCGCGGGTGCCTTCACGATCGAACTGGCCGCGGGGGCGGGCCGGGAGGACTTCTTCCGCGTGCTGAGCTGGATGGCCCTCGTCCACGCGGCCATCGGCGTCGGCGAGGCCCTGATCACGGGCCTGGTGGTCCGGGTCGTGCTCCTGACCCGACCCGAGTTGATCGAGCATGAAGGGGAGGGCCGAGACGAGGCCGACCGGCCTTTCGCTCGCGCGCCGGGATGGGCGTCGACCATCGTCGCGGGGCTTGGGGTGGCGCTCGGGGTCGCGGTGTTCGCCTCGCCGTTCGCCTGGGACCGGCCCGACGGCCTGGAGTTCGTCGGCGAGAGGCTCGGCTTCCTGCCCGAGCCCGAGGCCCCGCCGATCCTGGCGGCCCCGATGGCCGACTATCAGGCGCCGGTCCCGCCCGGTCTGGGCGTGGTCGACGAGGTGAAGCTGGCCACCGCCGCCGCCGGCCTGGTCGGGACGCTGGTGGTCTTCGCACTGGCCTGGACGATGTCGCGCGTCTTCGTAGCCGGCGACTCCCGGCCGGACGGGGTGATGGTCGATGTCGCCTGACGGCCCGCTCCATCGCCTCGACGCGCGGGTGAAACTGATCGCGGCCGTCGGCTTCGTCGTCGCCGTCGTCGCCCTCCGGCCGGGCTCCTGGCGGCTGCTGGGGGGCCTCGCCGCGATCCTGGCGGTGATCGTCGCGGCGTCCGGGGTCTCCCCGATGCGGCTGCTGACGCGTTGGCTGGGCTTCGCCGTCGTGGTCGGCTTTCTGGCGGCGTTGACGTCGCGGAGCCTGGCCGAGCGGACCGGGCTGAGCCCCGCGCTGGTCGTCGCGGACCTCCTGGCGCGGAACAGCCTGGCGATCGTCATGATGATGGTCCTGGCCCACGTCACGCCCTGGACGAAGCTCCTGGGCGCGATGCGGCGGCTGGGCCTGCCCGCGGCGCTGGCGACGACGCTCGCTTTCATGTACCGCTACCTGTTCGTCCTCCGGGACGAGCTGGACCGCATGACCACCGCCCGCCGCGCGAGGAGCTTCCGGCGGACCGGCCTGAGCTTCGGCACGCTCGCCGGGCTGATCGCCGCCCTGCTGTCCCGCGCGCTGGAGCGTGAGGAACGCGTCTTCGAGGCCATGACGGCCCGGGGCTGGGACGGCACACTCCGCACCCTGGACGACTAACCCGTGGCGACGAACGACGCCGATCCCGCCCCGGCCGTCCGCCTTGGCGGCCTGACCTACGACTATCCCGACGGCCGCCGCGCGCTCGACGGGGTAGACCTGGCGATCGCGTCCGGCGAATCGACGGCGCTCGTCGGGCCCAACGGCGCCGGCAAGAGCACGCTGCTCCTCCACCTCAACGGGTTGCTCCCCGGCCGGCGGAAGTGGGGCCGCTCCAACCCCTCGGTCTGGATCGACGGGCTCGACGTCGCCCGGAACGCCGCGGCGGTCCGGCGCAAGGTCGGGCTGCTATTTCAGGATCCCGACGACCAGCTCTTCTCGACCTCGGTCCTCGAGGACGTCGCCTTCGGGCCGCTCAACCTCGGCCTCGGCAAGGCCGACGCCCGGCGCGTGGCGCTCGAATGCCTGGCCCGCGTCGACCTGGAGCACGCCGCCGAGCGGCCCCCCCACCACCTGAGCTTCGGCGAGCGGAAGCGCGTCTGCCTGGCGGGCGTCCTCGCCTGCGAGCCGTCCGTCCTGGTCCTCGACGAGCCGACCGCGAACCTCGACCCGCGCGCCCGGCGGCGCTTCCTCGCCCTGATCGCGTCCCTGCCCGTGACCAAGCTGATCGCCACGCACGACCTGGAGATGGTCCTGGAGATCTGCCCGCGGACGGTCCTCCTCGACGCCGGCCGGATCGTCGCCGACGGACCTTCGCGGGAGATCCTCGACGACGGCCCGCTGCTGGAGGCGCACGGCCTGGAAAAGCCCCTCAGTCTGGCCCTTTCGAGCCTCGACCGGCCTCACTGCACTTTCCGGGATTTTGTGAATGGTAAGGACGAATAGGCCCCTGACCGGTACCGCCCGGTCAGGTCCCCTGTTCTGGATCGGGATAGAGTCTCTGCGACGAGGCGCACCACCCTACGATGAGGTCCATCGTATCCAGGATCGCGTCGTAGCCGGTCTCATCATCGTCGCAGGCGTGCCGCTCGCGAGCGGCATCGAAGAGTGAGAGGAGTTCTGCCTGCGACATCCCGCCGTCTCGTAGCTCTCGGGCGAGTTCCGGCAGGCTGCCCTTCGGCGGCACCGCCGCGAGGGCAGCCTCCACGCGATCCATTGGCGAAGCTGGTTTCATAAGGGCGAGCCCAACGAGCATCGGATAGACGAGGGCCGGCCCGACCGGGACGATGGCGGTTACCATGCCAGCCAGACACCCCGAGCGGAGCCGGCCCCCGATGACATCTTCTCACCCGACCCCCGCCCCGTGCCAGTGGTTCACCCGGCTCGCCGACGCCCTCGACCGCCGCTCCGCCCCGAGGCTCGCTCGCCTGTTCATCGGGGCCGTCCTGGCCCGGGGCCGGCGGACTGTCACCACATGGATCTGGCCGGCAAGCTCAGCGGTCAGTACCAGCGCTGCTACGTCGCCGTCGCGGCGGCCGGCAAGCGGGCCGATCGCATCGCCCGACGCCTGCTGACCGAGGTGGTCCGGCCGCTGCTCAAGGGGGCCACGCGGCTGACCCTCGCCCTGGACGACACCCCCACCAAGCGATATGGCCCGCAGGTGCAGGGCGCCGGCGTCCATCACAACCCGACCCCCGGCCCGGCCGGATCGCCCTACGTCTACGGGCACGTCTTCGTCGTCCTGGCTCTGCTCGTGGCCCATCCGGCGTGGAGAGTCGTCGCCCTGCCGCTGCTGGCCCGGCTCTACGTCCGCAAGGTGGACCTGCCGGGCCTCGATCCGAAGCATCGGCCCGCGTTCCGCACCAAGCTGCAACTGACCGTCGAATTGCTGCGGTGGGCCAAGCCGTGGCTGGACCTGCTGGGGTTGCCGATCTGGGTGGTCGCCGACGGCGCCTACGCCAACAAGGAGTTCCTCAAGCCGGCGAAGGCCCTGGGCATGACGGTCGTCAGCCGGCTCCGCAAGGACGCCGCCCTGCGGAGCGTCCCCGGCCCACGGCCTGCGGGCAAGCGAGGCCGCCCCCGGACCTACGGCCCGGACGTGATTGAGCTGGCCAAGCGGGGTGGCCAAAGGCGCGGCTGGTCCACTGAGACGCTCACCCTGTACGGGGTCGCCACGGTCAAGAAGCACAAGACGTTCCTGGCGACCTGGCGTCCGGCCGGCGGGGTGATCCGGGTGGTGCTGGTGGACGAGCCGACCGGCTGGCGGGCGATCTTCTGCACCGACACCTCGGCGAGCGTCGCCGACATCCTGGGGACGGTCGCCGACCGGTTCAGCCTGGAGATCACCTTCCGCGAGGTCAAGCAGGTCGTCGGGGCGGGCCAGCAGCAGGTCCGGTTCTTCTGGGCGAACATCGGGGCGTTCCACGTCTGCCTATGGACGTTCACGATGACCGAAGTATGGGCCTGGGGTCGGAAGGAGGAGGAGGAGTTAGTAGACCGCTCGGCCTCGTCGTGGGATAAGGCGTCACGCCGTCCGAGCCACGCGGACAAGCGGCGGGCCTGGCGTCGCGAATTGCTGGGAGAGGAGATCCGTGCGACTCTACGCCCGGGGGCTACCGAGGCAGAAATTCAGGCCACCGCCGAAAGGCTGCTCAGCCTGGCCGCATGACATATACATTCACCCGGAAAGTGCAGGCCTCAGTGAAGGGTCCGAAATTTCAACGGCCGACGGCCGACCCATCCATGACCTTGGCGAAGTCACTCCGCCCGCGGAGGGCCGCCAGGTCCGGGTCGGCGGCGGCCGCCTCTTTGGGGAATCCGCCGAGGATCGCCCGGCCGAGCAGGTCGACCGCCCGCGCGAGGTCGGCCTCGTCGCCCGACGCCCGCCCGAGGATCGTCAGGGTGCAGGCCGCGTTGTAGAGGCGGTTGGGGGTGGGCCTCCCGACCAGCCGCTCGACGTCGTCGAGGGCACCGCGATCGCCGCGGCGAGCCCGCTCCAGCGCCCGCAGCTCCACGGCCTCGAACAGGTCGGGTTCGGCCTGCAAGGCCCGGTCCAGGTGATCCAGGGCGGCGGCCGGGTCGGACTCCCGGATCGTCCGGGCCATGCCGTAGTGGGCCATGCCGTGGCGAGGCTCGTCGGCCAGGACGGCCGCGAAATCCTCCTTCGCCCCCTTCGGATCGTACTGGAGCCGGACGAGCCCCCGCGCCGTCCGGACCGCCGCATCGCGAGGCGAGCGGGACAGGAGGTCCGCGTACAGCCGTTCGGCCTCGGACGTCTTGTCCTGGCGGGAGAGGGCGTCGCCGAGCGCCGCCAGCACCCAGCGATCGCGACGGCCTCGGCCGAGGCCGAGCCGCAGGTCGGCCTCGGCGGCGGCCGCGTCGCCGAGTTCCAGCTCGACCATCCCGCGGTCGACGCGGGCCTCGATGAAGTCGGGATCGATGGCGAGCGCCCGGGAGTAGGCGTCGCGGGCCTCGGCCGGCCGCCCGGCGCGGGCCAGCGCGAGCCCCCGATTGAAGTGGCCCCAGGCGAATTCCGGGCGGCTCACGGCGCAGGCGGTGAAGTCGCCGGCGGCCTCGGCGAACCGCCCCTGCTCGAAGTGGCAGTGACCCAGCCCGAACCAGGCCCAGAACGAGGTCACGTCGAGGGCCAGCGCGCGACCCAGGGCTTGCTCGGCGCCGGCCACGTCGCCGGTCGAGAGCAGGAACATCCCCAGGTCCGTCCACTCGTGGCAGGTCGAGGGGATGCGCGACTCGGCCTCGGCGCGGTCGGCCTCCGCACCCGGGCCGTCCCCCAGCGCCGCGCGGTAGCGCGAACGCTGGCGGAACAGGATGGAAGGCGCCGGATCGAGGCTCGCCTGCAGCCGGTCGAGCCTCGCGATCGCCCTGTTCAGGGTCTCGCGGCGGCGTTCCTCGGATCCCCGCCGTCCCGCCAGGACCACCCGGGCGTGCACTTCCTCCAGGACGAGGTCGGCGGCCGCGAGCCGCACGGCGGCCTGCTCGTCCGTCGTGAGCCTCCCGACCCAACTCGCCCCGCCCTTCCACCCCGGTCCCGAGCCTTCGGTCCCGACGGCTTTCAGGGTCGACGCGGCGAGGTCGACGCCGCGTCTGAGCCGTGCGTCCTCCTCGTCGAACGTGTTGAGCAGGAAACGGCATTCCAGGGCGTCGTGCAGGAAGGCCCGGAGCTTGAGCCTCGCCTGGAGCCCCTGCATCGCCTCATAGGTCTGGATCGCGCAGACGACCGTCACTCCAAGGAGGACGGTGCACGCCAGGGCCGTCGAGGTCGACGAGCTGAGCGCCGGATGCCGACGAGCCCACTTCCGGCCCCGCTCGACCAGGCTGGGCTCGGGCGCGTGCTTCATGGGCAGGTCGTCGAGGAAGCGGCGCAGGTCCTCCGCGAGGTCCCCCGCGCTCCGATGCCGCCGGGACGGATCGGGGTCGAGGCACTTCGCCGTCAGGGCCGCGAGGCTGGGGGGGACGCCGGGGACGCGGGCTCGGAGCGAAGGGGGGGGCCGTCGTCGCTCCTCGACCATCCGGCGAAGGGCCTGGAGCGAGCTGCCGACGCGAGGGACCGCCTCGAAGGCCGGCTCCCCGGCGATCATCTCGAAGAGGATCAGGCCCAGGGAGTAGAGGTCGGATCGCTCGTCGACGGCGTCGGGAGGCGTTGTGCCCTCGGGGTCGAGCGCGTCCAGGTGTTCGGGGGCCATGTAGGGGAGCGTCCCGCCGAGCATCGCCCGGGCGACCGTCTCGTCGCCCGGGTCGGCGCCGTCGGAGTCGACCGCGAGGTTGAAGTCCAGAAGCATCGGAGTGCCGTCGGCCGCGATCAGCACGTTCGAAGGCTTCAGGTCGCGATGAAGGAGGCCCCGCGAGTGGGCATGCTCCAGGCCCTCGGCCAGCCGGGCGACGATCCAGACCGAGGCCCGCACCACGTCGGCCCCTCGGAGGAACCGTCGCGAGGGCTCCATGTCGTCCTCGGGCCCCGAGCGGCCGGAACTCGCGCGGTGGGCGCCCCGGTCGAGCATCCCACGCAGGCGGGCGAACCGCCTCGAGGGGCGATCGCACGGCTCAGCTTCGGCGGGGCCTCGCGAGCGGGCCGCCGGGGGATCGATGCGGAGGGAATGCCCGTCTCGCGACAGCGTCCGCGAGCCGGACCGCGGGCGTTGGGGAGGCCTCCGGCTCGCGGCGAGGCTCTCCTCCACATGCGAGGGGAAACGTCGGCTGAGCTGGTCGAGGGCCTCCACGAGGCTCCGCCCCTTCGCGTTCGACGCCCGGGAGGCGTGCGTCTCCTCCATGACCTGGGCCAGGTTCGCCCCGCCGAGGAACGGCATGCAGAGCAGGCGAAGCCCGGTCTCCGGGTCGTCGCGCACCGAGTGGACGGGCACGATGTGGGCGTGCTGGAGCCGGGCCAGGATCTGGGGCTCGTCCCCTTCGGCCGCCGAGATCTTGAGGGCGACGTGCCGGCCGCCGAGGCTCGCCTCCTCGGCGAGAAAGACGCGGGCGAAGGCCCCCCGGCCCAGCTCGGCGATCAGGCGGAACCCCGCGACCTCTTCGCCGGGCCGGGGCAGCTCGACGGTCGCGCCCGACGGGCGGGAGGCCCGCCGGGGGCCCTCGCCGTCCCGATACTCGATCGTGTCGGGTACGGCCCCGAGATCGACGGCGGGGGATCCGCCGGCGGAGCCCGCCCGGCGTTCGCTCCGGTCCTCGACGCCCTCGATCTCCCCGGGGCGCGACGATCGGCCGCCGGGCTTGACGTGCGGCCCGGGGGCGCCGACCCGAGACGGGCGGAAGGATTCGATCGATCGGTCCGATTCGAGATCCCAGGCTGCGAACAGCGCCTCGTCTTCCCTCTCGCTCGAGCGGTCGCCGGCCATGAGTCTGGGGCCCTCTCCAACGGGAAGGTCTTGCGACGGGGGGCGTCCCGTCGTCCGCGACCCGGGCCGGATCCCCGACGATCCGGAAGGTCGACCGCGCGATCTCCCATCCAATCCACTAGGCTTCGCCGTGCGGGTTGTCCAGGGCGTGTGGCGTCCGGGCGACGCGCGGCCGGGACGGGCCGGGTTTCCCGACGCCGCGGCGAGACGTGTCCTAAGCTTCTCCGTGGGTGACGGAAGTCCGATCCCCCGTCGGGGGTCGAGCCATGGGCCGAGGGGAGGATCGAACATGCACGCGGAACCCCAGGAGCGGGCGTCACAGGTCGACCCCTCCAGGATGATCGACGGCGCGGAAGGCTCGACGACCGTGGAGGAGGGGGAGCACGTCGTGATCGGCCGCTTGATCCGCCGGCTCAAGATCTCGGACGCCCCGTCGCGGTTCCAGACCCTGGCGACGAACGTCCTGCGAGCGTCGCTGGGCGTGGAGGCGACCGCGTGGGTGCCGGCGAGCGATTACGAGGAGGTCATCGTCAGCGGGGAGGTCCTCGGCGTCTCGGCCTCGGACTATCGACTGCTCGCGGCGCCCTTCGCCCGGGACGCGGTCCAGATCGTCGACGACGCCCAGGCGGGGCCGGCCCCGGCACCCGAGTCGGTGCGGAGCTTCGCGGTCGTCGCCGCCGGATCGGCCGGGGCGCTGGTGGTCGTCAATCCCCAGTCGGGCCAGGCCATCGGCCCGCTGGAAGTCGAGCGGGCCCAGTACATCGCCTCGCTCATCGCCACTCAGGCGAACAACGCGACGATCTACGCGGAGCTGAAGGACCTGCTCTTCGGCATCATCCGCGCGCTGACGACCGCGATCGACGCCAAGGATCCGTACACCTCGGGCCACTCCGAGCGGGTCGCCCGGATCGCCGTGCGGCTGGCCCAGGAGCTGGGGATGCCGCCGCAGAAGCGCAGCGACCTCTACCTCGCCGGCCTCCTGCACGACATCGGCAAGATCGGCATCGACGACGAGGTGCTCAAGAAGACCGGGCCGCTGACGCCCCAGGAATATCACCGCATCCAGGAGCATGTCGAGATCGGGGTGACGATCCTGCAGGACCTGAAGAAGCTCCGCCACATCATGCCGGGGGTCCGGCACCACCACGAGAGCCTCGACGGCTCGGGCTACCCGGACCACCTGGAGGGGGACGAGATCCCGATCGAGGCCCGCATCCTGGCCGTCGCCGACTCGTTCGACGCGATGTCGAGCAACCGGCCGTACCGCCGGCGGCTCTCGCCGATGCAGATCGACGAGATCCTCAAGAAGGGCCGCGGCGTGCAGTGGGACCCCGCCGTGATCGACGCCCTGTTCGCCTGCCGGATGGATGTGGAGGCGATCCGCCAGAAGGGCCTGGGGGAGAGCCTCATCGGCGCCGTCGACGTGACCCTGGGACGGCGATGACGCGCCGAGCGACGACCCGGCCCGCCCACGCGAGCGGGGCGGGCCGGGTCGTCGCGATTCTCAGCGGAATTCGCCGGCCGCCGCGCCCGGGGCCTTTTCCGGCGGGACGACCTGGTAGCGGTTCTGGAGCCGCTCGATCTGCTTCATGCTGTTGCTCTGATTGAGCATCCGCAGGTTGGCGTCGAGCGACTGGTTGGGATCGCCGGGCTTGCCGGCCTGGAGCTGCGGCCTCCCCTCGGCCGGCTCGTTCGCGGCCGGCGGCGTCCCTAGATGGGTCGTCCCCCGGTGGAACGCGTATTCCGAGGCCCCCTTGCGGACGACCACGGTGGCGGCCCCGTTCAGCCCCTCGGCCGAGTAGACGCCCCGGAGGTCGGTCTCGCCGGACTGGAACTCCGGGTCGGCCGAGCCGACGACCTTCACCTGGACGCGGCTGGCGGGCGACTTCGAGCGGGCGTCGCGGACGACGACCCGGACGCGGCCGGGCGCCGCCTCTTCCAAAACGTCCACTTCCAGGGGCGACACCAGGACCACGCCCGAGGCGTAGAGGTCCCCCCCCCGGATCATGACGAGATACGCGCCGTTCTTGGCGAGGGGCAGCTCGATGACTTTCGTCCTGTCCTCGTAGTCGTCGCCCGACCCGAGCGTCACCGACTGCTCGAACAGCGGCGTGATCCCCGCCAGGTCGACGCCGGCGATCGCGTCGAGGTTGCGTCGGGCCAGATAGAGCTGCATCAGGTCGACGGGGTGGACGGTCACGTCGACGCGGGCGACGTTGCGGTAGGTCAGCGTGATCCGGGCCTTGCCGTCCAGGGCCGGGGCCGCCCCCTCCTCGGGTGCGACCGCGATGTTGCGGAGACCGCCCCCCGCCGCCACGGCCGGCTCGGCCGGGGGCCGGACCACCGTGACCTCGTCGACGCGGAGGCTCTTCCGCGTGTAGTACGCGACGGCGTCGGCGGCGTCGGTGAAGCGGTCGGCCGCCTGTCGGTAGTAGTCGAGGGCCCGGGCCGGCATGCGGCGGGCGTCGAAGATCTGGCCCAGGATGTAGATCGCCTGCCACTTGTTCGGGCTGGGCGTCTCGACGCCGGAGGCGTCCTTGTACGTCGCTTTGGCGATCGCCTCGGCCAGCGTCACGGCCTCGTCGTAGCGGCCCAGGTGGAAGTCCGCCAGGGCCTGGCTGTACTGGAAGCCGTCCAGGAACGGGCTCCTGGGGTACATCGCCGCGTAGCGCGCCGCCGCCTTCACGGCGCCGTCGTGGTCCTCCAGCTCCAGGAGAGTCCCCAGCAGGGCCAGGCTGGCCTCGTCGGCCGTCGGGTTCGTCGGCGACTGGGCCAGGAAGGTCTGGATCATCCGGGCCGATTGCAGCAGCAGCCCCGACCGCGTGACGCCGGCCGCGGCGAGCTTCCGCCGCAGGACCGGGTCGTCGACGGCCCGCGCGGCGGCGTCGGCGACGATCTGCGAGAGGCCGAAGAAGTCGGCCTCGATCGTCGGCGTGTTCGGGTACCGCCGCCAGAGGTCGACGAGGTACGTCGCCGCCTCCAGGGGCTCGCCGCGCTGGCGGAGCAGCTCGCCGACGCGGGCGTCCTCGACGTACCCGGCCTCGATCAGGCCCCGCCAGACGATCATGGCCCGCTCGGGCTCGTCGATGTCGCGGTACGCCTTGCCGATCACCTGCAGCTGGTCGAACGTCAGGATCAGCTCGGGCGAGCGTTCCTTGACGACCTCGAAGTACCGCACGATCTTGCGGGCGTCGTAATTGGCGACGGTGATCAGCAGGAGCATCCGCGAGGCGTCCTTGGCCACGTCGTCGCGCAAGGTCCAGTCGTTGAACAGGGCTTCGAGCGGCGCGGCGGCCTCGGCGAGCTTGCCGCCGTCGAAGAGGGCCTTACCCCGCGCGTACAGCTCGTCGGGCGTCGTGCGGATTTGGTCCCCATTCGGCTCGCCGGGGGCGAGGACTCCGAACGAGCCCGGCTCGCCGACGTGGAATCGGCCCGGCTCGTCCGCGCTCCGGACCGAGGTCGGCAGCGTCCGGTACTTGCCGGGGAGCACGCCGAAGACGTCGTACTGGAGGCCGCCGGGGTTGCGGTCGGGCGGGAAGTAGAACGTGAGGACGCCGTCGGCGAGCGTGAACGAGGCGGCCGAGCTGACGACCGAGCCCTCGATGAGCGTCGTCCCGGCGGGGAGCCGTTCCTCGACGATCAGGAAGTCGCGCTCCCAGTCCGGCGTGTCGGACGGGATGTTGCGCCAGACGACCAAGCCGACGCGGGCCTTGCCGCCGAGCGTCGTCTGCGTCGCCACGTTTTCGAAGGTCGCCGGGTTCACCGCGACTCCGAAGCCGACGGGGAGCTTCCTGCCGTCCAGCTCCGGGTCGGTCGGCCAGTAGACGCGCCTGTCGACGATCGCGGGGCGGCCGTCTCGATTCTGGTCCGGCCCGAACTCGCGGGTGAAGCCGGTCAGCTCGACGGCGTAATGGAACGTGCCGCGGCCCTCGATGGCGAAGGCGACGCGGTTGGCGTCGTTCGCCTTCACGGCGTCGACCGGCACGGCGACCTCGACGGCCTCGGCCGCGCCGGCGACGTCGATCTCGGAGACCTTGCGGTCGTTGACGGTGATCGTCAGCTTGTAGCGGCCGCCGCCCTCCGGGCCCTTGCCGTGGAACGCGGCGAGCGCGGCGACGGCCGGCCCCCGGGCCTTGCGGGGATTCCAGCCCAGGCCGGAACGATGGGCCTCCAGCGAGTCGACCCCCTGGGCCAGCTCGGGAGCCTGAGGGCGGGTGCGGGCGTAGGCTAGGCAGACGAGGGCCGTGGTCTCGGCCGTCGAGCGCAGTCCGGCCGACTGGCCCGAGCCCTCCCACGAGAGCATCGGCCGACGGCCGGGCGCGGGGGTCTCGGCCTTCGCCTTCGGGCCGAGGATCGCCAGCGCCTCGCCGGCCAGCTCGGGCCTGCCCAGGTTGGCGAAGGTCAGGGCCAGGTAAGCCAGGGCGCCGTTCGAGAGGTTCTGACGCTCGCGGTTCAGGCTGTTGGCGGCCTCGAAGCCGGCGAGCTTGCGGAGGCTTAGGGCGTGGAGGATCGCCGCGCGGGCGTCGCGGTCGCGGGGGTTGGTCCCGGTGATCGCGGAGTTGAGCCAGGCGGCGGCCCGGTCGCGCACGCCCGGGTCGGGCTGGAGCCCCAGGTCCTCGGCCGAGGCCAGGGCCCAGAACGCCGAGGCCGACGTGAAGCGGTCGCCGCCGGCGACCTGCGCGTTGTTCTCGGGCCGGTCGGGCGCGGCGGCCATCCACCCCCAACTCCCGTCCTCGCGCTGGGAAGCGGTCAGTTGCGAGACGATGCCCCGGATCCGATCGACCAGACGGCGGGCGTCGCCCGAGTCGCCGGGCCGGACCTTGCGGAGGTACTGGAGCGCCGAGGTGGCCGCGAGCAAATCCGCCGCGCGGTCGGCGGTCGTCTCGGGGGCGAAGCCGTTCCAGGCGACGAGTTTCGCGGCGTCGAGCGGGCGGACGCCGTCGCCCAGGGCCGCCTCGACGATCATCCGCTCCAGGCTCGGCGAGACGACGATCCGCATCGCCGGATTCTCATACGAGCGTCCCTGAGGAAGGCCGACGAACACCGTGGCGCCGTCGCCGCTCGACCCCGAGGCCGACGCGAAGGCCTGCACTCCCCAGGGCCGCACGGGCAACTCGGCCGCGACCTCGTCGGATTTCTCGCCGAGGGTCGCCGAGAGCGTCAGCCGCATCGGGCCTTCGCCGGCCTCGACGGGATCGAACAGCACCTCGTCGACGCCGTCGCCCTTCACCTCGATCGTCTTCGGGAAGACCTGCGAGCGGCCGCCGGCCGCCACGGCGAGCTTGAGTGTGACCGGCCCCGCGACTCCCACATGGTGGAGCCGTGCGAGGAACCGCGGCGCGTCGCCCTGCGTGAGGGCGGGCGGCACCTTCAGGTCGACGAAGAAGTCCTTGCGGACCTGGACGGTCGAGGCCGCCTCGCCGACGAGGGTCTCGGCCCCGGTGACTCCCTTCGCCGTGATCCGGTACTCCGAGAGGGCCGACGGGGCGGGGAAGGTCACCTTCGCCCTGCCGTCCGCCCCGGTGACGACCGCCGGGTTCCAGTAGGCCGTCTCGGCATGCCGCTCGCGCGGGGCGGCGGACTCTCGGCTTTTCACGAAATCCAGACCCAGCGCCACGTCGCCGTGATTCTTGGCGTAGAACGCGAAGTTCTCCGCCTTCGCGTCCGATCCCAGGGCCTGTCCCGCCTGGGTCATGAGCCCAGGCATGTCTTGCTCGGACCAACGGCCCGCCTTGTCGCGATCCTCGGCGAGCGCCCCGCCCACCCCCATCATCCCTCCCCCTGCCATCGTTCCCCCGCGCGCCGGGGCTTCCGCCGGTGCCGCGGCCATCGGGGCGAGGACTGCGAGCTTGCGACGCATGACCTCCTGGCTCTCGGCGTTGGCGAGCGCCGCGGCGGCCCGCTCGGCCTCGTCGACGATCGCGCTGGCGACGGCCGTGGTGTCCGGGGCGTAGCGGAACGTGTTGGTGGAGGAGACGGCGAAGGCCCCGATTCGCGTCTGATCGTAGAAGAAGCGGCCGATCGGCGGGTGCGGGTCGGCGAAACGTCGCAGCAAGGCCTGATCGACGACGGCGAGCGACACCTCGGCGGCGACCGGGCGGCCGAGCTGGTCGACGGTCGTCACCTCCAGCTCGACCGGCTCGCCGGGTCCGACCCGCGGCTTCGTCGGGGCGACGGTCACGCGCAGGTCGCGTTCGACCGCCAGGTCGAGCCGCGCGTGGTCGAGCTTGTCGCGCCACATCCGGGTCGCGGTCAGGGTGAAGTTCGGGAACTGCGGCCCCTCCACATCCCAGCCGACCGCGTTGTCCCCCTCGGCCAGGGTCACGATCTTGTAAGTGAGGATGCGGTCTGCGTCCCACGTCAGGAGGGCCGTCCCGGCGCGTCCGCGGCTGTGGAGGTTCACCTTCGCCGGCTCGCCGACCTTGAATCGGGTGCGGTCGGCGATCAGCCGCAGGGTCGTCTCGTCGTCTTTGCCGGAGACGTAAAGGCTCCGGTCGGCGACGATCGCGTTGCCGAATCGGTCGGTCCCTGCGACCCGAACGAGGAACCGGCCCCCGCGCTCGTCGTCGGCGCGGAAGGCCACGGAGCCGAGTCCCAACTTATCGGTCGCGACCGGCTTCCGCTCGATTTCGCGCTCCACGGCCCGCCCGTGGTCGTCGACGATCTTCACCAGGGCCGCCGAAAGCTCCTGCGCCATGGGCTCGCCCTGGGCGTCGGACGTCCGCACCGTCACGTCGAACGTCTCGCCGCCCAGGTAGACGTCGCGAGTCGTCTCGACCTGGATCGCGAACGCCTTGACCGCCAGTCGCAGGGCGCCGACGGCCTGGACGCCGTCCTGCGGGAGGTTCGCGACCAGCCGCAGCCCTTGCTCCTCGGCGTAGCCCTCGGTCGGGAAGGCGACGTGGAACTTGCCTTCGCCGTCGGTGGAGCCCCGAACCGTCCGCCCGTCGGGGAGCGTTACCTCGACGGGACGATTCGCCGCCGGGACGCCGTAGTGGAAGCGGGCGATCACGTCGGCCTCGACGGTCTCGCCGCGGTAGTAGACGGTCCTCGGCAGCGCGATCGTCAGGTCGATCGGCTGGAGCTGATACGACTGGACCTCGAACGCCCCGGCGAACTCGCTCTTGCCGGGCTGGAACACGCGGAGCTGGTAAGTCCCCACCGGGGCCGAGGAGTCGAGCGGAACCGTCTCGTGGAAGGTGCCGAACTCCGAGAGGGTCACGTCGCGGGCGACGATCCGCCGACCTGCGGCGTCGATCGTCTCGAACCGATAGACCGTGCCGGGGACGTTGGCGTATTGCCCGTCCTTCGTCTCGCGGACGACGCCGCGGATCTGGACGGTCTGGCCGGGCCGGTACGCGGGGCGATCCGTGTCGAGGTAGGCCCTCGCGGCCAGACCCTGCGAGACGCCCGCCTGCACGCCCAGGTGGGAGCCGGCGACGTGCGGGCCGTCGACCACGAGGTAGGTGAGGCGGCAGCCCCCTTCGCGCGGGGGCTTCCAGTCGTGGAGCAGCACGCCGTCGGGGCCGGTCGCGGCTTCGAGGACGACCTGGCCGGCGTCGGCGACGAGCACGCGCGCGTTGGGCCGACCCTTGCCGGTCTTCATGTCCTGGGCGAAGACCAGCACCTGCTCGCGCGAGGTCTTCACGATCGCGTCGAGGTCGCTGGCGACGACCAGCGTGGTCGCCTGGAGCGACTTCTGGTCCGTCACCTTCACCACGTAGACCCCCGGCGATTCCAGCTTCGTCAGCGCGTAGTCGGTTTCGACCGGCTTGAGGCGGGCGAAGCCCGGGACGTCCTCGGTCCACTCGGCGTCGGGGGCGACCAGGCCGATATCCAGGGCCTCGACGTTCTCGAAGCCGTGCTTCTTGCGGAAGTACGACTCGGCGTTGAGCTTGTACGCCGTGAAGGTGAGCCGCTCCAGGTTGCGGGTCGCGATCTTGAGGACCGCCGTCTCGCCGCTCCGGAACCCGCGCGGGGTGACGACCGTCAGCGCCTTGGTCTCCATGACCGCGATCCGTTGCGCGGCCTGGGCGGCCCAGGGCTGGACCTGGATCTTCTTGTAGCCTTCGACGGCCTCGGCGAGCATCCCTTTCTCAACCTCCAGGATGGAGGAGGCGAGGAACTGCGCGTGGGCCGCCGGCTCGGTCCCGGGGAACTTGCCGAGGAGCGTCGACCAGGCGGCGACGGCCTGGTCGAACTGCTTCTCCGGCAGGTGGCTCTGGCCGACCTGGAAGAGGATCTCCGGCACGCGCGGGTCGAGCGGGTTGCCCGCGACGAAGGCGGACCAGAGGGCGCGGGCCTCGGCGTATCGGCCGAGGCGGATCTGGTCGTCGGCCTTGCGCAGCCCCGCCTCCAGGATCGACCGCTGGGCGTCGGCGCTCCGGGGGCCGTTCGGGAACTTCGCCAGGTAGCCCTCCCACGCGGCCACCGCCTCGTCGAAACGGCCCTGGCCCAGCAGGATCTCGCCCGAGAGGTAGGTGGCCGTCATCGACAGTTCGGCCAGGTCCTTGCGGGCTTCCTCGGATTCCGCCTTGAAGCCCTCCCCGTTCAGGAAGCTCGCGAAGGCGGCCAGGGCGGCGTCGCTCTTGCCCCGCGCTCGCTGCGACTCGCCCACGTCGAACGCCGCGCGGACCGCCCGGGGATGCGCCGGATAGGCGGCGAGGAACCGCCGGAGCGCGGCGACGCCCAGGGTCAGGCTGGACTCGTCGGGGGGGGCCGGCACGCCGTAGGTCGCCGGGATCTGGGCGAGGGCCAGCGCGCGGGCCTCGTCGTCGGCCCGGGTCCTCGCCTCGGGCTTCATCGCCTCGACGTCGCGAGCCAGGTCGGTCCAGGCGAGGCGGGCGTCGACCGGGCGGCCGGCGTCGCGAAGGGCCTCGCCGAGAGCGAGCCGGACGGCCGAGCGACCGGGGACGTCGGGATAGTCCTTCAGGCGGGCTCCCAGCTCCTCGACCGCACGGGCGTGATCGCCGATCAGCCGGCTCGCCTCGGCGATCTCGACGGTCAGCCCGGCCTTCGCGACGGCCCCCTTGGCCAGCAACCGGGCCTGGATCAGGAGTTCGCGCGCCCCCTGGGGATCGGGGGGCGTCACCGGGTCGTCGGGCTTGAGCAGGCCCCGGGCGAACGCCTTGTAGACGTCGGCCAGACGGTCCTTGCGCTCGTCGGCGAGGAGCGGGAGGGCCGAGGCCCTCGCCAGCTCCTCGGCGCGGGCCGGGTCGCCCGACGCCAGCTCCAGGTTCGCCAGCTCGTAGCGGATCTTCGGGATCCAGACGCTTCGGGGATGCGCCTCCATCGCCCTGCGGAGCGATTCGCGGGCCGGGTCGCGGCGACCTTCCAGGCGATCGGCCACGGCGGCGAGGAATTCCAGGTACGCCTGCTCGTCGTCGTCGGTCGCCTTCCCGCGGAGCCCGGCGAGGGCCGCGCGGGCCTCGGCGAACTTCTTCTCCTGCAACGCGGCGACCACATCGCCCGGGATCGCGGGCGCCGGGGGCGGGGGGCTCCCCTTGGCCTCGGATCGGGCCGGCGTCGGGACCGGGTCGTCGGCGAGGGCCGACGCACCGGCGAATCCCGCCGCGGCGATCAAGAACCCGACGAGTGGCAGACGTCTTGGCGTCAAGGGACCAGCCTCCACGAGTGGAAAGGACAAGGGACGACCGTCGCCCGGATGCGCCACGCACCATCACGCGGGCGACGAAAGCCTTGAAACGGGAGCCTTGATGCGACCTTTGATGACCCCGGAAGGCTCGAAGTTCCGGACGGATCATCCCACGTCGGGGTTCGAGGCGTCTCGGATGTTCCACGTTTGAGACGCGGATTCCTTAGGCATGAGACGTCGGCGACCGGCCTGATGGAGCGCTTGAGCCGTCGAAATCCGGAAATCCTCAAGAAATCGACGCGACCTGTCGCCGGAAGTCGCCCGATTTCGAGGTGGTCCTATAAGGCGAAGAGTCTCGCCGAGGCGCGAGCGGGTGGATGACGTTTCCGAACAAACCTCGCAACTTCGCTCGACAAGCAGGAAGCAAACTATAGAATCCGTTTCCGGTCCAACATTGTGACGGAAGCATGCCGATGGAGACCGATGGTGGCGACAACCGTGCATGGACCATGGCACCAAATAGGCCGGCTAGGACGCCGATCGCGCCATCGTTGCACGCCCACCGTCCTTCGTCGCCCACCTAGTCTCGGCAATCTGGAGACTCTGGAGCCCAGGATGCTCCTGAGCGCGGACGTCGGATCGACGGCCTGGGGCCCGACGAGCCTCGCCTGGCCTGCGTCGCCTCCGGCCGGCGCGGGCTTCGTCCAGTACCTGCCATGGTTCCCATCGTCCCCGGTTGGATCGGCGGGGTTCGGTCCCTTTCAGGTCGCGAGTCAGGCCGATGGAGGTCGCGGCGAGGAGGAGGCGGCTAATTATCCGCCGGCCCCGGGATCCAACGCGCCGGATTTCCCGCCGGCCGAGTCCATCGCGGCCGTTTTTCCACCGGCGCCCCCGCCCCCGCCGATCCTGCTCAACCAGCTCGCCGCCGCCCGAAAGCAGCAGTCTGAGCTGTTCCTGGAAGATGCGGCGGGCAACACGTGGTCCTCGATCCAGGGTCCGCCCTTCGACCAAGCCTTCCTCACCGGCGCGGAGGGCGGCCGGGCGGAGGAATTGCAAGGTCCTCCCGCGGAATGGCCTTTCGACCCCCCGGCCGAGATCCAGTACGGCCCTCCGACGCCCGAGGAGATGGCCGTCACCCCCAGGGTCCCCTGGACCACCGACTACACCGTCAACAGCACGCTCGCGGCCGGCGAGTACTCGACCTCGTTTCGAATCCCCGTCGGGCCGGTGACGAATCTGATCAAGCTGGCGGTGAGAGCCGAAGGTCGAGACGAGGCCTACGGAGGGCCCAGGCCCCCGACCTTCAAGGTCGATCAGATCTACCTCATGGGCCCCAACGGCAAGGTCCTGGCCGCCATCGCCGGCGTCGCCTCCGTGACGGACGAGACGGGGCAGAGCCTGCTCGTGACGATCCATGGAGCCCCTCGGGGGGGCGAACTGTTGGTCCGCGTGATCCAGACCGACGGCTTCCCACCGATCGACGGCGGGGGCGATCCCGCCGCGCCCGGGGGGAGCGACGAGGCCCCCCCCGCATCCTGGAGCCCGGGCCCGTTCGAGTTCAACGTCCAGCGGAGCGACGCCAGCCCCAGCCCCAAGGACGAGGGGGGCCGGACCTTCGCGTCGGTCGGCACGATCGGCGCGGGGACCTCCTACGTCATCTATCTCCCGACCGCGACGCACGAAGGGGTCACGACCCCGTCGGCCGCGGGCGGGGCCTCGACCTCTGAGGACGGCGGCGGGGCGACGTCCGGCGGCCTGGTCGCCGACGCGGACCGATCGGCCGAGGCGGCGACGGGGCCGGACGAGGTGGAGATAGCCGACGAGGAGGAGGCCCCCTCGGTCTTCCTCGGTCCCCTGGTTTCGCGCACCGCCGCGGCACTCGGGCCGGCCCTGGCGACCGAGACCGACGACCCCACCCCATCCACGGCGCGCGGCGGTCGTTCCGGCCCCGACGCGGCGGACGTGCTGGGCGATCACGACCTGGGCCTGTATCTCGGCTTCGCCTCCTCCCGCGCCCGACGCGCGGCGGCCGACAGGGCCGACGCCGTCGCCGACCGAGAGCGGGGCGGGGACGACGCGCTCGCCAGCCTCCGCGGCGCGGGGGGCGTCCCCATCCTGGTCGGCGGCTTGGGCCGCAACGACGCCCGCAATGAGGCCGAGGCCCTCGCCGAGAACCTCCAGCGGCAGGCCGAGATGGACGAACTCATCGTCGACGCCCTGGAGGCGGACTCCGAGCTGGAGCCCGACCCGCGAAGGGCCGAAATCGCCCGCGCGGGCCTGGCCACGCGGGCCGTCGGGTTCCTCATCGGCCTCGGCCTGGCGACCGGCCCGCTCTATCCCGACCTCGTCGCCTTCGCCCGCAAGAAGCTCGTCCGCAAGTCCCGCCACGCCCGCCGTCGCAAGCCCGCCCGCTGACTTACGGGACTCGGCCGGCGGCGACGACGAACCGGTCGACTCGACGCGACTCGACCCGGCTCAGAGGGGCCAGGTCCAGGATTCGAGGAGCTCGTCGAGCCAGGGCAGGGGGCGGCCGCGCAGGCTCCACGCCGATCGTCTCGCCAGGGTGAGCCAGCGCGGGAACCGGTCGGGCCGGTCCCGCAGGCAGCGGGCGTAGGCGATCAAGACGCCGAGCTCCGTCTCCGTGTCGTCGCGCGCCCACGAGGCGGCCTGCTCCAGGTCGACCAGGGCGGACTCGATCCAGGGGTCGGGCAGGGCGAGGTAGCAACGCGCCCGGCCGAGATACGCGGCGGAAGACTCGGGGTCGCGGCGCAGGACCGAGGTCCATTCCCGGGCGGCCTCGTCGACCCGGCCGAGGACGCGAAGCGCCTCGGCCCTGCGGGCGCGGGCGAAGGTCCCGCCGGCGCGGGCGATCGCCAGCTCCAGGTCCTGGAGCCCGGCCGCGGCGTCCCCCCCCTCGACCCGAAGCGTGCCGAGAAGCTCCAGCAGGCCGGCGTCGTCGGGCGCAAGCCCCAGGCCCTCGTCGACCTCCGCCAGCGCCCGGGCGCGGTCCCCGGCGCGGCGTGCGACCCGAGCCGCGATCAGGTGGGCGTCGGCCGAATTCCGGTTCGATGCCACGAGCGCCCCCTCGGCCGCGCGCAGCGCCTCGCCATGACGGCCCAGGGCCGAAAGGATGACGGCGCGGGTGGTCTGGGAGCGATAGGCCGACTCCGGCCTCCCCTTCGCCGCCTCGGCGATGCGCGTCTCGGCCGTCAGCAGGTCCGACCGGAGCGACGCGCCCCCGAGGGGGAAGCGGGCCAGTTCCTCGGGCCGGTCGAGCTGGAGGTCCTCGTAGCGGCCGGCGGCCAGCAGCGCGCGATCGACGAGCCGGACGCGGGAGGGCGTGGGGTCGAGCCGGAGGGCCTCGCGGGCGTCGGCCAGGGCCTCGTCGTCGCGTTCGAGCATCATGCGGACGACCGCGCGGGTCGCCAGCAGGTCGCTCCGCGCCGGGCCGCGACGCTCGCTCGGGATCAACTGGTCGAGCGCCGAGGCGGCCGCGCCCGGCCGCCCTTCGCGGAGGTCCAGCAGCGCCCGGCTGAGCCGCGCCACCGAGTCTTCCGGGTCGATCGACAGCACCTCGCCGTAGCCCGCCTGCGCCTGCTCGACCGAGCCCGACTCGGCGTCGAGGTTGGCGAGGTTCAGCCGCGCCGCCCGGCCCAGGTCGTCCGTCGGGTCGGCCCGCACGACCTCGAGGTACTGGGCGCGGGCCCCGGCGAAGTCGCCGAGGGCCTGGTGGATGTAGCCCAGCTCCAGGCGGACCTTGAGCGATTCCGGCCGGTCCCCCATCAGGGCCAGGGACCGCTCCAGGTCCTCGACGGCCCAGTTCCACCGGCCCTTCTTGCGATAGAGCCGCGCCCGGCTGAAGAGGACCCAGGGGGAATCGGGCTTCACGGCCGCGGCCACGCTGTACGAGTCGAGGGCGTCGTCCTCCCAGCCCCCCTCGTCTTCCAGGTAGCCGAGATAGAACTGATACCAGTAGTTCGACCAGTCGATCCGCACGGCGCGCTGGAGCCATTCAATGGCGCGGTCGGGGTCGCGGCGGCTGGAGTTGAGGATCCCCCACTGGAAACAGGCGAGCGCCGACTTCTCATCGCCGACGCGGGGCTCGGCGATGGCCGACGGAGGCCGGCATGGTCCTTCGAGCCGGGCCTGGAAGCGGTCCCGAAGCTCGAGCCACGGGCCCGCGGGTGCGACGAACCGGAGCGCCTTGTCGCAGACCTCGACGGCCGCCGCGGCGGCCTTGCCGCCGTCCGGCCCGACCGGCGAGCCGACCGCCGGGAGCGCCGACTCGACGCCGACCATCCAGAGGAAGAGCAGCTCGTTCACCTCGGATTCGAGGCGTGCCATCTCGTCGGCGTCGAGCATGTTCAGGTTGTGCCGCAGCGTGGTCCAGTCCTTCTGGCCCAGGACGAAGAACGGCTTGAGCAGGCGTTGGAGTTCCTCGGCCGCGCCGGCCCGGTCCCCGCCGATGCCGACGAACCGCATCCGCAGCGATTCCGAGGCCTCGTGGACGGCCTCGGCGTCGCGGCGGCGGGAGGCCGACCGGTCGGCGAGCTTCTTCTTCTCCTTGGCCAGCTCTTCGAGACGTTCGAGATCGCTGTAGGCGTCGGGCTCGGCGAGCCGGATCCGCATCCGTTCGGCCAGGTCGCGCGCGTTCCGCCAGTCGAAGACCCGGCCGACGAAGCCCTGGTCGGGCCCGCCGGCGAACTGCAGCGCGGCTTCGAACTGGAGGGCCGCCTTGTCGTACTCGCGACGCTCCAGCAGGTCGTCGCCGCGCTTGAGCCGGAGCCCGGCCTGGGCGAAGCGGTCGGTCCGCTCGATGCTCAGGTTGATCGCCGCCGCCCCGGCCGCCGCGCACGAGAGCAGCACGAGGGCCGCGGTGACGAACCGGATGCGATTGCGGCGGAGCCGGCGGGCCGCGCGGCTCCAGACGGGCTCGCGCGCGTAGGCCAGGGGGAGGTCGTCGGCGACGGCCTGGAGATCGATCGCCAGCTCTTCCGCCGACTGGTAGCGGTCGGCCGGGGCGGGGGCCAGGCAGCGCCGCAGGACGGCCCGGAGGGGGGCGGGGACGGACGAGCCGGCGGGGAAGAGGCCGCGGGGCTCGCGGCGTTCGTCGGCCGCGAGCAGCAGGGCCTCGACGACCGAGCCGGACTTGCGCGGGGGGGCGAACGGCTTCTCGCCGAACACGGCCTCGTAGAGCATCACGCCCATCGAGAAGACGTCGGAGCGGGCGTCAATGGCGTCGCCGCGGGCCTCGGCCAGGCCTTCCAGGTGCTCGGGCGCCATGTAGTCGACGGTGCCGCCCAGGCTCGCGGTCGGCCGGCCCGGCTCGTCGGACGGGATCGCCTCGTGGGCCAGGTTGAAGTCCAGGAGCATGGGGGTGCCGTCGGCCGCGATCAGGACGTTGGACGGCTTGACGTCGCGGTGCAGGACGCCCCGGTCGTGCGCGTGGCCGAGCGCCTCGGCGAGCCGGGCGCCCCACCAGGCCACCGCCCGGGCGAAGGACCGCGCGGCCAGCGACTGTCGCCCCGTCGACGGCCCGGAGGGGGCGCCGTCGGCGGGCTCCAGGCGGTCGAGCGCCTCGACCAGGGCCGCGCCGGCGGGGGGCTCCCCGCCCCCCGCCCGCTCCACCTCGGAGAGCACCCGCGCCAGCGTGACCCGGCCGAAATAAGGCATGCAGAGCAGGTGGAGCCCGGTCGCGGAGTCGACCCGGTGGGAGTGGACCGGGACGATGTGGGTGTGCTGGAGCCGCGCCAGTGTCTGGGGCTCGCGCGAGCCCCGGAGGCTGAGCTTGAGCGCCACCAGCCGGTCGGCGAGCTGGGTCTCGCGGGCGAGGAAGACGCGCGCGAACGAGCCCCGCCCCAGCTCCTCCACGAGCTGGAACCCGGCGATGGCGTCGCCCGCCTCGGGGAACCGGGGCCGGGGGGCGTCGTCGTCCTCGGCCTCCAGCGAGGTCGATTCGCCCTGGAAGGCCGACGTGGAGGCCGTCCCCACGAGCTTGTGGATGTCCAGCACCCGCCGCAGGGGCTCGGCGTAGGCGGGGTAGCGGCCGAGGAAGGCGTCGGCGTCGGGGGCCTCGCCGGCCTCCTCGCGGAGGCAGAACTCCTCGTAGATGAGGGCGACGATCGTGTCCTCGCCCAGCTCGGGGAAGTGGTCGGCGTACCAGTCGGCCGAGGGCCGCTGGCCGGACTCCCAGCGGAGCGACATGTCGGTGCGGAGCAGGGCGAGCCGGGCCCCGGGGAAGCCGCCGGGCTCCGACCAGCCGGCGAGGAAGAGCCGGGGGTCGGGCCGCGAGCCCGACGCCTCGGCGTCGCGCCAGGCGCGCTCGTATCGTCTCGTGAGGCGGGCCGCGGAGGGCGTCGAGGCGTCCTCCCACGTCCGGCCCCAGGCGCCTACGCTCATCCGGCCGGCTCCCACTCCGACTCCATGCGCCGCCTCAGCTCCTCGAGCACCCGCTGCACGGTCCTCTCGCTGACGCCCAGGCGGTCGCCGATGTCCCTGCTCGAAAGGCCCTGCGCCTTGAGCTCGAGGATCGTCCGCCGCTCCTCGGGCAGGAGTGCGTGCAGGCGATCGAAGACCTCGTGCGCCTGCGCCACCTCGCTCGGCGAGTCGATCGGGTCGGCGACCTCCCTGGGGCGGCGGCCGTCGCCCCAGAGGGGCTCCTCCCGGTGCATGTCGTTCTTCAGGCTGGCGGCGCGGCGATACTCGTCGATCACCTTGTTCTTCGCAGCCCGAGCCAGGAAGGCGACAAGATGCCGCGAATCCTCGAAATCCGTCGGCGCGTCGCGCATCCGCCGGAAGAAGCTCCCCCAGACGCTCTGCAGGAAGTCCAGGGAGTCGAACCGCGAGCGCAGCAGCCGGGGGAGCTGACGCCGCACCACCAGCCGGACCTCGGGCTCGAACCTCTGCAGGAGCTCGCGGGCGGCCCCCTCGTCCCCCTGCTGGATCCGCCTCAGGAAGTCGGCCAACTGGCTGTCTTCCCGCACCGAAGGGTCGCCGACCGACATGGATTCGCCTCCTCGGCCCGGCCGGGCGATCAGTCCCGGCGTCCCGTCCTGGATCCCAAGCACCGGCTCGCCCCGGCCCAGGGCGCTGATCGGTCGCCCCAGGCTAACCTCCGGCCCTCGCCGTTGACAAGCCGTCCCCCGCGTCCGCCGGGGGGGACGGCGCGGGGCGAAACCGCCTCGCCCGTTGCCCTCGACCTCCCCTTATGGCGATAATCCGAATTCGTGAGCCGTCGCGACGGACGATTTCCCGCCCGCCGCCGCCGGCCCGGGGGGATCGAGCCGCCGATGCAAGCCGAATCGAGGACGCGGAACCTGGCGATCTTCGCCGTCGCCGCCGCGCTGTTGCCGATCTTCGCCGGGGCCGACGGTCCGGCCCCCTCGCCCCCGACCGCCGCGAAACTCCGGGGGATCCTGGCCGCCGAGATGGCCCGCTGGCATCCGGCGGCCGTCGACCGCGAGGTCGGCGGATTCCACCAGGAGATCGACCGAGACTGGACCGTCCGGCCGGATCGGTCGAAGTTCCTCGTCTACCAGGCCCGCATGACCTGGACGGCCGCCGCCTTCGCCGAGTTCGACCCCTCGCGACGCGACGAGTATCTGGGCTACGCCCGCCACGGCCTGGCGTTCCTGGACGGCGTGATGCGCGACGTGGAGCAGGGGGGCTTCCACTGGATGCTCGACGCCGACGGCCGCCTCGACCCCGCGCTGGGGGACGAGAAGCACGTCTACGGGACCGCGTTCGTCGTCTACGCCGCCGCCAAGGTGCGGGCTGTGGGGGGCGACGAGCTGGCCCTGAAAGTCGCCCGAGACGCCTTCGACTGGCTCGAAGCCCACGCCCACGACCCCCAGCACGGCGGCTGGTTCGAGGCCGTCCGACGTGATGGCACGGCGATCACCGGCTACGACCCGGCCGCCCCCGTCGCGAAGCGCCAGGACCGACTGGGGGTCTACTACGGCTACAAGACGATGAACTCCCACATCCACCTGCTGGAGGCCCTGGCCGAGCTGGCGAAGGTGGACGACCGGCCGATCGTCCGCGAGCGCCTTCGCGAGGCGTTCCACATCGTCCGCGACAAGATCGCCGTCGAGCCCGGGGCCCTCAACGTTTACCTCACCCGCGACTGGCGGGCGGTGCCCGCGCACGACTCGTTCGGCCACGACGTCGAGACGGCCTACCTGCTGGTCGAGGCCGCCGAGGCGCCCCACATGCCCGACGACGAGGCGACGTGGAAGGTCGCGCGGGGCCTCGTGGACCACGCCCTGGACTGGGGCTGGGACGAGGAGTTCGGCGGCTTCTACGACAAGGGAGACGCTTTCGCCGCCGCCGCGTACGACCGCACCAAGGTCTGGTGGACCCAGGCCGAGGGGCTGAACGCCCTGGCGATGCTCGACCGCAAGTTCGGCCGCCAGACCGATCGCTACACCGGCGCCCTCGCCGCGCAGTGGGGGTTCATTGAGCGGAGCCTCATCGACCCCGAGTTCGGCGGCTGGTACGCCGAGGCCGAGCGCGACGGCCGTCGCCGCGGCGACGGCGCGAAGGCCAGCCCCTGGAAGGCCGACTACCACACGTCGCGGGCGCTGATGAACGTCGCGCGGCTTTGGGAAGCCCCGGAAACCCCCGGAAAGTGAACGACCGATGAGCCTGTCCGAACTCCGTCAAGAGTATGCCCGGCATCGCCTGGACGAGCAGGACCTGGACCCCGACCCGCTCCGGCAGTTCGAGCGCTGGTTCGCCGAGGCGCTGGCCTCCGGCGTCGTCGAGCCCAACGCCGCGACCCTCGCCACCGCCACGCCCGACGGCCGCCCTTCGGCGCGGATCGTCCTGCTGAAGGGCTGCGACGCGCGGGGCCTCACCTTCTTCACCAACTACGAGAGCCGCAAGGGGCGCGAGCTGGCCGCCAACCCCCGCGCGACGATGCTCTTCTTCTGGAAAGAGCTGGAGCGTCAGGTCGCGGTCGAGGGCGCGGTCGAACGGGTCTCGACCGAGGAGTCCGAGGAGTACTTTCACAGCCGTCCCGTCGGCTCGCGGCTGGGGGCCTGGGTCTCGAAGCAGAGCCGGGTGATCCCCGGTCGCGAGCACCTGGAATCGCTCTTCCGCGAGTACGAGGCGAAGCACGCCGACGGCGCCGTACCCCGCCCCGACTACTGGGGGGGCTTCCGCGTCCTCCCGGACGCCCTGGAGTTCTGGCAGGGGCGACCCAGTCGGCTGCACGACCGGCTCCGCTATCGCCTGAGCGACGCCGCCGCCTGGACGATCGAGCGGCTCTCCCCATGAACCGCGAAGCCCCCCGAGAGGCCACGGCCTTGACCACGAACGTCACGGGCCCGCGCTGCCCGGCCTGCGGCGAACCCCTCCCGATCGACGTCCCCGACGCTCCCTGCGGCCGATGCGGACGGGGCGTCTGGTTCGCCTGGGACGACGACGGCGACCCCGTGGTTCGCCCCCGGGGGGACCTGATCCAGGCCCACCCGCTCGATCAGTTCCTCCAGGCCGTCGAGCTTCGCCCGGGCGAACGCCTGGTCCTGGACCTGCGGGACGTCCACTACATCGCCAGCGAGGCCCTGGGTCGCCTGCTCGCGCTCCGCAAACGCGTCCTGGCCGCGCAGGGGCGGCTGACCCTCCGTCACATGGACGCCGACCTGATGGAGATCTTTCGCGTCACCCGCATCGCCTCGTTCTTCGAGATCGAGCCCTGAGCGCGGGCGACGGACCGCTCAAGGGGCCGGCAGGATCCGCCGGGCGTTCCCCCGCGTGAGCGCCTCGGCCTGCGCGGCGGACAGGGCCGACTCCTTGAGCTGCAGGTGCGCCGCCTCGGGGACGTAAAACGGGGCGTGCGAGCCCAGGAGCAGCCGGTCGATGCCGACCTGCGCGACGAGCCGCTTGATCCCCTCCAGCCCTTCGAGCATCCCGACGTCGACCCAGACCTCGCCGGCCGCCAGGAGCCGCCGAAGCGGCTCGCCGGACACCGTCCGCAGGGCGTTGAGCAGGACGACCCTCGGCTGCGAAGGGCGGGCGAGCAGCGGGATCAGCGGGGCCGGGTCGGTCCTCGGCAGGGCCTTCAGGAGCGGGTGCAGGGTCCGCTCGTCCTCCATCCGGACCGCGATCTGGACGACCAGCCCCCGCCCGCCGGCCTCGTCCAGCAGCTCGGCGAAGGCGGGGACGTCGAGGCCGTAGCCATGGTAACCGGGATGCAGCCGGACGCCGGGCATCGCGTGGACTTCCTGGCACCGCCGTAGCTCCTCCCGCCAGTCGGGAAGGGTCGGGTCGACCGCACCGAACGGCCGCAGCAGGCCGTCGCCGTGGCGGCGGCAGGTCTCCGCGGTCCGCGCGTTCACGGCGGCCAGGTCCCGGTGAAGCAGGGCGTCGAAGCTGCCGGCCCAGGCCTCGGTCACGCCCAGGCCCCGAAGCCGCGCCACGAGGGCCTCGGGCTCGTCGCACGGGAGTCGGCGGAAGGGGTAGCGGGAGAGCGACACGTTGACGTCGATCATGCCTCGATCCCCTTGGCCTGGAGGATGGGCCGGAGCAGGCGTCGGAGGTTCTCGCCCAGGACGAGCCGGCGGTCGGCTTCCGAGATGTCGGCCCCGTGGACCTTGGCGAGCTGGGTGGCGAAGCTCCGGCCGGGGGCGTCGCTGCCGTACAGGACCCGTTCGGCCCCCAGCTCGCGGACGGCCGCCTCCACGATCCCGGCCGTCGCGTCGACGCCCCCGAGGTCGACCGCGACGTTCGAGGCCGACCGGACGGCCCGGACGCCCAGCTCCCACTGGCCGCCGACGTGGCCGCAGACGAGGGACGCCTCGGGATGCCTGGACGCCAGCGTGGCCAGATCCATCGGGGTCGATTCGCCGGGCAGGTTGCCCTGGGCCTTGATCCAGGTGTGCTGGAACACGAGCGCCTTGAGGCCCTGGGCGTGGAGGACGAGGGCGTCGGCCTCGGGCGAGTCGCATCGCCCGGCGACCCAGAGCTTGAGGCCCACCATCGGCCCGTCGCGGACGCAGCGGTCGATCTCGCGGAGGCTGGCCTCAACGTGGTTGACGCTCACGTAGACGAAGCCGAAGGCCCGGTGATGCCAGTGGTCGAGCGCCTTGAGCACCTGGTCGTTCTGCCGCGTCAGGTCGGCCGGCGAGGGGTCGTAGGACCAGGGGTCGCCCATGAAGACGACCAGGCGGTCGATCCCCATCCGGTCGGCGGCCACGATCAGGCGGGCGATCGACTCCTCGGGTGTCTTCTCGCCGCTGCCGGCGAGATGGGTGTGGACGTCCCAGATCATTCGCGGAGCCCCCGAGTTCAATCCTGGATCCGCAGGAGGAAGGCGATCAAGTCGGCCATCTCCGTCGGCGTCACGGTCGTCTCCAGCCCCTCGGGCATCAGCGACTTGCCGGTGCCGGCGATCTCCGCGACGTTGCGGCGCAGGAGGGTCTGCTCCAGCCCCTCGCGGCCCCGCAGCGTGACGCTCGCGGGGGTCTCGGCGGCGACGAGCCCGGAGGCGACCCGGCCGTCGTCGAGGGCCACGGTGTATTCGAGGAACTCGGGCGAGACCTCGCGATTCGGGTCGAGGATGCTCCTCAGGATCTCCTCGGCCGTGCGCCGGCGGACCCCGGCGAGGTTGGGGCCGACCGCGTGGCCGCGCTCGCCGACCTTGTGGCAGGAGAGGCATTCGCGGTCGAAGACGGCCCGGCCCCGATCGGGGTCGCCGGGCTTCGCCAGGGCCGGGAGGAACTTCGCGACCGCCTCGGCGCGAGGGCCGATGGACTCGGCCGCGAACAGGGCCTCGGCGCGGGCGCGGACGGCGGGGTCGGCGTCCTTCAGGAGCAAGGTCCGGCGGGTCGGCGGGATCTGCCCCGGCGCGACCGTCCCCGCCTGCACGGCGTCGAGCAGCGGGCCGAGCCAGGTCCGACGGCCCAGGAGCAAAGCGACGACCTCCGCCCGCAGCCCCGGCGTGTAGCCCTTCCACGGCCCGAGCAGAGTCGCAGCCACCTCCGGCCGGTCGAACCCGGCGAGGGCCTTCACCGCCGCCGATTGCAACGCGGGGGGCTCGCTCGGCCCGATCAGCGGGGTGAGGACCGCTGCGGCCCGATCGTAATCCGACTGGCCGAGGATCGCGGCGGCCCGGGCTCGCCGGGCGGGGGGCTCGGCTCCGTCGGAGGCGATCGTCGCGGCGTCGGCGAAGAGCGCGTCCAGCCAGGCCGCTGAGGGAGGGGCCAGATCCGCCAGCGCCGAGAGCCGACGACGATTCCGCGACAGCCCGTCCCCCAGCCCGAGCGCAACCTCCACCGCCCCGTCGTCTCGCGCGCCTAGGGCCAGCGAGGCGAGGACCCGGCCGATCTCGTCGGCCCGCCCCCGGGCGCCGACGACCAGGGCGAGCGACCGCAGGATGGGGGCGCCTGGCCCGGCGGCGAACTCGGCATCGTCCCGCAGCCGCTCGAACAGGCCGGCCGGATCGACCGTCGCCGAGCTGAGGACTGCCGTCCGGATCCAGGGATCGGCCGCGTCCCGCCGCGCGATCTTCGCCAGGGCCGGGGCGACCCCCTCGCCGGCGATCTCGCCCAGCGTGAACGCGACCTGGAAGCGGACCCTGGGGGCCGAGTCGTCGGCCAGGGCCAGGACCGCCGTGCGAAGCTCCGACGCGTCGCCGAGCCGAGGCTCGGCCAGCAGCACGGCATGCTCCCGGACGTGCGGCGAGGCGTCACCCAGGGCCGCCTTCAAGTCGTCGTCGCCCAGCGCGTCCAGCCCCGCCAGCGAGTACAGGGCGTGGAGCCGACCCTCGGCCCGCGTCGAATCGCGGAGCAGGGCCTTCAAGAGCGGGACGGCGGCGGCGTCCTGACGCTCGAAGATCAGCCGATGGGCGGTTTCGCGGTGCCAGCCGTTGGGGTGCTCCAGCAGGCTCACCAGTTCGGCCGTGCCGGCGGCCCTCAGCTTCGGGGTCGGCCTGCGCGCGAAGTTGGGCGGGGACAGGCGGTAGATCCGGCCCCGGTCTTCGCCGCTGCGGAGGTCGAGCCGCTTGAGGATGTCCTCGGGGATCGACCAGGGGTGTTCGATCGTCTCGCGGTACATGTCCAGGACGTGCAGGGTCCCGTCGGGGGCGTTCACGAAGTTGACCGGGCGGAACCAGGTGTCGGTCGAGGCGGCGAACTCGACCTTGTCGTCGGCTCGGCGGGCGCGGAAGGTGACGCCGTCGGGCTCGACGGCCATGCGGTGGATCAGGTTGTTCGCGACCTCGCCCAGGAAGAGCTGGCCCCGGTAGGCCTCGGGGTAGGCGTCGCCGCGGTAGACCGTCAGGCCGCTCGACGACGTCAGGCTGCCGCCGGCCACCAGCTCGCTGCGGGGCATCGCCTTGCCGACCTCCGTCCAGCGCCTCGCCCGGAGTTCGCGCCAGGGCTCGGGGGGGCTGATGCGGAACATCGGCACGGCGTCGCCGGCCTCGGCCGCGTCGTTCAGGACGCGGGGCGTGGGGAGGAACAGGTTGCGGGCCAGGTAGCGCGCCGGGAGGACGACGTGCTCGGCCGGGTTGCGGATATCGCAGAGGAAGCGGTTCCCCGAATCGTCGAAGGTGTTCCCGAACCGCGCGCCGCCCGAGAGGACCTCGACTCCCGCGTTCTCGGGGTCGAACCGGAAGTCGCGGCGGGCGACGTCGACCCCAGTCCCTTCCGGAGCGTCGGCCGCGCGGATCTTGCCGCCGTTGCTGGAGCCGGCGCCGTAGACCTTGTGGTCCAGGCCCCACTGGAGGTTGTTCATCACCGCCTGGACGTTGTACTTGCGGAAGCCGGTCAGGACCTGGCGGCGCTCGTCGGCCCTGAGGTCGCCGTCGTGGTCCTTCAGATACCAGACGTCCGGCGTCGCGGCGACGAAGACGCCCCCCTTCCAGACGGCGACGCCGGTCGGCCACGACAGCTTGTCGGCGAAGATCTCGGCCCGGTCGAAGACGCCGTCGCCGTCGTCGTCGACCAGGATCCGGACGCGGCCGACCGGCGGGTCCTGGTTGTCGGCGAACGGCCGATCCTTATCGGCGTCGACGTGGGGGTAGTCGGTCATCTCGACGACGTAGAGCCGACCGTCCTCGTCGTAGGACGCCGCCACGGGGTCCATGACCAGGGGCTCGGCGGCCAGGAGGTCGAGCCGGAATCCCCCCTGGACGCGGAACGACTTCGAGGCCTCGGCCGGATCCAGCGGCGCGAAGCGAGGCAGCGGCTCGTCGGCCCCGGCGAGGCCGAAGGCTAGCAGGGCGAGCCCCGCCCGGAGGCGTCGATTCATGAGTCACCCGGCATGGACGCGGCGTCGAGGGTGGGACTGGGATCCGGGGCCGCGACACCGGACCCGCCAGACCAAGGAAGGTAACCCGGGCCGTCCGGCCTGGCAATCCGCAAGCCCGGCCGTCGCCGTCGCCGGCGGCCGCCGACCCCCTTGACATTGTGCGGCGGTCGGCCCGTCGGGTACGCTTGGGGGCTTGTGGCGAGCGCGGGGGAGGCCCCGGCCCGCGCGGGGTTCGGGGAGAGCGGAGACTCGGTCGAAGATGCTCCAGATCAAGCTGCCGGATGGGTCGGTCAAGGAATATCCCGAGGGGACCAGCCCGCGCGAGGTCGCCGCCGGGATCGGCAAGCGGCTGGCCGAGGCGTCGGTCGCCGCGGTCGTCGACGGGACGATCGTCGACCTGGACCGCCCGCTGGAGAACGGCGACCCGACGCGCGAGGCGATCGAGCTGCGCCTGCTCACGTCCCGCGACCGCGAGGCGCTGGACGTGCTGCGGCACTCCACCGCGCACATCATGGCCCGCGCGGTCATGCGGCTGTTCCCGGGCGTCCGACTGGCCTTCGGCCCGACCACGACCAACGGCTTCTACTACGACATGGAGGTCGACGGCCGGAGCATCTCCGAGGACGACTTCCCGGCGATCGAGGCCGAGATGGCCAAGATCACCAAGGACGCCGAGCCCTTCGAGCGGTTCAGCCTGCCGGCCGACAAGGCCCGAGAGTTCGTCGCCGACCTCGGCCAGACCCTCAAGGTGGAGCACATCGACGAGGAGCTGGCGAAGTTCGGCGTCCTCAGCTTCTACCGCCAGGGGGAGTTCGTGGACCTCTGCCGGGGGCCGCACATCCCCAACGCCGGCAAGGTGGGGGCGTTCAAGCTCCTCTCCATCGCCGGGTCGTACTGGAAGGGGCGGACCGACCGGCCGATGCTCCAGCGGCTCTACGGCACTGCGTTCTTCGACAAGAAGGAGCTGGACGCCTATCTCGCCCAGGTCGAGGAGGCCCGCAAGCGCGACCACCGCAAGCTCGGCAAGGAGCTGGGGCTGTTCACGATCTCGCAGCTGGTCGGCCCCGGCCTGATCCTCTGGATGCCCAAGGGCGCCGTCATTCGCGGCCTGCTCGAGACCTTCATGAAGGCCGAGCTGATCAAGCGCGGGTATCAGCCGGTCTACACCCCGCACATCGGCAAGGTGGACCTGTACAAGACCAGCGGCCACTATCCGTACTACAAGGATTCGCAGTTCCCGACCCTCAAGATGCCGGCCGACGCCTCCGCCAAGGAGCTGCTCGACGGCCTGATCGCCGGCAGCCTCGACGACGACGCCCAGCGCGTGCTGCTCGGCAAGGCGGGCATCCCCGAACGCCTACCCGACGCCTCGTCGGAGACGAAATTCACCCGGCCGTTCTTCGAGATGAGCGTGGCGGAGCGGATCGGCTACCTCGAACAGACCTGCGAGTTCGAGGAATACCTGCTCAAGCCGATGAACTGCCCGCACCACATCCAGATCTTCGCCGCCCAGCCGCGGAGCTACCGCGAGTTGCCGCTGCGGCTGGCCGAGTTCGGCACCGTCTACCGCTACGAGCAGTCGGGCGAGCTGTCGGGGATGACCCGCGTCCGGGGCTTCACCCAGGACGACGCCCACCTGTTCTGCACCCCGGAGCAGGTCCGCGGCGAGTTCCGGTCGACCATGGAGCTGACCCAGCACATCCTCGGGTCGCTCGGCCTGACCGACTACAAGCTCCGACTCTCCAAGCACGACCCCGAGGACCCCAAGTACCAGGGGGCCGCCGGCGACACCTGGCGCCAGGCCGAGGAAGACATCCGCTCGGTCCTCGACGAGATGGCCCTGCCGTACGAGGAGGCGGCCGGCGAGGCGGCCTTCTACGGCCCCAAGGCCGACTTCATCGTACGCGACTGCATCGGCCGCCAGTGGCAGCTCGGCACGGTCCAGCTCGACTACGTACTCCCCGAGCGGTTCGGCCTGGAGTACATCGGGGCCGACAACCACCCGCATCGGCCGGTCATGATCCATCGCGCGCCGTTCGGCAGCATGGAGCGGTTCATGGGGATCCTGATCGAGCACTTCGCCGGGGCCTTCCCGCTCTGGCTCGCGCCCGAGCAGGTCCGCATCCTGCCGATCTCCGACAAGGCGGCCGACTACGCGGAGAGCGTCCTCAAGCGGCTGACCGACGCCGGCTTCCGCGCCTCCATGGACCACCGCCCGGAGAAGATCGGGGCCAAGATCCGCGACGCCCAGCTCGACAAGACCCCCGTGATGTTCGTCGTCGGCGCCAAGGAGGCCGAGGCCGGCAACGTCGCCTACCGCGACCGCGTCGCCGGCGACCTCGGCGTCATGAGCCTCGAAGACGCCCTCGCCCGCGTCCGCAAGGAGGACGACGAACGCACCTTCCACCAGGCCGCCCCGCTCGCCCCGGCGACGACAGGCGAGGAGTCGGGCGCCAACCATGAGTATTGAGGCCGCGCCGGCCGCCGTACCGATCGGCGAGCCGCAGATCCGCGAGGCCGTCGAGCGGCTGAAGCCCTGGGCCCGCGTCACGCCCGTGATGACCTCGCGGACGCTCGACGAGCGGGCCGGCTCCTCGGTCTTCCTGAAGTGCGAGAACCTCCAGCGCGTCGGGGCGTTCAAGTTCCGGGGGGCGATGAACGCCCTGTTGCAGCTCGACGACGCGAGCAAGGCGGCGGGGGTGGTGACGCACTCCTCGGGGAACCACGCCCAGGCGCTGGCCCTCGCGGGGAAGCTGCTGGCGATCCCGGTCACGGTCGTCATGCCCCGCACCGCGCCCGAGATCAAGAAGGCGGCGACCGCCGGGTACGGCGCGTCGATCCGGCTCTGCGAGCCGACCCTCGCCGCCCGCGAAGCCGCCGTGGCCGACGAGATCGCCCGCAAGGGGCTGACGCTCGTCCATCCGTTCGACGACTGGAACGTCATCGCCGGCCAGGCGACCGCCGCCTGGGAGTTGCTCGACCAGGCCGGCCCGCTCGACGCCGTGATCGTGCCCGTCGGCGGCGGCGGGCTGATCGCCGGGACGGCCCTCGCGGTCAAGGCCCGGTCGCCGCAGACGCTCGTGATCGGCGTCGAGCCCGAGCGAGCCGACGACGCCCGTCGCTCGCTGGCCTCGGGCCGGATCGAGCCCTCGGGCGACCCACGGACCATCGCCGACGGCCTTCGCACCAGCCTGGGCGCACGCCCCTTCGCCGTCGTCTCCCGCCGGGTGGACCGGATCGAGACCGCGAGCGAGGCCGGCATCCTCGACGCCCTCCGCTTCCTCTGGGAACGGCTCAAGATCGTCGTCGAGCCCTCCAGCGCCGTCGTCGTCGCCCCGATCCTGGAACGCCGGCTCGACCTGCAAGGCCGGCGGATCGGCGCGGTGCTCAGCGGCGGCAACGTCGACGTGGGCCCGTTCTTCCAGACCCTCGCGGCCCAGTGGCTCTGATGCTCGGCCACCGATGAAGTTCGACCCGTGGCAAATAAGTCGCCCACTTCTCCACTCCACCGCCTCCTGAAGATCCAGCCCGGCCTGGCTCCGAAGTGGCTCAGCCCGCGCAACTCCTGCGAGGGCTTCGGCCTCCTGGACGTGCTCGCGGCGACGCCGCTCCTCGCCGCCATTGCACTCGGCCGACGACATGGCTGGGGGCCGGGGCTGCTCGCCGCCGCGCTGTACCTGCCGATGGCCTGGCTCTCCGAGCGATTCAACTCCGCCGAGCGATGGGGCCGCGCCCGACGCCGGCGCGGCGAGTGCCCCTCGTGTGGACGGGCGGGGATCGGGGCGGAGACTCCGTGCGAGTGCGGCCAGGCCGCCTGAATTCGCGGCCGATAGAAATCTCCCATGCGGCAGGGCGCCAATGCTTCCAGACTCACCAGTTCGCCCCACCGCGAGGTGCCGGAAATTGGCTTCGTTCGCGCCGACCGAGAATGGAACCCATCTGCCGCAAGACCTTTCTGGATTGAAGCTTGGATTCGATCCAGGGCCACCTGGATTGGGTTCGATCGGCGCGCTTTCGCAGGATTTCTGGCGACATTCGCTCGGCCCGATTCCACCGGCCGATGATCCCGAAGCGCGGCATCCCTGATGTCACGATGGTCTGGGAAAGCTCGGCGTAGCCGGTTGTTGCCGAGAGGCCACGGGTCGATGTCCGCCAGCCGGCACCGTCCATGGAGTGATAAGAAGAACGAGGGGCGATCGGCGTCGGCCCGCTTGACTCGACTCCGCGTCTCCCCGTAGACTAAGCCTGTTGACATTGAGTCGCAGTCCCACAAAACCCCCATGTCTTCAATCACGCGTCGGTCCTGGAAGCCCCGCCCGCCGCATGGAGGATCCTCGACGCGATGACCGACGCCGGATTTGCTCGCGGTCGCGTCGTGGTCGCGATCCTGACGTTGGCGTGCCTCGCGGGTTGTGACGACCGACGCCCCCCGCTGACGCCGCTCCGGGGACGCCTGCTCTTCAACGACATGCCCGTCGCCGGGGCCGAGCTGGTCTTCCACCCGCAGTTCGACGGCCCGGGGTGGCGGCCGACGGCCGTGACCGGCGAGGACGGGACGTTCGAGGCCGGCACGCTGGATCCCGGCGACGGGGCCCCCGAGGGCGCCTACAAGGTGACGATCGTCTGGCATCCGATGGCCGGCGAGGACGGCGAAGACCAGGGCCCCAACCTCCTGCCCGAACGCTACTCCCGAGTCGAGAGCACCGACCTGCAAGTTCAAGCCGGCCCGGCCTCCGCGGAGCCCCCCACGCTCCGGCTCACGGGCCCTTCCCGAGGAAAACGACGATGACGCGACGCCGCGACGCCTCCGCCCCCCAGGGATTCACGCTGATCGAGCTGCTCGTCGTCATCGCGATCATCGCGGTCCTGATCGCGCTGCTGCTCCCGGCCGTTCAGGCGGCCCGCGAGGCCGCCCGCCGGATGCAGTGCGTGAACAACCTCAAGCAGATCTCGCTGGCGATGCTGAACCTGGAGACCAGCCAGGGCCACCTCCCGTTCGGCGACCGTCTCAGCGACACGAACGTCAACAAGGTCGGCCCCGGCGTCCAGATGCTCCCGCACGTGGAGCAGGCCGTGCTCCACAACACCTACAACATCGCGATGAACTGGTACGACGCCGGGAACGCCACCACGGTGAAGACCCAGCTCGCCGTCTTCGTCTGCCCCTCGACGCCCAGGGCCGACCGCTCGTTCTCGGCGACCGAGGGGGGGGTGCCGTTCACCGCCTCGGCCGCCGACTACATGGCCCCGAGCGGGATCGGCAGCGGCGAGAAGACCTATCTGGAATCGCTGGGGATGGGGATCGGCGACGACAAGGCGATGCTGACGAAGAAGGTCAAGACCGCGAACTACCTCCAGCAGGTGACCGACGGCCTGTCGAACAGCGTCATGTACATGGAGTGCGCCGGCAAGCCCGAGGTCTGGCGGTCCGGCAAGACCACCGGCGGCGTCAACGTGAAGACCGGCTGGGCGAGCCACGCCACCGGGTTCGACCCCAAGCTGTTCGTGCAGGGGGGCTGCGCGGGGATCGGCTCGTGCGCGATCAACTGCTGCAACGACCAGGCCGTCTACGCCTTCCATCCGGGCGGGGCCAACGCCAGCTTCGGCGACGGCTCGGTCCGGTTCCTCAAGGCGACCATCTCGCCCCGGACCTTCGGCGCCGTCCTGACGCGGGCCAACGGCGAGATCATCGACGCGCTCGACTGATCGATTCGGGAAGCCGACCGCCGACGCGCCCATCCGTCCCACCGACCGAGAGAGCACGATGTCGAAGAAGCCCGCCTCCGCCAACAAGAACTGGCTGCTGGTCAAGTTCCGCGAGTGGCATTCGTGGGGGGGCCTCTTCCTCTCGCTGTTCATCCTGGTGGTCGCCGCCACCGGGCTGCTGCTCAACCACAAGGATTTGTTCTTCCACCGAGCCGAGCCGAAGAAGGGCCCGACCGGGGCCCTGACCGCTTCGTTCGACTTCACGGCCCTCCCGGTAGGCTTCGCCCGGGCGCTGGAGCTGTCGCGTGAGCACCTGGGGGACGGGCCGTTCGAGAAGATCGAGCTGAAGGACGAGCGCGGAAGGCTGGTGTACAAGGTCTCGCAAGGCGAGGGTCATGAGGTCCAGATCGACGCGACGACGGGGGCCGTCTCCTCGAAGTACGGCATGAGCCTCGACGCCCGCCAGGCGGGGGTGATCAACTGGGCGAAAGTGGTGGACGACCTGCACTCGGGCAAGCTGTTCGGCACGGTCGGCAAGCTCGTCGTGGACCTGACCAGCGGCACCATCATTTTGCTGACGCTGACGGGGATCTACCTCTGGGCCGTGCCCTGGATGCGCAAGCGGGCGAGCGCCCGCCAACGGCTCGCCGAGCCCGCCCGCGCCGTCGCGGCGACGACCCATCCGGCGCTGCAGGACCTGGCGGCCCGCCGTGCCGCGCGCCTGGAGGCGGCCCGGGCCGCGGAGCCGGCCGAGGCGGCGCAGGTCTGACGCTCGGCCGGGGAGAAAGCCGACGGCGGGGCGGCTCGCCCTTGTGCGGGGGCCGGTCGGGCCGCAAGATCGGGGCGATGCCGTTTCCCCGGTCGTGCGCCCCGAGATCGAATCGTCCATGACAACCCTCGCCTGGATCGCCGTCGTCGACCTCGCCGCGGTCGTGTTCCTGACGGTGCGCCGCGTCGACGTCCGCCTGGTGCTCCTGCTGGGGGCGCTCCCCTTGTTCGCGGCGGCGGCGGGGCCGGGGATGGTCGAGATGACGGCCAAGGTCGCCGCCGAGATGGCCAACCCGGCGACCATCGTGCCGATCGGCTCGGCGATGGGGTTCGCCTACGTCCTGCGCGTGACGGGATGCGACCGCGAGATGGTCCGCCTGCTGCTTCGGCCGCTGCGGCGGGCCCCGGCGTTCCTCGTGCCGGGGGGGATCGCGGCGGGCTACCTCGTCAACACGACGATCGTCAGCCAGGCGGGGACGGCGGCCGTGCTGGGGCCGATCCTGATCCCCTTGCTGCGGGCCGGCGGGCTCGACGCCGCGACGGCCGGCGCGGTGCTCCTGATGGGGGCGTCGATGGGGGGCGAGCTGTTCAACCCCGGCGCGGTCGAGATGCGGAAGCTCTCCGAGCTGACCGGGATCGCCGGCCACGACGTGGTCTCGCGCCAGGCCCCGCTCAACTTCATCGCCTGCGGCGCGGCCCTGCTGACCTTCTGGATCCTCGCCGCGCGACGGGCCGGGGCGGGGGAGGGGGTGGAGCCGGAACCGGCCGGCTACGGCCTCGAAGAACCGCGCGTCAATGTGTTCAAGGCGATGATCCCGGTCGCGCCGCTGGCGATCCTGTTCGTCGACGGGGCGATGGGCGACGCCTCGCCCCTGGCCGAGTTCGCGGGCCCGTCGAAGATCCTGTCGGCGATGCTCGTCGGCGTCTCGCTGGCGTGGGCCGCCGCGCCGAGGTCGGGATCGCGGCTGGCCCACGAGTTCTTCGAGGGGGCGGGGTACGCGTACACGCACGTCATCTCGCTGATCGTGGCCGCCTCGACGTTCGCCGAGGGGGTTCGACGCAGCGGCCTGATCCAGGTGCTGGTGCGGCTCCTGGCCGATCGCCCGGGGCTCGCGCCGGCGGCCTCGGCGCTCCTGCCGTGGGGCCTGGGGGTGGTGTCGGGGAGCGGGATCGCGCCGGCGGTGGCGATCATGGAATTCTTCGTCCCGGCCGCCGAGCAGCTCGGGCTCGACCCGGTGCGGATCGGCACGCTGGCGGCCCTCGGCGCCCATTTCGGCCGGACCATGAGCCCGGCGGCGGCCGTGGTCGCCATGTGCGCGCGCCTCGCGGACCAGCCGGGGACCAGCCTGATCCGCCGGGTCGTCGCGCCGCTGCTGGTCGGCCTGGCGGTGATGATCGCCGTGAGCGTCCTGCGGATCTTCTGAGCCGCCTACCCCCGCGAGACGCGTCGACGCTCGTCTTGCCGCCGTCGCGTCAGATTGGTATTCGTAAAGGTTTGCGCGAGCCCGCGGGGGCCGTGCGCATCGACTTGACACGCCAGCCCGAGGGGAGCCGCAGCAGCCGTGGCCGACAACCATTCGTTCGACGTGGTCAGCGAGATCAATCAGGTCGAGATGCACAACGCCGTCACGCAGGCCCAGCACGAGTGCACCGTGCGGTACGACTTCAAGGGGACCAAGGCGGCGATCGAGTACAACAAGAAGGACAACACCCTGACCCTGACGGGCGACCACAAAGGGCAGCTGGAGACCGTCCTCCAGGTCCTCAAGGAGAAGATGGCCAAGCGCGGTGTGCCGGTGAACGCCGTGGTCCGCGGCAAGCTGGAAGAGGCCACCCACGACTCGGTGCGCGAGACGATGACGATCCACTCCGGGATCGAGTCGGAAGACGCCCGCAAGATCGTGAAGGAGGTCAAGCAGATGAAGATCAAGGTGCAGGCCCAGATCATGGACGACAAGGTCCGGATCACGGGCAAGAAGGTGGACGACCTCCAGGCGGTGATCGCCCACCTGAAGGAGAACGGGCCGGAATACCCTCTCCAGTTTGTCAACTTCACCTGACCAAATCGACCGCACCGCGCCGGCAAGGTCGAGTGCCCTGCCGGCGTCCGCGGTGTGAAGCGAAGTCCTCCCGACGCCGATCTCCTATGGTCGGCGGAACAGATCCGGGCTCGCGGAACGGCGAGAGGCCGCCCGGACGGATAATCGAGGAGGACGACGGATGGGCTTCCTGAACGGACGAATGACTTTCACCCGGTTCCGCGTGGGCGGCCCGTCGCCGCTGCCGTTCTCCGAGGAGACGCTGGAGAAGCTGGAAAGCCACAAGATCGGCAAGCACAGCCCCGCCGAGCCGACCGACGGCGTCAGCACCGGCTGGGGGGGCGGCGGCCACGTCCTCGACGTCAATTTCGACCTCGCCAAGAACCTCATCAACGACGCCCTCCACGCCTCGATCCGGGTCGACACCGACAAGATCCCCGGCACCCTGCTGAAGGCCTACACCCAGATCGAGCTGGACGCCCGCGCCGCCATGAACCCGAGCGGCACGCCGACGAGGGCCCAGCGCACCGAGGCGAAGGAGGCCGCCAAGGCCCGCGCCGAGTCCGAGGCCTCCGACGGCCGGTTCCGCCGCAGCAACCACTACCCGATCCTCTGGGACGGCCGCCAGGAGATCCTCTACGTCGGCTCCACCAGCTCGAACGTCGTCGAGCGGGCCACGGCGCTCTTCCGCGAGACCTTCGAGCGTCCCCTGGAGCCGATCACCGCCGGGTCGCTGGCGATGGGCTCGCACGAGTCGCTGGCCGAGTCCGACCGGGTCGCGCAGAAGCTCGGCGAGGGCTCGCTGAACCTCTACGGCGGCGACAGCGGCGACCAGCTCTCCACCGTCGCCTGGGCCGAGAAGGCCCCGAACATGCTCGACCACCTGGGCAACGAGTTCCTGGTCTGGCTCTGGCACCAGCTCCAGAACGAGAGCGACACCATCCCGCTCTCCGACGGCACCGAAGTCGCCGTGATGCTGGCCAAGACCCTGACCCTGGACTGCCCCCGCGGCGAGACCGGCCGCGACAGCCTGACCGACGACTCGCCGACGCGGCTCCCCGAGGCCTTCCGCGCCCTGCAGTCCGGCAAGCTCCCGCGCAAGGCCGGCCTGATCGTCGTCCGCCACGGCATGCAGTACGAGTTCACCATCCAGGCCGAGAGCCTCGCCGTCACCGGCGCCCAGCTCCCGAAGCCCGAGGAACGACTCGCCCCTTACGAGGCGAAGTGCGAGCGGATCGACGGCCTCCGGCACTTCGCCGAGACGCTCGACCTCCTCTTCGACGCCTACCGCGCCCGCAAGACCGCCAACTCCTGGGCCGAAGAAGTCGGCCGAATCAAGCGCTGGCTCACCGCCGCCGCCTGACCTCCCGAGACGCGGGCGAAGGCCGCCGGGGTCGTTTGCGACCTCCTCGGCCCCGCAGCCTCCGCCCCGATTTGAGCCACGAGGGGAGGAGCCCGACGCGCAAGCGGACGGCACATCCTTCCTCCCCTCGTGATGCTCCTTTTCGAAGTTTGGCAGTCCCTCGTGCGGACGACGAACTTCCGCATCATTCGCCGGCCAAGTCCAGTAGGGTGGGCACCGCCCACCTGCTAGGCCGTGGACTAATCCCGGTCGGCGGTGCCCACCCTACATGGCTGAAGTTATGGGGATAGATGGGTGACACTGCCGGTCTTCAGCATGCGCCATCCCCCGAATTTCGTGGGTGAAACCCTGAGAAGGCAACATTCGCTTGCCTTCGTGCGGAAGCAGGCGTACACTGTACGTCGATATCCTACACGCCTTGGAGACCACATCCATGTCGGAGCCGTTCGAGCCGTTCCCCGAAGTGATGTATCTTGGGCATACTCGTCTTCAGGGGCTCTGCGATGAGTGGTGCAGCACCCCTCAAGCTCAAGAATGCGGCGTGGGGGCCGTCACCATATCGCCGGACTGTCGGAGCTTCAGTCCAGCCCTCCAGGCGAACGGGGCATGGGGGGACGGAAAGGGGACCTCGCTCCATTTCCCCTTCGACCGCCTGCTCCATTACATCGTTGACCATGGCTGCCCGGAAGAGCAGCGAGCGACCATCAAAGATCGGTTGCGGATCTTGCGGCAGAGGGTAGGTCCGAATCTCTTCCAGAACTACCGGGTCAATAACGAAGCAGTGCTCATGTCGGTCCGCTGCCCGGTGTGTCAGAAGTTCCTCGTGAGCACCCTGCGTTTACTCGTCATCCAGGCTCGAACTTACCCGTGGACGGGCGACGAAGAGGTGACATGCCCTGGATGCGGGGTCGATGTCGCCATCAGGCCGGACAACGTGCTCTGGGCCATCGACCCGGAACAGGCGAAGGAAGCGTAAGTCCGGTCGTTTCGGCGTCTGGGGTGGACTTAGGATGGCTCGTCGGACGGCGTGGCCGCACTCGTTCCGACACCTGGGAGAGCTTCGTCGATGGACCCAAGCACCACTACCGTACTGACAGCCTTGGCTTCCAACGCCGGCAAGTCCAGCAGGGTGGGCATCGCCCCCCGGGGTCATTCGCCGGCTATTTCCTCGACTTGCTGATTGGGCTTCAACACTGGCGTTCGGCCGTCGCAACTACAACCCCAATGCTTGGGGTAGAGACCGGCTTGGACCCAACGGTCGAAGCTCGAGTACGGCCAGAGGTGGGGACACGACGTCAACCCGTGCCGCACTGGATTGTAATGGATGTACTCCATGAGGGCTTCGAACTCCTCCTCGCTCTCGACGGTGTGCTCCCAGAACCGCCGCTGCCAGACGTCGCTTTCGCGGTGGCGGTGCCTCGACCGACTGGTGCCGACGCTGGCCACCCCGCGCCCCTGGAGCGATCGGGTGAACAGGACCTTCATCCGGCCGACGCGGCGCGAGTAATCCGCGTCACCCCGGGGGAGTGACCAGAGGAAATGCGCGTGATCCGGGAGGACAACCGCCGCGGGGATGCGAAATGGTGTCTCGCACATCACCTGCCCGAGCGCCTGCCGCAGCCTTGCCACATTCGCCGGTCCGTCGAGGATCGGCGCGCGACGGTACGTGACGACCGTCAGGAAGACGGTGCCACCCGGGACGTAAGCGCGACGGTAGTTGGGCAACGTCCGCCCCTCCATTCCGGGGCCTCAAAGCGGTGGGCGGTGCCCACCCTACAAGGCTCCCCTCGTGATGCTCCCTTTCGACGAGGCGGCCGGACGCTCAGGCGGACGGCCTCACGCGCCGGCCTCGTCCAGCTTCCGGATCGCCCCGGCGTCCAGCTTGAGATCCACGGCCTGGATCAGGTCGTCGAGCTGTTCGACGCTCGTCGCGCTGGCGATGGGGGCGGTGATGCCGGGGCGGGCGATGAGCCAGGCGAGGGCGACGCTCGCGGGCTTGGCGTTCAGGGCGGCGGCGACCTCGTCGAGCGCTTTGACCACGCGGAAGCCGCGGTCGTTGAGGTACTTCTTGACGTTCCCGCTCCGCGCGGCGGACTTGGACAGGTCGGCCTCGCTCCGGTACTTGCCGGTCAGGAAGCCGCTGGCGAGCGAATAGTACGGGATGACGCCGATGTTCTCCCGGCGGCAGAGCGGCTCCAGCTCGGCCTCGTAGCCGGCTCGCTCGACGAGGTTGTAGTGGGGTTGGAGGCACTCGTATCGCGGCAGGCCGTGCTCGGCGGCGATCTTGAGGGCCTCGGCGAGCCGCGCGGCGGTGAAGTTCGAGGCGCCGATGACGCGGACCTTCCCCTGCTTGATGAGGTGGTCGTAGGCTTCCAGCGTCTCCTGCTGGGGCGTGCCGGGGTCCTCGTCCTTGTGGGTCTGGTAGAGGTCGATGCGGTCGGTCTGCAATCGCTTCAGCGAGTCCTCGACGGCGCGGAGGATGTAGGCCTTGCTCAGGCCCTTCTTGCCGTCGCCCATGTCCATGCCGACCTTGGTCGCCAGGACGATCTGGTCGCGCTTGCCGGACTGCCTGAGCCACCTGCCCAGGATGGTTTCGGACTCGCCCCCCTGGTTGCCGGCGGCCCATCGGGAGTAGACGTCGGCCGTGTCGATGAAGTCGAGGCCGGCGGCGACGAAGGCGTCGAGGATCCGGAACGACGCCGCCTCGTCGATCGTCCAACCGAACACGTTGCCCCCCAGGGCGAGCGGGACGACCTCCAGCTCCGAACGGCCGATCTTCCGCTTTTCCATCTGCGACTCCTGCATCAAGGTGGCCTGGCCGGCGTCCCCACGCCCCGGGCGGGGGACCTCGCGCCATTCTAGCGCGCCGGGGAACGCGCCGCGGTCTCCCGTGCACAAACCATGCGGTGATGCGAACCGACCGGCGAGACGGTAAGCTTTTCGGATCGACCGCCCGGGGATGGGCGGGAGGCTTTCCGGGTCCGGGGAACTCCGAGGACGATGCAAGCAACGATTGACGCCGTGGCGTTCGACCTCGACGGCCTGATGTTCGACACCGAGGCCCTCTTCTTCCGCGTCGCCTGCGAGGCGCTGGAGGCCCGCGGGGCTCGATTCACGGCCGAGATGATGGCGGCGATGATCGGCCGGCGCGCCGTCGAGGCCGGGCACATCCTCCAGACGATGAGCGGGCTCGACGCCGACCCCCAGGAGCTGCTGGCCGACGTCCGCGAACGCTACCTCGCCGTGCTGGACACCGACGCCGCGCCCACGCCGGGCCTGCTGACGCTGCTCGATCGGCTGGAGCGGGGCGACGTGCCGAAGGCCGTCGCCACGTCCTCGAAGCGGGCCCACGCCGAACGGCTGCTGGGGGGGCACGGGCTCCGCGAGCGGTTCGCATTCATCCTGGGGTCGGAGGACGTGGAGCGGGGCAAGCCCGAGCCGGAAATCTACCTGAAGGCGGCCGAAGGTTTCGGCGTGGCCCCCGAACGTCTTATGGTGCTGGAGGACAGCCCGGCCGGCGTCGCCGCGGCGCGCGCGGCGGGGGCCTTCGTGGTAGCCGTGCCGCACACGCACAGCGTTGCCGAGGGCCTCGGCCTGGCCGACCTGATCGTCCCCCGTCTCGACGCCCCCGCGCTGCTCGAGCGGCTGGGCGCCTGATCGCAAGGAGAACCCCGATGTCCGCCCCGGTCGAAGCCCCCCGCGAGACGTTCGACGCGCTGCCCACGGTGACACGCGACTTCATGCCCTACATCGCGCCGATGTTCGCCTACGTCGCACTCTCCAGCCTGGAGGGCTACCTGCCCGGCCCGGGCTGGTACCCGCCGGCCTACGCGGCGAAGGCGGCGGTGGTGGCGGCGATCATGTGGTACTACCGGACGACCTGGAGCGACCTTCGTCCCGCGCCTGGGGTGCGGGACGTCGCCCTCGCGGTGGCGACCGGACTCGTCGTGGTCGGCCTCTGGATCGGGCTCGACGGGCTCTATCCCGACCTGCCGTTCATGGGGGGCGGGCGTCAGGCGTTCGATCCCGAGGTGCTGAGCCCGGCGGCGCGGGTGGGCTTCATCCTCGTCCGGATGCTGGGGCTGGTGCTGCTGGTGCCGGTGTTCGAGGAGCTGTTCTGGCGGTCGTTCCTGATCCGATGGCTGATCGACCAGGAGTTCTGGAAGGTCCCCATCGGCCGGGTGACCTGGACGGCGGCCCTCGTCAGCGCGGGGGCGTTCGCGCTGGCTCATCCCGAATGGCTGCCGGCGTTCCTGACGGGCCTGCTCTGGGCGGGACTGCTGGCGTACACGAAGTCGATCTCGGCGTGCGTGATCAGCCACGTCGTCGCGAACCTGGCGCTCGGCGTCTACGTGATCGCCACCAGGTCGTGGAAATACTGGTGAGCCCCGGTCGAGGAGGGCCAGCATGATCATCCCCTGGGGGACCGACGCCCCGATCTACCACCGGCCGATCGCCACGGTCGGCGTGATGGTCGCCTGCGTCCTGGCGTTCGCGGCCGACCCGTACGGCCGGCACACGGAGTGGATGCTGGAGCTGGGCGGCGGCGTGCATCCGGTCCAGTGGGTGACGAACATCTTCCTCCACGCCGGGATCATGCACCTCCTGGGCAACCTGCTGTTCCTCTGGGCCTTCGGGATCATCGTCGAGGGCAAGCTGGGGTTCTTCGGCTTCCTCGCGGTCTACCTGGCGATGGGGGTTTTCCAGAGCGGCACGATCCAGCTCCTGGCCGACCCGGCGGGGAGCCACCACATGCTGGGCGCCTCGGGCGCGATCTACGGCCTGATGGCGCTGTGCATGATCTGGGCCCCGCGCAACGACCTGTACTGCCTGGTGATCCTCTCGGGCTTCATGCGTCTGCTGGTCTTCCAGCCCGAGATCCCGATCATCTGGTTCGCGGCGTTCTACATCGCCTGGGAAGTGCTGACGGCGAGCCTGGTCTCGGCCGTGAGCCAGTCGCTGGCGGTATCGTCGGCCCTCGCCCACGCCACGGGGGCGATCGCGGGCGTGGGGCTGGGACTGATCCTGTTGAAGCTGGATCTGGTCGATTGCGAGGGCTGGGACTTGCTCTCGCGCATGAAACACGGCCGGACCGGGACGATGCACCGGCCGACCAAGCGCAAGCCGCACCAATCGCTCGTCGAGAAGGTCCAGAAAAAGGTGTCCAAGGCCCGGAAGGCGAAGGCGGCCGGCGAGGCCCCGGACGTGGTGGCGCTACGGACGCTCCGGGCGCACCTGGACGCTGAGGAGACCGAGGCGGCCATCGGATTCTACCGGGCCACGCGACGCCGGTTGAAGGGCTGGCGGCCCCCCGACCCCGAGCGCGTCGACTTGATCAAGGCGCTGGCCGCCGCCCAGGCCTGGGAGGACGCCGCGGGGGTCATGCAGGCGTATTTGAACGAGTCCAACCTCCCTTCGCCGAAGATCCGCCTCAAGCTCGCCGAGATCCTGATCCGCCGCCTGGAGCGCCCAGTGGCGGGGCTCCGGGCCCTGAACCAGATCCCCGAATCGGCCCTCCCCGCGAATCTGGTCGACGCTCGCCGCAAGCTCGTGGCGATCGCCGAGCATCTGCGCGAGGAGGGAGTCCTCGAACTCGACGCCGAGGTTCAGCCCATTTGAACCCTCCGGGAGCCCTCGGCGTATCTCCTACAATCGCCAGGCTCGCCCGAAACGCGCCGGATCACGCCTGAACACCGGCTCCCGAGCTTGCAAACTCCGAAGGCGTTCGGCAGGATGAAAGGGTCGCACGCCCTGGGGAGAGCGGGCCGGTTCTCACGGCCTTCCGGCTTTCCCCCAAGGCGGACCCTCTCCCCCTCGTCGGCCGCCCCCGGGCGTCCTTGCGCGACGGCATCAAGATTCTTCATCTCACGGTTCGAGGAGGGCTTCATGACGCGCATCGGTCGTTTCGGGGTCTTGACGTCCCTGGCGCTGGCGGCGTTCCCGGCCGCGAAGGCGCAGGAGGGGACGACGGACGCCCCGTCTCAAGAGGCCGCCAAGCTCGACGTCGGCGAGGCCATCGCCGCCGCTCGGGCCGCCCAGGGCGGCGGGCGTCCGGGCCCGCAGGGCAACTTCCGCGACTTCAACGAGGTGACCAAGGACGCCGAGAAGATCGACGGCCTCTTCACCCTCTACAAGACCGGCGACCACCTCTACGCCGAGATCCGCCCGGACCAGTTCAACCAAACGCTCCTGGTTCCGGTCACGATCGCCAAGGGGATGGCCAACGCCGGCATGCCGGTGGGGGATGACGACCTCGTCCTGATCTTCAAGCGGGTCGGCGACCGCATCCAGGTCGTCCGCCGCAACATCCACTACAAGGCCCCGGCCGGCACGCCGATCGACAAGGCGGTCAAGCAGAACTACACCGACTCGATCCTGATGGCCCTGCCCATCGTCACGGTCAACATGATGCGGGGGGGCACCCCGCTGATCGACCTGTCCGACGTCTTCATGACCGACTTCGCCCAACTCGGCCTGGGTTCGATCGACCGTTCGCGGAGCACCTGGCAGAAGGTCAAGGGGTTCCCGAACAACCTCGAACTGCAGCTGGAGACGACCTACTCCGGCCGGGGCGGCGGGCGCGGCGGCGACGGCGGCGTGGCCGACCCGCGCGGGCTGACGGTGGTGATCCACTACAGCATCATGAAGACCCCGGACGCCGGCTTCCGCAGCCGCCCGGCCGACGACCGCGTGGGCTACTTCCTCTCGGCCGCGAAGGACTTTGGCAGCAGCAGTCAGGACGGCAACTTCGTCCGCATGATCTACCGCTGGCGGCTGGAGAAGTCCGACCCCAAGGCCAAGCTCTCCCCCCCCAAGAAGCAGATCGTCTGGTACGTCGAGGACAACGTCCCCCAGGAGTACCGGCCGTACGTCGAGGAGGGGATCCTCGAATGGAACAAGGCGTTCGAGAAGATCGGCTTCAAGAACGCGCTCGCCGTCCGCTGGCAGGAGGAGGGGCGTGATGATTTCGACCCCGAGGACACGAACTACTGCACCTTCCGCTGGGTCGCCAGCGAGTCGGGCTCGGCGATGTCTTGTGTGCGGGCCAACCCGCTGACCGGCGAGATCATCGACGGCGACGTGATCTTCGACGCCAGCTGGATCCGCCACTGGAAACAGGAGTACGCCCTGCTCGTCGGCAGCACCACCGCGATGGGCGGCGAGCCCCAGGTCACGCCGCTGGCCCTGGGCGAGGTCGTCAGCCCGATCCTGGCCTCCAAGATGGGATACGGCGTGCCGCAGGCGTCGTCCATGCCCGGCCTCGACCCGCTCAGTCGGCTCCCGGGCCAGATGGTCCCCGAGCTGATCCCGGCCGACCAGAGCCTGCTCCAGTGGCAGCTCGCCCGCAGCTTCGCCCGCAACGCCCAGGGGTTCTGCCAGCGCCACCAGGGGTTCACCCAGGACCTCAGCCTGGCCGCGATCTCCCTCTCCGGCCCCCAGGCCCCGACCGCCTCGCCCGACGCGCCCAAGGACGGCGCGAAGAAGGACGAGGCCCCCAAGCCCGAGGAGAAGAAGAAGCCCGAGATCAAGGATGAGCTGCCCGAGGAGTTCCTCAGCCAGGCGATCAAGGACGTGGTGATGCACGAGGTCGGCCACTCGCTGGGCCTCCGCCACAACTTCAAGTCCAGCACCATGCTCACCGCCGACCAGCTCAACGACACGGCCGTCACCCGCGAGAAGGGCCTGGGCGGCAGCGTCATGGACTACAACCCGGTGAACATCGCCCCTCGCGGCAAGAAGCAGGGCGACTACTACTCCACGACCCTCGGCCCGTACGACTACTGGGCGATCGAGTACGGCTACAAGCAGGTCGACGGCGACGAGGCGGGCGAGCTGAAGAAGATCGCCGCGCGGGCCGCCGAGAAGGACCTGATCTACGCCACCGACGAGGACGTCGTCCTCAACGACGACCCCTACGTCAACCGCTGGGACCTGGGCTCCGACCCCTGCCAGTTCGCCAAGGACCGCATCGAGCTGGCGAGCGAGCTGCTCAAGGACCTGGACGAGCGCGTCGTCAAGGACGGCGAGTCCTGGTCCCGGATGCGCCGGGCGTTCAGCGTCCTGCTCAACCAGTGGGGCAACGCCGCGACGCTGGCCTCGCAGTACGTCGCCGGCCAGTCGGTCTCGCGCGATCACAAGGCAGACAAGGACGCCCGCGACCCGATCGAGCCCATCTCGGGCGACAAGCAGCGCGAGTGCCTGAAGTTCGTGTCGGAGCAGATCCTGACCGACAAGCCGTTCACCTTCTCGCCCGCCGTCATGCGGCGGCTCGGCAACGAGCGCTGGATGCACTGGGGCAACGAGGGCCTCTTCTCGGGCCCGAACGCCGACATCTCGGTCTATGAGCGGATCCTGGGCATCCAGCGCATCGTGCTGGGCCACTGCCTCGGCGCGTCGACCCTCTCGCGGCTCCAGAACCAGGAGCTGCAGGCCAACCCCGGCTCCTCGCCGCTCCGCGTGGACGAGGTCTTCCGGGCCCTGACCGACGGCGTCTGGGCCGACCTGGACAAGCTGCCGACCAAGGACGAGAAGGATCCCAAGCCGGGCCTCTCCACGGTCCGCCGGAACCTCCAGCGCGAGCACCTGCGGCGTCTGGGGACCATGGTGATCGGCTCGGGCGGCGGCGGAGCCGAAGGCCCCGCCTACGTCGTCCTCTACGGCCGAGGCGGCGGATCCGTCCCTGCCGACGCCCGCTCGCTGGCCCGCCTCCACCTCAAGGAGATCGCCGGCAAGATCGCCAAGGAACTCGACGCCAAGGGCGCCCAGCTCGACGACACGACCCGGGCCCACCTGGAGGAGAGCAAGGAGAAGATCGCCAAGATCCTCGAAGCCCGGATCGACACCCGCGACCTCTGATCGAGCCTCGATGAGTCGACGTCAACACTCCGGGACCGACCCGCTGGCCAGCCAGGCCGCGGGGCGGTCCCGTTTTCGTCCTCTCGTTCCCGTCCCCAGTGGCGACGGGCCTGTCACTCGACTCGGACGCACTTTCCGAAGATCGAGCTGGCGGAGATCCAGCCGTTGATCCTCCCCCGGTTGTTCCCGATCTGAAAGCGACTCCCCTGGATCGCCTTGACCAGGTGGAGGTATTCCCTCCCGTTGACCTTGCACAGGACGATGTCGCCCACCGTCAAGGTGGCCGGGTCGATCGGCTCCACCGTGCAGAGCTGTCCCGATTCGATCTTGCCCTGCATCGAGTTGCCACGGGGGCGGAACTGCACAGCTTCGCCCTGTGTGAGGCCAGCAATGTAGTGCGATGCCCAGCCCATCCTTCGCTCCCTCGGAGTCGTCCCCACGCCCCAAGAGTGTAGCGGGCCGGCAGATCCCGGAAGAGAAATCTAACCCTCGAAGGGCCATCTCAAAGCCCCTTCCTCGGTCGCCACCCACTGGTGGAAGACGATCCCGCTCACAGCTTGAGGAACAGCCGGTTATTTTCCAGGTACCGAATCAGCCCCCAGCAGATCGCGAAGTAGAGGAGCGTCCCAGCGATCGCATACCAGAGGGGCGCGTCGCGCGGGAGATAGGGCCGCACGGCCGCCGCGACCATCCCATGCAGGATGTACGCCGCCAGGGCGTTGGTCCCGAAGGTGCGAAAAAGGCCGATGGACCAGCCCAGGGCGTCGCATGCGAGGACGAACAGGGCGTAGACGGCCAGGGAGACCCCGGCGGCGAAGGTCATGTACGAGACGCTCCCCGTCCGCTGGCTCATCGTCCAGAGGTCCACGACGTACCCCTCGGCCGGCGGCGTGAACGGCGGCGCGGCGAGGCCCCGCATCGAGGCGAGGCCATAGCCCGCGAGCATCATCACGGCCCCCCAGGCCAGCAAGGTCGGCACGGCGGACGCCCGAGGGCGTCCGGAGTCGTCGCGGGCGGCGATCGCGTCGTAGGCCAGCGTGCCGGCGAGCATTGGGATCGCCCAGCTCAGGATGCCGAGCCAGCCGCCGTCGATCACCGGGGTTTTCCAGGCGTAGTCGAGGTAGAACCACTTCGAGAAGACCAGGTGCAGGATCGCCCCGCCGATCAGGTACAGGACCCGGGCCCGCGCCGAGGACGCGACGACGGGCAGGATCCAGATCGAGGTGATCGCGATCTGCACGAGCGTCTGGCAAAGCTCGCGGCGGAAGGCGGACGCCAGGAACCCCGAGACGCCTAGCGACCGCAACTCATCCCAGGTCTTGACCTTGCCGTCCAGGTGATAGAGCAGGAAGCCGACGAGGATCAGCCCCAGCGCCCGCCGCACGACGGCCAGGGACGCCTCGCGCCGACCCAGCTCCGCCAGCCTGCGCAGGAAAGTCAGCCGGTACGAGAACCCCACCGCGAAGAAGAACTGCGGCATGATCGTATCGGCATAGCTGCAATACGTGTTGTGATGCTTGAAGATCGGATGGAAGGCGTCCAGCCCGCCGACGAAGTTCACGAGCAGCATCCCGGCGACCGTGTAGCCCCGGAACTGGTCCAGGGACGCGATGCGCCCTCGCGAGGCCGGCGGCTCATCGCCCATACAGCGTTCCGTTCCGTTTCGACCGGAGGAGCGACGGGCGCCCGACCTCAAGTCCCGGTCGACTCGTCGAGGTCGAGCCTGGCGAGCCAGCCGGAGCGGGCGACGACCGTGACCGAGCTGAGCGACATCGCCAGCGCGGCGATCATCGGGCCGTATCGGCCGAAGAGGCCGAGGGCCGCCAGGGGAATCCCCAGGGTATTGTACGCGAACGCCCAGAACAAGTTCTGGCGGATCGCCCGCAGCGTTTCCCGCCCCAGCACGAGCGCCCGGGGCACCGCCTGGAGGTCCCCCGAGGCCGCCACCACGTCGGCCGCCGCCTTCGCCAGGTCGGCGCCGGTCCCCAGCGCGATCCCGACGTCGGCCGCCGCCAGCGCGGGGGCGTCGTTGAGCCCGTCGCCGACCATCGCGACCCCTCGTCCCTTCAATTCGTCCCGAATCGCTCCGATCTTCGCGGCCTTCGCGTCGGGCAACACGCCGGCGATCACGCGATCGGCCGCCAGGCCCAGTTCGGCCCCCACGGCGCGGGCCGTCGCGGGGTTGTCGCCGGTCAGCAGGAACACGTCCATGCCGCGCGTGCGAAGCGCGGCCACGACTTCGCGGGCGTGCGGCTTGAGGCGATCCGCCAACGCCGCCGCCCCGACGGCCTGGCCGTCGACCGCCGCGCAGAGGACCGTGCGCGCCTGATTCTCCCAGGCCTCGGCGATCGGGTCGAGGGCCGACACGTCGACCCCCTGGCTCGTCAGCAGGGCCCGCGAGCCGACGAGCACCTTGCGGCCTTCCACGGTCGCCGAGACGCCCCGCCCCCGGATCGCCCGGAAATCGGTCGCGGCGCGGCCGTCCCCCCGGCCCTCGAAGGCCCTGGCGAGCGGGTGCTCGCTCGACGACTCCGCCGCCGCCATCAGCGCGACGACCTCGGCCTCGTCCCAGCCGGGCAGGGGGCGGGCCTCGACGAGGCTGGGCCGGCCCTCGGTCAGGGTGCCCGTCTTGTCGAAGACGATCGCGCCGAGCCGGTCCATCTTCTCCAGCGAAGACGCCTCGCGCAGGAACAAGCCCGAGCGGGCGCCCCGGCCGGTCGCCACGGCGACGGCCATCGGCGTCGCCAGCCCCAGGGCGCACGGGCAGGCGATGATCAGCACGGCCGCCGCGTTGAGCACGGCCCGCCCCCAATCGCCGGTGGCGAGCCCCCAGCCCAGGAGCGTCGCCGCCGCGATCGCGAGCACGACCGGGACGAAGACCGAGGAGACCCGATCGGCCAGTCGCTGCACCCCCGCCTTCGATCCCTGGGCCGCGAGGACGAGCCGGACCATCTGCTCCAGGGCGCTCTCCTTGCCCAACCGCCTGGCCTCGACGACCAAGGAGCCGTCGCCGTTCATCGTCGCGCCGGTGACGCGGTCGCCGGGCCGCTTGGCGACCGGGATCGACTCGCCGGTGAGCATCGACTCGTCGACCTCGGATTCGCCCTCCAGCACGTCGCCGTCGACCGGGACGGCCTCGCCCGGCTGCACGCGGACCCGATCGCCCCGCTTCAGGTCGGCGATCGGCACTTCCAGGAACCCGCCCGACTCGTCGAGCCGCCTCGCCGTGCGGGGGGCCAGGTCCAGCAGCCGCTCCACCGCCGCGCCGGCGTTTCCCCGGGCGCGGACTTCCAGGAACTTGCCCAGCGTGATCAGGGTCAAAATCAGGCCGGCGTCCATGAAGAAGTGGGCCTGATGCACCTGGCCTCTCAGCAGGTGGAAGAGGCTGTAGAGGAAGGCGGTGGACGTCCCCAGGGCGATCAGGGTGTCCATGTTGGTCGAGCCCTGCCGCAGGCGTTTCCAGGCCCCGGCGATGTAGGGGCCGCCCAGGAAGACCTGGAGGAACGCCGCCAGGCCGGCCATCGTCCAGCCGACCCAGGCCGCATGATGCCAGGCCGGGACGACCATCGAGCCGATCGCGAGCGCGACCAGCGGCACGGTCGCGACCACGCCCACGACCAGCCGGCGCCGCCAGAGGGCGACGCCGGCCGCCCGCTCCTCGCGGAGCTGCGCGGCGGCTCGGGCCCCGAACATCAGGTCGTCGCGCCGGGCCGAGTACCCGGCGACGGCCGCGGCGCGGGCCAGGGCGTCGACTTCGACCCGGGCCGGGTCGACGATCACCGCCGCGCGTTCCGTCGCCAGGTTGACCCGAGCGTCCTCGACCCCGGGCACGTCCTTCAGGGCCTTCTCGACCCGGACGACGCAGCTGGCGCAGTGCATGCCGCCGATCGCCAGGTCCCACTCCTCGCGCGGCTCCTCCAGGGCCGAGTGGGCCGCAGGCGCCGTCGGGTCCACCTTCGGGACGAGCCCGCCGATGCTCACGAGTTCGGGCGAGGGGGGCGGCGGCGGGGCGGTCGCGTCGTCGGTCTCGTAGCCGGCATCCCGGATCGCCCTGGCCAACGCCTCGCGACGCGCCAGGTCGGGATCGACGGCGACCTCGGCCCGTGCTCCGGCCAGGTCGACGACGGCCGACGCCACCCCCGGCGTCGCCTCGAGCGCCTTCGTCACGGCGCGGACGCAATGGCCGCAGGTCATCCCCCGGACGGGCACTTCCCACGTCTCCGTGGCGCTCGACATGGCTGGTCCTCGCATCGGATCCCCTCGACTTCGCGACTCGCCCGCGAGCCGTCGGGGCGGCACGACCCGCCCGAGGGCCATTATAGGGCGTGCCCGCCCCGACCCCACACGCGCGAACCCCTCGGATGTCGCGCCCCGGAGTCGGCACGCGCGAACAAGAGGTTTCATGAAGGGATCAGTAAAATTAAACCAATGCTGCGGGCCGGCTCGAGCGGCGTCTAGTTTGGCCAATCGAGTGTCACTCGCTCGGGCTCGCCGGGAGCGAATGCGGGATGTCCGCACGGCGCGTCGGGAACGCGACGACCCCGAGTCGGCGGCGACGGAGCCCGAGTGGCCGCGTCCCGGCGCCTCGTCCGGGTCGCCCCGAGGGGCGGCGGACGCGGGCCGAGGCTCACGCCGGACGCCGCCCGGGACCCGGCGTGGGCGAGAAATCGGACCGCGAGTCGCCTGAAGAAAAATCAAAGGGAGGGTTGACTCGCACGCGGATTGGTCGTATTTTGACGTTCGTTCGCGACATGACGACGAAAAAACATCAACAATGTGTCATGCCGTTGCACCTGCTTGTTCCGATTTCATCCTTTCATCCCTCGCACCGCACGCCGCTTCCAGGCGTCGCGGATCTCGACTCCAAAGCTCAAGGTTCGATTCCAGGCGGCAAGGATGCGCTCGTCCGGTTCGACCTTCCTTTTGAGGGGCTTCCGCCGGCCTCGCCGGGGGCGTCCCCTCACGTTCGGCCACACGGTCCGGATCCCGATTTCACAAGGATGTGACGATCGGCCCGGACCGCAGTGGGCCAACGATTCGCCTAACTAAGCGACAACGTAAGAGCCGCCGGACTCCGGCGGCTTTCGCGTTTCGAAGGCGTTCGAGGGTCGGGACCGGCGGCGGGCGATTCGCGTCGCGGCGACTTCGACTCGCCGCGATCGATCAGGGGACGACCCGATCGGTGTAGGCGGCGTCGGCCTGGTCGCGGAGCATGACCGAGTCGGGGATCGCGGTCCGGGAGAAGAAGGGGTTGGAGCCCGGGGTGCTGGGGGCGGAGTCGGGGATGGGCTCGGGATCGCTGTGGCCAAGGCGGACGGCGGTGCGGTCGAGGATCGCGCGAGCGAGGGCTTCGTCGCCGAACCAACCCACGCGGACGGAGGCGTGCGAGGTCCCGCCGAGCGACCGGATCGTGACCGAGGCGGAGCGGTCGTCGGCGGTGACGGCCTGGTAGCGGACGACGGTGCCGTCGCGGGCGGGGCGGATCTCCTGCAAGCCGAGGTCGCCGAGGGCCTCGGCGACCGCCGGGACGACCGCCGACGGGGGCGCGGCGAAGGTGCGCGAGCCCTGGCCGGCGGAGAACGCGAACTCCTGGCTCTCGGGCGAGGGGGGGGGGACCCGGGGCGTCGTGAGGGCGCACCCGGTCGAGAGCAACAACACGCCCATGCCCGCCAGCCGGGCCCGCCTCGTCGCGCGACGTCTCATCCGTGGACACCTCGGCGGCGGCGCAGGTCGCCGGCCGTCCCCCGCGTTCGGCGGGGCGGGGGCCGGTCGCCTTCCGCTCGACGGGCAGGCTATCGCGGGCCGCGGGCGGGGTCAAGGCCGCCCGGACGCGGGCCCTTCTGCAAGAGCCGGGCCGAATGCGGTTGTCATCGACCCGGCTTCCCTGATACGATTCGTCAGAGTCCACCCATCCGGCGCGTGTCGGGTGGTTTTTTGTTTTTCCGGCTTTCGCCCGTTCCTCTCGAGATCGCGCCTCTCGCCCTTCGCGGGGCGTCGCGCGAGTCGTGGGGAGGCGGCGAGTCCGCCGCGGCCGCGGCTCGGCCCCGGGCGGAAGACATCCACGAATCGAACACATGGTAGATCGCAACCTCCTGCGTGAATTCGACATCAACGAAGACGAGCTGTCGTCGGTGCTCACCGCCGAGGACGGCTCGAAGTCCCTCGAAGACTTCCTGGGCGAGGGCCAGAGCTTCGAGATCGGCGGGATCGTCTCGGGCAAGGTCATCGAGATCGTCGGCGACCAGGTCGTCGTCGACGTGGGATACAAGTCCGAAGGCCTCGTCTCCCTGAACGAGTGGGAAGACGAGCCCGCGCCGGTGCCCGGCGACGAGGTCGAGGTCCTACTCGAAGGGATGGAGGACGAGACCGGCGAGATCGTCCTCTCCCGCAAGAAGGCCCACCGCATGCGGGCCTGGGAGATGGTGATCGCCAAGTACCACGAGCTCGACGTGGTCAAGGGCAAGGTCACCCGCAAGATCAAGGGCGGCCTGCTGGTCGACATCGGCGTCAACGTCTTCCTGCCCGCCAGCCAGGTCGACATCCGCCGCCCGTCCGACATCGCCGACTTCATCGATCAAGAGATCGAGTGCATGATCTTGAAGATCGACGAGTCCCGGCGGAACATCGTCGTCAGCCGCCGCAAGCTCATCGAGATCACCCGCGAGCAGCAGAAGAAGGCCCTGCTCGAGGAGATCGCCGAGCGCCAGGTCCGCAAGGGGACGGTCAAGAACATCGCCGACTTCGGCGCGTTCGTCGACCTGGGCGGCATCGACGGCCTGCTGCACATCACCGACATGAGCTGGGGCCGGATCAACCACCCCAGCGACATGCTCAAGATCGACGACCAGATCGAGGTCATGGTCCTCCACGTCGACAAGGAGCGCGAGAAGATCGCCCTGGGCCTCAAGCAGAAGAGCGCGAGCCCCTGGGAGAACGTCGCCGACAAGTACCCGGTCGGCACCCGCGTCGTCGGCGAGGTCGTCAACGTCATGTCCTACGGCGCCTTCGTCAAGCTCGAAGAGGGCATCGAGGGCCTGGTCCACATCTCCGAGATGTCCTGGACCAAGCGCATCAACCACCCGAGCGAGCTGGTCAACACCGGCGACAAGATCGAGGTCGTCGTCCTTGGCATCAACAAGGACAAGCAGGAGATCTCGCTCGGCATGAAGCAGACCCAGGTCAACCCTTGGGACCAGGTCGCCAACAAGTATCCGCCGGGCACGATGGTCGAGGGCACCGTCCGGAACCTCACCAACTACGGCGCGTTCATCGAGATCGAGGAGGGCATCGACGGCCTCCTGCACATCTCCGACATGAGCTGGACTCGCAAGATCGGCCACCCCAACGAGGTGCTCGAGAAGGGCCAGCGCATCAGCTGCCAGGTGCTCAACGTCGACCAGGACCGCAAGCGGATCGCCCTGGGGCTCAAGCAGCTCAAGGAAGACCCGTGGGAGACCGACATCCCCGGCCGCTACGAGCCGAACGACGTGGTCAAGGGCAAGGTCACCAAGCTCACCAACTTCGGCGTCTTCGTCGAGCTCGAGCCGGGGCTTGAAGGCCTGCTCCACATCTCCGAGCTGGCCGACCACAAGGTCGACAGCCCCGAAGAGGTGGTCAAGGTCGGCGACGAGATCGAGGTCAAGATCCTCCGGGTCGACCGCGGCGAGCGCAAGATCGGCCTCTCCCGCAAGAAGGCCCACTGGTCCGGCCGCGAGGACGAGGAAGGCGAGACGACCGGCGAGGGCGGCGAGTCCCAGGCTCAGGCTCCGAGGGAGACCAAGGAGAACAAGGAGCTCAAGGGCGGCCTCGGCGGCGGCGGTCCCCTCTTCAGCATCGGCGGCTCCACCCCGGCCCCGGCCGAGTCCGAGTCGTCGACCGAGTCCGAATCGTCGACCGAGTCCGAGCCGTCGGCCGAGGCCGAGACCCCGGCCGAGCCCGAGACCGAAGTCCAGGAAGACTGAGCGCGGCCGACCGGCCTCGCCCACTCCCTACGTCGTCATCGCGAACGCCGCCCCGGGATCTCCCGGGGCGGCGTTTTTTCACGCGCCCGAAGTCGATGCCTCGGGATCGCCCGCGGCGTGCTCTCGCAGACGCCTCGCGATCGCGGCGGCCGGGGCCTCGATCACCTCCACCCCCTCGGGGACCTGGCCCGGCGCGACCGGCTCCCGGACGACGAGGAACATCCGCGAAGCCCGCGCCGAGGCGCCCGCCCGGCGGAGCTTCGCCGCCGAATCGGCGAGCGTCTCCCCCGGGCGCTGGACGCGCACCGCGACCGGGCGGCCGTCGTGCGGCTCCTTGAGGATCGCGTCGATCCCGGCGTTGCGATGCACCGGGGCGCAATCCAGGCCGTCCAGCAGCGCGAGGCTCGCGGGGTCGGCCGTGCGGTACGCCTCGCGTCCGCGTTCCATGAGCCGCGAACGGCTCCGGACCGGCCGCTCCAGCCTCGACCGCGTCAGCGCGACGGCCTGCTCCGAAAGGTCGATCCCGATCGCCCGCCGACCGAGCGAGGCCGCCGCCACCAGCGCGGTCCCGCTGCCGCAGAACGGGTCGAGCACGACGTCCCCGGGCCGGCTCGCCAGCGTGACGATCCGCTCCAGCAGCGCGAGCGGCTTCTGGGTGGGATAGCCCGTACGCTCGCGCGCCTTCGGGTTCAGGTACGGGACGTCCCAGACGTCGCCCAGCGGGACCCCGCGCTTGGGGCCCGCGGGGACCGGCCGGCCCTGCTCGTCGCGCTCGTAGACCGCCTTCCTCGAGCCGTCCCTCCGCCGCCGCTGGAGGAGCTGGTCGACGTTCGTCGCCGGCGAGTAGGGTTCCCAGATCGGGTTGAACACATAAGATTCGGTCTTCGTGTAGTAGTGGATCGTCTGGTGAGCCGGCAGCAACGCCGACGATCCGCTCGACCACCGCCGGTAATGCCAGATGATCTCGGACCGGAAGCGCCCCGGTCCGAAGACTTGATCCAGCAGCCCCCTCGCGACGTGCCCGGCGTCGCGGCCGCAGTGGAAGAAGAGGGAGCCGGTGTCGGCCAGCACCCGCCGGACCTCCTCCAACCGCACCAGCAGGAACGCCGCATAGGCGTCGGGCGATTCCCAAACGTCGTCGAACTGGTACGCCGTCGCGCGGTCGCGGGCCGTGAGGCGATGCACCCGCCCGGTGTGGAATGGGGGGTCGAGATAGGCCAGGTCGACCGTCCCCGATCCCAGGGCCTTCAGATGCTCCAGGCAATCGCCCTGAAGGATCTTCCAGGGCCGGCCGGAACCCCCATCATAAACGCAAGCATCATAGCACGCATTCAACTTTTCTTGCATCCATCTTGTAATTGTTTTTTTGGCCTGCGTAATCTTAGTAAAGCTTACTCGGCCCCCGCAGTCGGCAAACTCCTGGCACTCGTCCCAGATATCGACGTCAGCAAATCCCCCCGAACCCCCATGTCCCATGCATTTACAATTTATCCTAGTTTTCCAATACTCTCCCAGCTTATCATCCAACCGTCGACGATCCGATATTTCGTCTGTCAAGCCGAGAGCGGCGGAGTCGCGAGGGCGTGCAGCGGGAAGCGGAGAGCGAGCGGGGTACGGCCCGACCTTGAGACGGCGGCGGCCGGGCGACACGCCCGACGGGCCGGCGAGGGGCTGGGAGACGTCGCCGGCCGTCGCAACACGGCCTTGCCGTCGGGATTTGTCCGCGGACGCCGCCCGGATGCGGGGATGTATTCCCCGAATCCAGGAGGTCGGCCCGGGAGTCTTCGCTTCGAACCGTCGCGCCTTCGCGGGGCGAATGGCCCCCTGCGGGCATCCTCCGACCGCCCCGCCGTCTCGGCTTCGTTTCTCGTCTACCGACTCGGGGACGTGAGCGGACCTTGTTACGACCGACACAACGAGGATCTTCATGGCCCGGATTCGACGACATCGCCGTGACACGGTGCAGAGCCCCCTGGAGACCTATCTCCGGGAGATCAACGAAGTGGCCCTGCTGACCGCGGACGAGGAGAAGCAGCTCGCGTATCGGATCGCGGACGGGGACGACCTCGCACGCGACCGGATGGTGCGGGCGAACCTCCGCCTCGTCGTCAACATCGCCCGGGGCTACGTCGGCAAGGGACTGGCCCTGCAAGACCTGATCGAGGAGGGCAACCTCGGCCTGCTTCGCGCGGTCGAGGGGTTCGATCCGGCCGTGGGGACCCGGTTCAGCACCTATGCCAGCTACTGGATCAAGCAGTCCATCAAGCGGGCGCTGGTGAACACCGCCAAGCCGATCCGCATCCCCGCCTACATGGTGGAGCTGCTGTTCAAGTGGCGGCGGACCTCGGCCGAGCTCCAGGAGACCCTGGGACGCGCCGCGACGGTCGAGGAGATCGCCAAGATCCTCAAGCTTCCCAAAAAGAAGCTGGCCATCGTCAAGAAGGCGATCAAGGTCTACAACCTCGTCCCGCAGACCGACCAGCCCGAGAATGGCTGGAGCCTGGGCGAGATGCTGATGGACGAGCGCACCCGCGCCCCGGACGTGGAGATGGTCGAGGCCGACAACCTCCGGATCGTCATGAACCGCCTGGACGAGATGGACAAGCGCGAGGCGACCGTCCTCCGGATGCGCTTCGGCCTGAACGACGAGACGCCGAAGACGCTCAAAGAGATCGGCGAATCCCTCGGGCTGACGAGGGAGCGAGTGCGGCAGATCGAGAACGAGGCGCTAGGTAAGTTGTCGGCGCAGATGCAGGCCGACTGAGCGACGCCGCGAGGGCCTGCCGGCGTCGGCAGCGTCGCCGACGCAGGGCGCGGGAGGCGAGGCAGCCCCCGCCGCAAGTGGCCACGAAGATCAGCAAGGTGGGCTCGGGGACCGGGATCGGGGCGTTCTCCGCGCGAGACGCCCGGAGGCTCGTGAGCGGGCGACCGCCCGAGAAGTCGGCGGCGAAGGTCCCCTGAAACGTCCCGCCTCCCTGGGGCGTGATCCGGAAGTACGCTTCCGGGCCGAACGCCCTCGCGAGCTTGCCCCCCGTCACTTTCAGGCTCAGGTCGAAGACGCCGGGGCCTCCGGCGGCCTTCTCGCCGAAGGACTGGGCCCCGAAGGCGGTGGGGCGGCCGGTGAGCAGCAGGCCCTCATAAACCTGGCCGCCGATCGTCACCGAGCCGTGCAGCTCGAAGTTGTTGTCGGGCTCGTCGACGAGCCGCCCCTCGCGGTCGAGGGTGAGCTGGAGCGTCTCGTTGAGGGTCCCCTCGTCGTCGGGCATCACGTCGATCATGTGTCGCCCACCGGGGCCGAGCGTGATCACGTGAGGCGCGTTCGTGACCCGAAAGACGCCGGTCTCCGAGCGGGGATCGTATTCATAAGTCTGCTCGCCCGCCATCTCCCCCGCGATGCTGGGATAGGTGCGGAACCCGTGCGGGCGGATCAACTCGGCTCTCGCGCCGGAGCCGAGCACCCCGAGGGGGAGCAGGAACGCGGGTAAGATCCATCGTCTGATGTCGATTCGCATCCGGTGCATGGCGACGTTCCTTCGTACGCTCGCATCCCACGAGCGCGACCTGACCTCCTGGTGATTCGCATCTTGCTGCATTCTCGGGCCGACCGCCGCGCCGAGGCGCGAGGAAGGACCGAGGAGGGTCGTCGGGGCCCGGATCGGGATCGAGGAGTCAGGTCGAAGGTGGGCGTCCGGGCTTCAGGCGTCGAACCCCGGCGACCGCGCGAACGGCCTACCCAGGTTCTGCGACGACGGGATTAAAGCCCGGACCGCCCGACCTGTCAATCCCGGATTCTCGATCGCCTTCGCCCATCCGTCGCGATCGATCCGGCACGCGCTTGCCCGAGGCGGTCGACGGCACCTACACTCGGGGATGGCCCGGAGCGAGTCCGGCGCCTCCCCCCGACGGTCGACTCCCTTCAGCGAGGCGTCGTCGCGGACGATCCCGCGGCGACGAGCAGCATGCCCTCCCCGAATCCGCCCATCGATCCGGGCGAACCGCCGGACCTGCCGCCGGTCGAACTTCCATCGTCCGGCTTCTTCGCCCGGCTCTTCCTGATCCCGGCCGGGGTGGTCCTGGCGGTCGTGGCCGTCTGGCTGCTCTTCGGCAGGCTGGCCGGGGGCGGTCGTGATGCGCTCGCCTACGTGTGGGAGATCCGCTCGGGTGCGGCCGGCTGGCGATCGGCCTACGAGCTGGCGACCCTCATCGGCAACGATCCCGGCCTGGCCCGCGACCCGGAACTCCTGGGCGAGCTGACCGCGATGCTCGAAGACGAGCTGACCGGAGCCTCGGAGCCCGAAATGACGCGATACCTGGCTCTGGCGCTCGGGACGTTCCAGACGCTCGACGCCCGGTCGACCGACGGCCGCGCCGTCGACGCGCTCGCCACGCTGGCCGTCGCCCTCGACGCCCGGCAGGTCGAGCCCGTGCGGCTGGCCGCCGCGGCGAGCCTCGCCCGCCACGCCGCCCGGCTGGCAGGGAAGCTCGATGAGGCGCATGTCATCGACGCGCTCCGCGGGGCGGCGAGGGCCTCCGACTCCCCCGAGCTGCGCCGCCTGGCCGTGTTCGCGCTCGGCTTCTGTGGAGGTCGGGGCGCGACCGAAGCCCTGGCGGATCGGGCCCGGGACGACCCCGATCGTTTCGTGCGCTACAACGCCGCGATCGCGCTGGCCAGGCGGGGCGACGCTTCGGCCCTCGGCCCGCTTCGCGAGATGCTCGCGACGGAGGAGCTTCGCGAGGCCGTCCGCGGCCCTGAACTCGCGGACCTCTCGGATCTGGTCGACACGATCCAGGTCCAGGCGGTCGAGGCGCTCGCGGGTTCGGGCGAGATCGGGACCTTCGCGGGCCTGCGACCCGAGCTGGAAGCTCTCGCCCGATCGGGCTCAACCCCGCTCCGACGCTCGGCGGGGCAGGCTTTGCAAAAGTTGCAATCGGGCCGCAAATTGTAAATATTGCAAACCGCCTTCGAGCTTGAGGCTTTGTCTCGAATCTCCGCACGCGGAACGCGGGTTTTGCGTATAGTCCTGATGGGGGAGGCGTCGAACCGAGTCGCCCGACGGCGCGCGGATTGCTCCCCTTCGCCTGACGGATACACTCCTTCCCCTCGATCCAGACGTTGCGATCGCTAGAGGAGGACCCCGGCCTCCGGGAATTCCCACCAAATCCTAAAGTCGCGAAAATGGTGGGTGTTATAATCGACTGCGTGGGGTCCTGAGGGGCCGCGAACGTATTGATTTCGGCAGAACACGGTGGGCCTCTTGAGGGAGTTTTCGAGGGGCCCGAGAGTTTGACGTCGGGAGGGCTATCTCAGGGACGAGACAGCGACTCCCTCGGGGCTGGCCGCCGGTCCGCATCGGACCGGCGGCGAGGTGGAAGCCCGAGGATCCGCCGAGGAGTTTCGCATGTTTACGTCCTTGAAAGCCGGGCGGCTCGCCGCCGGCATCGCCGCGGCCCTGCTGTCGGGGTACGCCTCGCCCGCCTGGGCCACCTACGGAGGCGGGGCCTGCCACTCGTGCGCCCCGGCCCCGGTCGTCGCCACTCAGCTGAGCGTGGTCGCCCTGGCCCCCCAGGTGCAGACCGTCTATCAGACGGTTTATGAGACCGTCTACGAGAACGAGCCCGTCACCGTCATGGAGACGCGGTATCGCACGGCCTACCAGACGGAAAACTACACCGTCATGCGGCCCGTGACCGAGACCTCGTACGTCCAGCGCAAATACACGGTCTCCAAGCCCGTGTACCAGACCGTCAATCAGGAGCGCAAATACACGGTCATGAAGCCCGTGTATCAGACCGAACGGCGCGAGCGTCGGTATACGGTCACCAAGCCCGTGTATCAGACCGTCAATCAGGAGCGCAAGTACACGGTCATGAAGCCGGTGGTGCGCACCCAGCAGATGGAGCGGCGCTATACCGTCGCCAAGCCGGTCTACCAGACCCAGAAGATGGAGCGGCGGTACTCGGTCATGAAGCCGGTCTACCAGACCGAGCGTCGCGAGCGCCGCTATACGGTCTCCAAGCCGGTCTACCAGACGGTCAACCAGGAGCGACGCTACACGGTGATGAAGCCCGTGACCGAGACGGTCATGGTCGATCAGCCGTACACCGTCTGCCGCCCGGTCACCACGGTCCGCCAGGAGGTCGTCGAGACCGGCTACTTCGAGCGTCAGTACACGACCATCCCCGGGCCGGTCGTCGAGCGTCAGGTCCGCGTGCCGGTCAGCGAGTGCGAGCCCTGCGGTTACGAACGGCCTCGCGGCCTCTTCGGCTGCCTGCACAAGAAGAAGGTGACCGCCACGGTCGCCGTGCAGTGCCCGCCGCGGACGGTGAGCCAGCGTGTCTTCGTCTCGCGTCCCGTCACCCGCGACGTCTCGGAGACGACCTACGTCCGCGAGACGATGGTCCGCCAGGTCCCCGTGACCCGCTGCCGCTACGTCGCCGAGGAACGCGTCGAGTCCACGCCCGTGACAACCTGCCGCTACGTCGCCGAGGAGCGGGTCGAGCCCTACGAGGTCCAGACCTGCCGCTACGTCGCCGAGGAGCGGGTCGAGCCCTACGAGGTCCAGACCTGCAGCTACGTCAACGAGGAACGGGTCGAGCCCTACGAGGTTCGCACCTGTGACATGGTGGCGGAGGAGCGCGTCGAGTCGATCCCGGTGACGACCTGCAACTACGTCGCCGAGGAGCGGGTGGAGCCTTACGAGGTCCAGACCTGCCGCTACGTCGCCGAGGAACGCGTCGAGTCGATCCCGGTGACGACGTGCAGCTACGTCGCCGAGGAGCGGGTCGAGAACGTGCCGGTCGTCCAGACTCGCATGGTCGCGGAGACCGCCAGCCGCCAGGTTCCGGTCTGCGTGGCGGAGCAGGTTCCCGTCGCGACCAATCGCGTCGTCGCCCGCTACGTCCCCAGGACCGTCGCCGTCCAGCAGTACACGACGGTCCCCGTCGTCGTCCCCACCTGCCTCACCTGCTTCTGATCGAAGCGAGAAGAAACCGAACCGCCCCCGGCCGCGACGCCGAAACCGTCGCGGCCGGGGCGAATCGCGAAGGGCGACGCCCTCCCGGCTCCGGGAACGGCGTCGCCTTTCGTGGTTTCCGGCTTCCTCTCCCCCCGGGCGGGTTCAGTCCTGGAGCGTCAGGTCGATCCGGGTGGGTTCGCCGCCGATGTGGACGGTGATGATCGGCCGGGCGGGGTCCATGTACTTCGCCGGCACGTCATAGCCGGGCGGGGGCGCGGGCTTCAGCGTGTTGGAGTCGATGTAATGCGGGGGCCGGATGTAGAGCTGATAGCGGCCGGGCTGGAGGGGGACGTCCAGGCGGGACGAACTGACCTCGAATCGACCCGTCGGGTCGATCGGGCCGACGCCCCAGGTCGTCACGTCCTCGGCGACGGGCATCAGGATCACCGTCCCCTTGGTGACCGGTCGGCCGTGAGCGACGACCCGGCCCCAGATCGGCTCGGATTCCCAGGGCCACAAGCCGCAGCCGAGCGGCAGGAAGCCGAGGGCGGCGACCGCCGCGGCGAGGATCCGGCTTCGCCGTGGTCCCCGAATATCGCGCACGAGGGTTGTCATGACGGGGCCTTCTTCAAACGGTCGCGAGCGGGACCAGAGCCTTCATCCTAAATCGACCGATCGGCCCGATCAATCCACCCGCGCGGCGGCGGGGCGGAGTCGCTCGGCCAGGGTGGCGATGGGCCCGAAATCGAGCAGGCCCTCGCCGGCGGCGACGACGCAGCGGAGCCCGGCGTCGGCCCATGCGGCGGGCGTCGCCCCGCCGACGACGTCGAGCCCGGCGGCGTTGGCCGAGAACGCGGGCAGCACGATGAGGCTCGGCCCGACCAAGTAGCAGGGCGAGGCCAGGCCCGAAGCCCGGAAGATCGGGTGATGATGGCCGATCACGGCGCGTTCGCCGACCCTCGGGCGGTCGCCGTGCTGGACCGTCCAGCCGGCGACGCATTCGCTCGGGCGGATCGCCGGAGGTCTCGGCGAGGCGGCCAGGCTGCGATCGTGATTGCCCAGGGTCACGACGAGGTCGACGCCCCGCGCCGCCAGCCAGTCTCCCAGCCGGGCGACGTCGGCGGCCGTGCGGGCGCACGGGCGGGGCGATTCGACGAGGTCGCCCGCGACGATCAGCCGTCGGATGCCGCCCCGGGCGAGGAGCCGTTCGAGCCGGGCTCGGGTCTCGGCCAGCGAGTGGGCCGGGATGCAGTCGCCGGCCGCCCCGCGCGCCCACTCGTATCCCAGGTGGACGTCGGCGACGACGGCGGTCGCCGCCTCGGGCCGGATCGCCGCCCCCTCGGGGCTGAGCAGCCAGCCCTCGTGCGGGTGGCACGCCGCGTCGTCGGGGTTCACGACGACCCTCCGGCCGCGGCGGTCATCCGGGCGTGGAGCCGCCGCAGGGCGTCGGCCGGCGAGTCGTACTGCATCGGCTCGTCGCCGCCGGGGGCGATCCAGGCGGTCGCGAACGGGGAGGGCGCCGTCAGCCTCCGCAGCCGGATCGTCGGCCGGGTCTCCAGCCACCGCAGCGCGGCGGGGACGTCCAGCACGTCGTGGAGGATCTCGCGGCGGGTCTCCCGGAGCAGGGGGTGGTCGGGGCAGGCCGCCTTGACCAGCGGGTAGAGCCGGGTCGAGACCCAGTTCATCCCGCCGACCCGCACCCGCTTGCCGGGCTCGGGATTGCGCAGGACCATCATCGCCGTCGACGCCACGTGCCGGAATCGGCGCGCGGCCAGCTCGCCGCGGTCGACCCCTTCGAGCACGTCGTCGGCCAGGCGGTCGAGCGACGCTATCTCGGCGAGGTCGGCCTCGTCGATCCGCACGTCGTCGGGCAGGCGGATCGTCCAGCCCAGGTCGGCGGCCTGGAACGTCGCGTCGCGGCCGAACCGCCTCCCCAGCCGCGCCGAGACGGCCCGCCCGAGGGCCTCGCTCGCCGAGCGGTTCAAGGGGGCGTGGAAGGCGTAGGTCCATCCCGGTTCGAGGGGCGTGGGGAACTCCTCGATCAGGAGCGAGTCGACGCCCGGCGTCTCGCTCCAGCGGTCCTGGGCCTCGATCAGCTCGGCGACGACCTCGGCGGCGCGGGCGTCGAGGTCCAGCGTCGCGGCCAGCCAGGCGCGGAAAGCGTCCGGGCCGTCGCAGGTGGAGCGTCGCGACGCCTCGCATCGCAAGGCGGCCAGCTCGGCGGCCAACTCGGTCGAGAGCGATTGGCGGTCGCTGTGCCAGACGGGGAGCGCCCCGGCCTCGCCGCCGACGAGCTTCGCGTGAAGGACCAGCCCTTCGAGCCGGCGAAACTCCAGCGTGCGGCCGTCGAGCACGAAGCGGTCCCCGGGCGAGAGGCGTTCGGCGTAGGCCCCCTCGACCGTGCCGATCGACGCGCCGTCGGCGACGACCGCCGCCGACTCCTCGGCGTTGATCGTCCCCACGTTGCTCCAGAACCAGCGCTGGACGCGGCGGTTGCGGACCCCGAACCAGCCGTTGCGCTTCCAGATCCGCGGCGCGGTCCAGCGAGGGGTCGCGCCGGGCTCGGGCTCGAAGGCGCCCGAGGGGCCGGACAGGTCGCCGGCGAGGAAGTCGAGGCAGGCGAGGAAGTCCTCGCGGCCGAGATCGGCCGTCGGCCCGGCCTTCCGGAGGAGGGCGTACGCCGCGTCCACCGAGGTCTCGCCCGTGCAGGCCATGCCGATGAGCTGCTGACAGACGACGTCGAGCGGCGAGGCCACCGGCCTCAAGGGCTCGATCGCACCGGCCCGCGCCGCGCGGGCGGTGACGGCCGCCGCGGCCACCTCGGCGGCCGTCGCCGCCAGGATCAGGCCACGCGCCCGGCCGCCGACGTGGTGGCCCGACCGACCGATCCGCTGCACGCACCGCGCGACGCCCCCGGGAAGTCCGATCTGGACCGTCAGGTCGGCCGTGCCGACGTCGACGCCCAGCTCCAGGCTCGTGCTGGTGACGACGGCCCGGAGCTTGCCGGCCTTGAGGTCCTCCTCGACGAGGCGTCGACGCGTCGCGTCGAGCGCCGAGTGGTGGACGGCGACCTCGGTCTCGCCGTCGAACGCCCGGCCCGCCTCGCCGCGCCGGGGGGGCTCGTTGCGGAGGTCGTGGGCGACCTTCTCGGTCATCGGCCGGCTGTTGGCGAAGACGACGGTCGTCCGGTTCTCGCCGACGACCTGTCGGATCCGTCGGAGCAGGCGGCGATAGGTCAGGCCCCGATGCGGACCCTCGCCGGGACGGAGCAGCGACTCGACGGCGATCTCCAGCGGTTGGGATCCCGACGGGCGCGGAGCCTCGACGATCCGGCATGACCGCGAGGGCCCGACGAGGAAACGGGCGACGGGGTCGGGGGGGCGGCAGGTCGCCGAGAGGCCGACCCGGGTCGGCTCGGCCCCCGAGGCGTCGGCCAGCCGCTCCAGGGAGATGGCCAGGTCGGCCCCGCGCTTGGTCGCGGCGAGGGCGTGGACCTCGTCCACGACCAGATGCGAGACGCCGGCCCAGTGGTCGGCCCATCCGGCCTGGCTCAGGAGGAGCGACAGGCTCTCGGGCGTGGTGATGAGGATGTGCGGGGGCCCCTCGCGGTGCTTCCGACGCTCATAAGCCGACGTGTCGCCGGTTCGGACGCCGACCCGGACGGGACATTTCGCCAGCCCCATCAGCCGCTGGACGCCGCGAAGGGGGACCGACAGGTTCTTCTCGACGTCGTACCCCAGGCTCCGCAGGGGCGAGACGTAGACGCAGCGCAGGCCCGGCTTCAGCTCGCCGGCCTCGTGCTCACGCAGGAGCCGGTCGACGATCGCGAGGAAGCCGGCGAGGGTCTTCCCGGTCCCCGTGGGCGAGATCAGGAGCACGTTCTCGCCCGACGCGATCGCCGGCCAGGCGAGGCGCTGGGCCGGCGTCGGGCCGGCGGGGAAGGCCTGGGCGAACCATCCCCGCGCCACGTCGCCCAGCACGTCGAGGGCCGCTTCGGCGTCGTCCTTGCCGTCGGTCATGGGAGATCCTGGGTTGCCCCGCCCGGCTCCTGTCGAGGGCGGGTCGTCGACTTTCGTCCAGGTCCCCATCCTATCCGGTCGCGGCGGTTTCGGGAACCGCCGCGACCGGAGGGATCGGTCGGATCAGGGATTTCGTCGTGGTCCGTCCTCGGCGTTGCGACGCGCCGCGGCGGCGCGAGCGGCCGGGCCTTCGGCGCGACGTTCGGCGGCGGCGGCGCGGGCCGCTTGGCCTTCGGGGCGCGGGGTCGGCGGGGGACGCCGCGGCAGGGAACGCGGGGGCTGGGCGTGCGGCGAGAAGCCGCCGGGGACGGCGCCCGGTCCGGGCCGAGGGACGGGAGAGCCGTCCTCGCGCAGGTGACGCGGCGCGAACGGCCGGTCGGCGGGCGGAGCGGCGGGCGGCGGCCGATTCGCGAGGGGCGCGGGACCGGCGCCGTTCCTGAGGTGCGCGGGGGCCGGCCTCGACGCGCCGGGCTCGACCTGATGCCTCGCCAGGGGCGCGGCGGGGATTCGCCCCTGCGGGGGCGTGACGGACGCGGCCGGACGCTCCCCAGGGATGGGCCGCGCCGGCCCCCGGGGCGTCGGCGGCTCCCGACGCTCCGTGCGCGCCAGCGGCGTCGCCCGTCCGAGGTCCGGCCCCTGGCCGGGACGTGCGACGGGGCCAGGACGGGGACCGGGGTTTTCGACGTTCGCGCCGGCGACGTGCCGGGGGAGGGCCGGACGCGCGGGATCGCCGACGGTCGGCGAATTCGGGTGCACGGGACGCACAAGGCCGCCTGGGCGTCCGCGCTGGTCCGGCGCGAGGCGGGGGGCGGAGACCGGCGACGCCGGCATCGCGAACGGCCGGGGGCGAGCCTGCGCGAGTTCCTGCGCCTGGGCCGGCCGAGGCCCGCCTGGTCCCGGGCCCGGGCCGGGTCGCGGCGCGGCTTCCAGCTCGCGACCGGCGCGCTGGACGCGGAAGTCGGTCACGGCGCGGGAGCGAGCCTGCCAATTGCGGCGGGCGTCGACATCGAGCCGCTCCATCCTCGCCACGCCCGGTTCGGGCCGGCGCATCGCGACCTGTTCGATGGGACGGCCGATCATCGAGGCGGGGCCGGGACCGGGCCGTCCGCCTCGGCCCTGGTTGATGATCGTGACGTTGTTGGTGATGTTCACGTTGTTCTGCACGATCCTCGTCTGCTCGATGTAGGTGCGGGGCGGACGCATCGCGATGTTGTCGCGACGGAGGATGTAGTCGTCGCGGCAGCGCGAGGCCCAGCCGGGATTGCTCCGCACGTTGACCGAGGCATAGAAGGTGAACAGCGGGTCGTAGTAGGCCGGTGGACGCGGGCCGGACTGGTACGTGAACGAGAACCACGGGAAGACGCCGACCGACAGGAAACGGGTGTCGTAATAATCGCCGAAGCAGTAGTGGTTGTAGGTCGGCTGCACGAACAGGTTGGCGACCAGGCCGGGCGAGGCGATGGTGATCGTCGGCGTGTAGACGTACGCCGGCTGCAGGTAGACCGGCCGGGCGTAGTACACCGGCGCGAACAGGATGCCGCGATCGACCAGGGGAAGGTCCCAGTAGCCCTCGACGAACAGGCAGCCGCCGGGGGTCCAGACGTAGTGGGCGGGGACCCAGACCCAGGTCGGCTGCACGGCCGCCCAGAAGCCGGGCCTCCAGACGTAGCGGGCCTGTCGCCAGAACCAGCAGCCGGGGCTCCAGAAGACCTCGGTCGACGGCCGGGGGATGTTCGGGCCGAGTTCCAGGCTGGCGGGGGGCTCGGGGAGGTAGGCCGCCTCGCCCTGGGCCAGTTGCACGTTCGCGTCGGCCGGCGCGGCGGACTGGCCGACGGGGATCCAGGCGCCGGGAATCCACTGGGCGCCGTTGGCGACCGGGTTCCAGTAGCCGGGGACCCACTGGCGTCCGGGCGGGGGCTCGCGCCAGATGCCGCTCACCCACACGAAATCCTCGCGGCCCTGGTCCCAGCTCCAGTATCCCGGCATCCACTGCACCTGATCGCCGGCCGGCTTCTGGTCGGGAGGCATCTCCTCGACGGGGTCCGGCGGCGTCCGGGGGACGACCAGGCCCGGCCTGGGATCGTTGACGACCGGGACCGCGAAGGCCTCGTGGACCGGGCCTCGGGTCAGGACCTCGACGCCATCCGGGGCGTCGGCCGTCGCCGGCCCCTGGGCGCGGGCCGTCGCGTAGATCGCGGAGAGCCCGATCAGCCAGACGGCGGCCAAGGTGCGAGCCGTCCGCCCGCCCCCGCCCTGGTTGCATCCTCTCGATGTCTGATCCATCCCTGCGCTCCTGGCGTCGGAACGTGATGACCGGCCGTCGGACGCCTGCGAGTCGCTTCGCCGTCCGACCGATCCTTCGCCCTGACTATGAAGGACTACGCGGCCGCCGTGCCGCGCGAGGGCGGTTGTACCAGAATCCGGGCGTCCCGTCCCGGTCGGCTGGCGACGGATCAACATCAGGATCAGGCGGCCAGCGGGTCGGCCTGGAATTCGCGGGCTGCGATCGAGACGATCCGAGGGTCGACGAGCGGCTTCCCCTCGGCGTAGGCGATGAGGAGGCCGAGGTCGGCGAGGTGGTTCAGGCGCCTGGGGACGCCCAGGGCAGCGCGGTGGAGATCGGCGAGCGCCTCGGGGGTGAACAGCGGCTCGACCCCGCCGGCCGAGGCGAGGCGCCCCCGGATGTAGGCCGCCGTTTCCGCCTCGGTGAACGGAGGCAGGAGGCTGCGCGCGGCCAGGCGATCCTGGAAAGCCCCGGGGAGTTGGAGGACGACCTCGCCCGTCCCCACCAGCAGGAGTGAGAGTTCGGGCAGGCCGCCGGACTGGAAGTTGAGCAGCAGCCGGAGGGCTTCGAAGACCGAGGCCTCCTGGATCAGTTGAGCCTCGTCGACGATCAGGAGCGGCCGGGCCTTGCGAGCGGCGAAGTCGGCCAGGGCCTCGCGGAGCTTACGCAGGGCCGAGGCCATCGACGGGGCGTCGACGGGCGCGCCGGCCAGTTCCTCGGCGAGGTGGACGAGGAGGTCGTGGGCCGGCATGGCGGGGAAGGTCAGGTGGACCGTGGGCGCGCCGACGTCGGCGGCGAGACGGCTCGCCGCGAGGGTCTTGCCGGAGCCCGGGCCGCCGTAGAGCAGGGCGGGGCCCAGCCCGTGCTCCAGCCCGTAGCGGACGCGACGCAGGGCCGCGTCCCGGCTGGGGAGCGGGACGTAGGCCGTGGCGAGCGCGGTCTCGCCGAACGGGCGCTGGTCGAGGCCGTAATGGGCTTCGTACACGGGGCCTCCCGGCGGGTTCAGGCGAAGGTCTCGGCGAGCCCGAGCAGGGGGACGCCGCCGGCTTCGAGCACCTCGCGAGCCCGCAGCAGCGAGCGCTCGCCGGTGGCGTCGCGGCTGTGCACCAGGACCGCCGCGTCGACCGAGCGGTGGAGCACGGCCGCCGAGAGCCCGGCGAACAGCGGCCCGCCGTCGACGAGCACGAGGTCGAAGTCGCGGCGGAGCTTCGCCATGGTGCAGGCCCACGAGGCGCTCGCGAGGAAGTCCCTCGGGCGCGAGGCCGCGGCGCGCATGGGCAGGACCCACAGACGATCTCCGGGCGACTCGACGAGGGCGTCCTCGACGGACTTCCCGTCCTCCACCACGTCGTCCAGCCCCACCGTCGGCCGGAGCCCCAGCGATCGTCCGAGCATCGGCCCGGAGAGGTCGGCGTCCACGAGCAGGGTCTTGATCGGCCGCTTCGCCAGGGCGCGGGCCAGGGTCAGCACGAGCGTCGTGCGGCCCTCGGCGCGATGGCAGCTCGTGAACAGCAGGACCTTCACGCCCTTCTGCTCGCGAGCCTGGAGGATGCGGTCGGCCATCAGCCGGAAGCGATCGCCCCACGAGCGTTCGAGCACGTCGACGACCTCGGGCCATTCCAGCACGCCGCCGGACGGCGGGGCCGGCGGGAGGTATACCTGCGACGGGCGAGTCGGGGCGGGCCGACGCGCGGGCCGATGGGGCGAGGGGACGGCGGCGGCGGAAGGGGCCCGGCCGACCTCGCGCCCTTGCTGCGCGTAGGCGCGGGAGAGGGCCTCGTCAACTTCCCTCATGGGACGCCTCCTCGCGACGTTCGGCGGGCAGCAGATAGCCGGGAAAGACCACGGGACTTTCGGGCTCGGCCTCGACCGCCCCGAGAGGCTTGATCGAGAGCCGGATCCGCAGGGGACCGGGTTGGTCGTCCTTTTCCAGGTCGTCCCGGACCGGCGAGGCGACCTCGGCCGCCGCCAGGTTGCGGGCGGGGGGGACACCCCACGCTCCGACCGCGGTCACGATCGGCGCGAACGCAAGGCAGACGCAGGCCGCCACTCGGATCTCGCGACGGAGCCGGCGACGGGGCCGCGGGGAACTCGTCATCGACCGCGATCGCGACCGTTCCGCCCACCCACGTTCCCAGGCCTCGATCGATGAGGGATTTCGGCGGATGGGGCCGACGTCCGGAACGCGAATCAGCTCCAAGCCCCACTCAAACCCGCCGTCGTCGAACCGGGCGGTCGCGTCGCTGGGGGGTACGAGGATTGGAGTCATGGCGGTCGGCCTCGGTTCGATCGAGTGGGTAGTTCCGGCTGAGGGTTTGAGAGGGCGTCCGGGCGTCGCCTTCGTTCGGCTGGAGTGCGGCCCCGGAGAGACCTCTCGCGATGGTATAAGGATCGGCCCCGGCGGCGGCGAACTTGAACAGCCGTGACGAAAATACCGAAGCGCGAAAGACGTCCGATTCCGGGGCCGGCGCCGCCGCGCCGAAGGCGTCGGATGTGCGGATCACGCGGACCGCCGGCTTTCGAAACCGGACCGCCCGGCCGGACCGGGCGAGGTGCCTGGATCCGGTCGGGCGGTCGAAGTCGGCGGGACGTGGGAGGCCGTCGGTCAACGGCCCCGGAAGAATCCGAGGAAGCCGCCGCGACGAGCGCCGCCGTCCGTGCCGCCGTTGGACCCGGCGAACATCGGCGCGGAGACGCCGGGGAGCGTGCGGCCGGCCTCGTACTGGGCGACCGGGAGGAACTCGGGGGCCTTGCCGGCGAACCGGGTGCTCGACCCGCCGTTGGCCAGGTCGAGCGACTGGACGTTCGCGAGCGTGACGTACGGGTTGTGGCCCGCCCACTGGGAGTCGAGGACCTGGAGGACGTTGAGGGGCGCGAACAGGGCCTCGCCGCCGACGGAGATCCAGTCGGCCGCGGCGGGGTTGGTCTCGTCGACCCGCCCGTCCAGGCCGTACACCAGGTTGTACTCGTAGTGCACCACGCGATCCTTGTCGTCCTGGCCGTTGAGCGAGGATCCCGAGTTGGCGTGGACCTGGATGTTGATCTTCACGGCGCGGGGGCCGCGGCCGGGGATCGACTTGTATTCGGCGACGTACTTATAGATGGCCTGGTTCCAGACTTCGGCCTCGGTGCCCCGGGGGGGGAAGGCCCGCATGTTGGAGAGCAGGGCGATCCGCTCGCCCCGGATGTGGGTTTCGTACATGGCGTGGACCCGCGAGACCTTCCAGTCGGTCGGGTCCGGGCCGGGGCGGGGGGGGCCGGACGGGATGTCGGTCGCGTAGTCGCCGATGCGGTGGTTGAGGTGGTTCTCGCCCAGCTCGGCGTAGAGCGCCTTCAGCTCGTCCTTCGTCAGGCCCGTGCCCGGGGCCGGGATCGGGTCGTTGAAGCGGATCGACGCCACGGCGCCGCCGAGGCAGTGGCCCGGCCAGCGGCTGATGTCGTTGTTCTGCGTGTTGACCGCCTCCCAGATCCGCGCCGAGGTGCCGAAGAGCTGGTCGTACTTCAGCAAGGGGGAGGGTGTCTGGAAGAGGGTGTTGTTGGGGCCCAGCCAGTAGAGGTCGTCATAAAGGTTGGGGAACCAGGTCGCGTCGTCGCCCGCCGCCGGCGTCGTCTCGAGCAGGCCGTTGCGGCCGGCCATGACGATGTCCTTGCCCGGCTCGATGTAGCCGCCGGGGCTGGCGACCCAGACGTCGTCGCCCTTGAGCTGGATGGTGTCGACCCGGGCGTTGCCGCCGGCCCAGGGCTCGTGCAGCGAGTCGGCCTTGGTCGGCCAGTAGTAGAAGTTCCAGGGCTTCTTCAGGCTCTGGGCGTTCTGGATGAACTTGGTCTCGACCTTGTAGGGCTTCTTCGCCCCGGTCACCTTGAAGGTGAACCATCCCTGCTGATCCTCGCCGACCTCCTGGCCGTTGGCCCGGACCGCGCCGTTGGGGCCCTTGATCTCCTCGACGACGCCCTCGGTCGCCTTGATGGTGAGCTCGCCGCCGAACCGCGTCGGGACGTACACCCCGTAATAATGCTCGCCTTCCCTGGCTTCGAGCGAGCCCCCCAAGGGGACGGCCACGACTCGCTCTGTGGCGTCAGCCCGGGCGGACGCCCCATAAAGGGCGACGACCACCCCGAACATCGCACCACCGAGCCGGATGCCGATACGCATGCTGCCTCCCGATACCGGTGTAGAGTTGATGACGCTGTATCCTAATAGTGCAAAGCCCTCGCGAGGACCACCATGTCCCCGTCAGGTAAGGGCTCGTACTCGTCCGCCCCAACAAGACAGCGGCTCCTCACCGAACTTCATCTTGGTTCGGCTTCGAATCCGTCGGGGGACGATCCCATTTCTCCCAGTTCAAGCACCCACCCTCTTGAAACTCGTCAAAGCCCCTAGAGCCCCCCAAGGCGTCATGCTCTCGATTTTCTCAAGATGACTGAACGAGCCGGGAGTCGATGCCGATAACCTGCAGTGGCCACCGCTGGGGTGGAGCATGGACAACGGCCATGATGACCGGTCCTTGCCTCCCGCCACTGACCGAGGCCTGCCGGGCTGTCTCCCGACAACGGAACGGGGACAGGCTTCATCATCCGACCTTCGGGGAGGAAGTTGAAGAACGAACGGGCGGTGGTGTCGGCGATTGGTCGATTTCGACATCGTCCGAAGCCGGACCACCAGCGGGAATGACTGCTCACAAAGTCGATCGAGACGTCGACCGACGACCTCACTCATCACAGAGGACATCGCGATGACCAGTGCGGTTCTAGTTGTTGCCCTGAGTGTCTCGGGCCAACTGTTCCATGCCAGCAACCAGGGTGCTCCGAGCAAGGTCGCCCCTGCTCCCCAGGCCCCTGCGAAAATCGCCCCGGCCCCCCAGGCCCCGGCCAAGATCGCCCCGGCCCCCCAGGCTCCGGCGAAGATCGCCCCGGCTCCTCAGGCCCCGGCCAAGATCGCCCCGGCCCCCCAGGCTCCGGCGAAGATCGCCCCGGCTCCTCAGGCCCCGGCCAAGATCGCTCCGGCCCCTCAGGCCCCGGCCAAGATCGCCCCGGCCCCCCAGGCCCCGGCGAAGATCGCTCCGGCTCCTCAGGCTCCGGCCAAGATCGCCCCGGCCCCCCAGGCCCCGGCGAAGATCGCCCCGGCCCCCCAGGCCCCGGCGAAGATCGCTCCGGCTCCTCAGGCCCCGGCGAAGATCGCTCCGGCTCCTCAGGCTCCGGCGAAGATCGCTCCGGCTCCTCAGGCTCCGGCGAAGATCGCTCCGGCTCCTCAGGCCCCGGCGAAGATCGCTCCGGCTCCTCAGGCCCCGGCGAAGATCGCTCCGGCCCCCCAGGCCCCGGCGAAGATCGCTCCGGCTCCTCAGGCCCCGGCGAAGATCGCTCCGGCTCCCCAGGCCCCGGCCAAGGTCGCCCCGGCTCCTCAGGTCGCCCCGGCCCCCCAGGCCCCGGTCAAGGCTGCTCCTCAGGGTTATTGATTGGTCCCTTACGGGTCGAGTCACCAGGCCAAGCATAGAACGTCGGGCGTCGCGTCTCAATTTGGGACGCGGCGCCCGCGTCGTTTTCCGTCACCTGACTCCGCTGCCACCGCATTTCTTCCCTTCGCCCTCGGTCACAGACAGCGACCCGCACATTCTTGCGGCCTCGCCGGCTGACCCACTCACCCCATCTTTCGGGGACTTTCCGCCTCAGTGCGGATCCCAGGTCGCACGAAATCATCCAACGATGAAATCGGCGGAAATATTCACGCTTTTTCTGACGCACCGTCAGAATGCGACCTAGGGTTGTCCTCAGAGGTTGCATCATAGGCGCCGGGATCCGGAGAGTCCGGAAATTCGTCGAGGCTTCCGACTCGCGCCTGCAGGGATCGACGCGACCTGAGTTCCGCAACTCAAAGGAGTGCTTCGAACATGCAATCATCCCGAAATCGTCCGCTCCCTGGCCGTTCGTCGACGCCCGACCGCCGTTCCCGGCCGAGGCTGGAGGGGCTCGAGGAGCGGATGCTCCTTTACTCCACCCTCGGCGGCGACTGGGTTTACGGATCGAGGATCACCTACAGCTTCGTCCCCGACGGCACGTCGATCGGCGGCGTCCCCAGCAGCCTCTTCCAGTCGCTCAACGCTCGCATGCCCACCGCGACGTGGCAGAGGGAGATCAACGCGGCGGCGGCCGTCTGGCAGGCGGTGGCCAACGTCAACCTCGTGCAGGTCTCGGACAACGGCACGGGCATCGGCGCGCCCGGGAATCAGCAGGGCGACAGCCGGTTCGGCGACATCCGCATCAGCGCCATCCCGCTGTCGTTCGGCACCCTAGGCGCCGCCTACTCTCCCCCGCAGATCAACGGCGGCACGCTGGCCGGCGACATCGTGTTCAACTCGACCACGAGCTGGATGGTCGACGCCCACTACGACCTGATGACGGTCGCGATCCACGAGTTCGGCCACGCGCTGGGCATGGGCCACTCCGACATCGGCAGGGCCGTCATGTATTCGTACTACACGACGGTCAAGCAGACGCTCCACACGGACGACGTCGACGGGATCCGTTCGGTGTACGGCTCCCGCCAGCCGGACTACTGGAACAGCAACGGTCGCAGCAACTCCATGTACTGGCAAGCGGTCAGCCTGGACGGATCCCAGAACGCCGCCAACCAGATCACGGTGGCGAATCTGAACTTGACCAGCCCCGGCCAGACCGAATGGTTCTGGGTGGTGGTCCCCCCGACCAACACCGGGAGTGTCACGGTCGCGGTCCAGTCGACCAACCTAAGCATGCTGACGCCGAGGGTGACCGTCTTCGACGCCTCGCTCAACTCTCGTGGCGACGCCTTCGGGAGTTCCAACAGCACCACCGCGCAGCTCACGGTCCCGGGCGTGACCGCCGGCCAGGGCTTCCTCGTGCGGGCGACCGCCTGGACGGGCGGCTCGACCGGTGCCTTCGCGTTCCAGGTCAACTTCGGTACGACCCCCCTGACCCCGGTCGCCCCGCCCTTCACGACCGTCGCCAGCCAGACCGGGACTGGAGGCGGCCTGAACACGATGACCGACGGCCACGCCGAGGGCGAGGAACACGAGCACGAACACGAGCACGGGCTCGGCACCGTCAAGATCGGCCATCTCAGCGGGCTCGGCGACAGCCTGCACGAGCCGGGCGTCGCGCCGATCTCGCCGACGGCCGCGGGCCTCCTCGCCGCCGGGGCGAACTCCAGGCCGCCGGGCAAGGTCGAGTTCCGCCTGGTGACCGCGGCGGCGGCCGACGCGTCGGCCTTGGGCGGGCTGTCGGGCTTCACCCACGCCGTCTCCCCGGCCTGGGGGTTCGGCCCGATGGACGACGCCTCGCCCGCCTGGGAGTTCCAGGGCGGGTTCGCCGGGTTTTCGACCGTGAGGCGGAGAAGCCCCGCCCGATGACCCGGATCCGCGGCGAAGCGGCGGGCTCCATGCGACTCGCCGCCGCCGACCCGCGGATCCTCGACCGCGACGGGCCTTCGCCCTTACAGCGGTGGACGTGTCGAGAGTCGCTCGGAAGGCGGTGCAACCATGAGCAAGCGGCTACTCGGACGCAAGAAACGATACGGGATCGAATCCCTGGAGAGTCGGCGGACGCCCTCAACGGCGTCCGCCCCCATCGCCCTGGTCGCTTCGGCGGCGACCGGGGGCGCGGTCGCGCCGGCCTTCACGACGTCACCGGCCGACGGCGAGGCCGTCGAGGCCTCGAGAGCGCCGGACGTGCTCGTACTCCGGCTTGAGGGCGCCGGGTCGTCGAGCCTGACCTTCTATGGGATCGCGCTCTACCGCGTCGAGGTCGACGGGACGGAGACCACGATCCTCGACGGATACACCGACGTCGAGGCCCAGCTCGATCCGGCGACCGGGACGATCAGGATCGAGCTGGGAACGCCCCTCGACGTCGGTCGCTATCGCGTCGTCCTCGACGGCGGGAGCGGGCTTTCGCAGAGCCTGGCCCAGGGGCGCTGGGATTGGACCCAGGACCAGACGCTCTCCCAGTTCGAGGTCACGCGAGAGTCCGAGCGCGGCAAGGGGGTCGAGAACCTCGGCGCGATCGGCCCGAAGCTCCGCGTGGCGACCGGCTCGCTGCCGGAGGGTGCGGCGGGGGAGGCGTCGTATCGCATCCAGCTCGCGGGCAACCAGCGACTCTGGCGGCTGGGGCTCCAGCTCGACGCCGGCCGGATCGGGAGCGACCTGCTGGCCTCGATGAGCCTCTACGACGCCGCCGGCCGCCTCGTGGCGTCGGCCCGCGTCGGGGGGGCCGTCCCCCAGGGCGTCCCCAACGACCCGTACCTGTTCGTCGGCCTGCCGCCCGGGGAGTATCAGGTCGTCGTCTCCAAGACGGCGGACCAGCCCGGCGGCGATTTCCGGCTGAATCTGGTCGCCGACCCGGCGACCGAGCCGACGCGCGTGACCGAGTTCACGGTCGACCGGACGAACGGGGCGCCGACGGGCTTCTCGATCGCCTTCTCGTCGCCCATCAATCCGGGCCGCCTGACCCCGGACGCGATCCGCGTCGTCGACGCGACGGGGGCGGTCCACATCGCCCGCCTGTCGAGCCTGGACCCGAGCTTCGCCCGGATGAGCTTCGCCTTCGAGGGCGCCTTGCCGGTCGGTGAGTACCGATTGCTCGCGGAGGGGGACGAACCGCTCGCGGATCTGGTCGGCCGGATCCCGACGGTCGACGGCCTGCCCTCGGCGACCCTGGCCCGCTGGACGGTGGACTCCAATGATTCGTCGACTCGCGGCAAGCCCTCGCGGACCGCTTACGGCCGAGGCGACCTGGGGCTCCGGCCCAGGACGTCGGCCCTGATCCCGCTGACGATCACCGCGGAAAGTTCGCTGGCCTTGCAGACGATCACGACCGGGACGGTCTCGGTCGAGGTGCTCGGGAGCGACGGCTCGACGATCCGAGAGTTGGGCGTCGATTCGTCGAGCCGCGAATACGCGATGATCCTGCCGGCCGGCTCCTACGTCATCCGGCTGACCGCCACGGGACGCGGCCCGGCTCGGTTGTCCTGGCGGATCGACCTCACGAGCACCCCGGCCTCGTATTTCATCGGCAACGCGATCGGGAATCGCGGGATGATCGACGTCCCCATGCGGAGGGATGGGGGCGAGGCCGGCCCGCCTGCGGCACGGACGGGGGCCGCTCCGACCTCGACGACGCCGCGCATGAACTCGACGGCGGCGACGGTCGCGGCGGCCTCGGGCCGGATCGACGGCGCCTATGCGGCGGGTTCGCTCGCCGCGGCGACCGGCTCGACGCCACTGGGGATGCCTTCGACGAGCCGCGACGACGTCCCGGTGGTCGGGCCGACCGTCCCGGGGGGCGGGACCGCCGTCGCCTGGGCCGCGCCGACGGGCCGGGGCCGGGCCATCTCCACCCTGATCCTGAGCCTGAACCAGCAGGCGGACGACGGCCTCGACCGAGGCCCCGCCGGCCTGCCGGAGCCGAAGGCGCAAGCCCCGACGAGCGACGAACCCGTCGCCCGTGCAGCCGGAGACGGCCAAGGCGAAGGCGGAGGCGACGCCTCGGCCCTCCGCCAGGCCGAGCGAGCGGCCGGGCTCTTCCCGGAGGGCTTGCGATGGCTCTTCGACGGACCCGAGGCCGCGCCGACGCCGACCGCCCCGAGCGTCGGAAACCTCGTCTCCCGGGCCGTCGAGCCGGGCGAAGCGGGGCCCCAGGGGCCAGACGGCGCCTCCGACGGCAAGGTCGAGCGGGCCTCGCTCGAGGTGCCGCTCAGCGTGCTCTTCATCACGACCTCCACGTTCCACCTCCGGCGGGCGGCGCTCCGATGGTGGCGGAGGCGCAAGGCCGCGACCGCCGGGCCGCTCGCGGTCCCGGAGCCGAGGCTGTATCGCGGGCCGCGTCGCATGGTCCCCTCGGCCGGCCGTGAACGGTCGGCCGAGCCGCGACGGGGTTGACCCCCGGCCGGCCCCGGCCTCGTCCCGGGTCGAGGGGGTTTCGCGAGGCGGTCGCCGGCCGGGGCCTCGGCACCGCGGCGGGGCGGCATGGGGATCGGCCCCCGAGGCTCCTGGCGCGGCGGCCCGTGGTTTGCGGCGCGCGGTTTGCCTACAGTGGTGGCCGAGCCTCGGCTTCGGCGGGACGACCAAGTCGGGTCTCGCGCCGACCACCCCCTCCGCACACCCACAGGAATCCTTTCATGCGCGTCTGGCCTGGCCGACCATTCCCCCTCGGAGCGACCTGGGACGGAGCCGGAGTGAATTTCAGCCTATTCGCCGAGAACGCCACCCGCGTGTCACTCTGCCTCTTCGACGGGCCGGACTCGACGCGAGAGTCGGCGACGATCACGCTGCGGGAGCAGACCGCCAACGTCTGGCACGTGTACCTGCCCGACGTGGTGCCGGGCCAGCTCTACGGGTATCGGGTCGACGGTCCGTTCGACCCGACGAACGGCCACCGGTTCAACGTCCACAAGCTGCTGCTGGACCCCTACGCCAAGGCGATCGGCCGCGACCTGGAGTGGGACCCCTCGCTGTTCGGCTACCCGCTCGACTCGCCCGAGGCCGACCTGGCCTTCGACGAGCGCGACAGCGCCGAATTCGCCCCGCTGGCCGCCGTGGCCGACACCTCGTTCGTCTGGGGCGACGACCGCGCGCCGCTGACCCCCTGGCACAAGACGTTCATCTACGAGGTGCACGTCAAGGGCTTCACCAAGCTGATGCCCGAGGTCCCCGAGAAGGTCCGGGGCACCTACGCCGGGCTCGCTTCCGAGGCCGCGATCGAGCACATGAAGTCGCTGGGAATCACGGCCGTAGAGCTGCTGCCGATCCATTATCACATCGACGACCAGTTCCTCACGGACAAGGGGCGCGTGAACTACTGGGGCTACAACACCCTGGGATTCTTCGCCCCCGACCCCCGCTACTCGACCCAGCCGAACGACCCGCTGGCCGCCGTGCGCGAGTTCAAGATGATGGTCCGCGCCCTCCACGCGGCGGGGATCGAGGTCATCCTCGACGTGGTTTACAACCACACGGCCGAGGGGCAGCAGCAGGGGCCGACGCTCTCGTTCCGGGGGATCGACAACGCCGCCTACTACCGCCTGAGCCCGGAGGACCCCCGCTACTACATGGACTTCACCGGCTGCGGCAACACGTTCAACATGAGCCAGCCCCACGTGCTCCAGCTCATCATGGACAGCCTGCGGTACTGGGTCGTCGACATGCACGTCGACGGCTTCCGGTTCGACCTGGCGAGCACGCTCGCCCGCGAGCTGTACGAGGTGGACCGCCTCGGGGCGTTCTTCGACATCATCCACCAGGACCCGATCCTCTCGCAGGTGAAGCTGATCGCCGAGCCCTGGGACGTCGGCCCGGGCGGTTATCAGGTCGGCTACTTCCCGGTCCTCTGGACCGAGTGGAACGGCATGTACCGGGACAACGTCCGGCGGTTCTGGAAGGGGGAGGGCGGCACCGTCTCCGAGTTCGCCACCCGCCTGACCGGCTCCAGCGACCTCTACCAGCAGTCCGGCCGCGCCCCCCACGCCAGCATCAACTTCATCACCTGCCATGACGGCTTCACGCTCCGCGACCTCGTCTCGTACAACGAGAAGCACAACGAGGACAACGGCGAAGACAACCGCGACGGGGCCAGCAACAACGATTCCTGGAACTGCGGCGCCGAGGGGCCGACCGACGACCCCGCCATCAACGCCCTGCGCGAGCGTCAGATGCGGAATTTCATGACCACCTTGATGCTGTCGCAAGGGGCCCCGATGCTCCTGGCCGGCGACGAGATCGGCCACACGCAGAACGGCAACAACAACACCTACTGCCAGGACAACGAGCTGACCTGGCTGAACTGGAATCTCGGCGACGACCAGAAGCGCTTCCTCGACTTCACCCGGCGGGTCGCCGAGATCTGGCGCGAGCACCCGGTCTTCCAGCGGCGCAAGTTCTTCCAGGGCCGCGCCCTCCGGGGCTCGGAGATCAAGGACCTCTCCTTCCTCATGCCCTCGGGCGAGGAGATGAGCGACGAGGACTGGAACGCCGGCTTCGTCAAATGCCTGGGCGTCCGACTGGCCGGCGACCTGATCGGCGACGTCGACGAGCGCGGCGAGGGAGTCGTGGACGACACGGCGCTGATCCTGCTCAACGCCCATCACGAGTCGATCCCGTTCACCCTGCCGACCGCCAAGGACGGCCACGTCTGGCGACGGGTCCTGGAGACGTACGAGGACGACCAGGAGCCCTGGATCGGCGAGGGTGGCGTGGTGTATGACCTGAAGGACCGCTCCATGGCCGTGTTCTTCACTCGCGACCTGAGCGAGACCCAGCCCGACCTGTCCGCCAAGCAGGTGCAGGTGCTCCGCCGCGAGGCCAACACGCCGTCGCCGGCCGTTCCCTCGGCGCACAAGACCTCCCACGAGGTCTGAGGGCCCGGACCGTCGCGAGAATCACGACCGAGTGCGGCGGGGCGGGCTAAGGTCCCGCCCCGCCGCCATTTCCCGGCCGACCATCCCGATCGGAGGAATCCCACATGGAAGCGACCCCGCCCACCCCGGCCGCGCCCGAGCCGGACGCCCCGGCTACCTACGCCCGGGGCCTGCTCGCCGCGGCGTTCGAAGAGATCGAGCGCCGCCGCGTCGTGCCGACCGCAACCTACCGCGTGCAGCTCCACGCCGGCTTCCGATTCGAAGACGCCCGCGCGATCGTCCCCTACCTCGCGAAGCTGGGGATCACCGACCTCTACACGTCCCCCTACCTCAAGGCGGCCCCCGGCAGCACGCACGGATACGACATCACCGACCACTCCCAGCTCAACCCCGAGATCGGCGGCGAGGCCGACCATGAGGCGATGCTCGACTCGCTCCGCGAGCACGGCCTGGGACTGCTGCTGGACGTCGTCCCCAATCACATGGGCATCCTCGGCAACGAGAACCCCTGGTGGAACGACGTCCTGGAGAACGGCCAGGCTTCGGTCTACGCGAACTCCTTCGACATCGACTGGGCCGCCCCCGCCCGGCCCGAGAATCGCGGCCGCGTCCTGCTCCCGTTCCTGGGAGGCCTCTACGGGGACGTCCTGGAGGCGGGCGAGATCAAGCTCGGACGCGAAGGCGGGTCGTTCCACGTCGCCTACCACGAACATCGCTTCCCCCTCGACCCGAGCAGCTACCAGGCGATCCTGGAACTGGCCCTCGAGCCGATCCTGGCGGCGACCGGCGCGGAAGATCCCGGCGTGCTCGAATTCCAGAGCATCCTGACCGCCGCCCGGAACCTCCCCGCCCACTCCGAGACCGACCCGGCCCGCATCGCCGAGCGGCACCGCGAGAAGGAGATCGTCAAGCGCCGGCTGGCCTCGCTGTTCGAGGAACAGCCCGCCGTCGCCGAGGCGGTCGACGCCGCGCTCGACGTCCTCGACGGGACGCCCGGCGACCCCCGGAGCTTCGACGCCTTCGACGCCCTGCTGGGCGCCCAGCCCTACCGCCTTGCCTACTGGCGCGTCGCCTCCGACGAGATCAACTACCGCCGGTTCTTCGACATCAACGCCCTGGCCGCCCTCCGCGCCGACCGGGAGGAGGTCGTCCGCGCGACCCATCGCCTGGTCCTCGAAATCGTCGCGAGGCTGCCCGGCGCCGGCCTTCGGATCGACCACCCGGACGGCCTCCTCGACCCGCAGCAGTACCTCGACAGGCTCCAGCAGGCCCTCGTCCTCGTCGTCGCCCACCGGCTCCACCAGGAAGGCCAGCACGCCGAGGCCTTCGCCTGGGCGGACGTCGAGCCCGCGCTGCGCGAGGCCCTGGCGGCCTCCGACCCGCGAGCGGGCCGTCCTCCTCGGCTCTACGTCGTCGTCGAGAAGATCCTCGCATTCGACGAGACCTTGCCCGAGGGGTGGGCCACCCACGGGACCTCCGGATACGACGCGCTCAACCGCATCAACGGCCTGTTCGTCGACGTGTCGAGCGAGGCGAACTTCACGCGCCAGTACGAAGAGCTGATCGACGACGCGACGCCCTACCGCGACATCATCCTGGAGAAGAAGCAGCTCATCATGGACGCCTCGCTCTCCAGCGAGCTGCACGTCCTGGCCAATCAGCTGGAGCGGATCGCGCTGCGGGACCGTCGCGCCCGGGACTTCACGCTCAATTCGCTGCGCACGGCGCTGCGGGAGGTGATCGCGGCCTTCCCCGTCTATCGCAGCTACATCACCCGGGAAAACGTCTTGCCCAAGGACCGGCAGCTGGTGGGGCGGGCCGTGGGCCGCGCCAAGCGCCGCAACCCGCTCCTCAGCCCGGCGATCTTCGACTTCCTCACCCGCGTCCTCCTGGAACGCCCCGAGGGCCCCGATGCCCACCTCGACGACGAGCCCTCGCGGGCCGACTTCGCGGGAAAGTTCCAGCAGGTCACCTCGCCCGTCACGGCCAAGGGGATCGAGGACACGACTTTTTACATCTACAACCGTCTGATCGCGCTGAACGAGGTCGGCGGCGAGCCCGACCACTTCGGCGCCTCGCCCTCGTCGCTCCACCGCTGGTACGCCCGCCGGGCCCAGACGCATCCGTACGCCCTGACGACCCTCTCCACCCACGACACCAAGCGGAGCGAGGACGTGCGGGCGCGGATCGACGTCCTTTCGGAGATCCCCGAGGAGTGGTTCGACGCCTTCGTCCGGTGGGCCGACCTCAACCTGATCCACCAGCGGACGCTCAGCGACGGCAGCCGCGCGCCCGGGCGGAACGAGGAATTCCTGCTCTATCAGACCTTCCTCGGCGCCTGGCCCGTCGGCGAGGCGGACGGCGACGCGCTCGCCGCGTTCCGCGACCGCACCCGGGCCTACATGGTCAAGGCCAGCCGCGAGGCCAAGGTCAACACGAGCTGGCAGAACCCCTACGAGGAGTACGAAGCCGCGCTCGACGGCTTCATCGTCGACGTCCTCGACCGGTCGAAGAACCCCGCGTTCTTCAAGAACTTCCTGCCCTTCCAGCGGCGGGTCGCCCTGCACGGGAGGGTGAACGGCCTGGCGCAGTCGCTTCTGAAGATCGCCGGGCCGGGCGTCCCCGACACCTACCAAGGGACCGAGCTCTGGGACTTCAGCCTCGTCGACCCCGACAACCGCCGGCCGGTCGACTACCAGGCCCGCGAGGCCATGCTCGACGAGCTGATCCGCCGCGCCGAGGAGGCCGGCGACGATTTGCCCGCCCTGGCTCGCGACCTGGCCGAGAACTGCTCGAACGGCCGGGCCAAGCTCTACCTCCACTGGCGCGCCCTTCAAGCCCGAAAGCGGTCGCCCCGCCTCTTCTCCGAGGGCGAATACACGCCGCTCCAGGCGGCCGGACGCCACGAGGCCTCGATCTTCGCCTTCCATCGCAGCCACGAGGGCGCGTCGGCGATCGCGGCCGTCCCTCGGCTCTCGACCCGACTGTCCTTCGACGGCCAGACGCCCCTCGGCGAGGCGGCCTGGGGCGAGACCGTCGTCCGCCTGCCGGCCGAGGCCGCCGGCCGCCGCTACCGAGACGCCTTCACCGGCGCCGTCGTCACGCCCGAGGACCAGGAGGGGACTGTGCCCGTCCCCGCCGCCGTCCTGTTCGCCTCCTTCCCGGTCGCGCTGCTCGTGGAGGAGTGACCCGCGCCCCGGTATACTCGGCGGACCCGGCCGTATGACCCGCGTCTCCGTCCGTCGAGAACCCCCATGATCGAACGGCTCTCCATGCTCGTCCGAGCCGCGGCGACGGCCGCCGCGCTCGGCCCCTGGCTCGTCGCGACGGCCCCCGGCCAGGAAGCCGCGCGACGCCCCAACATCGTCTTCCTCTTCTCCGACGACCACGCCTACCAGGCCGTGGGCGCCTACGGCGACCCGCGTAAGCTGATCGACACGCCGAACCTCGACCGCATCGCCCGCGAGGGGGTCCGGTTCGACCGCTGCCTCGTCCCCAACTCCATCTGCGGGCCGAGCCGCGCCACGGTGTTGACCGGGAAATACAGCCATCTCAACGGCTTCTACAACAACAGCAACAGCCGATTCGACGGGGCCCAGACGACCTTCCCCAAGCTGCTCCGCCAGGCCGGCTACCAAACGGCGGTCGTGGGCAAGTGGCACCTGGTCTCCGAGCCGACCGGGTTCGACTACTGGAACATCCTGCCGGGGCAGGGGATCTACTACGACCCCGACATGATCGAGATGGGCGTGAGCTCCCGACGCACCGGCTACGTCACCGACGTGGTCACCGACGCCTCGATCGCGTGGCTGGAGAAGCGCGACAGATCGAGACCGTTCCTCCTCATGTCCCAGCACAAGGCCCCGCACCGCCCGTGGTCGCCCGCGATCCGTCACCTGGGCCATGACGGCGATCGGACCTACCCCGAGCCGCCGACGCTCTTCGACGATTACGCCGGCCGGACCCTCGCCGAGCGCGACCAGGACATGACGATCGCCGGCACGATGACCCCGAACGACCTCAAGCTCAACGACTTCAAGGAACGCTTCTCGCCCGAGCAGCGCGCCGCCTGGGACGACTACTATCGGCCCCGCAACGAGGCGTTCCGCAAGGCGGGCCTCCAGGGCGACGACCTGATCCGCTGGAAGTACAACCGCTACATGCACGACTACCTGGGGTGCATCAAGGCCGTCGACGAGAACGTCGGCCGGATCCTCAAGTACCTGGACGACGAGGGGCTGGCCGAGAACACGATCGTCGTCTACGCCTCGGATCAGGGGTTCTATCTCGGCGAACACGGCTGGTTCGACAAGCGCTGGATCTTCGAGGAGTCGCTCAGGACGCCCTTGCTCGTCCGCTGGCCCGGCGTCGTGAAGCCCGGGAGCATCGAGCCGCGAATCGTCTCCAACGTCGACTTCGCGCCGACCTTCCTGGAGGCCGCCGGCGTGCCGGTCCCGCCCGAGGTCCAGGGCCGGAGCCTGGTCCCGCTGCTCCGGGGCGAGGCCCCGCCGGACTGGCGGAAGAACTTCTATTACGAGTACTTCGAATACCCCGAGCCCCACCACGTCCGGCCGCATTACGGCGTCGTCGACTCGCGCTACAAGCTCGTCCGGTTCGACGGCCCCGACCTCGACGCCTGGGAGCTGTTCGACCTGAAAGAGGATCCGAACGAGCTCCGGAACGTCCACGACGACCCGGCCCGCGCGCAGGTCGTCGCCGAGTTGAAGCGCGAGCTGGAGCGGCTCCGGCGGGAGTTGAAGGTCCCGCCGAAGCCGCCCCGCGAGGCCTACGGCTCCAGGCCTTTCGAAGGGGCGTCGAAACGCGGCCGTTGATCAATCGTCGGACCGAGCCGCCTTGCGGCGACGACGCAAGGCGGGGTGGACGTCGTAATCCTGGACCTCGGTCGAGCCCATCTCGGCGACCTCTGGACGATCCGGGGCCGGGATCGGGGCCAGGACGACGGCCGAGTGCCCCGGGGCGCGCCAGGGCTGGTCGGCCTCCAGCGGCGGGATGCCTGAGCCGCCGTAGAGGGGATGTTCGCTGAACCAGACGACCGACCAGTCGTGGCCCGGCGGGGGGGCCAGCAGCGGCTCGGTATTCGCCGCCGGGTAGAGATCGCGGCCCAGGTTGACGAGGATCAGGCGGCAGTCGGGGGATTCGCCGAAGAAGCGGATCACGAACGCCTCCGGACCGATGATCGAGCCATGGATGCGGGTCGAATCCTGGGCGCGGAAGATCGGATCCTCCCGTCGCATTTTCAACAGGTCGCGGATCAGCCGAAACTCCGGAGCCTGGCGATAGTCGTCGGGCTCGATGAGCTTCGATTCGAGGAAGGTGGACTCGGCGGTCGGGTCGAACAGGTGCTCTCGGAGTTCCGGGAGCGTCGTGCTGCCGAAGCCGGCGAGTTCCTCACGCCTCCCATCGCGGACGGCCGCCGCCAACTCCTCATGATGGTCGCAGAAGTAGAGGAAGGGGCGTTCGCTCCCCAGCTCTTGGCCCTGAAAGAGCATCGGCGTCTGCGGCGACAGCAGGTGGAGGGCGGTCATCGCCCGGTAACGGCCGGGGCTCGTGAGCGATTTGAGCCGGGACCCCCGCGCCGAGTTGGCGACCTGATCGTGGTTCTCCAGATAGGTCAGGAAACGCTCGGCCGGTACGTCGAGGGCGAAGGTCCCCCGGCGCTTCTGCTGCCACTTGACCACCTGCCCCTGAAACAGGTATCCCCACTTCACGGCCGAGAGCAGCTCCTGCGGGGTTCCGCGGTAGTCGGCGTAATAGGCCTCGGCGCGTCCGGTGGCGGCTACCCGCGCCGCGTGGTGGAAGTCGTCGTTCCAGGCGGCGTCGACCCCGCATCCCCCTTCGTCCGGGGCGCGGATCATCCGCACGTCCTGAGCCTCGTTCTCCGAGAACAGGATGATCGAGCGGCCGCCGGCGGCCTCGCGCGCCAGGCGCGTCAGCGTCGCGACGATGTGCTCGCCCGACGCGTCGTGGATGGCGTGAGTGGCGTCGAGCCGCAGGCCGTCCAGGTGGAACTCCTCGATCCAGTAGGCGGCGTTCGACGCGAAGAACTCGCGGACCGGGCCGGAGCCCTCGCCGTCGAAGTTCAACGAGTCGCCCCAATCGTTGGAACGATCGTTGTGCAGATAGTCGGCCGAGAACGTCGAGTGATACGCTCCGTCGGGCCCGAGGTGGTTGTAGACCACGTCCAGGATCACGGCGAGGCCCAACGCGTGCGCCCGGTCGACGAACCGCCGCATGGCGTCGGGCCGTCCATAGACGTGATAGGGGGCGAAGAGATCGACGCCGTCGTAACCCCAACCGAACGCACCGGCGAACTCCGCCACCGGCATCACCTCGACGACCGTGACGCCGAGGTCCACCAGGCGGGGGAGCCGCTCGACGGCCGCGTCCCAGGTCCCCTCGGCCGTGAAGGTGCCGATATGCAGCTCATAGAGCACCTGCCCGCGCAGCTCCACGCCCTTCCAGGCCGCATCGCTCCAGGCGAACGCCGCCGGGTCGACGACCTCCGAAGGGCCGTGCACCCCTTCCGGCTGGAACCGCGAGGCGGGATCGGGGTAGGGGCCTTCGCCGTCGAGCCGGTACTTGTAACGGGTGCCCGCCGCGAGGCCGGGGGCGAACCCGGAGTGATAACCCTCGGCCTCGGGCTCCAGCCCGACGACCGTCCCCTCGGGCCCCTCGACGACGACCTCGACCCGCTTCCGGCCCGGTGCCCAGACCCGGAAGTGGACGCCGCCGTCCTGGATTTCGGCACCCACAGGGACCCGTCGATCGATTTCCGTCCGTCCGCTCGCCGCATTGGTCTTCGCGATCATGAAACCTTCCCGTGGCCCGCGCGGTCGCCGGGCCCCCAATCCGAGTCGTAGTCCTGGTCATTTCGACGATCCGGCAGAATCGACCGACATCGTAGGCAAGTCTCGTACCCCCCGATTTCCTTTGACGACGCCCCATTGGGGAACGACGATCGAGTTGCGTCGCGGCGCCACCTCATCGACTCGACGATCAGACAAGGACCCGACGATGCGTCAGCCGGTCTCGCCCCTCTCCGCGTGGCTCATCCTGACGCTCGGCCTCGCCGGATGCGGGTCTCCGCCGATGGTCCAGGTCGAGACCGTCGTCCATTCCGACGGCTCCTGCGATCGGTCGATCTGGCAGCCCAGGGATCAGCTGCTCCCCGACGGGGCCTTGCAGCCGCCCTGGAACGCCCGCTGGTCGTCGGTCGCCGATGCGGCCGGGCCGCCCGCGTTCCCGGACGAGGGATCGGCCAGGACCGGCATCCCTTACTTCCATGCCCGGGGCTCGTTCGCCGCCCCGGAGGCGATCCCTTCCCACTTCCGCAAGTCGATCGAGGGGCGTCCCGAGTTCGGGGCGAGCGAATTGACCCGATCCCTCGAACGCGAGGACTTCGGCCTGTTCGCGGAGTATCGCTGGCGCGAGACGGTGACGAACAACGTCACCCGACACGACTTCGAGGAGGCCCGCGACGCCCTCCTGGACGTCGGCCAGGCGTGGGCCGTGGCGGGGGCCCGCTCGGTCTACGGCGCGGAGTTCGACGTCTCCGCGGCGATCTCGGAGTTCGACCGGCGAGGCCGCCCGTTCTTCCGGGACCTGTTCGACGCCTGGTACGCGGCCCTGGCCGCGGGCGACGCCGAATCGGCTTCCAGGGTCCTGAGCGAACGGTTCGTCCTCGCCGTGGAACGGCAGGGCGTGGGACTGTACGACGCGAACGGGGCCGTCGTCTCCGCCGAGGAGGGGACGCGACGCATCCGCGAGCACCTGGCCGGGCGGATCGCCGCGACGTTCCGGCGCCGAGACGGGACGCCCCCGACCGCCGAGCAGGTCGAGGCCGTGCTCGCCAGCCCTTCCGGCCCGCCCTACGCGTCCGCCTGGTCGACCTACCTCGCAAGCCGCAAGGAGGAGTTCGAAGCGAAGATCGTCCCTCTGCTCGTGCGGACGACCGGCTTTTACGCCTACCCGCCGTTCCTCCAGCCCCCCGGCCCCCGCTTCGCCTTCTCGGTCAGGCTGCCCGGCGAGGTGGTCGTCGGCGCCGAGACCAACGGCGAGGTCGAAGCCGAAGGACGGGTCAACTGGCGCTTCGACTCCGGCCGCCTGTTCCCGGGCGGATTCGCCATGACCGCCCGCAGCGTCGAGATCGACGCCGCGGCCCAACGCCGACTGTTCGGCCGGCTGGCGTTCCCGGACGCGCGGTCGGTCCAGGGCGTCCGCGACCTGCTCGCCGAGGACCCCGGTCTCGTCGACGTCGTGCTCCGGGCCGCCCGGGCCGGCGATCCGCGGTTGCTGGACCCCGCGTCGGAACAAAACGAGGGACGAAAGATGCGGCTCGCCCGCCTCAAGGAACTCGTCGACAAGACTCCTTGAGTGGGCGAGCCGCCGTTCTCGGGACGGCGAAGCCCCTCGACGCAGGCCGGGAGACCGGAGCGGGAAAGGGGCGGGCCGGATGATCGGGGTGCGTTCGTCGGGCGTCGGCCTGGTCGCGGACGACGGCCCGGGCGCTGCTGGTTTCAGGCTCGGCGATCTTCAGCCGGACGCGGACGGACCTCCGGGTGGTTCGGCCTAGCGTCGTCGCTTGAGCCACACCATCCATACCGACCGATCGCGATTTTGGGACATCGTTCCGGCTGACGGCCGAAAAAACGCCTGGGACGGCCGAGAATTCGCCGCGCGGCGGGCCCTCGCCGGATGATCGAACTGCGAAAACCCTGCGTTTTCGGGCCTCGAAAGGTATCCGAGCCACGGCGCCCGAAGTGCGATAGGGTGGATCGAATCGAGCACCTGCTCGGGGCAAGCCCTTGGCGCACCGACGCCGGACGGGATCGAATTGCGATCGGCCCGCGCGTCATTCCGATCACCCAGCGATCAAGCGAGACTCCGCAATGAATCTCAGCAACCGTCGAGCGTTCCTGGAGAATTCGGCCGGCCTGGCGGCCCTGGCCCTCCTCCCCGGCGCCCTGAGCGGCCGGGCCCGCGCCCAGGAGGCAGCGCCCTCGGTCGACGCCCTGGCGGCGAAGGCCGTCCGCTTCCTCCGCTCGCGGCAGGACGGCGACGGCGTCTGGTCGGCCGACCGCAAGGAGCCCGGCATCACCGCGCTGGCGGTCACCGCGCTGCTGAAATCGGGGCAGGCGGGGCCGGCCGACCCGGCGGTGGTCAAGGGGCTGTCCCACCTGGAAAGCTTCGTGAAGCCCGAAGGGGGCCTCCCCGACGCCGCGCACGCCAACTACGCCACGGCCGTCGCCCTGATGGCCTTCCACCACGCCAACGCCGACGGCCGCTACGACGCGATCGTGAAGGGCTCGCAGGAGTTCCTGAAGGATCGCCAGTGGGACGAGGGCGAGGGCAAGACCCCGGCCGACCCGTTCTACGGCGGCTCGGGATACGGCGGCCGCAACAATCGGCCCGACCTCTCGAACACCACGTTCATGCTCGAAGCCCTGCGCGAGTCCGGCGTCCCCCCCACCGACCCGGCCTTCCAGCGGGCCCTGGTGTTCCTCTCGCGCTGCCAGAATCTGGACTCCGAGTTCAACGACCAGCCCTGGGCCAAGAAGGTCAACGACGGCGGCTTCATCTACACGCCGGCCAACGGCGGGACGAGCGTCGCCGGCCCCGACGATGACGGCGGCCTGCGGTCCTACGCGTCCATGACCTACGCCGGCCTCAAGAGCCTGATCTACGCCGGCCTGACCCTGGACGACCCTCGCGCCAAGGCCGCGCTGGAGTACATCAAGAACAACTACACGGTCGACGAGAACCCCGGGCTCGGCCAGCGTGGGCTCTATTACTACTACCAGGTCTTCGGCAAGGCCCTCTCGCTGCTGGGCTCGGACACGTTCCAGGACGCGGCGGGCGTCTCCCACGACTGGCGGGCCGACCTCGTCGCCGCCCTGGCGAAGCGGCAAGGGCCGAACGGCGAATGGGTCAACGCGAACGACGCCTTCATGGAAGGCGACGCCAACCTCGTCACCGCCTACGGGCTGATGGCGCTGGCCTCGACGCGCCGGAAGACGGCTTAAGGCGGGATTCCCGGCCTGCGGGGCGGCTCGGGGGGTCTTGTCGCTCCCGTCCCGTCGGCCCCCCGAGACACTCCGCATTCAACTCCACCGATGCGAGATGGAAGGTCTACGGGTGCCACGGCTTCGCCGAACCCGTGTCACCCAGGATCAGCCCTCTCGAAGACCCCGTGTCGGTGGTGTTGAGCGAGGAGTGCCCCTCCCGAACGGGAATTCCGGCGTATCTTGTCGGGAATCCGGTGCATCCTGGGGGTAGGGGCCCTTGCGCCCGGCTCTTTCCCAATGCGACCGATTGATACAACGCCAAGGCGGTCCCGGACTCCAGCGTTCGAGGACATTCCCCAATCCCCCTTAAGAAGATGCCACGGAAGATCATCGTGTGCCATAAGCTCAGAGAAGCCGGGGCCGGCCTGGGATCTCGGCGAAGGCTCGGAGCCGGTCCGAGGCCGATCCGCTGGTTCGGACAACCCGTGGCATCCGAGATCGCCCCCCTCAAACGATCTCCCGTCGGGAAGGTTGAGTGAGAAGTGGTCATTAGCGCCGAACGAAGCCAATTCTCCACTCGGCGTAAACGTCGGAAAAACAGGCGATTAGGACAGAATAACGGGCTATTCGTCGGCGACGAACGAACCCAATCCCGAAGCCAATTCCCGCATCAAGTGGGCGAGCCGCCGGGTCGCCGCGGGGAGGGTCGCCGGCAAGCTTCGAGATGTCTCGGCCGACGGTTGGCCTTGCGTCGCGGGGGGGAGTTTCGGATGATGGGTGTTCGCCTGATACCCGTCCGCGGCGGGGGTCCGGGCGAGCCGGGGGGGACCCGGGCAATGGGGGTTTGTGAACCTGGTCAGGGCGGGAACGCAGCAGCCATAAGCATCACCCTCATGTGCGCGGGAGAACCTCCCCGGCTCACCCAGGCCCCCGCAAGGCGGGCGGACCTGACGGACGGATCCGAAACACGAGCGCGACGTTCGGGGCAGGACGCCCGGCCCGACCTCGACGCCCCGCGATACCGGAACGAGGGAGCGTCGGCTCGTGTCGCAAGGCCCCGCCTCCACAAAGCGAGCCGACTCTCAGGCCGAACCCGACGGACCGGCTGAGAACTACACGGTCGTCGCCCGGCGTTATCGCCCCCAGCGATTCGAAGACGTTGTCGGCCAGGACCATGTCGTCCAGGCCCTGCGCAACGCCATCCGGCTCAATCGGTTGGCCCAGGCCTACCTGTTCTGCGGCACCCGGGGCGTCGGCAAGACGTCGATGGCGCGGATCTTCGCCAAATGCCTGAACTGCGTGAACGGGCCGACCGAGGAGCCCTGCCAGGTCTGCGACGTCTGCCAGGCCATCTCGGTCGGGCAGGACGTCGACGTCATCGAGATCGACGGCGCCAGCAACAACGGCGTCGAGCAGGTCCGCGAGCTTCGCCAGAACGTCTCGCTGCGGCCCAGCCGATCCCGTTTCAAGATCTACTACATCGACGAGGTCCACATGCTCTCCACCGGCGCGTTCAACGCGCTGCTGAAGACTCTGGAGGAACCCCCGCCGCACGTCAAATTCTTCTTCGCCACCACCGAGGCGAACAAGATCCCGATCACCGTCCTGTCGCGTTGCCAGCGCTACGATTTCGCCGGGATCTCGCCCGAGGCGATCGTCGAGACGCTTAAGGAGATCTGCGACCGCGAGAAAATCGAGTCCGACCTGGACGCCCTCCAGATCGTCGCCCGCCGCGCGGGGGGCTCGATGCGCGACGCCCAGTCGCTGCTCGAACGCATGCTCTCCTCGGGCAGTCCCCGTCTGACCCCGGACGTCGTCCACGCCTTGCTGGGGACCGCGAGCGACGAACGACTGCTGGCGATGATCGAGGCCCTGGCGGGGCACGATTCGGCCGCCGCCCTGACTCTGCTGGATCAGGCGACCACGGAAGGGGTCCAGGCGACCGAACTGCTGGCCGGGACGATCGACTTCCTGCGCGATGCCATGGTCCTCGCCATCGGGGCCGAGTCGTTGACGCTGACCGTCGCCCCGAAGCAGAAGCCGAGGCTCCAGGCCGCCGTGGATCGCTGGTCCACCGACGCCATTCTGGCGGCCCTGCAGATTCTCGCCGAGGCGCGTGCGCGAATGCGCGGCGTTTCCCACGGCAGACTGCTCGCGGAGCTGGCTCTGGTCCGAATCACCAGGCTGGAAAACCTCGACGAGCTGAGCGAGGTGGTCCAAAGGCTCAAGGCCCTGGAGGGTGGATCTTCGCCATCGCCTAAATCGCCGGCAACCAGCGCCAAAAAGAAGCTCCTTCACACCGACTCGGCCGCACGCCTGGAGTCGGGAATCGGCAAGCCGACGAGTTTCCCAGCTTCGCCCGAGCCCATTCGCGTGGCCGAACCTTCCCCGTCTCGCCCGGCCCCACGCCCCGAAGAACCGCAAACACCTATCGAGGCCAAACTTGCGGCCGAACAGAGCCGGCGTGCCGAGGAATTGCCGCCACTGGACCTGGAGATCATCCAGCGGATCTGGCCCGACCTGCTGAAGAAGGTCGGCGCGAGTCTGTCCTGGCGGCTCAGCCAGGCCCAGCCCATCGGCGTCGACGAGCCGGGCGTGCTGGTCATCGGGGCCAAGCCGGGATACAATTCGGTGGCCGACCCGTGCGGGACCGACGACGCCCGGAAGCGCATCGCCGAGTGCTTGCAGTGGCTCCTCCAGCGACCCTTGAGCGTCCGCTACGAGTCGTCGGAAACCGCGGCAGCCCCTGCCGATGCGCCCGAGAGCGGGCCTCGGCGGCTCGAACAGCTCATGACCGACCCTCTGGTCCAGAAGGTCGTGGAACTTTTCGAGGCCCGGGTGAGCCATTTCGAGGCCGAGACCCGACGCGAAGGCGACGACTCCGCGACGGCCGACCTCTGAGTCGCCCCCGGAGCCGGTGATCTGGGCGACGACCCCGACGGGTCGGCCGATCTCGTTTCGAGCCTGTCCTCAGCACGCCGACCACAAGGGGGCGACGTTCCGTGTTTGGCAAAATTGGCGACATCGCGGACCTCATGAAGAATGCGGGCAAGATCCGCGAATCTATGGCCAAGGCCGCCGAGGCCCTCGGCAACATCGAGGCCCAGGGCGAGGCCGGCGGCGGCTCCGTGACCGCCAAGGCCAACGGCCGCATGGAAGTCGTCTCGATCCGGATCGACCCCAAGTTGGTCGCCGACGGCGACGTGGAGTTGCTCGAGGATCTCGTCGCGGCCGCCGTCAATTCGGCCCTGGTCAAGGTGCGCGACAACGCCGCCCAGTCCCTGACCTCGCTTTCCGGCGGGCTCCCGCCGGGGCTCTTCCCGGGCGGGGGGGGAGGCTCCTGAAATGGCCGGCTACGGCGCGGCGCTGGACCGCCTGACCACGACCCTCGGCCGGCTCCCCGGCATCGGCGCCAAGTCGGCCGAGCGGCTGGCCCATCACCTGCTCAAGTGCCCGGTCGACGAGGCCCTGGAGCTGGCCGAAGCCATCCGGTCGGCCAAGGAGCAGGTCCGGCACTGCGGGCGATGCTTCCACCTGACCGAGGTCGAGGAACCGCTCTGCTCCATCTGCCGCGACGAGCGACGCGACTCCTCGCTCGTCTGCGTCGTGGAGCAATCCCGCGACCTCCTGGCGATCGAGAAGTCGGGGTCGTATCCCGGCGTCTACCACGTCCTCCTGGGCCGGCTCGCCCCCCTGCAAGGGATGGGTCCGGACCAACTGACGATCGCCGCGCTGGAGGCTCGCGTTCGCGAGCGGACCGTCCGCGAGCTGATCATGGCGACGAACCCCAACCTGGAGGGCGACGGCACCGCGCTGTACATCGCCCAGCGGCTCCAGGAAGAGCCCGTTCGGATCACCCGGCTGGCTCGAGGACTGGCGTCCGGCAGCACCCTGGAGTTCGCCAGCCGCGACATGCTGGCCGACGCCCTCACCGGTCGGCAACCTTTCTGACGCGTCGCAACCGCCGCATCGCCGGGTAGTTCCGGCGCATCATGAGGGATGCGCCGGTCGCCTTCCGGTGACTTCGCGTGGGTCCACCCTTGAAGCCCGCGACCGCGCGGCATAATACTTGCTGGAGTACATCACGCCGAGATGAGCGTCGGCCGGATGCTCACCGTCTCGGCGTCGCCGAGGGCCCGTCGGTACTGAGGAAATTGGATCATGCGGCTTGATACCTCTCAGCAGATGCGAACCGAGATGCGCCTCCGCATGGCGCCTCGGATGATCCAGTCGATGGAAATCCTCCAGTTGCCGATCATGGCCTTGCAGGAGCGTATCGAGCAGGAGCTGAGCGAGAATCCGGTGCTGGTCGACCTCCGCGAGTCGGCGTCACCTTCCGAGGACGGCGAGGAGGCCGCCGGGCCGGCCGTCGCCGAGCCGGCGGAACCCGAGCCGAACGAGTTCGACAGCCTCATCAACCTCGACGAGAACTGGAGCGAGCTGTACGACGAGGGCCCACGCCGCAGCCGAGCCTCGCTCAGCGAAGAGGGCGACCGCAAGCTCGACGCGATGCAGAACATGGCGTCGCGGCCGCGCTCCTTCCACGACAGCCTGACCGAACAGCTCGGGTTCTTCGACTGCGACTCGGTCTTGCGCGACCTGGCCGAGTACCTGATCTACAACCTCGACGACAACGGCTATCTACCCAAGAACGTCACGCTCCACGACGTCGCCCGCGACTTCGGCCGCGACGTAACCGTCGAGCAGGCCGAAGACGCGCTGCGGATGGTGCAGAAGCTCGACCCGCCCGGAGTGGGAGCCCGCGACCTGAAGGAGTGCCTCCTCCTCCAGCTCACCCCGGACATGCCCTGCCACGACATCCTCCGCACCCTGATCACCCACCACATCGACGACCTGCAGCACAACCGTCTGCCCACCATCGAGAAGAAGACCGGCCTCTCGATCGAGACGATCAAAGGGGCCATCGAGCACCTGCGGCGGCTCAACCCCCGGCCCGGCTCGTCGTTCACCCTCACCGAGAACACCCAGTACGTCGTCCCCGACCTGATCGTCGAGCCCAACGAGACGGGCACCTACGACGTCCGTCTCGTCGACGAGCACACGCCGAACCTCTCGATCTCGCGCTACTACCAGAAGCAGCTTCGCAACAAGGGGACCGACCCCGCCGCGCGCGAGTTCATCCAGAAACGGATCCAGTCGGCCCGCTGGCTCATCGAGTCGATCGAGCAACGCCGGAACACGCTGCTGAAGGTCGCCCGAGCGATCATCGAACACCAGAGGCCCTTCCTCGACAAGGGGCCGGAGTTCATCGAACCGCTCAAGATGCAGCAGATCGCCGACCGCGTGGGGGTCCACGTCACGACCGTCAGCCGGGCGGTGGACGACAAATGGGTCCAGAGCCCGCGAGGCATCTTCCCCCTCAAACGCTTCTTCGGCGGCGGGACCGTCACCGCCGACGGCGAGGAGATCGCGTGGGACACCATCAAGCAGAAGCTGCTCGAGGTCGTCTCCAAGGAAGATAAGTCGAACCCGATGTCCGACGAGGAGATCGTCGACGAGATGGGCCGGCACGGCCTGAAGGTCGCGCGACGCACCGTGACCAAGTATCGCCAGGCGCTCATGATCCCGTCGAGCCGTCAGCGCAAGCAGTTCTGACGGCGACGTCCGGGCCCCTCGCCCGCCGGGTCCTTGGACTCGGCCGGCGGGGTCGGCTGCGAGAGCCTCCGGCGTTCAGGCCGACGCGGAGGCTGTCGAGCGCGTGAGGTGGGTGCCGTTGCTGGAGAGGTTGGGACGGGACTCGGACTCGTCATCCAGCCGCTCGATGACGGGCTTGGAGGAGGCCCCGATGAGCCGAGCCATGGCCACCTCGTAGCCCAGGATGCGGACGATCTCCAGCACACGCTGGGCCTCCTCCGCGCCGATCCTGTTGCACAGACCCAGGAGCTTGTGATCCTCGGCGGAGACGGCGTCCTCGGGGCGGGCGGGCTCGATCTCGATCTGGTCGTCGGCCAGGTAGTCGAGCGAGACGCCGACGGCCTGGGCGAGCCGGAGGGCGTTGTCGAGGCCGGGTCGAGATTTCCCCTGGAGGATCCGGGAGATTTCCGAGTCGCTGACCTGGGAGAGCCTGGCCAGTTTCTGGCCGTTCAGGTTCCGGATCTTCATCAGCATCTGGAGCTTCTGCTTCAGTTCCATGACTCGACCGCAAGCATTCTCCCCGATGCGGGGGTCCTTGGTTTCCGTTACCGCAAGATCCCGACGAAAACACAAACACCAAATCGGGGCCGGCGTCGAGGTCTCGGGCCGCCTGGGGGGCGGCGGACCCCCGGGGCGGGGGCTTTGACGTCGTGCCTGGGGCGAGGGGCGACGACGGACTGTTGGAAATCCCGCCGACGTTTTCCGATCGCGTCTGCGCCTCATGATAGCCTTCGGCGCGAGGCTTGCAATCAAAAAGCGTTAAATAATCGCCAAGGCCGTACGAACGTTCCGGCGACGTTCGTGGCCCTGGCGGAGCCGGAGCCGCTCGCCTTCCAGTCCGAGGCTGGAAAGGCCGCCGGCCGCTTCCGACCTTGCAAAGATCAACGACTGTTCAACTTTTCGGGTCACGCAAACGGGATGACGACCCCGGGACGGAGGGGCGTGGCGGTCTGGCCCGATGCACTCAGGACGAGCGGCGGACGACGTATTCGGCCATGGCGACCAGGACGTCCTTGTAGGCGGAGGGGCCGACGACTTCGAGGGCCCCGAGGGCGGCGTCGATGTGCCAACGCGCCTTGGCCCAGGCGTAGTCGAGCGCCCCGGACTCTTCCAGGAGGGGCTGGAGACGGCGGCGGGAATCGGCCCGGGCCTCGCTCAGGAGCCGCCGCGCGACCTCCACGGCGTCCGGGGCGCCGATCTCCAGCAGGCGGATCAGGGGCAGGGTGAGTTTCTGCTTCTCCAGGTCGGTCCCCAGGCTCTTCCCGGTGGCGCGCTCGTCGCCCCAGATGTCGAGGACGTCGTCGGCGATCTGAAACGCCATCCCGATGTGACGTCCGTAGGCTTCCAGGGAATCGACGACGGCCTCTTCGGTGCCGGCGTAGTGGGCGCCCAGCCGGCAGGAGACGGAGGTGAGCGCGGCGGTCTTGCCGGCGATGATCTCGAAGTAGGAGGGCTCGTCGAGGTCGAGATTGCCGCGGTGGTGCAACTGCTGCATCTCCCCCTCGCAGACCTCGATGGCGGCCTGGCCGACCCACCGGCAGGCCAGCGTGGAGTCGAGCGACGCCGCCAGATGGTAGGCGTGCGCGAAGAGGTGGTCGCCGAGCATGACGGCGGTCTCGTTGCCCCACTCGGCGTTCACCGTGGCGGCGTGGCGTCGCACCATGGATTCGTCGAGCACGTCGTCGTGGACGAGGGTCGCCGTATGGACCATCTCCACGACCGCCGCCAGGACCGGGTGGGCGGGCGTGGTCCGGCCGCAGGCCCCGGCCGTGAGCAGGACGAGCGCCGGGCGCAGCCGCTTGCCCTGATAATCGCCGCAGTGCTCGACAAGGGCCTGCACGAACGGGAAGCGGCTCCCCAGCTCGTCCTGGAAGATCCGCTCGGCGTCCGCCATCTCGGCCTGGATGGGCGCGAACAGGCGTCCGAGCGTCCGTCGGCTCTCCTCGGCCTGCAGCCCTGATGGTCTCGTCATGCCCGTCTCCACTCCGCTTCGTCCGTCGTCCGTCACGCGTCGGCCCGTCCCGATCCGTCCCGCTTGTAGCCGCCTCGCACGCCCCCGGTCTTCTCCTCCAGGCGCACGCGCTCGATCACGATGCCCCGGTCCACCGCCTTGCACATGTCGTAGATCGTCAATCCGGCGACGCTCACCGCAGTCAGCGCCTCCATTTCGACCCCCGTCCGGCCGTGGACCTTGACGGTCGCCACGATCGCCACGGCGTCGGGCGGCTCCGGCGTCAGTTCGACCTCCACCGAGTCGAGCCCGATGGGATGGCAAAGTGGGATCAGGTCGCCGGTCCGCTTCGCCCCCATGATGGCCGCCAGCCGGGCCGTCTCCAGGACGTCTCCCTTGGCGGCCTTGCGATCGAGGATCAGCCGCAAGGTCGACGCCGCCATGCGGACCAGTCCGCTGGCCTTCGCCGTGCGCAGGGAAGGCGGCTTGGTCGAGACGTCGACCATCCGGCTCGCCCCCTCCCCATCATAATGACTCAGCTCCGCCATGCGGCCCCCGGAATTTCGTTCAATTCGTTCTGAACGTATTCTACGAAGTACCCCGACGACGGCTAGAGGGTGTCCCCTGAATCTTCATGCAAGGTGCCCGCGGGCCGTGAAGGGACCTCACGGCGAGGGCTCGGGACGCTTCGAGACACTCCAGAGCCCGGAGAGCCAGACGCCCTGGCGGCTTCGCGCGGCGACTCGTCGGGCGGAGGGGTCGGCCAGCAGCCGGGTGAGCTCAGGGCTCCAGTAGGCCCGACGCCGGGAGACGAGGATCCAGTCGGCCTCGGCGACCGCCGACTCGTCGCGGATCACCACGTCCCGGCGCACCAGGGCGGCGGTCGTCGTGGCGACGCCCTGGCCGGGGTAGAGCGTCGGGGCGAGCGCCACGACCTGGCCCGGCTGGACCCGGCGGGCCAGCTCGTCGAGCAAGACTCTATCGACCGCGTCCCCCCAGTAGGTCGGCTCCAGGCCGAGTCGCTCGGCCCCGGGCAGCCCCCCCACCATCAGGTTGTAGTAGCTGAGGCCGAACGGGTGCATCGTCGCCGTCCCGCCCCCCTGGGTCAGCATCAAGGCGACCAGCCCCACCCGGCCCGCCCTCGATCCCCCCCAGCGACCCCAGGCGGCGGCGAAGCCGAGGCCGGCGAGCATCGCCCACGCGGGGAAGATCAGCAGGAACAGCCGCTCGCCGTCGTAGACCGGGCCTTTCAGGCTGAAGAGGAGCAGGAACAGGAGGATCGAGCCGGCGAGGAGGCCGGGGAACGGGTCGTCGCGACGCCCCTTCCAGGCGCGGGCCAGCCCGAAGGCCGCGAGGGCGTGCAGCAAGACAGGGACGGTGACGGCGAAGTAGACCCAGGGATAGTGCCAGGGGATCTCGCGGTCGGACCAGATCCGCCCCAGGTACTCGACCCGGAGCGACGTGCGGACGATCCCGGTCCCCCAGAACGCCCCCCAGCGCGAGAGCGTATCGTGCCAGAGCCACGGCCAGCCCGCGACGAAGGTCGCGACGCCCACGGCCGTCCAGCCCGCGACCAAGCCGAGGGCCCTCCCCGTGCCCAGCCGGACCAGCGCCCAGGCCAGAATAAGCGGCGCGAGGAACCAGGCGTGGATCTTGGTCAGGAGCGCCATGCCCCAGAGCAGGCCGGCCGCGAGCATGGCCGGCAGGGGGCGTCGCGCGTCGACCGCCCGGGCGGCGGCCAGGAGCGCCAGGGTCCAGAAGAGGGCGAGGAACGTGTCGAGCGCAGCCAGGTGGGCGTGGGAGAAGACCCGGGGCATGGCGATCAGGGACCAGGCCGACGCGACCCCGGCCGCGAGCCCCCAGCGTCGGCCGGCCTCGGCGGCGATCAGGCCGACGAGCCCCGCGAAAGCCAGGGCCGGCGCGACCCGGCCCGAGAGGACGTGAAGCCCGGTCGGGTCGGGCCCGAAAATCCAGTCTTCGAACGGTTCGAAGGTCTTCGAGGCGATCCCCAGCAGCCAGCGGCCCAGCGGCGGGTGCTCGGCGTTGTCTCGGAACAGGGCGTCGACGTTGGCCCGTTCGAAGAACCTCCATCCCGACCTCGCCAGCAGGGCGACGTAGTCACGCCCCGGGCGGACGTCCAGCGGTTCGTCGATGGTGAGGCCCGGCCCCCGGAGGGTCGCGAGCGTCAGGATCGCGGCGACGAGGCCGGCGGACAGGCCGAGGCGGCGGGGCGTGATGCGGTCGGCTCTGGTGCCCGGCGGGTTGCGCATCGCGTCGGCGTCTCGTGGGGCGTCGCCTCGTCCGGCGTGGTGGGGGAGAGCGTATCGTAAAGGTCGGCGAGGCGGGCTGACCAGGGGGGCTCCGCGGAAAAGCCGGCGAGCCCGGGCCGCCCGCCTCCTCGACCCGGGCTGGGTCGGGGGGGCGGGCCGCTCGGGCTCGACCGTCCGGAGAACCGTGGCGGCGGTCGGCGTCGGGTCCCCGGGACGACGCGCGACCTTCGGCGATTCGATCTGATCAGGGCTCTTCGGACTTCTTCTGCGAGATCAGCCGGCGGATCCGCTCGGCGAGCAGGGCCCCGTCGAACGGCTTCTTGAACCCGTCGTTGAATCCGAGCGAGAAGATCTCCTCGCCGGGCTCGTCGGAGGTCAGGGCCAGGAGGATGGTGGACTGGTGGTCAGGGCTCTTGCGCAGGTTCTGCGCGATCTGCCCGGCCTCGATCCGCCCGAGGGCCATGTCGATGATGATGCAATCGGGATGGAAGCTCTCGGCGCGGATGCCGGCTTCGAAGCCCGACGCGGCGGTCTCGATCCGGAAATCGTCCCCTTCGCGGAGATGATCCCGGAGGACCGACTGGAGCGGGGCGTCGGCCCCGACGACCAGGATTTTGTTATAGACCTCGGCCTCGAGATCGCCCAAGGGCATTCCATGCTCCTTGAGAAACCGCAGGAGGTGTTCCCGCGGAATCCGGCGATCCTGAGAGCCGGGGATGCGATATCCTCGCAAGCGTCCGGAATCGAACCACTTGCTCACGGTCCGAGGCGCGACTTTGCAAATCTTCGCGACCTGGCCGGTTGTAAACACCTTTTTCATCTCGAGGACTCCACTCGCCCTGATGGGTGCGAGGCCACGGAGGCTTCCTCCTCCCTCCGGTAGGAACCACGTCGGGCCGGCGACGGCTGGGCTCCATCCCGGCGATCGGCCTTCCCCGTTTCCGGGTCGTCCATTCGCCAGGGCCGAGATTCCATCCAATCGCTCCAACCCTTCCCCCGTTCTTTATCGCCTGAAGGGCCCGCGTTCCTGCAACTCGAATCAAGACTCAAGTTTTGGTAAGCCGCGGCTCAGGTCCGGCCCCCCCACCATCGCTGGCGGAAGTTCCCGCAACCCTCCCCCCGGGCCGTAAAGCCGGTGGGCCTCCCGCTCCCTAGGGAGCGAGAGGCGGTCCGAACCCGCAACCATCAAGGGCGTCGCTCGCTTCCTTGCCGTAGCGGACCTGACCGTCAAGACTAATATTCGAGCCGCGACGCCTGGGACTTTAAGGAGGGCGACGAGTAGTCGTCGCAAACCGGGCGGTCGACGAGGTGGCGCGGGTCGCGAGGGGGTCGCGGCCGGCGCGTCGGCGGGGGTGCCGGGGGGGGCGGGAAGGGGCCTGCGGGCCCCGCGCCGGACGACGGCGGGCGTCGGACCGGCTCGGGGCCGCGAGCGGGAGCGGGGGCGGCTTACTGGCCGCGGCGGCGGAAGACGTCGAGGATCCGGGGACGGCCCCCGGGACGGGACGATTCCTCCTCGGACGTCGCGGCGAAGCCGCCGGTCTTCTGGAGCGCGTCGTCCTTCTTGGCGACGGGCCCGTCGCCGGCCGGGGCCTTCGCCTCGTCGGCGTCGACCTCGGCGTCCTTCCCGTCGTCGGGCCTGGAGCCCGGGAACTTGGGTTCCTTCTTCGCGGTCGAGCGGTCGTCGTCGGGCTCGCCCCGGCCCCGGGTGAACATGCGGCGGAGGAACGAGCCGGAGGCCGGCTTGACCTCGTCGTCGACCTTCGGGGCGTCGTCCTGGCCCAGCAGGGCCTTGTTCAGGTACTGCATGTTCGCCTGCGGGACCGAGTCGACGTACAGGGGCCCGGGGAGGTTCTTCTGCTTCTCCGCGGCGTCCAGGATCGCGACGATCTCGGGGTAGGTGGCGCCGAGTCGGGCGACGTGGCGGAGGACCTCGCCGATCTCCAGTGAGCTGCGGACCTTGACGTCGGAGCCGAAACGGCTGGGGACGATCTTGGAGATGTCCACGGCGTCGTCGTGGTCGGCCGCGTTGAGCAGGATGTCGCCCTGGCCGAGCACCAGCGGCGGGAGCAGGTTCTGGCCGCGGCCGAAGACCACGATCTCGGATCGGCGGGATCGCGAGACGTGGACGACCGCGGGCCCCTCGGAGTCGACGATGTAGAGGGCGAACGGGTCTTCGGCGCGGGGCCGGCTGCGGGAGATGATCGTCATCGCCATGGCGTCGGAGCCCTCCTCGTCGATCGGCTCGTCGCCCGGGGGGTCGTCGAGGATGCGGACCTGGCCGAGCATGGCGTCGGTCGGGTCGAGGGTCCGCAGGGCGTTGAACGCCCCGTAGCGGACCTCGATGTCCGTCTCGTCCATCAGGTGGCGGAGGCGGATCCGGGCGGAGTCGTCCTCCATGGCGGCGAGGGCGGCCAGGGCGTAGGCCCGGTATTGCTTCATCTGGATCGCGGTCTCGCCCAGCACCTTCACGCCGCCTGGCTCGTCGAGGTACGCGAGGGCCTCGGCGGCGAAGAAGCGGACGTGGGGGTCCTCGCTCTGGAGGCCGGCCTCCAGGGCCTGCGAGGCCGACGGCCCGAGCGCCTCCAGCTTCAGGGCGGCCACGCCGGCCGTCTTCGGGTCCAGCAGCTCGCGGGCCGTCGCCTCCAGCCGCTTCTCGCGAAGCTCGGGGGTGTCGACCATCGGCAGGAGCTGGACTACGCGGAAGTAGCGCTCCTGATTCTGGTGGTAGACCGCCGGGACGCGAAGCTCCAGGTAGGTGTCGGTCTTGGCGGTGCTGGCGCCCTTCTGCTGCCCGCGCTCGTTCTGGTGGAATCGCTCGTTGACGACCTTCTCCACCATCCCGGCGTTGCGGATGAGCTGGCGGTTCTCCTTCAGGACCAGCTTGTACGGGTGGTCCTTCTTGGCCCGGCCGCCGCCGAGGACCCGGCCCGCCTTGGGGTTCCCCGGATTCTTGGAGTCGCCGATCATGACCGGGCCCGAGGCCGCGGCCAGCTCGGTGCCGGTCTTGGGGCTGCCGCCCGCGATCATGACCTCGCGGAGCCTCGTGTTCATCAGGTAGCCGCCGGCCAGGCTCTTGACCGAGCTGGCGGGGGGCAGTTCCAGCTCGACGTCGAAGCGGTCGCGCGGCGAGGCCCCGGTGGGGATCTTCATCCGCACGATCACGAGCGCGAACTGCTTGCTCTCCAGCATCTTGCTGGGGTACTCGATGCCGGCCTTGCTCATCTCGTCGACGAGCTGCTCGCGGTGCCACGACGGCGGGGCGTCGCCGCCGGTGCCGTCCAGGCCGGAGACCAGCCCCACGCCCTCGACGGAGGTCTCGCCGTTCTGGAAGACGTACGCCAGGTCGCCGACGGATTCGTCGACCTTCGGGGCGCCCTCCGCCGCGGCCTTCTTCTTCAACGGCCCCGCGCCGACCTGGTTGCCTGCCAGGGCCGCGACCGCGACCAACGCTCCCAACGCCCAGGACGCCCTGGGGATTGTCCGACGCATGGACCTGCCTCCTTGCCTACCGCTCGGGGAGAACCCCCGGACTCGCCTTCAAGAGATGAAGAAGACGCGTCACTCGCGCAAGAGCGCCCGCCCACGTCCCTGTGGCGCAGGCGCCGCGGGACCGGATCGGGCCCACGATCGCCGGAATCTAGTCCGACCCGGAGGACCCGTCAAGGCGAAGTCCAGACCAGGGGGAGGGTCCGGCCCGTGCGTCCTTCGCGTTTCGCCGGATCAGCCCTTCGAGGGCCGGCCGGGGCGGACGACGTCCCAGCCTCGCGAGCGGGCGAGCTTCAGGAGCCGCGATCCGGGATGGACCACGACGCCCCGGCCGACCCGATCGAGCAACGCGCGGTCGCTCCAGTTGTCGGCGTAGGCCGCGGCCTCGGCCATCGGCAGGTCGTAGCGAGCGGCCCATTCCTCGGCCCAGAAGAGCTTCCCCTCGCCGTAGCAGGGGGGCCCGCCCCCGACGCCGACCAGCCGGCCCTTGTTGATGACGACCTTCGTCGTCAGGGCGTCGGCGCAGCCCAGGAAGATCCGCAGCGGCTCGATCACCAGGCCGGGGGACGACGACACCAGCACCAGCGGCGTCCCCATCTTGCGGAGGGCGTTGAAATGGTCGACCACCCCGGGGTAAAGCCGCGGCTTGACGTGCTCGGCGAAGTTCTCGTAGGCGATCCGTTCCAGCTCCACGACCGGGATCGAAGCGATGCTCTTCAACCCGTAGGCGATCAGGGCCCCGTAGTCGAGCCGGCCGAAGCGATGCTGGAGCCCGTGGTACAGGGCCCGCAGCAGCGACGAGCGGCGCAGCAGCCCGCGCCTCATCAGGATGCGGGCGAAGAGGTACGTCGTGGTCTCGGCGAGGAGGGTGCCGTCGACGTCGATGAACGCCGCCGACGGGGCCTTGTCGAAGGTCGGCCAGCCGCCTTCGGGGCCGGCACCGGCACCGGTCGAGGCCGCGATCGCGGTCATGATCGACCTTCCTCGCTTACCTGGCGGCCGACGCGGTCGGCCAGGGCGCGGGCGTCGGACTCCTTGCCGGCCTCGGCGATGACGCGGACGATCGGCTCGGTGTTGCTCGCCCGGACGTGGACCCAGCGGTCCGGCCAGGCGAGCCGGAGGCCGTCGCGACGGTCGACCTCGGCCCCTTCGTACGCGGCGGCGATCCGCTCCCAGAGCCCGGCGATCGCGTCGGGGCCGAGCCCGGGGGGCAGGGGGTACTGGTCCTTGACCATCGCGAACCGCGGCAGCTCCTCCACCCAGGCCGAGAGCGGCTTGGACTCGGAACTCGAGGCCAGCAGGTCGAGCGTCAGCGCCATGCCGACGAAGCTGTCGCGCACCAGGCCGACGCGGGGGTCGATCACGCCGCCGTTCCCCTCGCCGCCGATCACGGCCCCGTTCGCCAGCATCGCCTCGACGACGTGGATCTCGCCGACCGGCGTGCGGATCACCGGGCATCCCCGGTCGCGGGCCAGCGCCTCGGTCGTCATGGAGGTCGACAGGTTCAGGACGACGGGGCCCGTCTCCTGGCCGAGCCGGCGCAGGGCGGCCAGGGCGAGCGTCAACTCCTCGCCGATGTAGCGGCCCCGTTCGTCGACGAGGGCCAGGCGATCGGCGTCCGGATCCTGCGCGAAGCCGACCGCGGCGCCGACGGCGGGGACGACCTTCGCGAAGTCGGCCAGGTTCCGGGCGGTGGGCTCGGGCGTGTGGTCGTAACGGCCGTCGGGCTCGCCCCCCAGGACGATCGAGCGGCATCCCAGGCGTTCGAGAAGGGCCTTGCCCAACCTCCCCCCCGCGCCGTGGCAGGCGTCGAGGGCCACGGTGAACCGGCGGGCGCGGATGGCGTCGACGTCGACCACGCCCAGCACCCGCTCCAGATGGACCTCGTCGGGCTCGTCGAGGTTGCGGATCCGCCCCAGGCCGTCGAACGGGGCCCAGGCGAAGTCCTTGCGCTTCCAGCGATCGAGCACGCCCCGGCCCGCCTCGGGGCTCAGGACCATGCCGGCGGGCTGGAAGAACTTCAGGCCGTTGTACTCGGGCGGGTTGTGCGAGGCCGAGATCTGCACGCCCCCCGCCGCGCCGCGTTCGCGGACGAGTACGCCGACGGTCGGCGTAGCGGTCGCGCCGACCTTCCAGACCTCGCGGCCCGCGCCGGCGATCCCGGCGGCGACCGCTGCTTCGAACACCGGGGCGGTGAGCCGACCGTCGTGGCTGAGGACGATCGCGCCCGGCTCGCACTGGCTGGCGTAGGCCGCCGCGAATTCCAGGGCCGCCGCCGGGTCCAGCCCGTCTCCCACCCATCCCCGGATGCCCGAGACGCTCGCGATCCGCGTTCCCTTCACGACTCCGCCGTCCTTCCCGCTTCCTCGATGCTTGCTCGCTGATGACGCGGCGGAGACTCTCGCGCGACCCGCCGCTCGATCAGTCCAGTTTACGCGCCGAGGGCCGACGATGCACGGGACTCGCGCCCTCGCGCGGCCGGCTCAGGCGGCGTGCAGGCCGATGCCCAGCAGGATCAGCCGCAGGGCCTCCCGCTGCTCGGCCGTGATCCGGTCGTCGCGGCGGAGGGCGTCGACATCTTCCAGGCAGCGATCCAGGGCCGGGCCCACCCCCGGTCGGGCGGCGTCCCTGGCGATACGCCCCACGCACGCGACCACGCGATCCGGACAGTCGTCGGCGATCATCCTGGCGTCCTCCTCCGTGAGATCTCAAGCCGGGCTGAAACGGGAGGTCCAAGTCCCCGCGGCCGCGCTCGGGCGACGAGCGTCGCAGGGCCCGATTCGGTCCTCCGGTCGTGTGCGCAGGATGCCCCGGCGGGCCTCGGCTGTCAAGGGAAAGAGGCCGCGAAGGCCGGCCGCCCCGGGCCCCCGGGCCTTGCCCCTTGGTCCCCACTCCTCGCGGTGATAGCCTGGACCGCCCGAAGCCCCTGATCGACGACCGACTTCGTAGAGCCATGATCATGAGGACGCCCCACCGGAAGGACGCGACGAAGCTCGGCCTGGCGCTGCTCCTGCTCGGCGGCCTCGCGCCGACGATCCGCGCCCAGACCTTCCACGCCACCAGTTCCGGGCCCTACTTCGTCTCGGCTTCCGACCTGGACGGCGACGGCGCGCCGGACGCGATCCTGCCGTGCCGGGGCGAACTGCTCCCGCCTACCGAGCCGCGCCCCGGCAACGACGTGTTGACCGTGCTGCTCACCGAAGGCTCGGCCGAGCCGCGGGTCCGTCGCGACTTCCCGGTGGGCTTCGGGCCTTACACGGCGATCCCGGCCGACCTCGACGGCGACGGGCGGCTCGACGTCGCCGTGGTCAACTTCCAGGCGAACGACGGCCGCGACCTGTCGATCCTGTGGGGCGAGGATCCGCCCTCGCTCCTCAAGGCCGCGGAACACGTCCGCATCGAGGGGGGGCCCTTCCGCTACGAGAAGAGCTTCGCGGGCGACGGGGCGCCGGCCTACGCCGCGCCGGGGCTGACCTCGATCGTCGCGACGGACGTCGACCGGGACGGGAGGCTCGATCTGGTCGCGGTCGCCTGGTCGAGCGACTTCTTCGTGGTCCTCCGGAATCGCGGCGACCGGACGTTCGCGCAGCATCGCCGCGACCTCATGCCCGGCCCTCGCGACGTGGTCGCGGCCGACTTCTCCGGCGACGGCGTGGCCGACCTCGCCTTCACGATCTACTCCTCCAACCTGGTGGAAGTCTGGCGAGGCGACGGGGAGGGGGACTTCGCCCGCTGGCGGATGTTCCACTCGAACGGGGCGGTCCCCTACCACCTCAGGAGCGGGGACGTCGACCGCGACGGCCGCGTCGACCTGGTGGTCGGCAACCGCGGCGTCAGCGACAACGTCGCGGTCTTCCTCAACGCCCCCGAGGGCTTCCGGTTCGCCGGAAGTTACACGCCGGGCACGCCGAAGACGGGCGAGGCCACCGCCGACGAGATCCGCGACGTGCTCCTTTACGATGAGGACGGGGACGGCGTCCTCGACCTAGCCGCCGCCTGCCACCTCTCCCATAAGCTCGTCCGCTGGCGGGGCTCGGGCGACCCGGCGTTCGGGGCCGGATTCGTCGACCGCGACGTCGTCGAGTTCCCCGGCCGGGGCCCGAGGTCGCTGGTCGCCCTGCCGGGCGGCCTGGGCGTCGCGTTCTACGACGTCAGCAAGTTCGCGGTGGTCCCGCATCGGCCCGACGCCGCCCGCTGAGGCCGCGACGGCCTCCGTCGAAGTCGTTATAATCCCGCCTATTCGACGGACCGGGGCCCCGCGGCCGCCGGCCCGGCGACCCTCACCCGATGAGACAAACCCAGGAAAGGACCCGTCGCCCATGGCGGTGGAATGGAACGAAGGGCATCGCGGATCGCTCGTGGAACTGCTGAAGCGAGACTCCCTCCGCGTCGGCCAGTTCACGCTGGCGAGCGGCCGCAGCTCGCATTACTACATCGACGGCCGCAAGGTCACCCTCGGTGCCGAGGGCGCGCGGCTGATCGGCCGGGGCGTCCTGAAGGTGCTGGACGATCATCCCGAGATCGCGGCCGTCGGCGGCTTGACGATGGGCGCCGACCCGATCGTGGGCGCCGCCCTGGCGCTCGCGCCGGACCTCGGCAGGCCCGAACTGCGGGGGTTCCTCGTCCGCAAGCAGGCCAAGGGGCACGGGACCGGGAACCTCGTCGAGGGGCCGCTGGAGCCGGGCTCGACCGTCGCGATCGTCGACGACGTGGCCACGACCGGCGGGTCCTCGCTCCAGGCGGTCGACGCCGTCGAGGCGCTCGGCTGCAAGGTCGCCGTGGTGATCGCCGTCCTCGACCGCCTCGAAGGGGCCGCGGCGAACTTCGCCGCCCGCGGCCTGGCCTTCCGCAGCCTCCTGACGATCCGCGACCTCGGCGTCGAGCCGCTCCCGCCGGCCTGAACCCGGCCGACGGCTCTTGGGCCACGATTCAAGGACGAACCTCGGGATGGAATCCAGCCTGCATCGCAGCCTGAAAGAGCACTTCGGGACGCTCCGCGGCGGCCGTTGCGAGGTCGCCGTGGAGGGCTTCCGGATCGACGCCGTGGACGCCGAGGGCACCCTGATCGAGATCCAGTCGGGGAGCCTGGGAAGCCTGAGGCCCAAGTTGGGACGGCTGCTTCCTCACCATAGGATGCGCGTGATCCGGCCGATCGTCCTCCGCCGCACCGTCGTCCGCCGGGATCGCGCCGAAGGGCCGGACCTCTCACGCCGCCGCAGCCCGCGTCGAGGGAGCCTGACGGACGTCTTCGACGACCTCGTGGGGCTGGCCCCGTTCCTCCCCGATCCGAACCTCGGCGTGGATCTCCTGGGCGTGGACGTGGAGGAGGTCCGCGTCACGCGACGCCGACGGCCCGGCTATGTCGTGGTCGATCGTCGCCTGGTCGAGATCGTGGAGTCGTCGCGCCTGTACTCTCCGGTTGATCTCTGGGACCTTCTTCCTCCCGGATTTCAACCTGGAGATCAGTTCACGACCGCCGACCTTGCTCGCAAATTGGGCAGGCCGCTCTATTTCGCCCAGCGTGTTGCTTATTGCCTGCGCGTGGCCGGGGCGGCCGAGACGGTGGGGAAGCGTGGCAACAGCCTCATCTACCGCGCCGTGGGCGACGTCGCGGCCTTGACTTGAGCGACGGCCCGCACGCCTGACCACATGCAGGGCGTGGTGATCCTGGGGAGGGATCCGGCCGTAGAACCCTGTGCTTAGGGTCCACATCGACCCAAAGGGCTCTCGACGAGGTGGGGGTGAGGTCAGATCTTGGGATTGGCGACGGCGAGGGAACGAGAGGCAGGGCCCTGGTTCGGGGCCGAGGTCGTGGCGAGGCCGCCGTTGTAAAGCAGCCGGAGATTCCGGCGAGCCCGATCCCAGAGCCGTCCTTCCAGATACTCAAGCCCCTCATGGAACGACCCGACGGTTGAGCCCTGGGGGTGAGAGGAAGTGGTGGAATTCATGATACTGCCCATCGTCCTTAAGTTCTTCGACAATCTCGATTTCCTGGCATTCAAACCGAAGCCTCAGAGGCGGACGCTCGGGCTTCTCAGGGAGTCGACCCGCCCCAGATTTCTTCTCGGGACGATCACTCCTGACATCACTTCGGGAGCCTTGGACCCGCGTGGGGGTCTCTGCGAACTGAAAGAGGCGACGCTCCTCGGGACGAGGGGCGGAGCCGATCGGTGGTCCGCGCATCAGGCGAGTACGAACGCCTCGCGTGACGGGATGGCGAAGAACGGCCTCGATACAAAGCCGACGATCGGGGCTGAGGCGTCAACAGGAACAAGATGTCGTTCCATCCGTCGTGCCACGAGAAGCCGCATGGGCCAACCTCCTTGCCTGGCGTTTACGCTGGGCCTTCGTCAGAGCCGCATCGTCCGGGTTCGCGTTGAAGCCGAGGAGCATCGCCACCTATCCAGAACCGCTAGGAGGGGGGGGGTCGGTTTGAGGGAGCCGTCGGGGGGGAAGGCCGTCTCCACCCCTAAGGACCCGTCACCGAGAGAGCAAAAATCGCGCCTTAGAGTATTAAGAAGGCCAAACCTCCTCAGCCGCCTCGCCCGACCCCAGCGTCGGGGCTTAGAGAGGAGAGTTGGGCCCCGACCTCTACTCGGAGTCGGAGAGTCGGCCGCCGCGATCGACGACTGCGGGCGACTTGAAGGCAAAATTTACAAGCCCGCAACGCCCCTGTCAAATAAAAAACCATCGAATTCACCAATCTCAAAAACATCAGAAACGGCATCCTGGCCGCAGCGGGTCGGGGGCTGACGCAGCGGCCTCTCGGCCGTTTATAATGTCGTGGAGGGCGGCGGCGGCCGTCGGGTTCGCGGCGCGGAGGGGCGTCCGTCCCGCGCGGTCCTCGGGGGGCGGCATCCATGAGTCTCGTCGGTGGGCCGGTCGATCTGGAACACGCGCTTCGCGAGCGGTTCGGCCTGCGCGAATTTCGGCCCGGCCAGCGCGAGGTCATCGAGGCGGTCCTGGGGGGCCGGGACGTGCTCTGCGTGATGCCGACCGGCGGCGGCAAGAGCCTCTGCTACCAGCTCCCCGCGGTGGTGGTCCCCGGCCTTACGCTGGTCGTCAGCCCGCTCATCGCCCTGATGAAAGATCAGGTGGACGCCCTGGCCCAGCGGGGGGTCAGCGCCACCCTCCTGAACAGCAGCATCGACCCCGCCACTCAGCGGCAGCGCATGGCCGAGATCGAGGCCGGCCTCTACGACATGGTCTACGTCGCCCCCGAGCGCTTCCGCAGCGGTCGGTTCACGGCGATGCTCGAACGGGTCCGGCCGGCCCTCCTGGCGATCGACGAGGCCCACTGCATCAGCCAATGGGGCCATGATTTCCGCCCCGACTACGCCCGCCTCGGGGACGCCCGGCAGCGGATCGGCTCGCCTCCCTGCATCGCCCTGACGGCCACCGCCACCGACGTGGTTCAGCGCGACGTGGCCGAGCAACTGGGCCTCCAGGACCCTCGCCTGTTCGTCACCGGGTTCGACCGGCCCAACCTCCGCTACGTCGTCGCCCGGACCGGCCGCGACGAGGCCAAGCTGGAGGAACTGACCCGGACCCTCCGGCGGTTCCCCGGTCCGTCGGTCATCTACGCCTCCAGCCGGGCCCGCTGCGAGACGGTAGCCGGCTACGTCGCCAAGGAGCTGCGACGCGAGGTCGTCGTTTACCACGCCGGCCTCGACCGCGACGCCCGGGCCCGGGCCCAGGACGAGTTCATGAGCGGCGAGGCCGACGTGGTGGTCGCCACGAACGCCTTCGGCATGGGGGTCGACAAGCCCGACATCCGGTCGGTCATCCACTTCAACATGCCCGGAACCATCGAGGCCTACTATCAGGAGGCCGGTCGCGCCGGCCGCGACGGCGAGCCTTCGGTCTGCGTCCTCCTGTACTCGGCGGGGGACCGCCGGCTCCAGGAGATGTTCATCGAGAACGAGTATCCGCCCAAGTCGATCGTCCACCAGGTCTACGACTTCCTCAGGACGCTGGATGACGACCCGATCGAGCTGACCCTCGGCCAGATCATGGAGCGATCCGGGGTGGACGTGAAGGAGTCCGGGGTCGGCGCGGCGCTGAAGATCCTGGACGACGCCGGGGCGATCGAGAAGTTCTCGCCCCGCGAGAACATGGCGATCGTCCGGTTCAACCTGGAGGCCGAGGAGGCCGAGGGGAGCCTGGTCGAGCGGGTCAGCGCCCAGGCACCGGTGAAGCGGGCGGTCCTCGCCGGCCTGGAGGCCCTGACCCGGGGCCGCGTCGGCGAGCCCTGCTACTTCCGGCCCGACGAGCTGGCCGCCGCCCTGGGGATCGACCGGCCCGCGCTCAATCGGGCGATCAAGGGGCTGACCGCCGAGCTGCCGATCGACTTCATCCCGCCGTTCCGGGGCAACGCCCTGCGGGTGGTCGACCGGAACCGCAAGCCACGCGACCTGGAGATCGACTTCCGCAAGCTGGACGTCCGCAAGCGGCACGAGTACGAAAAGCTCGACCGGATGACCCAGTACGCGATGAGCCCGATCTGCCGGCGATCCCTGATCCTCAGCTACTTCGGCGAGCGGGCGAACCTCTCCGAGCATTGCGGCGGCTGCGACAACTGCCGCGCCGAGGAGGGGGACGGCCGGGTCGACGTCACCGTCGTCGACGCACCGGAGGCGCGCGAGACCATCCAGAAGGTCCTCTCGGGAGTCGCCCGGGCGAAGGGGCGATTCGGCAAGACGTCGGTCGCGCAGATGCTCGCTGGGTCCGATTCCGAGCGGATGGGCCGCAGCGGACTGCAAGCCTTGAGCACCTTCGGGATCCTCCGTCAGAGCGGCCTGACGCACCGCGAGATCGCCGACGTCATCGACGCCCTGGGGGGCGCCGGGCTGGTCGAGAGCCAGGCGGTCGACGGCTTCAAGCCCGTCGTCTCGCTCAGCGAGGCCGGCTGGGCGTGGCTCCGGGACCGCGAGGCCCCGCCGCTCTCCCTGGCCCTCTCGCGGGAGGCCGCCCGCAAGTTCGCCGCCGTCCACGGCCTGGCCGCGCCGGCCGGGGCTTCGGCGTCGTCCTCGTCGCGGTCGTCCGCCACCCCTCGCGAGCCCTCGGACGCCTCCGACCTGAGCGGGGACCCGCTCTGGGAACGCCTCAAGGCGCTCCGCCAGCAGTGGGCGAAGGAGGCCAAGCAGCCGGCCTACTGCGTCTTCACCAACCAGACGATGGAGGCCCTCGTCCGCCAGCGTCCGGCGACTCCCGCGGCCCTGGGCGAGATCAAGGGGCTCGGCCGGGCGCGGGTCGAACGCTACGGCGACGCCATCCTGGAAGCCGTCGCGGCGGCCCCGGCCGGGGACGGGCCGGCGGCGGTCGAGGTCCGGCCCCGGCCCCGCGCGAACCTCGTCGAGGAAGCCCCCCGCCCCCGAGCCGCCGCGCCTTCGACGGCCTGGGTGCCCGGCGTCGAGGAGCGACAGGTCCCGCCCGACCAACCTCCCCCGCTCCCCGATCCCGCCCCCGCCGCGCGCGTCTCCACCGAGGAATGGACCTGGCGGCTCCTGGATCGGGGCTTCTCGATCGAGGAAGCCGCGGCGATCCGGGGGCTGGACCCGGCGGTCGTAGCCCGTCATCTGGCCTGGATGGTGCGACGAGGATCGTCGCTGGACCCGTCGGCGTTCGCACCGGCCGCGGTCGTCGCCGAGTGGGACGCCTGGGCGGCCTCCCATCCCGACGGCGAGGCCCCCGAACGACCGGCCGACCGCGTGCACCTCTGGCCCCTCTTCCGCGCCTGCCGGACCGGACGATGACCAACAAGGTCGAGGAAGGTCGACGATGACGACGTGGGAGCTGCTGATCCGCCTGACGGTCGCCGCCGCGCTCGGCGGGGCGGTCGGCCTGGAGCGGCACCGGGCCGACAAGGCCGCCGGGCTCCGCACCCACATGCTCGTCGGGCTGGGCTCGGCCCTGTTCATGATCGTCTCGACGGGCGGGTTCGAGGAGGTGCGGGGCCGTCACCACGTCCAGCTCGACCCCTCCCGGGTCGCCTCGCAGGTGGTCACCGGGATCGGCTTCCTGGGCGCCGGGGCGATCCTCCGTCGCAACGAAGCCGTGCTAGGCTTGACCACGGCGGCCAGCGTGTGGACGGTCGCCGCGGTCGGGCTGGCGGCCGGCGGCGGCCTTTACCTGGCGGCGGTCGCGACGACCGTCGTGGCCCTGGTGGTCCTGACGGGCCTGCGGTGGGTCGAGGATCGGGTCGGCGTCAGGCCGTTCCCCCGAGCGATCTCGATCCTCGTCGAGGATCGCGAGGCCGCCGCCCGGGTGGTGGACTCGGCGCTGGTCGAGCCCGGGCTGGCGGTGCGGGACTTTCGGGCCCGCGCCGACGAGACGGGCCGAGGAGTCCGCGTCGTGGCGACCCTGGACCGGATTTCAGACGAGGGCCTCCTGGCCCTGGCGATGCGGCTGCAAGGGACCGAGGGGGTCCTGGACGTTTCCTATGAAGGAAGAACGCTATGAGTCGGCGGATGAGGATCTGGGCCTTGGCATGGCTGGTCGCCTCGGCGGCCTGCTCGGGATTCACCGAGACGCGGGGGGAGGACGCGCCGACGACGGGTCACGCCGCCGGCGTCCCGACTGCGACCCGCGTCCCGATCCGATATGAGTCCATCGGCCTCTCGACTCCCTCGCCGTACGCGCCGGGGAAGATCCCGGTCGTGCTCGTCCACGGCTTCTGGATCGGCCCGCAAATGTGGGCCCCCCTGATTCGGACCCTGGAGTCCGACCCCGCGTTGGCGTCGAAATTCCAGTTCTGGACCTTCGGCTACGCGAGCGGCGACCCGCTCCCGTACTCGGCCTATCGGCTCCGCAACGCCCTGGAGGAGGCCCGGAAGCGTTTCGATCCCGAGAGGCGGGATCCGGCGTTCGACCGGATGGTGCTCATAGGCCACAGCATGGGGGGCATCCTGGCCAAGCTGGCGGCCGTCGACAGCGGCGACCGCTTCTGGCGGCTCGCCAGCGACTCCCCGCCGGACCGGCTGGTCGGCGAACCCGGCGACGCCGAGCTGGCCCGGGGCTCGCTGGTCTTCCGCGCCCGGCCGGAGGTCCGCACGGTCGTCTTCATCGCAACCCCGCACCGGGGCGGCACGCCCGACCAGCGCCTGCTCCACGACGTGGCGACCCGCCTGGTCCGCCCGCCGGACCCGCTGCTGAAGGCGTACCACCGCCTGATCGCCGCGAACCCCCCGGACTTCTTCAAGCCCACGTTCCGGCTGGGCCTGCTCACCAGCATCGACCAGATGCGCTGGGACTCGCCGACGCTCGCGGAGCTGCTGGCGCTTCGGCCGCCGCCGACCGTGGCGATGCACTCGATCATCCCCATCAAGAACGGGCCCCGCGGTCCGGGCGGCGACGACGGCCTCATAGGCTACCTGAGCGCCCACCTCGACGACGTCGCGTCCGAGACGATCGTCCCCGCGGGCCATTTCTGCGTGGAGAGCCCCGAGACGGTCGCCCGGCTCCGGGCCATCCTGATCGAGGCGGCCGCCCCCCGGCCCGTCGAGCAGGCCGGATTTCAACTTGCGGTTCCCCCGGACGTTCGGTAGAACCAGACTAGGAATCGCCCCATCTCGGGTTGATTTTCGGCGAGGAACGCCCTAACGATCGTCTTGTTGAAGGACGACGGCGTGACTCGCATACCCGGCACGATGCACCCATCCGCACCGATCATCATGAAGGACGACTTCAAAAATCCCGCACTCGCCTCGCAGCCGATCGCCGAAGGCGGCTCCGGCGTCGTGGTGACGCGCTCATACAAGGCGAAGGCCGGGCCCGCCGCCATGGCCCTGGTCATCGGCCTCGCCGCGCTGACCGCCCAGGCGTCCGAATCGGACATGGTCCGCGACATCCAGCGCTACTGCACGGTCTGCTGGCGGAACGCCCGGCTCGACCCCCGGCTGTGGGACGACTGCACCCAGGAGGTCTGCTGCCGCCTGCTCACCAAGGCTCGCGACGGCCGCCTCGACCTCGGCCAGGTCCTCTCCGACGACACGCCCGAACGCCGCGAACTGGTCCGCGCCATCGACATGGTGCGCAAGCGCGTGCAGCGGACCAAGCGCCACCAGCCGATCGACGCCCTCGCCCTGCCGGCGCCCGACGCCGACCAGCGGGATCGCGAGCGAATGGAACTGGGCGAGATCCTCGAAGCGGCCCGACGCGCCGTCCTCTCCGCTCGCCAGGACCGGATCGTCGAACTCTGGATGCGCGGCTGGTCCGTCCCCGAGATCGGCGCCGACCTGGGCATGCCCGTCAACCGCGTCAGCGACGAGAAGTACAAGGCCCTCCGCAAGCTCGAAGCCCACCTCCGCAGCGGCCACGACGAGCTGGAAGCCTTCGCCCAGACCCAGGCCCGGGCCGCCGAGAACCAGCGCCGCGAGACCGCCTGAGCTTCACGCCGCCCCTGCGGGCGAGGGCCTCGGCCCTCGCCCGCTCGGCTTCACTTCAGTTCCCGTACGGCCTCAAGCACCGCCTCGGCGTGGCCGGGAACCTTGACCTTCGGGAAGACCCGGGCGACCTTGCCGTCCCGGTCCAGGACGAACGTGGTCCGCTCCACGCCCATGTACTTCTTGCCGTACATGCTCTTCTCCTTCCACACGCCGTAGGCCTCGCACACCGTCTTCTCGACGTCGGCCAGCAGGGTGAAGGGGAGGTCGTACTTGGCGACGAACTTGGCATGGGAGGCCGAGGAGTCCGGGCTGATCCCCAGCACCGTCGCGCCGGCGGCCTCGTAGTCGGGGAAGCCGTCGCGGAAGCCGCAGGCCTGCTTCGTGCAGCCGGACGTGTCGTCCTTCGGGTAGAAATACAGGACCACCGGCCCGCCCTTGAAGGCGGAGAGTTGGACGGGGGTCCCGTCCTGATTCGGCAAGCTGAAATCGGGGGCGGGCTGTCCCTCGGTGATCATCGGGCGGTCCTTTTTCGAATGATGGTCCAGGAATCCCGGGATGCTAGCAGCCCCTCCAGGCCCCCTCAAGTCGAACCTGAGGAGGAAGCCGCGGGGGTTGTGCTCCTCGCCGCCTCGACCTATCCTCGGGATGCTCCGCTCGCCAGGGTCGCGGCCGGCCCTGGCGAGCGGTCGCATTCGCGGCCTATCAGACACAGAGGTGGATCCATGACGGGCGTCCGGAATGTCCTGGTGTGGGCGGTCGTCGCCTCGGCGACGGCGAGCGCGGCTTCGGCCTGCACGAACATCCTGGTGGGCCGCAAGGCGTCACGAGACGGCTCAGTCATGATCACCTACTCCTCCGACATCACGATCATGCCCCGGCTCTTGCGCATCCCCGGCGGGGAACACCCGGCGGGCGAGACGGTCGAGGTCAAGGGCTGGGAGACCGACGACGTCCGGGGCCGCATACCCCAGGCGTCGCGCACGTACACGGTCGTCGGCCTCATCAACGAGCATCAGGTCTCGATGGGCGAGACCACCACCGGCGGCCGTCGCGAGCTGCGCGACCGGAAGGGCCTGCTCGACTACGACGCCCTGATGCTCCTGGTCCTCCAGCGCGCGAAGACCGCACGCGAGGCGATCGCGCTGGTCGACGCGCTCTGCCGCGAGCACGGCTACGGCAGCTCGGCCGAGACGCTCTCGATCGCGGACAAGGATGAGGCCTGGATCATGGAGCTGATCAACAAGGGCCCGGACCGGAAGGGGATCGTCTGGGTCGCCGCCCGCGTCCCGGACGACTGCATCACGGCGCACGCCAACATGAGCCGGATCACCACGTTCCCCCTGGACGACCCGGAGCACTGGCTCTACGCCCCGGACGTGATCTCCTTCGCGATCGAGAAGGGTTACTACGACCCCAAGTCCGGCGAGCCGTTCCGCTACCGCGACGCCTACCACCCGGACCACGGACCTTCCGCCCGACGCGCCTGCGCCGGGCGGGTCTGGAGCGTCTACCGCCGCTCCGCCCCCTCGGCGAGCTTCTCCGACGCCTGGTTCCGGGGCGAGGAGGGGGCCGAGGACTACCCGCTGTTCATCAAGCCCGACGAGCCGCTCTCGGTCCACGACGTGATGGGCCTTATGCGCGACCACTTCGAGGGCACCCCCTACGACATGACCCAGGGAGTGGACGCCGGGCCGTTCAACAGCCCCTTCCGCCTCCGGCCCCTGGTCTTCCACGTCGACGGCAAGGAGTACATGCACGAGCGGCCGATCGCGGCCCCGCACGCCGGCTTCACCGTGGTCCACCAGAGCCGGGCGAGCCTGCCGGACGCCGTGGGCGGCGTGACCTGGTTCACCCCGGACGACGCCTCGACGTCGTGCTTCACCCCGCTGTACTGCTCGATCGAGGCCCTGCCGCCCTCGTACGTGGCGGGCGACTACCAGAAGTTCTCGTGGCAATCCGCCTTCTGGATCATGAACCTGGTCTCCAACCTCGCCTACGACCGCTGGTCCCACGTCTTCCCGGACGTCCAGGCCGCCCAGGCCAAGCAGGAAGGGGCGATGCTCAAGATGCAGCCGATCATCGAGGAAGCCGCCGCGAAGCTCGTCGCGACCGACCCGGCGCTGGCGCGGTCGTTCCTGACCTCCTACAGCACGTCCACCGCCGAGAACGTCTTCCACGGCTGGCAGGCCCTGGCCGAAACCATCCTCACCCGGCACGTCGACGGATACACCAAGGACGCCGAAGGAGAGGCCCGGGAGACCGGATACCCCGAGGAGTGGCTTCGTCACATCGTCGAGAGTCGCCCCGGCCGGTTCACCGTCCCCGCCAAGATCGGCCTGACCGACTACTGACCCAGCACCCAGCAGGCCGCGGCGAACCTTGGGATCTGACGCGAGGTCCGATCCAGGCCCTCCCGATCGGGCGGAGCGGAAGAGTTGGGGGAGGATGGGCATGGGACGCGTGGAAGTCTTCGAGCATACGGCCGACCTGGGGCTTCGGGTCTTCGCCGACGACTTGGCCGACCTCTTCCGGTCCGCCGCCGAGGGGCTCTTCGACGTGGTCACCGCCGATCGATCGACCATCGAGACCCGCGCCGAGGAGACGGTCGCCCTGACCTCCGATTCCCCCGAACGGCTCCTGGTCGACTGGCTCAACGAGCTGATCTTCCGCGTCGAGACCCGCCACGCGCTCTACGGCCGCTTCGACGTGATCGTCGCCCCCGACGGCCTGTCTCTGACCGCCGCGATCGCCGGGGAGCCCATCAACCCCGACCGCCACGAACTCGACCACGAGGTCAAGGCCGCCACCTACCACGGCCTGATCCTGGAACGCCGGGACGACGGCTGGTTCGCCGAGGTGATCGTCGACATCTGATACGCCCAGGCCGCCCGAAATCGGCTTCGTTCGCACCGCCCCGAAAACGAACCCATCGGCCGGAAGCCGAATCTCTGCAACATCTTAACCGAGGAAAACGGCACCCAGGAATTGGCTTCGTTCGGCGCGCTTCGCCCGGTTCTTCGCGACCGGCGAATCGCCGACGAGCGCGGCGGTTTGCGGAACGTCCCAGGATAACAGTGGCCCCGATTCGCCGAACGGGGACGCGGAACGCGAACGAGGCCCCGCGACGGCGGTCGCGGAGCCTCGATGGGGAATCGGCTTCGTCCCGGAGTGGGCTCGGGGCCGGGTCAGCTGACGGCCAGGCTGTCGATCGGCAGGGAGTGGCGGGCGAGGAACTCGTCGGCCTCGTGGCGACGGAAGACGCCGGGGGTTGCGCCGACCTGGCGGACGCAGCTCGCCCCCACGGCGCTGGCGAGGGTGAGGCAGTCCAGCTCGGACTTGCCTTCGAGCAGTCCGACGATGTAGCCGGCGTTGAAGGCGTCGCCGCCGCCGGTGCCGTCGACGAACGTGACGGGGAACGAGCCCATGCGGACCTCGTTGTCGTTCGAGAGCGACACCAGGCCCCGGTCCCCCATCGTCACCACCACGCGGCGGGCGCCCATGTCGCGGAAGGCGCGAGCCTGGCGGATCGGGTCGTGCTCGCCCAGGATCAAGGCCGCCTCGTCCGTGTTCGGGACGAAGACGTCGGTGTAGGGGAGGACCTTGCGCAGGGGCTCGATGTAATCGCCGGGGCCGGGGGTGACGACGTCCAGGATCGTGTGCCCACCGGCCTGCTGGACCTTGGCGAAGCGCTTCGCCAGGCCCTCGCCGTCGAGCTGGGGGAGGATCAGGAAATAGCCGATGTGGAGGACCTTGGGGGGGACGGCCAGCGCGGCGTCCATGTCGGCCGGGACGTAGCCCCGGTTCGCGCCCAGGGTGTGGATGAACCGGCGGTCCTCGTCCTGGACGTTGACGATGAGCGTCTGGCTCGTCTCGCGCTCGGGGTCGATCTTGATGTCGTCGGTGCCGACGCCGCCGGATTGGAGCGACTCGACGATGAACCGGCCGAAGGCGTCGTCGCCGATGCGGGCCGAGACCGACACCGGCACGCCCAGCCGGCCCAGGGCCATGCTCGTGTTGGCCGCTCCGCCGCCGATGTTCAGGTAGAGCTGGTCGACGGCGATCAGCTCGCCGGGCTTCGGCATGTGGGAGATCGGGGGCGTCAGGTGGTCCACCAGGACCATGCCCGCCGAGACGACGGGGGGCCGAGAAGTCGAGGACGGAGAGGGAGGCGTCGGCACGGCTGGATGATCCCTGGGAAGGAGGGCGGGAGGAATCGGGGCCTCAACGGTCGGACCTCGGATGCGTCGAGGCCGGTTCCACCATACCAGCGGACGCCCGCGCCGCAAGGCGCGACCCGTCGCGTCGGGGCGGTCGCCCGGTCAGACGACGACCCGGCGGGTGGTCCCGGGCCCGTCCGGGTCGGCCAGGGCGCGGACGACGGCCCCAGCGATCTTGCCGCCCCCACGGCCGGACGGTTCGATGGGGGAGAGGATCGAGTAATCCGCGGCCTCGGTGCAGATCAGACGGAGGTCGATCACCGTCAAGCCGGCCGCGAACGCCTCGCGCAGGATGATCTCGTTGAACAGGCGCAGGCCGGCCTGATCGGAGCGTTCGAGCCCCGGGATCGCGTCGTAGACGGTGCAGGCGAACGTCGGCAGGTCGAGGGCCAGCACGCTCCCCAACATCCTCCGATATTCGCGCTGAAAGGTCTCAGCGATGTCCGCCAACCGGGTCAGCGCGTCGGGGAACGAGGAAACGGGCTCGCGCGCGATCATTCCCGAATACCGCAGCGCGTCGTTGCCGCCGACGCTCACGACGAGATGGGAGGCGTCGGCGGGCAAGCGGGCCAGCTGGCCGGGCACCTGGGCCGTGACCGACCCGTCGACGGCGAGCAGCGACGCCTTCCAGCCGGCCGGGAGCCCCCGGCGGAGGTGGTCGACGACCGAGGGGGCGTCGGGGACGTAGCGGGCGTTGTCGAAGATCGAATCGCCGAGCAGGACGAGGTGGGCCATCGCGGCGGGCCTCCCGGGGGAAGTCGAAAGCAAGCCGCCCCGGCGGGTGGTCTCCCGCCGGGGCGGCTACGGGTCGATCGCTCGAGCTTCCGATTCAGCTCGGGTTGTCCAGCGACGCCACCACCTCGCCGCCGTCCGGGGCGGCGGCGCCGGCGGCCTCGGGCTCGACGTGGCCGGAGCGCTTGCCGATGAGCTGGGTGATCTCGGACTCGGTGAGGACTTCCTTCTCGATGAGGGCCTCGGTCAGGCGTTCCAGCTCGTCGCGATGCTCCTCCAGGAGGCGGAAGGCGTGCTCCTCGGCCTCGCGGAGGATGCGGGCGACCTCCTCGTCGATGATCTGCTGCATGTGCTCCGAGTGGTCGCGAGGCTCGGACATCTCGCGGCCGAGGAACGGGTGCTCGGAGCTGGAGCGGAACGAGACCGGGCCCACGCGCTCGCTCATGCCCCACTGGGTGACCATCTTGCGGACGAGCCGCGTGGCGTGGTCGAGGTCCTGGGCGGCGCCGGTGCTCAGGTCGTTGTAGATCAGGCGCTCGGCGGCCCGGCCCCCCATCGCGTTGTACAACCGCGCCTTGATCTGGCTCTCGTTGTAGCTGACGCGGTCTTCCTCGGGCATGAACTGGGTCACGCCGAGGGAGCGGCCTCGGGGGATGATGGTGACCTTGTGCACCGGGTCGGACCGGGGGGTGAGCCAGGCGACGAGGGCGTGGCCGACCTCGTGGTAAGCGGTGGCCCGTTTGTCGCGGTCGGTGATGACCTCCTCGCGCTTGGCCCCGAGGACCACCTTGTCGAGCGCGGCCTCCAGGTCCTTGTCGTCGACGGCCGCCTTATCCTCGCGGGTGGCGAGCAGTGCGGCCTCGTTGACGAGGTTGGCCAGGTCGGCGCCGCTCATGCCGACGGTGTTCCGCGCGATCCGGCCGAGGTCGACGTCGTCGGCGAGGGGGACATTGCGGGCGTGGACCTTGAGGATCTCCAGCCGGCCCTTCTTGGTCGGCAGGTCGACGGTGACGTGGCGGTCGAACCGGCCGGGGCGGAGCAGGGCGGGGTCGAGCACATCGGGCCGGTTGGTGGCGGCCAGGACGATGACGCTCTCGCTGGGGGAGAACCCGTCCATCTCGGTGAGGATCTGGTTGAGGGTCTGTTCGCGCTCGTCATGCCCGCCGCCGAGCCCCGCGCCGCGGACCCGGCCGACGGCGTCGATCTCGTCGATGAACAGGATGCAGGGGGAGTTCTCCTTGGCCGTCTTGAACATGTCGCGGACGCGGCTGGCGCCCACGCCGACGAACATCTGGATGAACTCGGACCCGGAGATCGAGTAGAACGGCACCCCCGCCTCGCCGGCCACGGCGCGGCCGAGCAGGGTCTTGCCGGTGCCCGGAGGGCCGATCAGGAGCACTCCCTTGGGGATCCGGCCCCCCAGGCGCTGGAACTTCTCCGGGCTCTTGAGGAATTCGACGATCTCCTGGAGTTCCGCCTTGGCGTTCTCCAGCCCGGCGACCTCCTCGAACGTCGTCCTCTGCTTGGACTTGTCGTGCCGCTTGGCGGGGCTCTTGACGAAGCTGCCGAGGATGCCGCCGTCGAACTGGTCGCGGGCCCGGCGCATCATCAGGTAAATGAAGCCGAGGATCAGGAACGTCGGCAGCAGGAGCATCAGCCAGACGACGCCGGTGGCCTGGTTCGCCGGGCTGGGCTCGATCCGCACCCGGTCCTCGGGCTTCTTGCCCTTCTTGCGAAGCGCCTCGACGACCGGCTGGATGGAGTCTTCCGACGGGAAATAGGTGATGAACTTCCGGACTTCCACCTCGGTCGCGGAGGTCGGCGACGGCTGATACGGCCGCGCCTCGCGCAACTCGCCGCGCGCCTCGGTCCCCATGAGCGAGAGGGCCTTCACGTTGTCCTGGTCCACCTGGTCGAGGAACCAGGGGTTGTAGGGGACGGACGTCTCGGGCTTGGGGATGAACTGCCAGAAGATGAAGGCGAATCCCCCGAGGAGAATCACCCAGAGCCAAGGGGGCGTCGGCGGGCCCGCGGCCCCGTTGGGCTTGCGGGCGGGAGGGGGCGACGGCCGGCGCGGGGGCTCCTGCTGCTGAGGTCGGTTCTCCATGCGGTCTCACTCTATAGAACCAAGGCGACGCGTCACAACATCCGGGAGGCCCCGGCCCGGCCCTTCCCGGTCGTTCGGGGGGACTCGGGGTACGGCGACCGACGGGCGTTCATGGAATTGTAGCGGAAAAGCGACCGAAGGTCAGGGGGTAGCGGGGCCGGGGGGTTCCGGGGAAGCCGTCCCGAGCCCCGCCGCGTCGGCGGCGACCTTCAAGGCGTATCCTCTCCGCATGCCGTACCAGAAGGCGAGCGACGCGATCGCGCTCGTGAACAGCACCCGGGAGGCGGTCTCGTTGGGCCGTACTTCGTCGCGCCTCTCGATCAGCACGCGATCCTCAAGAGTCTCGCCTCCCGTCATCAAGTCGTCGACCGCGGATTGGACCGCTGCCTCGGTGGGAAATTGAGTCCGGTATCTCCGAACGAGGATCGCAGCGGCTCCGGGCTTCGCCTGGAATTCCCGGGGTTCACGAAGCTCCCCATGGGCTTCCAGGCCGTTCAGGATCAGGCTCTTGACGTTCCCCTCCTCGACCTGATCGAGGAACCAGGGATTGAACGGCATGGTCGCCGCATCGGGGATGAGTTGCCAGAAGAGGAAACCCAGGATCAGCAGGATCGCCCAGGTCCGGGGCCTGGGGAGGATCCTCAGAAAGGCGAGCCGCCGCGAGATCTGTCGTTTATCCACGAGCGAACCATCTCCTGCGACGTTGGCAAAAAGGGCGGCCCAGACGAGACGATTCTACCGGACGGGCGAGACGAAAACAGCCGACGCTCGGCATCGAGAGGCTCCCGCGAGTCGGCCGACTCGCCGGCCGAGCCGTTCCGGCGGCTCTTGACGTCGTCGCTTCGACGCGGGGCGGGTACGATGGAGCCGCGCCCGCGACGCGACGGGCATTCGTGCGGTTCGAGCGGTTGGGGGAGGCGTCGTTGAGACCTGGACGTGGCGGCCTGGAGGCCCTCTTGCGCGATTGCGGCGTGGAACTGGCGTCGGACCAGTACGACGCCCTCTGGACCTATCACCAGATGCTCCGCGCGGCGAATCCGGCGTTGAACATGACGCGGATCCACAACTTCGAGAACATGGTCCTCAAGCACTACGTCGACAGCCTGCTGGTCCTCCAGTTCGTCGACCTCCCCTCGCCGCTGATCGACATGGGCTCCGGCCCTGGGCTGCCCGGCGTGCCGCTCAAGATCGCCCGGCCCGAAGTCCACATGATCCTGTGCGAGCCCCGGTCGGCCCGCGCCGAGTTTCTGGGGCAGGTCTGCGAGCGGCTGGGGTTCGAGGGCACCGAGGTCTACGCCCACAAGCTGGGGCCGGATTACCCCGGAAAGGTCCGGGGGATCATCACCCGGGCGGTGGCCTCGATCCCCGAGACGTTCGAGCGGGTCGCCGCGTGCATCGAGCCCGGCGGCCGGATGATCTTCATGAAGGGGCCCGGCTGCGACCCCGAGATCGAGGAGGCCGACCGCGACTGGAAGGCCCAGTTCCGCCTGGAGGCCGACCACGCCTACTCGATCCCCGGCACGACCCACGACCGCCGGCTGGTCGTCTACGAGCGGACCGACGCCGACCCGCCGCTCTCCTCGAGGGACGCCCCGGCGCGCGCCGCGCGGGCCTTCGAAGGGGTCGTCCGCGAGATCACCAGCGAGTCGAACGCGACGTTTCGCCAGCTCTCCGACCTGCTGACCGGCCGGGGCGTCCGCAAGCACGGCCAGGCGATTCTTTCGGGCCCGAGGATCACCGCCGAGGTCGCCGAACGCTTCCCCGACCGCGTCGTCGGCTGGATCACCGACTCCGAAGGCCCCCCCCCGGCCGACGCCTCGTGGACCTGGCACCGCCTGTCGACGCCCCTGTTCAAGACCCTCGACGCGGCCGGCACGCACGCGCCCCTCCTGCTCGTCGTGGCCCGGGCGATCCCTTCGTGGTCGGACGCCGATCCCTGGCCTGAGGGCTGCACCCTGTTCGTGCCGTTCCAGGACCCGGAGAACGTGGGCGCGGTGATCCGGTCGGCTGCGGCCTTCGGCGTCCCGCGCGTGGTCCTCCTGCAAGAAGCGGCCCACCCGTTCCACCCCCGCGCCAGCCGCGCCGCCGGCCCGGCGCTGTTCCAGACCGAACTGATGACGGGCCCGTCGATTCGCGAGCTGCACTCCTCGACCCCCTTGATCGCACTCGACGCCGCCGGCGAGGACCTGGACGCCGAGCCCTTCCCGGCGACCTTCGGCCTGGTCGTGGGCGTCGAGGGCCCCGGCCTCCCCGAGCACTTGCGACGGGGGCCGAGGCGGCGCATCCCGATCGCCGAGGGCGTCGAATCCCTCAACGCGGCGACGGCGACGGCCGTGGCGCTCTATGCGTGGTCGCGGCGGGCGCGGGGCTGATCCGCTCATCACGGACTTCCTTCTCCCCTGGTGGGAGAAGGACGATCGGCGACGGCGTTCGTGCTCGTCCCCCCCTCATCCGGCCCTTCGGGCCACCTTCCCCCGCCAGGGGGGAAGGACTTTATGATTTCATGCCTGGATAGATCGACGTCACAACTTCCGCGCCTCGCGGACGAGGTGCGGGAGTTCGGGGAGGATGATCCGGGTCATGGCCAGCTCGACGGCCGCGCGGGAGCCGGGCATGACGAGGACGACGGTCCGGTCGACGAGGCCGCCGACGGCGCGACTGAGGATGCAGGCGGGGCCGATCTGCTCGTAGCTGAGCATCCGGAACAGCTCGCCGAAGCCGGGCAAGGGTTTGGTGAGTAAGGCCGAGACGGTCTCGTACGTCTGGTCGCGCGGGCTGATCCCCGTGCCGCCGGTGAGGAGGATCGCGTGGACCTCGGGCTCGCCGGGCCGGGCTCGCGAGTGGGCCTCCAGGAAGCCGCGCTGGGCCTCCGGCTCATCCGGGACGATCCTGCGGACGACGACGCGATGGCCGGCCGATTCGGCGAGTTCCACGATCAGGGCGCCGGACGAATCCGTGGCGGTCGTCCTCGTGTCGGAAACCGTCAAGACGGCCAGGTTCAGCGAGGACGGCGCGTCGGCGCGATGCTCGGCGACGGACGGGCTCGGATTCATGGCGATCCTCCTGGATCGGGCCTGCCTACGCCACCACCGAGCGGACCACGTTGCCGTGCACGTCGGTCAGGCGGAAGTCGCGTCCGGCGTAGCGATAGGTCAGGCGCTCGTGGTCGAAGCCGAGGAGGTGGAGGATCGTGGCGTGCAGGTCGTGGACGCTCACCGGGTCCTCGACGGCCTTGAAGCCGAACTCGTCGGTCGCGCCGTGGATGGTGCCGCCCTTGACGCCGCCGCCCGCCATCCAGACGGAGAAGCCGTAGTGGTTGTGGTCGCGCCCGAGCGCCGCCTGGCCGCCGGCGTTCAGCTCGACGGTGGGGGTGCGGCCGAACTCGCCGCCCCAGACGACCAGCGTGTCCTCGAACATGCCACGCCGCTTGAGGTCGGCGATCAGGGCGGCGATGGGCTGGTCGATGTCGGCGGCGTGGCTGCGGTGGTTGGCCTCGATGTTGGCGTGGTCGTCCCAGGGCTGGCCGGCGCCGTGCCAGAGCTGGACGTAGCGCACGCCCCGCTCCAGCAGGCGGCGGGCGATGAGCGTCTGGCGGCCGTGGACGGTGTCGCCGTACATCTCGCGGACGGCCTGCGGCTCGCGGTTCACGTCGAAGGCGTCGGCGGCCTCCATCTGCATCCGAAAGGCCGTCTCATAAGACTGGATGCGGGCGTCGAGCCGAGGATCGTGGCGTTCGCGGCGGTGCTCGGCGTCGAGGGCCTTGAGCAGGTCGAGCTGCCGGCGCTGGGCCTGGTGGGAGGCGTGAGGGCTGCGGATGTTCTCGATGAGCTTGTCGACCTCGCGGTGCTTGGGGTCGACGAACGTCCCCTGGTAGACGCCGGGGAGGAAGCCCGAGCCCCAGTTCTCGGCGTCCTTGATCGGGAAGCCGTTCGGGCACATGGCGAGGAAGCCGGGGAGGTTCTGATTCTCGGTCCCCAGCCCGTAGAGCACCCACGCGCCGACGCTCGGCCTCGGCAGGACCGAGTCGCCGCAGTTCATCAGCATCAGGGACGGCTCGTGGTTCGGCACCTGGGCGACCATCGAGCGGATCACGGCGATGTCGTCGATATGCTCGGCCGTGCGGGCGAACAGCTCGGAGACCTCGATGCCGCTCTCCCCGTAGCGTTTGAACTTGAACGGGGAGGGGAACGCCGCGCCGGTTTTTCGTTCGGTCGTCAGGTTGATCGGGATGGGCTGGCCGGCGTATTTCGTCAGGGCCGGCTTGGGGTCGAACGTGTCGACCTGGCTGGGCCCGCCGTTGAGGAAGAAGTGGACGACCCGCTTGGCCTTGCCCGGGAAGTGGGGGGACTTCGACGCCAAGAAGCCGGCCGGCGAGGCCTCGGCGGCCAGCGCGCCGTCGTCGGAGAGCACGCCCCCGAGCCCGAGCGCGCCCAGCCCCAGGGCCGAGCGCTGCAGGAGCGTGCGGCGGCTGAACCGGGGCGTCTCGCGAAGTTCGTCGTTCATCGGCGGGTTCCTCTCGGTCTCAATCGACGAAGGCGAACTCGTTGGACATCAGGAGCACCTGGGCGAGCTGCTCCCAGGGGCCGAGCGATCGCGGCGACGGCCCGACGAAGTCGCGGCGGGCGTCCCACGAGGCGATCGCGGGCGACTCCGCCCGGACGACGCGGACGACCGGGGCCCAGAGGTGGTCGTCGCTGTTCAGGTTGTCGCGGACGTCGACCACGAAGTCGATCGTATCGCCCGGCTCGACTTCCACCGACTCCGCCGAGAAGTCCTCGCGGCCGTCGTGCACGGCGGCCGACTTGAGCACGCCTTGGCGGCTGTGGACGAGCCAGCCCCGCACGCCGTCGCCGGCGGCATGCTCATGGATCAAGGTCGAGGTGACGGCGACCTCGCCCCGGATCGGCGAAGTCCAGCGCCGGAAGACCGAGCGCGCGAGGTCGTCGCCGGGGTGGCCCCCGTCGGCGGTGATCCGGGCCCAGCCGAGTTTGGCGTCGGGCCAGGCGGGGCCGCCCCCCCAGCCCTCGCCGTTGAAGTGGGGCAGGGGGGTGAACGCCTTCCCGTTCGGGCCCGAGGCGGGGTCGACCGGGCCGAAGCCGTAGGTCCAGGCGAGCGTCTCCGGGGGCGGGCCGGCCTCGCCCGCGGAGGCGGCCGAGACGACGAAGGCGACGGCCGCCGCGGCCTGCTCGGCGGTCGGCTCGCGCTGGTAGACCCGGCAATAGAGCGCCCGGACGGCAGCCTCGGGGTCGTCCTTCGGCAGAGCGGCGGCGATCGACCGGGCGCGGTCGGCGACGAACGGGTGGTTCAGGCTGAAGAGGGCCTGCTGCGGCACGGTGGTCTCGCTGCGGGCCGGCGTGTGCAGGTCGGGGTTGGCGAAGTCGAACGTGCGGAAGACCTCCGCCAGGAACTGGCGGTCGACCAGCCCGTAGAGCGTGCGGCGCGCGTTCGGCGCGGCGTCGAAGAGGGCCGCGGCGCGGCCGCCCGGCCGCTCGTCCAGGTCGCCGGAGGCTGCCAGCAGGGAGTCGCGGAATTCCTCGAACGTCAGGCGATGCGGGTTCGACCGCCAGTGCAGCCGGTTCTCGGGGTCCGCCAGCTCGGCCCGGGCGCGGGCCTCGGGATCGGCGGGGCCCTCGGGGCCGCGGCGATAGGCCGACGACAGGACGATCAGGCGGTGGATCGCCTTGGTGCTCCACCCCCGCTCGACCAGCCGGCTCGCCAGCCAGTCGAGCAGCTCGGGGTGGCTGGGCGCCTCGGCGCGGAGGCCGAAGTCGCTGGGAGTGCGGACCAGGCCGGCGCCGAAGTGCCGCGCCCAGATCCGGTTGACCCACACGCGGGCGGTCAGCGGGTTGGACGGGTCGACGATGGCCTTCGCCAGTTCGAGCCGGCCGCTGCCCCGCTCGAACGGCGGGGCGTCGGGGCCGGCGACGACCTGGAGGAAACGCCGCGGGACCTCGTCGCCCGGGGTCGCGGGGTTGCCGCGCTTGAAGACGCGGGCCTCGTCGATCTCGGCTCGATCGGCCAGGGCGACGGCGAAGGGCGGGGCCGGGGGCTGGATCAGCCAGCGGTCGACGTCCCCCTGGAGTTTCCACATCGCGTTGATGGTGTCGGTGTCGAAGTACCATTCGCTCGACACGATCGGCTCGTCGGGCACGCGGCAGGGGGAGTCCTCGGCGTAGAGCACCTGGCGGAGCGCCTCGGCTTCGGGGTCGGGCAGGGCCGTCGCGCCGGGGGACGCCGCGAGTGCGGCTCGCCAGGCTGCGTCGACCTCGGCGAACAGCCCGGCGTAGCGCGCGGCGGCCTCCCGGATCGTCGCCGGAGTTGTGGCGAAGGCCGACGCGACGCGGACGTTGAGCGCCGTCGCGCCCGGCGCGGCAGGCTCGGCGAGCGCCCGGGGGGCCTCGGCGGCGAACGAAGCCTCGGGGATCGCCGCCAGCCGGCGCCAGGGGCGGAAGATGGGGTCGTCGGCCCGGGCGCGATCTTCCAGGTAGGCCGACCAGCGGCGGGCGAAGGCCGGCACCACGTCGTCCTTGCCGACCACGATGTCGAATCCCTCCTGCGGCACCTGGCTCATGTCGAGCTGCAACAGCAAATACTCGGCGACCTTCCCCCGCGCCCGCTCCGAGGCCGTCGCGCGGCTGGCGGCCATGCCGTCGCGGAGGGCGTCCTGACGCTTGCGCAGCTCGGCCTCGAACGCCTCGCGCTCGGCGCCCTGGAGCGCCGGCTCGCCCAGGCGGACGAATCGCTCGGTGCAATTCATGAACACGCCGTAGAGCGAGTAGTAGTCGGCGGTGGGGATCGGGTCGTACTTGTGGTCGTGGCAGCGGGCGCAGCCGACCGTCAGGCCCATCGTGCCCCGCGTCACCACGTCGATCCGGTCGTCGATCACGTCGCGGGTGACGCCCAGGAACCGCCGGCCGATCGTCAGGAACCCCATGGCCGCGAGATCCGGGTCGACCGGCCCGGCCTGCTGGTCGGCGGCGATCTGATCCACCAGAAAGCGGTCGTACGGCATGTCGTCGTTGAACGCCCGGACGACCCAGTCGCGGTACGTCGGAGCCTGGACCAGGAACCGTTCCTCGCGGGCGTAGACGTAGCCCTTGGTGTCCGAATACCGAGCCACGTCCAGCCAGAGCCGGCCCCAGTGTTCGCCGTAGCGTCGCGAGGCAAGCAGGCGGTCGACGAGCTTCTCGTAGGCGTCGGGCGACTCGTCCGCGGCGAACGCCTCGACCTCCTCGATCGTCGGCGGCAGGCCGGTCAGGTCGTAGGAGACGCGGCGGATCAGGGTGCGGCGGTCGGCCTCGGGCGCCGTCGCGATGCCGTCGGCGTCGAGCCGCGCCTGGACGAACGCGTCGACCGGGGTGCGGACGCGGGACGGGTCGGAGACGGTCGGGACGGGCGGGTCGACGACGGGCTGAAACGCCCAGTGCCGCGCCCAGGCGTCCTTGCGGGACGCCACGGCGGGCGACGAGCCTTCCGGCCAGGGCGCCCCGGCGGCGACCCAACGCTCGAGGGCGGCGATCTGCTCGGGGGGAAGCTTCCCCTTCGGCGGCATCTGGAGGTCGCCCGTCTGCCGGACGGCCTCGATCAGCAGGCTGTTCGCGGGATCGCCGGGGACGATCGCCGGGCCGGTGTCGCCGCCCTCGATCAAGGCCGCGCGGGCGTCGAGCCGGAGCCCGGCCTTCTGCTTCTCGGGGCCATGGCAGGACTGGCAGCGTTCGACCAGGAGGGGCCGGACCTGGGCCTCGAACGCGTCGTCCCCGAGGGCGGGAGTCGCGGCCAGGGCCAGCAGGATTCCCGTCCAGGCGAGGCCCCTCGGCCGATCGGCGGTCATGGCGCGTCCCCTGCGTCCCGAGGCGTCGGATCGTCCACGTATCATGTCCAAAGTGTATTCAACATTCGTCGGGATCGCAACGGATGGACGCGGCCGGCGAGCGCCCGGCCTCGCGGATCGCCCAGCTTGCCCGCTGTGACGCGACGGCCGCGTCGAACCTCGCCGGAGCTCGGATCGAAGGTTGTCGAGGCGTCATCGCCGCTTCTACAATGGACGGAGGTGGGGGTGCTCGGCGCGGACGTCGGCGGGGAAGCGAGGTCGCCATGGATCGAGGAACGCGGGGCGTCGGTCTTTCGATCCTGCTGGCTTTGGCCGTCGGCCCCGCCCGGGCCGACGTGATCGTCCTGCGGGGCGGGGGCCAGGTCCAGGGGAAGGTCGTCCCCGACCCGGAGGCCAAGAAGGGCGAGCGCGTGCTGGTGGTGCTGCCTCGCGGCAAGACCCCGCTGTCGCTCCGCAAGGACCAGATCGTCGAAATCCTGGCCAAGCCCGGCCCGCTCGACGAGTACGCGACCCGCCGGGCGAAGCTCGCCCCCACCGCGAGGGCCGACTACGACCTGGGCGCCTGGTGCGAGGCGAACGAGCTTCCCGACCTGGCCGAGGTCCACTTCGAGGCCGCGCTCCGCCGCGACCCGGAGTTCGCCGAGGCCCGGACGAAGCTCGGCCACGTCGAGCAGGACGGCCGTTGGCTCTCGCCCGACGAGCAGCGCAAGGCGAAGGGCCTGGTCCTCCACAAGGGGCGCTGGGTCACCGAGGACGAGAAGGCCAGGGACGACGAGGAGGCCCAGAACACGGCCGGCTTCGCCTCGTGGGTCCGCCGGATCAAGGTGCTGGCCCAGGGCGTGCGGTCGGACGACGCAGCCCGCCGCCGCGAGGCCGAGACGCAGCTCCTGGAGTTGCGCGACCCGGAGGCCGTCGGCCCGCTGGTCAAGGTGCTGGGCTCCGAGGACGAAGACCTCCGCTCGCTCCTGGCGATGGCCCTCGGCGAGATCCCCGGCGAGGCCGCCGCGAAGGCGCTGGTGGACCAGCTGCTGGGCGAGGCCGAGGACGCCGTGCGGGGCGTCGTGCTCGACCGGCTGAAGCGCCGGGAGGAGCCGATCGTCCCGAACCGGCTGGTCCGCGCCCTCAAGTCGTCCGACGTCCGGGTGATCAACCGGGCCGCCTGGGCGCTCGGGAACCTCGACGTGTTCTCGGCCGTGCCCCGGCTGCTGGACGTGCTGGTCACCTCGGAAGAGCGGGTGGTGCTGGTCCCGACCGGGGGCGCCGCGTATCCCAATCGCGGGCCCGATCCGCTCATCGCCTTCAACGGCAGCTCGGCCGCCTACATGTCGGGCCCGGTGGTGGCGCCGGGGGCGGTGGCCTACGGGGCCTACGTCGTCCCGTACACCGTCGGGATCGACCCGTATAACGGCGCGCCGATCGGGGCCGGGAACGCGCCGGGGTATACCGGCCCGGTCGGCGCCGATCGGGGACCTCAGCCCGCCCTCATGACCTACACGTCGCGGAACGTGGAGGTGCTCGCGGCGCTGAACCGTCTCACGGGGCAGGACTTCGAGTACGACGTGGCCCGCTGGCGCGCCTGGGTCGCCCGGTCGTTCAACCCCCGTCCCGCCCCCGCCCGCCGCGTCCCGCAGCCCTGAGCCTGGCTTGATCGATCGCGGGCCCCGGCGTACCATTCGGGCTCGACGATCCATCGGGACGAGGGAGGCGGCATTGATCGAGGCTGACGCCGCGGCGGCGACGGATTCCGACGACGATTACGACGCCGAGCGCCTCCGGCTGATCCGCGAGGTCCGACAACGGCTCGAATCGCTGGCACGCGCCGGGGTCGATCTCCTGCCCAGGTCGCCCGAGCGCCCGCACGTCCCCAGGTCGGCCGTCGCCGCCCGGGTCGTCGTCGAGCCGCCGCCTGCCCCGGAACCGGCGGCGCCCCCGCCCGCCGCGACGCGGCCGGAGCCCGCCCCGCAGCCCACGACCACACCCACGACCAGGACCCGGCCGGCGCCGACCCCGGCCCCAGCGGCCCCAGCGGCGGCCTCGCTGTTCGGCGCGACGGAGTTCAAGTCGCCGTTCATCGAGCCGGCGGACCGGCCCGCGGCGTTGGCGCTGCTGGCCGAGGAGGTCGCGGGATGCGTCCGCTGCGCCGAGCTGGCGGCCTCGCGGACCCAGACCGTCTTCGCCGACGGCAGCCCGACGGCGCGGCTGATGTTCATCGGCGAGGCCCCCGGCGCCGACGAGGACCGTCGCGGCGTCCCGTTCATCGGCAAGGCCGGCCAGCTCCTCACCGACATGATCACGAAGGGGATGGGCCTGCGCCGCGAGGACGTGTACATCGCCAACATCCTCAAGTGCCGCCCCCCCGAGAATCGCGACCCGCTGCCCCACGAATCCTCGAACTGCTTCCCCTATCTGGAACGCCAGATCGAGATCGTCCGCCCCGAGTACCTCTGCCTGTTGGGACGGATCTCCGCCGGCACCCTTCTGAACACCGCGCTCAGCATGGGCCGGCTCCGGGGCCGCTGGCACCGCGTCTTCGGCATCCCCGCGATCGCCACCTACCATCCCGCCTACCTGCTGCGCAACCCCGCCGCCAAGAAGGACGCGTGGGAGGACCTGCAAATGCTCATGCGAGCCATGGGCTTGGTCGTCCCGAAGAAGAAGGGCTGACGCCGGCCCCGCACGTCGACGTCGAATTGCGAACCGTCGCCATTTTCCGTCCCGACCCGCGTTCGTACGGATGCTAGAATCGTCCGTTTCGATCCACGAGCGCCCGGTCGGTCGACCGCGGGCCGATCGCGACGCGGGGGACGCCCAGCCGATGAGCGAGGAATGCAACGAGCAGACCGAGGGGCCCTCCCCTTCGAAGCTGGACCAGTTCGCCGAGGCCTGCGCGCGGTTCGAGTCCGCCTGGCGGCGGGGCGAACGGCCCCGGATCGAGGAGAGCCTGGGCCTCGACGCGATCGACGGCGACGAACTGCTGGAGCAGCTGCTGTCGCTGGAGGTGTCCCTGCGGGTCGAGGCCGGCGAGCCGCCGTCGCCGGACGAGTACCTTGCGCGGTTCCCCGGCTCGCGCGGGATCGTCGAGGCCGCGTTCGCCGAGCAATCGACGGCGGGCGAGGCCGCCGCCGCCCCGCCGCCGTCGACTCCATCGAATCCGCCGGGCCGTCCGCCGGAGGCCCCGCCGGGAGGCGGGTCGCCGGGGGGGTCGTCGCACAACCTGCTGATCGGGATCCTGGGGCTCCAGAACGGCTTCATCGACCACATCGCCCTGATCGCCGCGATCCAGGAGTGGTCGGCCGACAAGCGACGGCCGATCGGGGCGATCCTGCTGGAGACGGGCAAACTCGACACCCCGACGCTGGCCCTGCTGGAAGCCCTGGCGACCGAGCATCGCCGCCGGCACGGCGACGACCTGCCGAAAAGCCTCGCCGCGTTCGGCGCGATGGCCCCGGTCCTTCGAGCCGTGAAGGGCCTGGGCGACGAGGAGGTCGCGGCCGGCCTCACCGTGAAGGCCCCCTCCGGCCGGGAGGACCCCGACGCCACGACCTCGATCACGCCCGAGGGCGGGGAAGAGGCGGCGGACGAGGACCTGGCGGGCGAGGCGTCGGCCTCGCGGTTCCAGGTCCTGAGCTTCCACAACGCCGGGGCGCTCGGCAAGGTCTTCCTCGCCCTGGACAAGGAGCTGCACCGCAACGTCGCGCTGAAGGAGATCCAGGAGAAGCACGTCCACCACCCGGTGAACCGCGACCAGTTCGTGCTGGAAGGGATGGTGACCGGGGCCCTGGAGCACCCGGGCATCGTGCCGGTTTACAGCCTGGGCAAGCGCCGGGACGGCCGCCTGTTCTACGCGATGCGATTCATCCAGGGGCCGAGCCTCACGGACAAGCTCAAGCAGCTCCACGGCTCGGACAAGGCCAAACCGCTCGCCGAGGGGGAGGCCCCCCCCACGCTACCGAAGCTGCTGCGCCACTTCGTCCAGGCCTGCCAGGCGATGGCCTACGCCCACAATCGTCGGATCCTGCACCGGGACCTGAAGCCGGATCACGTGATGCTGGGCCCCTTCGGCGAGACCCTCGTGGTCGACTGGGGCCTGGCGATGACCTTCGACAAGCGGGAGGGGGAGGGGGCCGGCGACGATTCCCTGAAGCTGCCGATCGGCCGGGATTCGGCCTTCAGCGCCGACGGCGTGGTGGTGGGGACGCTCTCGTACATGAGCCCGGAGCAGGGCCTGGGGCTGCGGGCGAAGATGGGCCCCCGGAGCGACGTCTTCGCCCTGGGAGCGATCCTCTACGCCATCCTGACCGGACGGGCCCCGTACGCGGACAAGGACGATGCGATGAGGCTCGCCAAGGTCCGCCGCGGCGACTTCCCGAGGCCCTCGGCGGTCCGCCGCGACGTCCCCCCCGCGCTGGAGGCGATCTGCCTGAAGGCCATGCAGTTCGACCCGGACGACCGCTACGAATCGGCCGCCGGGCTGGCGCGCGACGTGGAGCACTGGCTGGACGACGAGCCGACGCTCGCCTACCCCGAGCCGTGGAACGTCCGCGCCGGCCGCTGGCTGCGGCGGCATCGCACGGCGGCCGTCGCCGCGGCGACCCTCGCCACCTGCACGCTCCTCGCCCTGGCAGCCCTCAACGTCCAGGCCCGCCGCGCCAACGCGACGCTCTCGCAGAAGAACGACCAGCTCATCGCCGCTCGCGACGCGGCCGAGGAGGCCCGTGGTCAGGCCGTGGAGGCCCGCGAGGAGGCCGAGACGAACTTCCGCGACTCGCTGGCGGTCGTCCAGAACTTGCTGATCCCGGTCGCCGCCGAGGACCTGCCCACGCTGCCGGGGACGACCGCCCTACGCCGAACCGTGGCTTCCGAGGCGACGAAGTTCCTGGAGAAGCTCTGGAAGCAAAAGCCCGAAGATCCCGGCGTCCGGGTCGTCGCCTCGAGCGGCTACCGCGAGCTGGCGAACATCCTCAGGCTCCTGGGACGTGACGACGGCGCGCCGTATCGGCGCGCCGTGGGACTTCTGGAGCCGATCGTGAAGTCCCGGCCCGACGAGCCGAGCTATCGCGACGCCCTGGCCGAGACGCTCCAGGACTACGCCGGCTCGCTCCAGCTCGCGGGGAAAGAAGTCGAGGCCGGGCCGCTCCTCCGGAGGGCCCTGGAGTTGACGATCGGTCTTCGCGAGCAGTTTCCGGACTCCCCCGCCTACCTCCGCACCGAAGCCCGGGTCCATAACTACGTGGCGAACCAGCGGCTGGCCGTCGGCGACTTCGCTGAGGCCGCCCGACTGGCCGAGAACGCCGTGCGGATTACGAAGGACTTCGCCGACTCCGACAAGGCGTTCCCGAACGACCACCTGGAAATGATCCTCTACCTGGACAGCCAGGGCGAGGCGCTCCTGGGACTCGCCCGACCGGAGGAGGCGGCCGCGGCGCTGGGGGAGGCGATCCGGAGAGCCGAGGCCCTGTCCCTCCAGGCCCCGACGGACGACGTTGGGTTCGTCAAGTCCCAGGCCCTCATGAAACGGGCGCGGGCGCTCGCCGCGATCGAAGGCCGGGGCGACGACGCGAAGGCGACGATCGACGAGGCCGTCGCGGGCTTCGATCGGCTGCTCCGCCTCTCGCCCGAGATCGTCCTCTACACCAAGATCCTCGCGGAGGCCCACCTGGACCGCGCCGCCCTGCACGTCGGCCGTCAGGCCCCGGCCGAGGCCCGCAACGACCTGAACCGGGCGCTGGGGCTGGCCGAAGGGCTGCTGCGGGCCTCCCCGAAACGCCCCGCCTACTCCAGCCTGCTGGGTCGGGTCGTCGGCCGCCTCGGATTGCTGGACGCCGCGGCGGGCGACCCGCAGGCCGCCCGCCCTCGACTGACTCGCGCCGTGGAGCTTCTGGACGTCTCGCTCGCGGCGAACCCGAAGAACCCGGCGGACCTCAAGGCCCGCGCGGAGTTCGACGAGGCGATGAAGGCAGCGCCCGACGCCCCAGAGTGATGACGGGGCGATTCATTCAAGCCACGAGGGCGGGCTCGGTCGGCGCGTCGGGGTCGTCCCCCGGCAGGTCCTCGGCGTCCGAATCCGTCTCGTCGATCACGACTTCCTCCGGCTCGCCGGCCGGGGGGGTGTTGGTGATCGTCACCTTCAGATTGGCCGTGACCCCCAGGATGTCGGGGTCCTTGGGCTCGTCCAGGACGTCGCCGTTCGGCTCATAATAGGGGACGATGACGACCAGGACGACATGGTCCGAAGCGCCGCCGAGATTGACCTTCCGGTGCTGCACCGCGTCGACGCGCCGGCCCTGACTCTCCACGAAGACCTGCGCCGCCCCGACGTCGATCCTCCCCCTCTTGACCGTCACAGTGGCGATGGCCTTCTGAGCCTCGAGGAAGAACTTGACCCCTGCATTCCGCCTTGCCATGAAATCGTTCCTTTCGCGGTAGTTTCGCTCTCGCATCCCGGGGTAGTTCGAGGACGTTCCTCTTCTGTCGGAGCCCCTCACGCATAGAGGTCGATCGGCCCGTCCAACGGGGGGTTGCCGCCCTGGTTCGGGTCGGGGTCGTCGACGATGATGGGCAATTCCTCCTCGTCGTTGGTCCCCTCGGGGGTGTTCTTGATCGTGATCTTGAGCTGGGCGGGCGTGCCCCTAGGGTCCTCGACCTCCTCGCACTCGTCGGTGAAGGCGCCGAGGGCGTTGGCGTACTGGAAGGTGGCGAGCATCAGGCGGAAGGGGCCGGTGCCGCCCGGGTCGACGATCTTCGCCCGCCCCACGCCGACGGACCGCTCCGATCCGTCGGGAAGCTTGGCCAGCATCTGGGCGGTCCTCAGGACTCGAAGCTTGTTCGGGCTCGGGTTCCTCAGCACGCCGATGACGACGATCTTTCGCTGGTTCAGGAAGAACTTGACCGCGACGGGGAGGCTGGCCATGGGATCCCCCTTCTGTTCCTAGCTCCGGTCGACGACGCCGCGAGGGGTACGCGGCTCGCCGGGTCGTCCTTACAAAAGTCTCGTCGCGCTATCTCAGGCCTCTCCCGCCAGCCGCTCGAACTCGGGCTCGTCGAGGATCGTCACGCCGAGGTTGCGGGCCTTCTCCAGCTTGCTGCCCGGATCGGCACCGGCGAGGACGAAGCTGGTCGACTTGGAGACCGAGCCCGTGACCTTGCCGCCCAGGCTCTTGATGAGCGTCTCGGCCTCGTCCCGCGTGCGCTTCGGGAGGGTCCCCGTCAGGACGAACGTCTTGCCGAGGAACGGGAGGTCGGCCGAGGTCGCCGCGACCGGCGTGTAGGGCTGGGGGTCCACCCCGAGCGCCGTCAGCTCGTCGAGCAGGCGCTGGTGGTCGGGGTCCTGGAAGAACTCGTGGACGCTGGCGGCGACCACGGCGCCGATTTCGGGGACCGCCTCCAGCTCGGCGAGGGTCGCGTTCCGCAGCTCGCCAAGGGTGCGGAAGCGGGTCGCCAGGACCTCCGAGGTCCGCACGCCGACGTGTCGGATCGCCAGGCCGTTGATCAGGCGGTCCAGGGTCTTGCGCTTGCTCTGCTCCAGGGCCGTCGTCAGGTTCTCGGCCGACTTTTCGCCCATGCGTTCCAGGTCGGCGAGCGTCGCCGTCTCGAGCCGATAGAGGTCCGGAATGCTGCGGACGAGGTTGCTGGTCACGAGCTGGTCGACGAGCTTGTCGCCGAGGCCTTCGATGTCCAGGGAGTCGCGGTGGGCGTACTGGCGGAGGCGGCGTTCGAGCTGCTTGGAGCAGGCGGAGGGCTTGTTGGAGCAGCGGTAGTCGACCTCCCCCTCGTCGCGGACGACCGGGGCCTCGCAGCTCGGGCAGCGGTCAGGAAACTCGAACGCGACCTCGGCGCCGGTGCGAGCCTCGACCTCGACGCGGACGACCTGGGGGATGATCTCGCCGGCCTTCTGGACGACCACCGTGTCCCCCTCGCGGACGTCCTTGCGGCGGATCTCGTCCGCGTTGTGGAGGGTGGCGCGCTTGACGGTCGTGCCGGCGAGCCGGACCGGCTCCAGCTCGGCGACCGGCGTCAGCTTGCCGGACTTGCCCACCTGCACGGTGATCTTGGTGACCTTCGTGATGGCCTGCTCGGCCTCGTACTTGAACGCGATCGCCCATCGCGGCGACTTGCTCCGCGCCCCCAGGCGGTTGCGCTGGCCGAGGTCGTCGACCTTCACGACGAGGCCGTCGGTCTGGTAGTCCAGCGTGTTCCGGCGGGTCTCCCAGGCCCGGGCGTGCTCGATCACCTCGTCGATCGAGTCGTACCGCGCGACGTGCGGGCTGACGGGGAGGCCCAGGGCCTCCACTCGCTTCAGCACGTCGAAGAACGAGGCCTCGTGGACGCCCCGGTGCTCCCCCAGGCCGTGCCCGATGAACCGCAGCCGACGCTGGGCGCACAGGCGGGGGTCCAGCAGCTTGAGCGAGCCGGCGGTGGAGTTGCGGGGGTTCTCGAACGGCTTCTCGCCGGCCTCCTTGCGGATCGCGTTGAGGCGGGCCAGCTCGGCGTTGGTCATGTAGACCTCGCCCCGGACCTCCAGGATCTCGGGGGCCTCCCCCTTGAGGGTCAGGGGGATCTCGCGGACGGTGCGGAGGTTGGCCGAGACGTCGTCGCCCCGCTCGCCGTCGCCCCGGGTGGCCCCGAGGACGAACCGACCCTTCTCATACCGGACCGAGACGGCGACGCCGTCCACCTTCAGCTCGACGACGTAGCGGACGACCTCGCCGGCGTTGAGCCCGCGACGGACGCGCGCGTCCCACTCGCGGACCTCGTCGAAGCTGTACGTGTTGTCGATCGAGAGCATGGGCGCGGCGTGGACGACCGTCTCGAACTGGGCCAGCGGCGCGCCGCCGACGCGCCGGGTCGGGCTGTCCTCGACGACCAGCTCGGGGTGCTCGGCTTCGATCTCGGTCAGTCGCGCCAGCAGGCGGTCGTACTCGCGGTCGCTGATCTCGGGCGCGGCGTCCAGGTAATAGAGCCGGTTGTGCCGCTCGATCTCGACGCGGAGCGACTCGGCCTCGCGTTTCAGGTCGTCCATGGTCATCGGCTGGGCCTCCGTTCCCCGCCAGTTTATCGGATCGAAGGGCCCTCGACGATCAGGGCGAGGCGCCCGCCGAGCCGACGGCCCGGCCCGACTCTTCGGACGGGGCGGCCTCTGCGGCCTCGATCAGCCTCCGTTCGACGAGGCCCGCGTAATTCAGCAGGGCGTCGCGCATGGCCCGGATCATCTCCAGCGGCTGATTTTCGAACGTGGGCGGCGGCGGCATCTGCGACGGGCCCGTCGGCGCGATGTTCTGCGGCATGCCGGTGAACGGGACGAGCCGCCGGGGGTTGGCGATCCAGTGTTCCAGGTATTCGGGCCGGAAGCGGTTCGCGACCTGGCGAAGCTCCGGGCCGTTGACCACATCAACGCCGCCGCCGTCCGGCCTGTACGGGCCGACGGCGTGGCACTGGATGCACGGCGAGCCGCGGGCGGCCATCATCGAGAAGCCGGCGTCCAGGTAGTTCGGGTGCATTTTCTCCCGCGCGGCGACGTACCCCTGGAGCTGGTGCGGGATCGTCTGATAGGGGAACTCGGCGCCGTCGACCGCCGCGAAGTAGTCGGCCAGCCGTTCGGTCTCGCGGCCGACGCTCCGGTAGTGGTAGCGCGGCATCCGGAGCTGTGCGGCGGGGCGGATCGCGTACGGGTCCTTCAGGTAGAGCGACGCCCAGGGCGTCTGGACCTTGAGCCCCTCGCGGATCAACGGCGGCGGCAATCGGTTCCAGGCCGAGTCGTACGGTTTCCCGGTCTCCTCGGCCTGATGGGCGGCGAACAGCCAGGCGAAGCCGCCGCCGCGCGCCGGCTCGACCTCGACCTTCGTCCGGTCGAACGTGAGCATGTCGCCGACGTGGAAGGTGTAGCCCCGGATGACGACCGGCTTCCAGACCTGCACGCTGACCTCGTCGTCCAGCTCGTCCATCGCCATGCCCTCGACGACCACGGCGGAGCCGTCGTCCGGGTCGACCCGGAGCGAGGCCTCGATGGACTCGTCGTCGAGCTTCGCCGCCGGGTCGTGGGTCGTGGCGACGAGGAGGTCGGGCGAGAAGTCCGAGGCGCGCGCCTTGTACGAGGCCCGCAGGTTGGTGCGGAACGCCGGCAGGGCGTCGGCGACGGCCGTCCCGGCGGGTATGCGGTACTTCGGCATCTCCAGGACGTGGCAGCCGGCGCATTGGTAGCGTTCCAGGATCTTCGCCCCCTCGGCGCGGGCGACCCGCGCCTCGTCGTAATGCGTCCGCGCGACGTAGCGCGGGTGGACGCGCTCGCCGGTCAGGCCGAGGACGAAGGTCATCACCTCCTCGATCGCCTTCGGGTCGTCGGCCCAGGCGAACTCGGGCATCCGCAGCCGGTCGTCCCAGCCCTTGTAGAGCGGATCGCGCTTGAGGTGGTCGAAGCTCCTCGGCCGGTGAAGCTTCTGGAACAGGAAGCCGACGCGGCTGCGACGCGCGATCTGGTCCTGATAGAACGGGTCGACCCCTTCGCGGGCGCCGGAGGCGTCGGCGGGGGCATCGCGGATCAGGTCGTCGACGTGGCCGAAGTCGAGCTGGGCGAGGCTCTTGGCGCCCCAGGCGGTGAGGGCGACGCCGATCGGCTTGGCCTTCTCGAAACCGGGGACGTCGTGGCAGCCGAAGCAGCCCAGGCGGCCGATCGTCTTCTCGCCCAGGAACAGCAGCTTGTCGTCGGCAGGCAGCCCGGCGACGAACGCAGCGACCTCGCCGAGCGAGACGCCGACTGCCTCGCCGCCCTTCTTCCAGCCCCCCTTTTTGACGTACAACCGGACCAGCTCGTCGACGGCGTCGCGGATCGGCGGGGCGTCGGCCGGCGGGGCGTCGACCTTCACGGGCCACCCGCCGGGGACAGACTGGAGCCACGCGGCGACGTCGGCGGCCTCCTGCTCGGTGAGTTGCAGGTCGGGCATGAGGCTGTCGGGGTCGTGGACGCCGGGGTCCTTGAGCCAGCCCGCGAGCCAGGCGCGACCCTGCTCGTCCGACGGGAACTTGGCGGCCACGTTGACCAGGTTCGGCCCCATGGCGGCCTTCGCGTGGTCCCGCGCCGATTCCGGGAAGACGGACGGGTCGAAGGTCTCGTCGGCGACGGGCATGGAGGCCGGGTCGACGGCCTTGCGGTCGCGGAGGGCGACCTCGGCGTCGGGGCCCTCGGTCCGGTACGGGCGGTGCTGATGGCAGGCGAGGCAGCCCTTCCGGAGGAACGTCGACTGGCCGCGATCGGGGTCGGCCTCCTCGTCGGGCCGCTCGGATTCGGCGGGGGGTTCGCTGTTCGCGAGCAGGTAGCGGACCATGCCGTGGACCTCGGCGTCGGCCTTCGGGGCGTCTCCGGGAAGGTCGTCGGCGAGGCCGTAGTAACGCGGCATTCGGGAGTCGGGTCGGAAGGCGTGGGGGTTCTTGATCCACCGAAAGAGCCAGTCGGGGGAGACCTTGGCGGCGATCTTGCGGAGGCTCGGGCCGACCCTCGGCTCGTCGGCGAAGTCGGGCCCGGGGGACTCGCCGCCGATCTCGTGGCAGCCGAAGCAGCCGTAGCGGGCGATCCGTCGCCGCCCGGCCTGGAGCTTCTGGGCCTGGGGGACGTCGGTGACGTCCTGATGGCACTTGAGGCAGCTCGACTCGGCGAACCGCGAAGGCAACATCGGGAAGTCCCAGTGCTCGACGGGCTCCCAGCGGTGCTCGGAGCGCCAGCGGCCGGCCTCGGCGGCGTCGTCGGGCGTGTGCGCGGCGTGCGTGAAGTCGACGGCCGAGCCCTGGCCGCCGTGGCAGATGGTGCAGCCGAACTCGTGGGCCGGATGGGGGCCGTTCGCGTCCAGGTAGAGCCCCGCCCGCATAGCCTTCCCCCTGGCGTCGGCGGCCGTGGCGCCGCGATCGAGCGACGGGTGGGAGGCGAAGACCGGAGGTGTCGGTCGGCCCTCGGGGTCGACGTCGTAGCCGGGGCGGTCGATCCCCTGGTGGCAGGTGGTGCAGCGGTCCTGGCGGGTGACCTCCTTGAAGTTGTAGTCGATGGTGAGCTGCGGCAGGGTGATCTGCTCGATCTTCGTCGGCGGCGCGGCCATGTCGACGCCCGGCAGGCCCCGGAGCCAGGCGAGGAGGCCGAAGTTGCGGGCCTCCTTCTGCTCGATCACGCGGCGGACGCGGTCGACTTCGCGGGTGAGTCGGGCCTGCTCCAGCTTGAGCGACTCGACGTGGCCGCCGAGGGCTTCGCGCTCGGACTGCTTGGTCGCGAGGGCGGCCCGGGCCTCCTGGTCCTCGCGCGCCAGGTCGGCGAGACGGCGCTCGGCCTCGGCGACCTCGGCGTCGAGGAAGTCGCGGGCGCGGCGGGCCTCGCCGCGCTCGATCAGGCCGTCATAGATCGTGCGGAGGCCGTCCAGCTCGGCCTGCTTGAAGCGGCGAGCCTGGCCGGCGGCCTCGGCGCGGCCGCCGAGACGCCCCAGCTCGGCGTCGGCCGCGGCCAGCTCGGACGATCGCCGGCGGGCCTCGGCGTCGGCCTCGCGGATCTTCGCCCGGACCGCGTCGATCTCGGCCCGACTCGACTCGGTGCGGCCGGCGAGCTTCCCGGCCTCGATCGCCCGGAGCTTGGCGGCTTCCAGTCGCTGAAAGTCGCGCTGGATCCGCTTCCACGGGCGGTCGTGGTCGGCCGCGATCATCCAGACGACGGCGGCGAGCAGGCCCACGGAGGCGATCGCGAAGATCCGATGGAGGGTCGGTTGGCTTCGGTAGGTTTCGTCGGAGGCCGGCATGGCGGGGAATCCTTCGATCGGCGGTTCCGCGTCGTCGCGGGCCGGGCGGGTGCCTTCGCGCCCTCGCCTCAGATGTTGAATCCGGGGACGGCGATCAGGTATTTCAGGTTCAAGGTCCAGCGGAGGATCATCTTGAGGGGCAGGCCGGCCATCAGCAGCAGCAGGACGACCGTCACCACGGCCCGGGTGCGGCCGGACCTCGCGGCGTAGTCCTTGAAGGCCGTCCTCAGGAGCAGCGTCGGCAGGGCCACGAGATAGAGGGCCAGGAGGGTGAGGCCGGGCAGCTCGCGGACCAGGGCCCACGAGGGCTTCGCCCGGCCCAGCGCCCGCACCCAGACGAGGTCGGACAGGTCGACGTTGTTGAGCGGGACGACCTTGTGGGGGTCCCAGCGCTCGTAGGGCCCGTAGAAGTTCCAGTTGGGCCCGCGGAGGAACGTCCCCAAGACGATCAGGACGATCCAGAGCACCAGGAACCCGAACTGGAAGACCGCGTACGCGAACGGTCGCGAGGCGATCGTGTAATAGCCCGCGCCGTCCTTGTTCGTGTCGAGGTAGGGGATCGCGCAGAGGCCGACGATGATGAGAACCGGCAAGGCGACGCCGGCCAGCCAGGGGTCGAAGTAGACGAGCATCTCCTGGAGGCCCAGGAAATACCAGGGGGCCTTCGACGGGTTCGGGGCCTCGGTCGCCCGCGCCGGCTGCTCCAGCGGGGCGGGGAGGGCCACGGCCCAGGCGATCAGGAACAGGGTCAGGGCGACCATGCAGATCAGCTCGACGTAGACCAGGTCGGGCCAGGTCAGCACCTTGTCCGGCTCCAGCTCCTCCAGCACGGGGAGCCCGGCCTCGCGGCGTGCGTCGTTGATGACGGCGCGGCGGAGGGCCAGCCAGGTGAACGCGGCCACCAGGACGATCATGCCGACGATCGGCACGTTGTCCGGCCGGGCGACGATCTCGCGGAAGTCGGCGTCGGTGAGGCTCAGGCCGAAGGCGAGGATCGCCCCGTTGGCGATCCCGAACGCGACCAGCCCGCTGGCGAACGCGCGACGGAACGCGAAGAGGCCGGCGAGCAGGAGCGTCGCCCCCAGGAAGAACGAGGTCGGCCCGGCGGCCGAATCGACCGCCGCGCGGACGAAGCCCGGCAGCACCAGCGTGCCGTTGAAGAGATACGTCAGGCCGATCGCCAGGTAGACCACCGCGATCACCGCGGCGACCAGCGACCAGAGCGTGCGATTGATCGGCCCGCCGAGCCCGACCGCCGGGATGTGGTCGTCGAGCGTGGGCCGGCCTTCCCGCTCGTCGGCGTGGACGCCGGACGACGCCCGGACCTCCGCGAAGTGCGCCGAGTCGGCCCCGGCCGCGAGCGCCAGCAGGCCGTTGGCCAGCGCGACGAGCCCGTAGGCCAGCGTCAGGCCGCCCGGCAGGAGGCCGCGGAGCGGGGCCGCGCCGAGGGCCAGGGCGTAGAGCGCGATCGAGGTCGGCGCGAGCCAGGCGGGGGGACGCCGCGTCCGGGGCGAGCAGCCCTCGCGCGAGGCCCCTTCGGAGACCATCTCGTGGTAGGCGAAGCGGCAAGCGGCCGCCGCGTTCAGGGTCGAGGCCAGCAGGTAGTACCAGGCCAGGCCGGCCAGGACGTCGGGGTTGGCGTCTTCGTGCATGTCGCGCTCGCGTTCACGTCACAGGGGGCCGCTGATCCCGCCGTCCTTCCGGACGCGCCAGAAGTGGACCATGATGAGCAGCGACGCGGCCAGCGGGATCGCCACGCAGTGGAGGACGTAGAAGCGGTTGAGCGCCGCCTCGCCGACGCTCGCCCCGCCGAGCATCGCGTACCGGGCGTCCGACGTCGGCGTGATCAGCTTCACGCCGTTGAGCGTCAGGAATCCGGAGCCGGGGCCCTCGACGCCCAGGCCCGGCGTCGCGCTCGCCATGTTCGAGCCGACGGTGATCGCCCAGACGGCGAGCTGGTCCCAGGGCAGCAGGTAGCCGGTGAACGACAGGAGCAGCGTCAGCACCAGGAGCATCACGCCGATGACCCAGTTGAACTCGCGCGGGGGCTTGTAGCTGCCGGTCAGGAAGACCCGGTACATGTGCAGCCAGACGGCGATGACCATGGCGTGGGCCGCCCAGCGGTGAAGCTCTCGGAGCACGCCGAGGGTGGTCACGTCGCGGAGGGCCAGGACGTCGTTGTAGGCGTGCTCCAGCGTCGGCCGGTAGTAGAACATCAGGAGGACGCCGGTGACGACCTCGACGAGGAACAGGAAGAACGTCGCCCCCCCCATGCACCAGGTGTAGCTGAGCGCGATCCCCTGCTTGCGGACGCTGACCGGGTGCACGTGCAGGAAGAAGTTCGACAGCATGACCTGGACCCGGCTGCGACGATCGGTCGGCATCGGGTGGCGGAAGAGGCTCTTCCAGGCCTGCGTCTTCGCGAGGCGTTCCAGGATCGGCATGGGGGTCTCGAAGGCTGGGGGCCGGCTCGGCCGGGGCTAGACGGCGAGGAAGCTGTCGGGGTCGGACCACTGGTCCAGGTCCTTGCGGAACGTCTGGCCCTTGTCCACGACGATCGAGCCGTCGTCGGCGAGGCCGATCTTGTAGCGTTCCAGGGGGCGGGGGGCGGGACCTTCGAAGTTCACGCCGTCCTTGGAGAACCCGCTGCCGTGGCAGGGGCACTTGAACTTCCGCTCGCCGGGGAGCCAGCTCGGCGGGCAGCCCAGGTGGGTGCAGTAGGTCTGCAGGGCATAGAGGACCTCCTGGCCCTTCGGGTCGCGGTCGCGCACGACCCAGAAGCCCCAGCGGTCCTTGAACCGCTCGCTGACCTCGCCCGGCTCGTAATCGGAGGGGAAGCCCAACCGGACCGTGCTGGGGGGCTCGGGGCTGGCGTTGGGGAAGAGGAACCGCAGGACCATCATCGACAGGAGGCCGATCGTCGCGGCCAGCGCCACCCAGGCGATCACGACCCACCACGACGCGTACACGAGCAACCCCCGGCGGTCGACCCGAACCTGAGACCGCGTCGGCCGTTCGAGCGGCGCTTCCGCGACGGCGGCGCGGGCGGCGGGATCGGGCGGGACGAACGTGGCGGGACGGCCCGGGGCCTTCGCGACGGCCGGCGCGGCGGCGGCCTCGGCGGCCTTCCGGGCCCCGGTGCGGCGGAGGGCCTCGGCGAGGTCCTTGGGATCGGTCATCTCGGCCAGCGGCGGCAGGACCCGATCGGCGGAGGCGGTCCGAGGCGCCGCGGGCGGCGCCGTCGCCGGGGCCGGCGTCGTCTCGGCGGCCGCGGGCGACTGGCCGCGCGCGGCGGCGAGCTTGTCCTTGACCGACATCGACTTCGCCGGCGAGGCGGCCTCGGTCGGGGGAGCGTCCGGGGCCGGCCCGGCGGGCGTCGACGCGGCGTCGGATCGCGCGGCCGCGAGCTTGTCCTTGACCGACATCGCCTTTCCGCCCTCGCCGGCGATCGGGGGGGCGGGCGACGCGGATGCGGGAGGGGGCGTCGGCCGGGCCGACCCGCCGGAGCGGGCGGCGGCCAGCTTCTCCTGCATCGAAAGCGGTCTCGCCGACGCCTCGCCGGCCGCCTCCGGCGCGGGCTTCACCGACGCCGGCGGCGGGGCGGACTTCCCGGATCGGGCGGCGGCCAGTTTCTCCTGCAACGACAACCGACCGGGGCCGGACGACTCGGCCGCGGGCGCGGCCGGCGGCGGGGCGGGGGCCGAGGGGGCGGCCGGCTGCTTGCCTCGGGCGGCGGCCAGCTTCTCCTGGAGCGTGAGCCGGGGGGGCGTCCCGCCCGGGAGAGCCTCGACCGGGGCCTTCGCCGTCGGCGCCGCGGCGGTCGAGCCCGTCGCGCGGGCCTCGCGCTCGGCCTGAGCCTTCGCCAGCTTCTCCTGGAGCGTCAGCCGGACTGGCGAGGGCGGGGGACCGGCGGCGCGGGCCTCGCGCTCGGCCTGCGCCTTCGCGAGCTTCTCCTGGAGGGAGAGCCGGGGGCGGGGAGCGCCGGGGCGGACTCCGACATGGGAGACGGGCGTCGGCGCGGGCTGCTCGCTCGGCGACTCGGCGGCCTCGGCGACCGGGGAGGGGGTGGGGCCTCCGCCGCGGGCGGCTTGCAAGATCTCCTGGACGCTCGGTCGTTTCGCCATCGTTCGTTTCCGGCCTATCTGGCTCGAATCACCGTCGCGGTCATGGGTCGACCTCGGCCCTCGCCGCGGCGGTCGAGGCGTGGGCTCGCCGCGAGGCTCTCGGGGCGTCGAGGACGTCCCCGAGAGGGGGGAGTCGGCCTGCTTGGGGGGGCCTCGTCGTCGAGGGCCCTGGGTCGGAATCTCGCAATCCCGACGACCGGTCCCTGGCGGCAAGCGGGGGCCGCCGGGGCCGACTCCGAGCGACCGCGAACCCCCGCCGTACGCCCCCGAATCGCCGTGTCGCGGCGGGGGCGTCGGACGAACACCAGCCTAGCACCGGAGGCCCTGGCGTTCAACTCCGCAGCGGCCGGGCGGGGCCGGCCGGGCGGCGGCTCACTTCATCGCGCTGTAGTCGGTCGGTTCGAGGAAGACGGACTCGACCTTCTCGACGAGGCGGCCGGCCTTCTCGCTCTCGGCCTTGGCCTTCTGCCACTCAGGGTCCTCGCCGAAGGCCTTCCAGGTCTTGGTCGCGGCCTCGCGGCTGGGAAAGGCGACGAGGTAGACGAGGGTCTTCGCCTTGCCGTCCTTGTCGTCCTGGGGCGTCCAGAAGCCGACCAGCTCGGCCCCGTGCTTCTTGAGGAGAGCGCAGGTGTGGTCGCGGAACCGCTTGTGGAGGTCCGCGAGCTTGCCGTCGGGGGTGTGGTAGGTCCGCAGCTCGAAGACCCGGGCCGGTTCGTCGGCGGCGACGGTCGCGGCGGTCCCGAACAGGAGCAGGGCGGCGGTCAGGGGGCGTAGCATCGCGGTCGTCTCCGGGGACGGACGAGGGGGGGGAGAGGGTCGGGTCGGGCCTCACGCCGAGTCGAGCGCCTCCAGGAGGGTGGAGACCTCGCGGAGCCGCTCGGACAGGTAGGTGCGGATCTCCTCGCTGGTGGAGAGCTGCATGACGTGGTGGGCGAACCTCTCGGCCTGCGCGGTGGTGACCGAGGAGATCAGGGCCTTGACCTGGGGGATGAACGCCGGGCTCATGCTGAAGCGGCGCAGGCCCATCCCGAAGAGGACCAGGGCCGAGCGCGACTGGCCGGCCATCTCGCCGCAGACGGTCACCGGGGTCCCGGTGCGCTGGCAGGCCTCGAGCACCATGTGGATCACGCGGAAGATGGACGGGCTCAGGGGCTCGCAGAGGTGGGCGACCTTGGGATTGTCGCGGTCGGCGGCGACCAGGTACTGGATCAGGTCGTTGGAGCCGATCGAGATGAAGTCGGTCTCGCGGAGCAGGGCGTCGATGCAGACGGCGGCGGCGGGGACCTCGACCATCACGCCGGTCTTGACGTCCTCGGCGAACGGAACGCCCTCGCGCTTGAGGTTGCTGCGGGCCTCCTTGACCATCGTGTTGAGCCGCCGCAGCTCCTCCACGGTGGTGATCATCGGGAAGAGCATCGAGACCTTGCCGTGCCGGCCGGCGCGGAGGATCGCGCGGATCTGCGTGACCAGGAGCTTGGGGTTCTCGAAGAAGATGCGGACCGACCGCCATCCCATGAACGGGTTGGGCTCGTTGCGACGGCCGAGGTAGGGGACGGTCTTGTCGCCGCCGAGGTCCAGGGTGCGGATCGTGGCGGTCTTGTTCGGCGAGTTCAGGACGATCTGGCGGTAGTACTCGTACTGCTCCTCCTCGCCCGGGACGTCGTGGTGGGTGAGGAAGAGGTACTCGGTCCGGAAGAGGCCGACCCCGGAGGCGCCCACGGTCTCGGCGGCGTTGGCGTCGGCCACGTTGTTGATGTTGGCCAGCAACTCGATCTGGGTGCCGTCGCAGCTCACCGCGGGCTGGTCGCGGTTGGCGACCAGGCTGTCCTTGAAGTTGAAGAACTCGCGCTGGACCTTGCGGTAGGCGGCGGTGGCCTCGCGGTCGGGGCGGACGATGACGTGGCCCTCGCGGCCGTCGACGACCATCAGGTCGCCGGCCACGACGTCGTTCATGATCCCCTCGACGCCCGAGACGGCCGGGATGCCGCGGCTCCTCGCCAGGATCGCGGCGTGGCTGGTCGAGCCGCCGATCTCGGTGACGATGGCGGCGATCGGCAGGTCGCCCAGGTTCATCGCCTGGCTGGGGAGGATCTCGTGGGCGACGAGGATGACCGGCTCCTCGCCGGGGTGCGAGTCGATCGAGCCGTTGCCGTTGTCGGCGGAGCCCGGCTTGTGGGTCAGGTGCGAGCCGATCCGGGTCATCACGTCGCGGACGTCGGTGATCCGCTCGCGGAAGTATTCGTGGTCGATCCGGGCGAACTGCGCCGCGTAGGCGTTCATCACGACCTGCAGGGCGGAGAACGCGGTCAGCTTCTGCTTCTGGATCCCCGCGTGCACGCGGGCGCCCAGCTCGGGGTCGTTGACGATCTGCAGGTGCGACTTGAAGATCTCGGCCGCCGGCGTCCCCAGCTCCAGGGCGATCCGCTGGACGAAGGTCTCCAGCTCGGCGGCGGTGTCTTCCACCGCGCGGTCGAACCGGGCGATCTCGTCGGGGATCCGCGCCGGGTCGTCGAGCGTCTGCGGCTCGCCGGAGCCGAGGACCGACTCCACCCGATAGGCCACGCCCACCACCACGCCAGGGCTGACACCGATGCCTTTATGCATAGCCGAATCGTCGTCCCGTCCCGGTTGGTGTCCCTGGGTCCGCCGCTTCGAGGCCCACGTCCTACCCGCTTAATTGAGCGAAACCCGGTCCAGGACGGGTCGCCGGGGTTCTCCGGACGCGGCCTCCGCGACGGGCGCGATCCAACGCCCCCTCTAGGGTAGGGATTCCCCCGTCGGGCGTCCAGTACCGATCGCCGGACGTCGCCAGGCCCCCGATCGCCTGGCGAGACCTGGCGGGCCCCGCCGATCCGGCTCGGTGGATCTCCGGGCGCTTCCAACGGGTCCCCGCGAACTTAATAATAAGGAGTCGTCCCAGAAGAATCGCGCGACGGGGGCGAAGACCACGACGGGCGGACGCCGCCGGCGCGGCTCGTCGCCCTTCCGCCGACGCGACGTCGCACCTCGCTCGATCGCCGACCCATCCGGATTCCCACGCGGAGCGCCAGCCATGTCTCAGGCCGAGGGTTTGAAGCGCGTCTTCGGGATCGACCTGGGGACGACCTATTCGGTCATCTCGTACGTCGACGAGCACGGCAAGGCGGTCGTGGTGCCGAACCAGGAGAGCGAGCGGATCACCCCCTCCGTCGTCCTGTTCGACGGCGAGTCGGTGATCGTGGGCGACACGGCCAAGGAGTCGGCCAAGGTGGAGCCCCACCGGGTCGTCGCGCGGGTGAAGCAGCACATGGGCGACCCCAATTTCGTCTTCGAGAGCGAGGGGAAGACCTACAACGCCGAGGACGTCTCGTCGTTCATCCTCCGCAAGGTCGTCGGCGACGCCGAGGTCGCCCTGGGCGAGCCGATTACCGACGTCGTCATCACCTGCCCGGCCTACTTCGGCACCCCCGAGCGCGAGGCCACCGCCAACGCCGGCCGCCTCGCCGGACTGAACGTCCGCGCCGTTTTGAACGAGCCCACCGCCGCCGCGATCGCCTACGGGCTGGAGCAGGCGTCGGACCAGACGGTGCTCGTCTACGACCTGGGGGGCGGCACGTTCGACGTCACCATGATCGAGATCAAGGACCGGCTGATCCGCGTCGTCTGCACCGGCGGCGACCACCGCCTGGGCGGCGCGCTCTGGGACGAGGCCGTGGTCATGTACCTGGCCGAGCAGTTCCGCGAGCAGACCGGCGAGGAGTCCGACCCGCTCGACGACCCCGAGGTCCTCAACGACCTGACCCTCCAGGCCGAGCGCGGCAAGAAGACCCTCTCCCAGCGCGACAAGGCCCCGTTCCGCGTGACCCACGCCGGCAAGCAGGCCCGCGTCGAGCTGGACCGGGCGAAGTTCGAGGAGGTCACGAAGCACCTGCTCGACCGCACGATCGAGCTGACCCGCGAGATGCTGGAGGACGCCCGCGCCAAGGGCTCCGCGGCCTTCGACAAGATCATCCTCGTCGGCGGCGCCACCCGCATGCCCCAGGTCCGCGACCGGATCGTCGCCGAGTTCAACGTCGAGCCCGAGACCTACGACCCCGACGAGGCCGTCGCCAAGGGCGCGGCGCTCTACGGGCTGAAGGAGTCGCTCCAGCAGGGGGTGCAGGGGATCCTCGCCGCCGACGCCGGGGCGGGCGGATCGGCCGACGACGACCGGGCCCCGATCGACCTGGCCGAGGTGCCGGAGGCGGAGGTGGCCGAGGCCCTCGACCGCCTGGAACGCCAACTCGGCTTCACGCTCACCGGCCCGGTCCGCGAGCTGGTCGGCACGAAGATCGTCAACGTGCTGTCCAAGAGCCTGGGCGTCGTCGCGCTCGACGACGCGCGCAAGGAGGTCGTCGTCTATCTCCTCCCGCGCAACACCGAGGTCCCCTTCGAACGCTCGACCGACTTCGGCACCGACGCCGACAACCAGGCGGCCGTCGACATCCGCGTGATGTCCGGCGAGCGCGACAGCCCGGAGCCGGCCGACTGCCAGGAGGTCGGCGTGGCGACCCTGAACCTCCCCGAGCGGCTCCCAGCCCACAGCCCGATCCGCGTCAAGTTCACCATCACCCGCGACGGCCGCCTGAACGTCTCGGCCGTCGACCTCACCGCCGGCGGCGCCATCGAGGTCGACTTCCAGACCGAGGCCGTCTCCGACTCCGAAGCCGTCGAGGAACGCTCCACGGCCCTGCGGCTGCTGACGGTGTCGTGACGACCGACGGCGTCGGGGGCGATGGGGGCGATGGGGGCGACGATCATGTCCACGGTGGCTCGAAAAACGGATGCCGGCTCACGATCGCGGGAGGACGGCGGCCGGCTCGTCCTGGGAGGCGTCTCCTGGGAGCAGTACGCATCGCTCCTGGAGCTTTTCGCCGATCGACGGCTTCGCATCACCTTCGACCGCGGGACGCTCGAACTCATGACGCCGCTCTCGATCCATGAACGTTACAAAATGCTCATCGGAAGGATGATCGATGTCATGACTATGGAGTGGGGCGTGCGGGTCGTCGCGATGGGCTCGACGACGCTCCGTCGCGAGGACGCCCGGCGCGGGCTGGAACCGGATCAATGCTACTACTTCGGAAACGCCGGCAAGGTCGCCGACTGGTCGCGCGTCGACCTGGACGTCGATCCGCCCCTCGACCTCGCGGTCGAGATCGACGTCACGAGCGATTCGTCCCTTCGCATAGGCGTTTACGCCGGTCTGAAGATCCCCGAAATCTGGCGGTTCGACGGCGAGCGTCTTCAGGTCCTCCGGCTGGTCGGCGAATCTTATCAGGCCGTCGATGCGAGTCTCGCTCTCCCGCTCGCGCCTCTCGCTGAGATCCCGCGTTTCCTCCAGAGGCATATGCTGGGCAACGACACGGCCTGGACGCTCGACTTCCGGTCCTGGCTTCGCGAGAACGTCCAGCACCCCGAGGAGGGCTGATCGATGGCCGCGTTCGTGGGGATCGACCTGGGGACGACGAACTCGGTCGTGGCGCGGCGGAACGCGTACGGGCGGCCGGAGGTGGTCGCGAACCGCGAGGGGGCGAACATCACGCCGTCGGTGATCTACTTCGGCGTCGACCCGCCGGCGGTGGGGCAGGAGGCGAAGGAGTGGGCCCGGCTGGGCGACTCCGAGATCGCCAGCTTCTTCAAGCCCCACATGGGGAGCCCGCTGTATCAGCTGGAATTCCACGGCAAGCCCTACTCGGCCGCCGACCTCTCCGCCCTGGTCCTCAAGAGGCTGAAGGAGGACGCCGAGGCCGCGATGGGCGAGGAGGTCGACCGCGCGGTGATCACCGTGCCGGCCTACTTCGGCGACGCCCAGCGCAAGGCGACGATCGCCGCCGGCGAGGCGGCCGGGCTCCGCGTCATGCGGATCGTCAACGAGCCGACCGCCGCGAGCCTCGCATACGGCCTCAACCGCTCCCAGGACGGGGACGAGACGGTCCTGATCTACGACCTCGGCGGCGGCACGTTCGACGTCACCGTCGCGCGGATCACGCCGGCGGACGTGGCCGTGCTCGCCACGGCCGGCGACCACGACCTGGGCGGCAAGAACTGGGACGACCGCATCGCCACGTTCCTGGCCGAGAAGTTCGCCGACGAGACCGGCTTCGACCCGCTCGACGACCCCGTCGCCCTGAACGAGGTCCTCATCCGCAGCGAGCAGGCGAAATGGACCCTCTCGGAGCGGAGCGCCGCCCGCGTGACCCTCCAGCTCGGCGCCGAGCGGAAGACGTTCGAGGTCACCCGCGACGAGTTCGAGGCCATGACCGCGCCGCTCATGGACCGCACGCGGAGGCTCACCGAGGAGGCGCTCGGCGAGGCCGGCCTCTCGTGGCACCGGCTCGACGGCGTCCTGCTCGTCGGCGGCTCCACCCGCATGCCGATGGTGCGGACGTACGTCGCGAAGATGGCCGGCAAGGCCCCCCGGACCGGCGTGAACGTCGACGAGGTCGTCGCCCTGGGCGCGGCCGTCCAGGCGGCGATGGAGGCCGGCGAGACCATCGGCGACGCCCTGCCGAAGTTCACGCTCGGCATGGGCGCGAGCCCCCCGCCGGCCCGCCGCGTGATCGACGTGATGTCGCACAGCCTGGGCGTCGTCGCCGTCTCGGCCGACGGCTCGGCCTACGTCAACGACGTCGTCATCCGCCGCAACCTGGCGATCCCCGCCGAAGACGTGCGCACTTATCTGCATGCGACCCATGGCGGCGAGAACGCGAAGCTGGAAGTCTACCTGACCCAGGGCGAGAGCGCCGCGCCGCTCGACTGCACGATCCTCGGCAAGTACGTCTTCCACGGCATCGCCGCGACCGACGCCGAGGTCGCGGTGGACGTCGGCCTCTCGTACGACGCCGACGGCGTGGTCCAGGTCCGCGCCACCCAGCGCGACAGCGGGCACCGATTGTCGATGACCGTCGAGCCCGTGCCGGACGATTTGTCGTGGCTCGCCGGCCCGCCGCGGACCGTCGCGGAGGACTCGATCGGCGGCAAGATCCGCGTCATGCTGCTGGTCGACTGCTCGTCCAGCATGATGGGCGACCCGCTGATCGAGGCCCAGAACGCGGCGCGCGAGTTCCTCGACCGCTGCGACTTCACCACGATGGAGGTCGGCCTGATCTCGTTCGCGACGATCGTGGCCCTGCAGGCCCCCGCGACCAGCAACGTCCGACGCGTGCACGCGGCGATCCACCGCCTGGAGGCCGAGGGGAGCACGAACCTCTCGGACGCCCTGGAGCTGGCCCGAGGCGAACTGGTGGCCGACGACGCCCGTCGCTATATCGTCCTGCTGACCGACGGCTATCCCGACGCCGCCGAGAGCGCGGTGGAGCAGGCCGAGGCCGCTCGGGCGCAGGGGATCGAGGTCGTGGCGATCGGCATGGGCTCGGCCGATCGCGAGTACCTGAGCCGGCTCGCCAGCAGCGAGGCCGCGTCGATCTTCGTCAAGGGGGGCGAGCTGGTGCAGACCTTCGGCCACATCGCCCGCGTGATCGCCGAGGGGGGCCGCTCCTTGAGGGTCCTGAGCCGATGAGCGCCGCATCGACCGCGAAGGCGCACGTCATGGCCGAGGCCGCCCGGACCGGCCGGATCGGGGCGAGCGCCCGGCAGGCTTACGACCTGGCGCTGGCGGGCGCGCTCGGCGGGCTGTTCGGGCTCTACCTCTACGTCGAGACGGTGGAGGCGAAATCGGTCTACGTCCGCGACGCCTGGGCCGGCGCGATCCTCGGCGGCGCGATCGGCTTCTTCCTCAACGCCTGGGGCCCGCTGCGCGACGGATCGTGGCGACGGATGGCCCGCGCCGCGGCGAGGGCCACGCCGGCCTCGGCGGTCGGCGGGGCCGTCGGCCTGGTGCTCGGCGAGTTCGTCATCGGCGCCTTCCAGGGGGGGTTGCTGGGGCGGGCGGCGTCGTGGACGGTGCTGGGCCTGGGGATCGGGCTGGGGCAGGGGATCGCCGACCGTTCGTTCCAGCGGCTGACGTTCGGGCTGATCGGCGGCGGGCTCGGCGGCTTCATCGGCGGGCTCTGCTTCGAGGCCCTCCGCATCGCGCTGGGGAACCGCTACGACCTCAGCCAGGCGCTCGGCGTGGTGATCCTCGGCGGCGGGCTGGGGCTGTTCCTGGCCCTGGTCGAGCAGGCCCTTCGGCGGGCCTGGGTCCAGGTCGCCAGCGGCCGGCAGGAGGGGCGGATCTACCTCCTGGCCCGTCCGACCTGCCGGCTGGGGCTCGACGAGAAGGCCGACGTGGGGATCTTCGGCGACCCGGCCGTCGAGCGGGCCCACGCCGAGATCGTCCGCTCGGGCGACGGCTACGTCCTTCGCAACCTCTCGCGTTCGGGCGCGACCCGCGTCAACGGGGCCCCCTGCGCCGGCGACCGCCGATTGGGCGACGGCGACCGGATCGAGCTGGGGAAGACCTCCCTGATCTTTCGACGGCGATAAGGAACCATGCCCACGACCGCTGCCAAGACCCGATGGAGCCTGGAGATCGCCAAAGGCCGCGAGCCCGGTCGGCGCTACGCGCTCGAACGCGACGAGACCACGATCGGCAACGGCCCCTGGGCCCCCGGCCATCTCAGCCTCGCCGACCAGGAGGGCGAATCCCCGCGTCGGATGGCCGAGCGTCAGGCCGCCCTCCGGCGCGAGAGCGACGGCCTGGCGATTCGCGACCTCGACAGCCCCGGCGGGACGTTCGTCAACCGCCAGCGGCTGTTCACCGGCCAAGAGCGGGCGCTCCTCCCCGGCGACGTCGTCCAGGTCGGCTCGGTCCAGCTCGTCGTCAGGCGTGAACAGGCGAGCAAGCCCGAATCCGAGAAGCCGGCGCGGCCCGCGGCGGTCGAGCCAAAAGGGCCGGCGAAAGCCACCCCGTCGACGGCCAGGCCGCCGGCCTCGCGCACGGCCCCCCTCGCCGCCCCGTACACCTTCCCCGACGGATCGGCGTCGCGCTCCTGGGACGACTTCCTGACGCTCTCGTCCCAGCGCTGGGCGATGATCCGCGACGAGCTGGCCTCAGGCCGCCTGGGCGAGCACCTCCGTCGCACGGGGAGGGACGACCTCCTGCCGCGCCGCGAACCGGGCTGGACGGCCGACGAGACGCTCGACGACTGGCTGGGCCGACTGCCGACCTCGCGATCGTCCGCGCCCGAGTTGGACGTCCATCCCGACTCCCTGGTCGTTCCCGTGTCGGCCGTCGGCGGCGTGACGCGGCGGTCGTTCCGGATCGCCAACGTCGGCTACCGGATCCTGCGGCCGACCGTCGCGATCGAGCCCGCCGTCGGCATGCCCGACGCGATCCGCCTGGCACCGCAACAGCGAGGCAAGGTCATCCTGACGATCGACGAGACCGAGGTCGTCGTCGAGATCGAGCCCCCCGAGAACGCCTTCGACGTCACGCTCGGCGCGATCGTCGTCTCCGCCGGCGGGAAGACCCGGCGCGTGGCCGTGCGGGTCGAACGGCCCCGGGTCGAGACGATCCCCCAGGGCCCCGACGCGGCCGTCGCCGGGCCGGGCTGGTCCCCGGCGGACTCGCTCGGAGAGCGGCTGGAGGGGCTTTCGCTCGCCCGACGGCTCTGGACGTTTCCCCTGGCGGTGTTGATCCTCCGGGGCCTTATCGCGCTGGGGAATCGACTCCCCTACCTCGCGAGCGGGGGCGATCCGCGGCTCCTCGGCGCCTCGGCGATGCCGGCGCTGGCCGGGGGGGTCGTCGGCTGGGCCGTGGGCTCGCGCGGGGGCGTCCTCGACGCGATCGCCTCGGCCTTCGCCGGCGCGGTCGTCGGCGTCCTGTCGTCGTCCCTGGTCTTCGCGACCGTCCGCAGCGTCGAGCCCGTCTTCGGCTCGCCGACGTTCGCGGCCCTGGCGCTGGGACTCGCTCTGGCGGGCGTCTCCTACCTCGCGTTCCCGCCGAGTCGGAAGGAGCAGCCATGAGCCACGGTCGGGCCGTGTTGAATTTCCCTTCCCTCCTGGTGGGGGAAGGTGCCCCGAAGGGGCGGATGAGGGGGACCAGCAAGGCGGACTTCTCGGAGCAGCAACGGCCTTTCGAGGTGCCCCCCTCATCCGGCCTTCGGCCACCCTATCCCACGAGGGGAGAACGGAGTTTCGCTCTGGTCGCGGCGCTCGTGTTCGCGCTCTCGTGCCTGAGCCTCGCCCGCGCGCAGGAAGCCGAGCCGAAAGCCGCCGACGACCTCTCGGTGGTCGTGACCGGGGCGAGCCAGGACGACTTCCCGCGCATCGGGGTGCAGTTCGAGCTGCGCCGGCCGGACGGGACGTTCGTCCGCGATGCGAAGCGGGACGAGTTCTGGGTGACCGAGGAGGGCCAGGAGCGGCCGATCCTGGAGTTCCAGGCGCCGCTGTCGACCGAGGAGGTGGCGACGACGATCGTCCTGGTCGTCGACCGCAGCGGCAGCATGAACGAGGAGGCGCGGCTGGCCTCGCTCAAGGCCGCCGTCGCGCGGTTCGTCGAGAAGATGCCGCAAGGGTCCAAGGTGGCCGTGGTGGCGTTCAGCGGCCAGGTGGAGCTGATCCGCCCCTTCACGACCGACCGCGAGAAGATCCGCCGGGCGGTCGACGACCTGTTCGCCGACGGCCCGACGCGGTTCCACGACGCCGTCGCCCTGGCGTTGGAGCTGCTCGCGGAGCAGTCGGGCCGTCGCGTTGTGATCGCGCTGACGGACGGACAGGACACGTCGAGCGCGACCACGCTCGACGAGAACGCCGACGCGGCGAATCGGCTCGGCCTGCCGATCTACACGCTGGGCCTGGGTGACGAGCGGGCCATCGCCGGACGCGAGCTGGAGCAACTGGCGAAGGCCACGCGCGGGGAGTACTACCCCTCGCGCCGGGCCGACGAGCTGCGGAAGGTATACGAGGCGATCGCCGAGCGCCTCGGCGCGGGGTACTCGCTCGTCTACCAGAGCGATCGGCGGATCCCGGACGGGACGCTCCGCCCGGTGCGGGTGTTCCACCGGGGGAGCCGCCAGGCCGGAGAGACGGCCGTCTTCATCCCCGGCATGGTCGTGCCGGCGGCGGGCTGGTCGCCCCTGTTCCTGGCGCTGGCCGCGGGCCTCGCCGCGCTGGCGTTCCTGCCGGCGCGGCTGAGGCGTTCGGATCCGGGATCGTCTCCGATCAGATCGTGATCACGTCGTGACGGATCAGCGCGCCCTTGCCTTCGAAGAGGTAGGCGCCCAGGCCGAGCGTCGCCGCCAGGGCGATGTGCTGCGGCTGGCGGACGTCGAAGCCCTCGATGCCGGTCGGGTCGAGGGCCGTCTTGCCCGAGGCGGCGACCGGCGGGAGGTTCTCCGCCTTCCGCTTGGCGTCGATGAGCTGCCACTCCACGCGGTCCAGGGCGACCGCGTCGGTGGCGAAGAGCAGGGCGTTGTTGTCCCAGGTCCAGCGGCCGTTCTGCACCGAGGTGGGCCCGCCGTGGAACACCCCGCGCACGCCGTCCATGATCTGGAGGACGAACTTGGACTTGAGGACGGGGTGGCTGACCACCTGGGGGATAAACTGGTTGCAGGTGTTGGTGAAGTGGTTGGCGTGCGACCGCGCCACGTTGTTCACGGAGCCGTGGCTGATGTTCTTCAAGGCGCCGGTGACGCCCGCCGAGCGGTGGTCCTTCAGGCAGGGGATCGCGACGACCTTGTTGACGACCTTGGTCAGCAGCTTGCCCAGGTGGGAGCGGTACTGCCTGTCGTCCTTCGGGTCCTCGCCGTAGTGGACGAGGTCCATCTGGATGAACGCGTCGCGATCGTAGCCGGCGATCGGGTCGTCCTTGAACCCTTCGAACTCCATGGCGATCTGGGGGGCCCCGGTGGCCGTCAGGCCCCCCCAGCGGATGCCGTCCGGCAGGATCTTATCGTATTTGGCGTCCAGCATCTCGGAGCGGAATCGCTCGTAGACGAAGATGTCGCGGGGCTTCACGCCGGCCGCCTTGAGGCCCTCGATCGTCTCCAGCACCAGCTCGTGCGAGGAGAAGGCGTGGGGGTAGCCGTTGGGGACGACCTTGATGCCGACGACGTCGCCGGGCTCGAAGAAGGTCTTCCACGCCTCGACGGCGTCGTCGGCGCCGGTCAGCGAGGTCAGGCCCTTGTCCAGGCTCGCCTTGATGGCCTCGCGGTCCTTCTTGCCCTCGCGGATCATGGCCGGGTTCTTGACCTCGACCACGCGGCCGGGATAGAGGCCCGGCAGGTCGAACTTGCTCTTCTCGGCCTTCGGGCCGTGGATCGTCGCGCCGGCGACGGCCGCGGCCTCGTCGCCGCGGGCCGACCTCCCGCCCATCGAGGCGGCCCCGACCGCCGCGGCCGCCGCGCCCAGGAACCCACGACGCTTCAAGGTGCCGCAAGGATAGCGATCGCTCATCAGGCTCTCGTCCTTCGTGTGAGGGTCGTTCGGGAGTTGCGCCGGGGCGCGAGGGCGAAGGCCCTCGCCGCGTCCATCCTGAGATCCGGCCGTCCGAGACGCGCGACCGCCGCCGGCCGATCCGGCCCGTCACGGTCCACGCGATCCAGGATATGTCGACCGATCGGCCCCGGTCCATCAGAAATTCCGGCCCGGTTCCGAGGCGGGCCTCGAGGGCGGGCCCTTCCCCGAAGTTTCCCGCGGGTTTCCTCGCTGATTCATAGAAGCCCGAGGACGTGGCGTTATCCTGGAGGCCCCCGGAAAACACCCGCCGCCCTCCAGCCCGAGGACCCTCCGCTGAGCAACCTTCACCGCATCGGCCGTCGCGCGCCCCGCGCGGGCTTCACCCTGATCGAGCTGCTGGTGGTGATCGCCATCATCGCGGTCCTGATCGCCCTGTTCCTCCCCGCCGTCCAGGCCGCACGCGAGGCCGCCCGCCGCATCCAGTGCACGAACAACCTGAAGCAGATCGGCCTTGGGCTGCACAACTACGAAGGCGTGGCGGGCGCGCTGCCCCCCTCGGGGGTCCTGAGCGGTAAGGGCAACATCGTGAGCACCTGGATCGGCTGGAGCGTCCACGGCCGCGTCCTACCGTTCATGGAAGGGGGCTCGACGTTCCACGCCATCAATTTCAACCATTCGGGAGAGAGCCCGCAGAACATCACGGTCGCCTCGCTGAGCATCGCCGCGTTCCTCTGCCCGAGCGAGCCCGACCCGCGCCCGGCCGCCGCGAACGTGGGAATCTCCAACGTCACGAATTACGGCTTCTGCATGGGCGACTGGTTCGTGTGGGGGGGCTTCGGCGGGCCCCAGAACCGCTGCGCCTTCGGCCCGAACCGGAGCCGACGCCTGGGCGATTTCGTCGACGGCCTGAGCAACACCCTGTTCGCCTCCGAGGGCAAGGCCAAGCAGCCCCTCTACCGGGACTGCGGCGGCCTCGCGAACGTGAACGACCCGTCGAACATCCCCGGCGCCGAGCGCTCGCCGCTGGACGTCGCGCCGGAATACGCGGGGGGCCGCTGCGAGTTCAAGACCGGCCACTCCGAATGGTCCGACGGCCAGGCCCACCACACGGGGTTCACGACCGCCTGGACGCCGAACAAGCGGTCGGTCGGTTCTTCCCCCGCGGGCCAGCCGCTCGACCTCGACATCACCGGCCAGCGCGAGAAGATGGGGGGGCCGACCTTCGCCGCCATCACCGCCAGGAGCCATCACCCCGGCGGGGTCAACGCCCTGATCGCCGACGGCAGCGTCCGTTTCATCAAGGACGGCATCGCCGGGCCGACCTGGAGGGCGCTCGGCTCGGTGGCGGACGGCGAGATCGTCGGATCCGACGCCTACTGACGCCGACCCGGAGAGTCGTCGCGATCGAAGTAGACCCGGCCGGCCAGCGCCTCGGGAAGGCAGGCCATCTCGCCCTTCGCGGCCGGGTCGTCGTGGACGTAGCGATAGCCCTGGCCGTAGCCCGACGCTTTCATCAGCGACGTGACGGCGTTGCGCAGGTGGAGCGGCACGGGCTCGCGAGCGGTGGCGGCGGCGTCGGCCGCGGCGGCGAAATAGGCTCGCTTGATCGCGTTGGACTTGGGGGCGTTCGCCAGGTAGATCGTCGCCTGGCTGAGCGGATAAAGCCCTTCCGGCAGACCGATCATCTGGACGATCTGCGCCGCGGCCGAGGCCTGGACGATCGCCTGGGGGTCGGCCAGGCCCACGTCCTCGGAGGCCAGGATGCAGAGCCGGCGGGCGATGAAGACCGGATCGGCCCCCCCCTCGATGAGCCGCGCCAGCCAGTACAGGGCGGCGTCGGCGTCGGAGTTGCGCAGGCTCTTGATGAGGGCCGAGGCCAGGTTGTAGTGGTCCTCGCCCCCCTTGTCGTAGGCGTATCGGGCGCGGCCGAGGGCCTCGACGAGCGTCTCGGCGTCGACCTGGCGCGAGCCGTTGGCGGCGGGGGGCGTCGCCAGGACGGCCGTCTCCAGGGCGGTCAAGGCGACCCGGGCGTCGCCGGCCGCGGCCTTCGCCAGGCGGCCGATCTCGGCGTCGTCGACCGTGGCGTGGAGGCCGCCGAGGCCGCGATCGGGGTCGGCCAGCGCGCGGCGGAGGATCGTCGCCACGTCGTCGGCGGTGAGCGGGTTCAGCGTCAGGACCCGCGAGCGGGAGAGCAGAGCCGAATTGACCTCGAACGAGGGGTTCTCGGTGGTCGCGCCGATCAGGATGACGGTCCCGTCCTCGACCGCCTGCAGGAGCGCGTCCTGCTGGCCCTTGTTGTAGCGATGGATCTCGTCGATGAAGAGCACGGTCCGCACGCCCCGCGACCGTCGGGCGCGGGCCTCGGCGACGGCCTCGCGCAGCTCCTTGACGCCCGAGAGCACGGCCGAGAGTTGCACGAACCGCGCGCCGCTAGGCCCGGCGACCAGCCTGGCGAGCGTCGTCTTCCCCGCGCCCGGGCCTCCCCAGAAGATCAAGGACGGGAGCGGCCCGCCCCCCTGGACCAGCCGACGGATCAGCCGCCCCTCGCCGACGAGGTGCTCCTGGCCGACGTACTCTTCCAGCGACCTGGGCCGCATCCGCTCCGCCAGCGGGGCGTCGGCGGCCGCGCCGAGGTCCGATTCCTCGGACCATTCCGGCTCGTCCGATCCCCCGAACAAGGAGCCCGTCGATTCGCGACGCATGAAGTCTCACCCTTCGCCAGCGTTCCACCCGCCGCCCCTCTCCAACCGTCCATTGTAGCACGGGGCGCCCGCGACGGCTCCCTGTCGGACCTATCCTGAGAGGCGCGACCCGCTGTCGCGACGTGCGGCGTCGGTCGATCGATTCAAGTCCATGAGATTCCGACTCGACCTATATTCCGGGGGCTGCACCCGGGGGGCGAACTCGCGCGGAGGGTTCGCGCGCATCTCGATGCCTGGTAAGCTCCCGAGAAGGTCGTGGCGAGGGTGGAGGGCGTTCCCGACACGGGGAGGTCGACGCATGGACGTGCTGCGCGCGGCGGGCGGGACGATCGTCCTGGGGCTGGGGCTGCTGGCGGGCGAGGCGGTCGGGCAGGTCGCGGGGAGGGGCACACCGGCCGTCCGCTGGGTCGGCCAGGACGGCAAGGACTTCGTCGGCCCGCACAACCGCGTCGAGCCGAGCGACGTGCAGGACGTGCACATCGCGATCGCCGGGCTGGACCCCCGCCGCGAGGTGACGTTCGTCGACCTGCTGGCCGTGGGCGGCGAGCACAACCAGTGGCAGTACAACGCCGATTCGTTCTCGTGGAAGGCCGCGCTCGTCCGCGAGAAGGGGTCGCCCCGGGCCGACCTCTACATCGAGCCCTCGGCGTACCGGGCCGCGCGCAAGTATGAGATGACGATCCGTTACGACGACGGCCGCGAGCATAAGCTCGCGATCCAGGGCCGCCAGGTCGACCCCGGCCTCCGCACGGCCGCCGCGGCGATGAAGGTCGTCTGGATGGGGCAGGACGGCCGCGACGCCGTGGGCCCCGGGCCGAGCATCGGCCCCGACGGGTTGCAGGACGTCCGCATCCGCCTGACCGGCGTCTCCAAGGCCGTGAAGATCAAGGCCGTCCGCATCGACGGCCCCGACGGCGCGAAGTGGGAGAGCCACGTCAACCCGGAGATGCTCCCCGCTTGCGAGTTCCGCATGGACCCCGCGAAGCCCGGCGAAGGCGACCTGTTCTTCCAGCCCGCCCGCGACCTGGCGGGCAAGTCGCTCGCGATCCGCATCCTCTACGAGAACGACACCGGAGACCGCGCGACGGTCGCCGCCGGCCGGATCGACCCGAAGAAGAAGATGCCCGACCTCCCGGCACCGGCCGTGCGTTTGGTCGAGGCGAAGGCGAAATGGCTGGGGCAGGACGGCGGCGACGCCGTGGGGCCCGGCGATGTCCACGTCGCCCTCGCGGGGCTCGACGCCCCTCGCGACCTCGCGGGCGCGGTGCTCACCGACTCGTCGCGGGGCTCGTGGATCTACCAGTCGCCCGGCTTCGACGCCCTGAAGTCGTCGCCCGAGTGGAACGGGGCCGAGGCGCTCGCCGTCCGGCCCGGCACCGGCGCGGGGACGTTCGACCTGTTCTTCCCCCCCTATCGCGACGAGACCGACGCCACGTTCACCCTCCGCCTGATCGGCCGCGACGGCCGGTCGACCTTCGCGCGCTTTCCCGGCGGCCCGTGCGACACGGACAAGCGCCTGCCCGCCCCGGACGCGGCCCGCCGCCAGGCGAAACCCGGCGACGACCTCCAGAAGCTCGTCGATCAGGGCGGGACCGTGAAGCTCGCCGCCGGGACGTATCGCCTCACCCGGACGCTGACGCTGAACAAGCCCGTCGTCCTGACGGCAGAGCCCGGCGCGACGCTCGTCTTCTCGCAGCCCCCCGGCGCGGAGCCGTGGACGGCGGCCGTGAAGATCCACAAGGGCCGGACGACGCTCGAAGGCTTCGCGATCCGCTTCGAGGGGCCCTTCCGCTGGGACGAGCAGGTCGGCTACGGCCCGGCCGTCATCGGCACCAGCGACACCCGCGACCCGGACCCCTGGGGGCGGAAGACGGGGATCGTGATCTCGAAGCTGGACATCGAGGGGCCGGCCTCAGCCGACCCGAGCAAGTGGACCGACGCGGTGAAGCTGATGCGATTCACCAACGCCAACGGCGGCCGCGTCGAGGGGAACAGGCTGCTCGGCGGGCCGATCGAGTTCTTCAACGGCCCCTGGAGGTTCGTCGACAACACGTTCCGAGGCGCCTCGGCGAAGACGACCTCCTCGGCGGCGATCGCCGGGCACTACGTCAACGACGTGGTCGTCCGGGGGAATCGGGTCAAGGCGGAGCCATCGGGCAAGCTCTGGCGGTTCCTCGTGCTGACGCACATGGCGCGGAACGCGGTGGTGGAGGACAACGTCGTCGAGGGCGCCGGCGAGATGGACGACGACGGCGTGCCGCGCGTGAATTCGCCCGAGATCATGCTGTCGGAGTCCTACCGGATCGGCTACGAAGGCGCGGTGCGCGCCGTCTCGCCCGACGGCCTCCTGATCCGCATCGGCGAGCGTCAGGGCGAGACGATCCACGCCGGCCAGTTCGTGGCGATCCTCACCGGCCCGGCTGCGGGGACGTACCGCCGGGTCTCGCAGCCGATCGACCAGACGACGATCGTGCTCGACGCCCCGCTCCCGAAGGAGACCGGCCACGTCTCCATCGTCGACGGCCTGCACGGACTCCGGTTCGCGAACAACACGGTCGACATCCGCGGCAGTTCCACGTCCTACAGCCTGATCCTGCCGGGGAACCAGTTCGGCACAGTGGTCGAGAAGAACCACTTCCTCGGCGGCGCGCAGGGGTTGAAGGCCGAGGCGTGCGCGTCGGAGGAGCCCGTCCACTGGGGCTGGTCCCACTGCCCGGCGATGGAGATGGTCATCCGGGGGAACACGTTCGAGGACGTCCGCGAAAGCCTGAGCCTGTTCGTGGCCCACGAGCCCAAGCACATCCGCTTCAATGCGGGCCGCGTGTACATGTCGGCGATCGTCGAGGAGAACGTCGTCCGCTGGACCGAGCCGTTCCTGCGACGGATCGCCGCCTCGCGGACGGCCGGCAAGCCCGGCGACCGCCCGCTGGTGGGGGTCGTCGTCGGCGAGCCCCACTCGCGCGACCCGAAGGAGCTGCGGGTGACCGCCGCGCGCAACACGCTCGACGCCCCCCCCGGCCGCCACCCCGGCCCCTCGCTGCTCATCCGCGCCGCCGACGTGAACGGGCGGCCGACGCAGGACAAGTCCTCCGACCTCCCCCGCGCCGACGCCCGCCCTGCCTCCGGGGCCTCGCCGGGCGTGCGAAGATAGCGAGAGCTTGGGTCGTCCGCGGTCGGCTTCCGGCCGCGCCGACCTCCTCATTCCCCAGCCTCGCCGCTATCGAAAGCCTCGAATCGGCGCATGCGGTGGGTCATCGGCCTCGCGCGACGAGCGTCGGCCGGGAAGCCGAAGGAATGAGCCGCAACTCGTCACCTCGGTCGTCGATTCGCGATGAAGAAAGTCTGGAATGCATCGAGGGCGCGGCACCGGTCGCCCGTTGGGTTTCGCCGGAGTGTGAACCGCTCGGCCCCGAGACGGGTCTTCCGTATCGAGTAGCGCGCCCGACGGAGGAGCCCGAATCCCATGAACGAGTTCCACCAGCTGAGCCGTCGCGACTTCTTAGGCCTGGCCCTGCTCGGCCCTGCGGTCGCCGCCAGGGCCGGGATCGAATCGATCGACGACCGGCCGATCTGCCACGGATCGATGCGCGACCTGATGTCGGGAGTCCTTCCCGCGGCCGACTGGCGCGCCCGGTATTACGCGTTGGTCGAGTCGGTCGACGCACCGGTGTCGCAGTGGCGGATGAAACGGCTGAGCGCCCTGGCGATGATTCATCGCCAGCCGCGGGTGGACCTGCCCGACCTGCTGCGATCGCACCGCATCGTGCGGCTTTGCGAGGCCGACCTCTCCCCCCGCTCGGGCGGGGCGGACGCGCCGTCCTGCTTCGCCGACGTGACCGTGTTCGCCGACGTGTCGAGCTGCGAGGCCGTCTGGCCGGCGCTGGAGGCGAGGATTTCGGCGGGAGAGGCCGACGCCCATCCTGGAGGCCTCGGCGACGCGGCCTGCGTGGGCAATGAAGTCGGCAAGTGGACGCTCTCGGGCAAGCTCTTTTTCCGACGCGCCAACGTCGCCGCCACCCTCTTCGTCATGCCCCGCGTGGCCGGCTACGAGGCCGACCGCTTCGCCGAAGCCCTTGATCGCCGGATTGAAGCCTTCTGCAGATGAGGTTCCGCCGGGACGACTGCGGCCGGGGATCCGGGTCGGCCATCCGGCTCCCGATCCTCGATCGCGACCCGTCCAGGCGGGCCTGTTCGACCCAGACCTTTCCGCGATGGTCGCACCGCTGGGGACGAAACCGCAGCGGGCGGTCGGCCGACGGGATCCTCGACCGCGGCCTCCCCCGATGGCGAGGACGACCACCCGCTCGGTCGTCCACGCACCCTCGGATCGTCACTTCCCCGCGAGCTTGGCGGCGATCTGGGCGGTGTGGCGGCCCTGGTAGCGGGCGATGGCGAGTTCGTTGGCGGTCGGGGTGCGCTCGCCGCGGGTGCCGGCGATGGTCGAGGCCCCGTAGGGGGTGCCGCCGGTGATCTCGTCCAGGTTCGACAGCTCCTTGGCGGCGTACGGGACGCCGGCGACGACCATCCCGTGATGGTAGAAGAAGGTGTGCATGTGGACGAGCGTCGTCTCCTGGCCGCCGTGCTGGGTGGCGGTCGAGGTGAAGGCCCCGCCGACCTTCCCGACGAGCTTCCCCTGCGCCCAGAGGCCGCCGGTGGCGTCCATGAAGGCCTGCATCGACGCCGCGGCGGCCCCGAAGCGGGTCGGCGTGCCGAGGAGCACGGCGTCGGCCTCCGCCAGCGCCTGAGGGTCGGCGATGGGGACGTGGGCGAACGACTTCTTGGCCTCGGTCGCGCCCATCTTCTCCAGGATCTCGGGCGAGAGCAGCTCGGGGACCTGCGCGAGCGTCACCTCGGCTCCGGCCTCCTTCGCCCCCTCGGCGACGGCCTGGGCGAGCTGATAGACGTGGGTGTAGAGGCTGTAGAAGACGATGTGCACCTTGACCGCCATGAAAGGCTCCTTGAACGAACATGCGACGTGGACGCGGCTCCCCCGCGCGAAGGATCTCGACCGGGCGGGCCTTCACTCGGGGCCCCACCAAGACTAGAGTCTCGGTATCCGCTGGCAAGTAGGCACCGAATGGATACCAAGGGCCATGACCATCCCGCTCCAGGCCGACCCCCGCCCCATCCCCGAACACGCGGGCGATCTCGGCCGGCCCGCGCCGTCGGCCTGCCCGGCGGCGTTCGCCATGGAGCTGGTAGCCCACAAGTGGACCATCCACATCCTGTTCGCCCTGCATCGAAACGGCGGACCGGTCCGGTTCCGTCGGCTCCAGCGCGAGACGGCCCCGATCACCCAGAAGGAGCTGACCAAGCGGCTCCGCGAGCTGGAACGCTCGGGACTGGTGCACCGCGAGGCCTTCGCCGAGGTCCCGCCGCGGGTCGAGTACCGGCTGACCGACCTGGGCCGTACCCTGATGCCGGCCCTGGCCGGGCTGCACGAATGGGCCCAACGCCACGGCGCGGCCGTCGAGGAGAACTGGCGGAAGGCCGCGACGTCGGGCCCGGAGGCCTGACGCGCCGGCGCCTTGCCCGTCCCCCGCCGACGCGCTAGACTCGGGGCCGTTGCACCTCCGCCTCTCACGCGGCCAGAAACGGGGACGAGACGACGATGACGCGATCGACGACGAAGGCTGTCGGATGGCTCTGGATCGCGGGGGCGCTGGGCGCGATGACCGCGTCGGCCGCGCCGCCGGAGCTGGTCAAGCGGGCGATCTTCGAGCCCGAGGCGAAGCACAACCACGCCTCCTGCGTGACCGAGACCCCCAAGGGCGACATGCTCGCCGTCTGGTACTCCGGCACCGGCGAGCGCCGGGCGGACGACGTGGTGATCCAGGCCGCCTGGCTCCCCAAGGGCGCCGACGCCTGGAGCCCCCGGTTCCAGACTGCCGACACCCCGAACTACCCCGACTGCAACCCGGCCCTCCTCTCGGCGCCGGACGGACGGGTCTGGATGTTCTGGCCCACGATCCTCGACCATCGCTGGGAGAGCGCCCTTCTCAAGTACGCCGTGGCCGATCCCTCGCAGGCCCCGCCGGGGCCGATCACGTGGGAGACCTCGAACGTCCTGCACCTCACGCCCGACGGCGCCAAGTTCGAGAAGGCCGTCGCCGACTCGGTCGCCAAGCTCACCGACGAGGAGCGGACCAAGTACGCCAAGGAGCTGGAGCCGTTCACCGCGCGGGCGTCCGACCTGCTCTACCAGCGCCTGGGGTGGATGCCCCGGGTCCGGGGGATCGTGCTTCCCTCGGGCCGCTGGCTCCTGCCGCTCTACTGCGACACCTTCTCCCTGTCGCTCATGGCCATCAGCGACGATCAGGGGAAGACCTGGCAGACCGGCGAGTCGACGGTGGGCTTCGGCGCGATCCAGCCCAGCGTCGTGCGGAAGAACGACGGGACCCTCGTCGCCTTCTTCCGCGACAACGGCCCGCACAACAAGATCCGCATGGCCACCTCACCCGACGAGGGGAAGACGTGGACCGACGTCGTCGACACCGACCTCCCCAATCCCGGCGCGGGGATCGAGGCGATCCGCCTGGAGAGCGGGGCCTGGGCGATGATCCACAACGACCTCTCGCGCGGCCGCCACTCGCTGGCCGTCTCCCTCTCCGACGACGAGGGCGCCACCTGGCCCGTCACCCGCCACGTCGAGCTGGACAAGCCCGGCTCGTCTTTCCACTACCCCTCGATGACCCAGGCCCGCGACGGCGCGATCCACGCGACGTACACCTACTCCCTCGGCCTCGGTAACGGCACGGCCAAGAAGAGCACGATCATGCACGCCACCTTCCCCGAGAGCTGGGTCCGGCAGGGCGACTGAAGCCGGCTTCGAACACCCCGAGCCGCCCTCGCCGAGGCGGCCCGGGGCGTCGACCGACCTCATCGCATCGACCCGAGCCGCGCCGGACGCGCGGCCAGGCGGGGCGAAGCGTCCACCCCTTCCGCGGCGTCCGCAGCCTCCTGGAGGGCCGCGAGCCGCGGCCGAACCGACGCGATCCTGCCGGCCGAGAGGTCCCGGGGTATCCGCCTCGGAAACCTCGGAGTTCGGGGGACCGGGACGGGTGAGGGCGCCGGCGCTTGCTGAGGCCGTAAAAGAAGTGGATCCGTGGGTCGGGGAAGGGTCGGGGACGGGGACGTGGTATCGGCTTTTCGGGCGGATCTCGCTCGATAGGAGGCTCGTCCACCCCATCAGCCACGACCTTGAGTCGCGCGACCGCGAACATGTATGGGGCCTCGGTCCTGAAGCCCGGCACGTCGTCCGAGCTGCCCATCACGACGATTTTGCCGTCCTCGGCCTGAAGCGCCACGGCGACGGCCTCGTCCGATCGCGGGGCGTTGCTCTCGCCGAAATCGACCGTAGCCCGACCATCCGAACTGAACGAGAGGTCGAGCGCCCCGGCGGAGGTCAGGCGGGCGACGGCGAAGTCCCAGCCGAAGGCACCCGTCACCCCGGCCGCATTGACGAACCCGGCGAGGATCACTCGGCCGTCGGCGTCGATCGCCACCGACCGCGCGGCGCTCGTATCGGCGAAGGCGATCACCGCCCGGCCGTCGCCGTCGAATGCGACGTCGGCGGTCCCATCCGGGCCGAGGCGGGCGACCGCGAATCCCTCGCCCGCCTCGCCCGCCACCACGATCTTGCCGTCCGCCTGGATCGCGAGGTCGTGGAGCACTTCGCCCGACACGCCGAAGTCGATGGTTGCCATCCCGGCGACGCCGAACCTCGTGTCGAGCGAACCCGAGGGCCCCAGCCGGGCGACCAGATAGCCTTCGGCGTATTCCAGGAGGCCCCCCCCGAGGCCCGTCGCCGCGACCACGATCGCGCCGTCGAACTGGACCGCCAGGGCGTCGATCCCGCGCATTCGCGGGGGCAAGGCATCGGAGCCGAGCCGGCCGCCGTCGCCGAACGAGGGGTCGAGTGAGCCGTCGGCACACAGACGGACCAGGATCGTCGCGCCCATCGACCGCGTCCGCTCGCCCCCGATCAGGATGCCGCCGTCCGGCGTCAAGGCGGCCCCCCCGACCGAGCTCGTCTCACCGACGACGACGACGCCGTCGGAGTCGAAGGTGACGTCGGGGGTGCCGTCGCGTTCCAGGCGCGCGATCGCGAACGACTCGGTGGATCCCCCGGTGGACCCGACGATCAAGATCTTGCCGTCGTCGCGGACGAGGATCTCCTCCCCTCCGCGCACACCGCCGGGGATCGGGATCGTGGTCGCACCTCCCACGCCGAACGACGCGTCCAGCGTGCCGTTGGTATTCAGGCGGGCGACGACGAAGGACTGCCCGTGCAGGTCCTCACCGGCGACGAGGATCTTGCCGTCGGCCTGGATGGCGGCGGCGAACGCGGTGGGCAGCTGCGGCGAGCCGTCCTCCCTGGGGGGCAGATCGATCAAGACGCGGCCGTCGCCGCCGAACGTGGCGTCGAGGGAGCCGTTCAGGAGCCCTCGCGGCTCCAGGGCCTGGAGTGCAGGGCACGCGCGGAACGATCGCGGACGCTTCATTTCGAGGTTGCCTCGCAAAATGCCGTTACATGTCGAAATCGGGTTGATTTCTGAATGCGTGCTGTTAGGTTTGGATGCCCAACCGCGGCGATCGGTGGCTTTCCTAGGCGGCCTGCGACCGCGGATCGCGCCGTCCCCATCGACATCTACGGCGAGCCTGAACGCGCCCGGGAGAAATCCATGCCCGACGCCGATCGGAAGTTCTCGGCCCATGACGAACCGTCCACCGACGGCATCCTGCTGGCGCGGGTCCGGGACTGGCGGGACGATTGCGCCTGGGACGACCTGGTGGGCCGCTACGATTCGCTGGTCCGCGGCTGGTGCCGCATGGCGGGGGTCGGCCGCGACGACCTGGACGACGTCGTCCAGGGGGTCTGGCTGCGGCTGGCGGGCCGCATCCGGGGCTTCGCATACGATCCCTCCAGGCGTTTCCGGGGCTGGCTCCGCCGGGTCGCCGCGAACGCCTCCGTGGACTTCCTCCGATCGCGTCGTCGCGCCTTCGTCGAGGTCCCGCTCGACCGGATCCCGGAGGCGGCCGCTCCGGAGGCCGGGCGGGGAGGTCCCGACCCTCTCGCCGAGCGGGGCCGTCGGATCGAGGAATCCGTGAGGGCCCGGTTCCACGAGACGTCCTGGGCGGCCTTCCGCCGCTGCGCGATCGGCGACGAGCCGATCGCCGACGTGGCGAGGGACCTGGGCATGCAGTACGCCGCCGTCTATCGGGCCGTCGACCGGATCAAGCGGAAGCTGGAGGAGGCGGGTCGGGCGGACATCGACGACGCGACGGCCCCGGGAGGCGACGGCCTTGACTGACGGATGTCCGCCCCCCGCGTCGCTCCGAGGACTCGCCGAGGCGGCGGTCCTGCAAGACGCGGACCTCGTGGTCGCGGCCCACGTCGAACGCTGCGACCGATGCCGGGACGACCTGAGTCGGATGCTACGCGAGACGACCGACGACGCCGCGACGCACGAGGCCGACCCGCAAGGGGAGGCCGTCCCCCTGCCTCGCATATCGGGCCTGGTCGACTTCCAGGAGATCGGCGCGGGGGGGGCGGGGGTCGTGTACCGGGCCCGTCGCGAGGGCCTCGACCAGTGGGTGGCGGTGAAGTTCCCGAAGGCGGGCTCGCGCTCGGGCGGCAGGCGGATCGTCCGGGAGGCGAGGGCGGCGGCCAGGGTGCGGCACCCGAACATCGTCCGGATGTTCGAGGTCGGCCTGGCGGAGGGCACGCCCTACATCGTCATGGAGTACTTCGAGGCGGGGACGCTCGCCGATCGGCTGGGGAAGGGGGGCGTGGTCGCTCCCGAGGTCGCGGCCCGGCTGGTGGTCCCGCTCGCCGAGGCGGCCGAGGCGATCCACCGCGAAGGCCTGGTCCACCGCGATTTCAAGCCGTCGAACGTGCTGATCCACGGCCCGAAGGGGGTCGCCCTGGAGGCCTGCCTCCCGGTGGTCGGGGACTTCGGCCTGGCGCGGGAGATCAGCGACGAGCCGACGTCCGACGGCCTGCACGTCCGCGGCGCCCCGGGCTACATGGCGCCCGAGCAGATCGAGTCCCCGCCCGAGGAGGTAGGCGAGGCGGCCGACGTCTTCGCCCTGGGGGCGATCCTCTTCCGGCTCGTCGCCGGCCGCCCCCCCTTTGCCGGCCGGAGCCCCCTGGAGACGGTCCGCTTGACGCTCGACGCCGAAGCCCCGGCCGTCGGTACGGTCGCCCCCGGCGTCCCCCGCGCGCTCGAGGCGGTGATCGCCGGATGCCTCCGCCGCCGGCCGAAGGACCGCTACGACTCGGCCGCTGCCCTGGCGGAGGACCTCCGGCGCTTCCTCGAAGGCCGGCCGGTCGCCGCCCGCCGCGTCTCTCGAAGGCTTTCGCGCCCCCGGACCCCCTTCGTCGCGGCGATCGCCGCCGCGTCCCTCGTCGCGACGGTCGCGGGCGACCGGGCGAGGGACGTCGGCGCGAAACGGCTCGACGCCGCCCCCGCCGCGCCGGCGGCGGCCCGCCGGATCGAGGCCGACGCGACGGCGGCGGCCGAGATCCGCGGCCGGACCGAGGCTGCTGCGTCGATGGTGCTCTCTGTGGGGCAGACGCCCGGCGACCCGCCCCCCTGGCACTTCCTCCAGGTGGCGGACCAGGCCAGGACGATCCTCGGAGCGTCGCGGCCGCTGACCGAGCGGGGATCGACGGACGCCCGCCTGCAGCTCGCCCGCGCCAATCTGACCTACGGGCTGAGCCTGATGGAGAATCGCCTGGGTCGATACGATCAGGTCGACATGCTGAGCGAGGAGGCGAAGCACGCGTGGGGCCGATCCTCCAACTCAGCCTCGACGACCCCCAGGCGCGCCGGGCGACGGCCCCGATCCTGTTCAATCGAGGGTCCGTGTTGCGCCAGGCTCGGCGGCACGACGAGAGCCTGCGGGCTTTCGCCCTCCACGTCGACCATCTCGCGCCGATCGTCGACCTCCCTGGCGCGATCGAGTCGCTGCTCCATTCCCGGGTCGTGAGGGCGCAGGTCCTCTGCGAGGCGGGCCGATTCGCGGAGGCTCGCCGGGCCTTCGCCGAGGCCCGCGACGCGATCCGGGCGGCCCTCCGGCGGACTCCCGATTCCGCGGAGCTGTGGCGATTCCTCGGCCAGGCCTACCACGGCGACGGCCGTTACGCCGAAGCCGTGGGGCCCCATCGCCACTCCCTGGCGCTCGCCCCCGACTCCACCTTCGACGGGAGACTGCTCGCGGAGTCCCTGCTCGACGCCGCCCGATGGACGTCGGACCCCGAAGCCTAGTCGCGCGCCCTCGACGAGGTCGACGCACTGGTCCGGGATCAGACGGAACGCATCGCGGTGGGCCGCTCGACCGCGCGCCTCCGGGGTCGTGAATCCGAGCTGGCCGCCTGGGCCGTGCTTGGGCGGAGGCTCGAGCGGGAACGCAAGCGGGAGGACTGGTCCGACTTCGCGGGACGGTTGGACGCGGCGATCGAGGCCGAATTGACCGACGTCGGGCCCCCGGTCGACGGCGGCTGGTTGGCCTCGGCGACCGAGACCATCGTCGTCGAACCCGCCTCGGCCTGGGCGCCCGAGGCGCTGATCGGCGGGAGATCGACCAACGCTGCCTACGCGGTTGAGTTCCTGGAGCGCGGCGTCGAGAGGCTGGGCCGGGAAGGGGGAATCGAAGGGCGGATTACGCTCGCGCACGGCCTCGCCTTCGCAGCCGCGGCCCGTCGGCAGGAAGGCGACCTGCCGCGGGCCGTGCAGCTCTGCGCGATCTCCAGGGCGGGGTTGGAGGCCCTGGCGCCGTCGATCCCGGAACGCCTGGTCGCGGCCCGACTGCATGCGCTCACATGGGCCTGGGCGCAGACGACGAAGGCCTGCTGGCAGGGGGGCGACATCGTCGGGACGTCCGAGGCGCTGGGGCCGACGATCGACGCAGCTCAGGCCCTAGTCGCGTTCGCGCCTCACGACCTGGGGGGGCGTAGGGGCCTCGACGGAGCGCTCGCCCGACTGTCCCGCTTCGCCTGCGAACGGGGCGACTTCCGAAAGTCCGAGGAGGCCCTGGAGCGTCGGCGGCCCCTCTGGGAGTCGGGGTCGGTCGAGGCCTTCAACCTGGCCGAGGACTTCCGCAAGCTGGCCGAGGCGAAGAAGGAGCACGAGGCCCGGGACGCGGACTCGCCCGCGCGTTAGACTGGCTCAGCCATCGCGATCATCCCGGCCCTCTCCTCGCCGTCGGAAACGTGGACCCTCCGCACGCGCGCCGGGCGGCTTTCGGCTTCCAACACGCCACGAGGGGACGCCGCCTTGAGCACCGCCGCCGCACCCGCACCCGCCCCCACTCGCGAAGACCGCGTCCGCTACGACTGGGCCCGGTCGGGCGACGTGAACGCCTTCTTCGGGCTGATGATCGACAACATCGGCGACATGATCCTCATGACCAGCCTGCTGGTCGTCGCCTTCGGGTTCCCGCGCGAGTTCGTGCTCACGCGGATGATCCCTGGGACGGCCGTCGGCGTGCTGGTGGGGGACCTGATCTTCACGGGTATGGCCTTCGCCCTGGCCAGGCGCACGGGCCGCTCGAACGTCACGGCGATGCCGCTGGGGCTGGACACGCCCAGCACGTTCGGCTCGGTCTTCCTGATCCTCGGGCCGGCGTTCGTCGCCGCGAAGGCCCGTGGGCTGGACGCCTCGGCGGCGGCCGAGCACGCCTGGTATCTGGGGATCGCCATGCTGCTGGCCTCCGGCCTGTTCAAGCTGGCCTGCGCCCCGTTCTGCGGCTGGATCCGCCGGGTGGTGCCGCGCGCCGGGCTGCTGGGCTCGCTGTCGGCGATCGCGCTGGTGCTGATCAGCTTCCTGCCGCTCCTGGACGTCGCGGCGCAGCCGGTGGCGGGGCTGGCCTCGCTGGCTGTGATCCTGGCGACGATGTCGGCCCGCTGGAAGCTCCCCGACCGCGCCCCGGGCGTCCTCTGCGCGGTGGCGGCGGGGTGCGCCATCTACTACGGGATGCACCTGGCCGGCCTCGGGCCCGGGGCCGAGGGGGGGCGTCCCGAGGGCTGGCTGCGGTTCTCGCTCCCCTTCCCGATGGCCGGCTGGTGGGCCTGGTTCCAGGCGAACTGGCGCGAGGCCGCGGGCTACCTGCCGGTGGCGATCCCGCTGGCCTTGGCCACCGTCGTCGGCGGCGTCGACTGCACCGAAAGCGCGGCGGCCGTCGGCGACGAATACCCGACCGGCCTGATCGTGGCCGCTGAGGGGCTGGCGACGCTCGTCGGCGGCGGCCTGGGGGGGGTGATCCAGTCGACCCCGTACATCGGCCACCCGGCCTACAAGGCGATGGGCGCCCGCGCGGGGTACACGCTGGGGACGGCCCTCTTCATCGGCGCCGTGGGGGTGTTCGGCTGCTTCGATTGGATCTTCTTCCTGATCCCCAAGGCCGTCGTCTTCCCGATCCTGGTCTTCATCGGCCTGGAGATCACCGCGCAGTCGTTCCAGGCGACGCCGTTCCGCCACTACCCGGCGGTCGCCTTCGCGTGCGTGCCGGCGCTGGCGTACCTGGCGCTGCTGGCGGTGAACCAGGTGCTCCCCGAGGTCGGCAAGCCGTTCGACCAGCTGCCGCCGAACGTCCAGCACTGGATCGTGTCGGTCACCACGCTCTCCGGCGGCTTCATCGTCACGAGCCTGCTCTGGGGCGCGGGGCTGGCGACCCTGATCGACGGCCGCGTCCGCGCGACGGTGGCCGTCCTGCTGTTGGGGGCGGCCTTCGCCTGGTTCGGGGTGATCCACTCCCCCTTGCCGTCGGGCGCGGTGATGCCGCCGGCCGCGGTGGTCGCCGAGCTGGAGGCGACTGGCCGAGGGGCGGCTTCGGCCTACCAGACCCCCTACTACTGGTCCGCAGCCTACGCGACGATGGCGCTGGCCGTGCTGATCCTCGCCCGGTTCGCCGAGAGGCCGGCGATCGAGCCCGATCCTCACGTCGCGCCGCCCAAGGCGGTCTGACCGGGGCTCGGCCCGGATCCGGCCGGCTCAGGCGAGGATTTCCTGGATCGGCCGGCCGTGGTCGATCTCCAGGCGGCGGCGGCCGGGGACTTCCAGGCGGCGGCCGTCGACGCCGAGGAGGTGGAGCACCGTGGCGTGGAGGTCGGTGACGTAGTGGCCCTCGCCCAGGGCGTGGTAGCCCAGCTCGTCGGTCTCGCCGTGGACGTACCCGCGCTTCAACCCGGCGCCGGCCATCCAGATGGTGAAGCCGTTGGGGTGGTGGTCGCGGCCGTCCGTCCCGCCGGCCCGTAGCTCCAGGCCGGGCGTGCGGCCGAACTCGGTGCAGAAGACGACGACCACCTCTTCCAGGAGCCCGCGGGCCTTCAGGTCCTTCAGCAGGCCGGCGACCGGCAGGTCGACCTCGGAGCAGAGCTTCGTGTGGTTCTCGCGGAGCTTCTGGTGCGAGTCCCACGAGCCGTTGGCCGAGGGGTAGACCTGCACGAACCGCACCCCGCGCTCGACCAGCCGCCGCGCCGTGAGGAGCCGCTGGCCGGCGACGCGGGTGGCGTCGCGGTCCAGGCCGTAGAGCCGCGTGGTCGCCTCGGACTCGGGCTTGAAGTCGAGCGCCTCGGGGACGGCCGCCTGCATGCGGAAGGCCAGCTCGTAGGCCTGGATGCGGGCGCGGAGCGCCTGGTCCTCGGGGTACTCGACGGCGGACAGCGCGTTGAGCCGGCCGATCAGCTCGTACTCGTGGCGTTGATCGGCCTCGGACTGGGTCTCGGGCCGACGGCCGAAGGGGAGGGGGTTGGCGGGGTCGAGGGCCAGGGGCACGCCCGAATGCTGCGGGCCCAGGTAGTAGGAGTCGATCGACGGCCGCAGGGTCGAGTTCCCCGGTCCGCCGACCACCGTGAACTTCGGCAGGTCGTCGTTGAGGCTGCCGAGCCCGTAATGGACCCAGGAGCCGATCGACGGCTGGACCTCGTCGAGCCGGTGGCGGCCGGTGTGGATCTGGTTCTCGGCCGCGTGGTCGTTGTCGGTCGTCCACATGTTGCGGACGAAGCAGAGGTCGTCCACGCAGGTCGCCAGGTGGGGCCACCAGTCGCTGATCTCGATCCCGGCCTGGCCCGCCTTCTTGAAGCCGACCTGCATGGGGTAGATGGTCGGATACACGTCGCGGACGTTGATCTCCGCCGCTTGCACCTGCCGGAACCGCTTCTTGTGCAGCGGCGAGAGGACCGGATTCTCGAACGGCGTCTTGTCGAACGTCTTGCCGGCGTGCTTCGTCAGGGCGGGCTTGGGGTCGAAGGTCTCGACGTGGCTGTAGCCGCCGGACAGGAAGATCCAGATGACCGACTTCGCCCTGGGCGCGAAGTGAGGGCGGCCGTCGGGGACCGGCCCGGCGGTCTGCTCGGCGGCCCTCACGACGCCGTCGTCGGCCAGCATCGAGCCCAGGGCGAGCCCGGTGAACCCCATGCCGAGGTCGGCCAGGAAGGTCCGCCGGGTGCGGGAGCAACAGCCGCGAGGGAACGCGCGATCGGTCATGAGTCGGTCCCAGCCGCGTCAGCGGATCGTCAGGAAGTCGTTGTGGTTGAACAGGGCCCGCGTCAGCGCCTCGCGGGCGCGCCCCCGGGCGTCGGCCTCGGCGACCCCCTGGTCGCGGAGCCGCTCCGCCTGAGAGTCGAGGAACCCGAGGCAGACATCGCGCTCGGCGTCGGTCGGGGCGCGGGAGAGGATCCGCTCGTACAGGGCCGCGACGACGCGTCCGGGGGTCGGCTCGGCCCGGCCGACCTCGGCGGCGAGCCGGACGCTCAGCTCGTGGATCAGCGGGTTGTTGGTCAGCGCCAGGGCCTGCTGGGGGACGACGCTGCGGGTCCGCCGGTAGCATTCGTTCGCGTCGGGGGCGTCGAAGATCGCGCCGAACTCGCTCTTGCCGCCGGACTCCGGGTGGCAGCTGAAATACAGGCCGCGACGCCGCGAGGTCGGCGCCTCGGAGTTCTCCAACTCCTGACCGCCCATCGTCTCGTCGAGCACCCCCGCGCAGGCGAGCAGGCTGTCGCGGACGGCCTCGGCCTCCATCCGGCCGGGGTTCATCCTCCAGAGGAAGGCGTTCTCCGGGTCACGGGCGGCGAGATCGGCGGCGTCCCCCTGGGCAGAACTCATGCAGTAGGTCCGGCTGGTGACGATCAGCCGATGGATCCGCTTCATGCTCCAGCCGGAGTCGACCAGCTCGGCCGCCAGCCAGTCGAGCAGCTCGGGATGCGTGGGGTCGGCGCCGTTGCGGCCGAAGTCGAAGACCGTGGCGACGAGCGGGGCGTGGAAGTGGCGCGCCCAGATGTGGTTGATCGCCACGCGGGCCGTCAGGGGATTCTCGCGGCCGACGATCCAATCGGCCAGCGAGCGACGGCGACCGGTGCTCTGCTTCGGATAGACCGGGCTCAGGGGCGTGTAGCGGCCCTCGGCCGCCGGGTCGACGAGGGCGGCGCGGGCCTTCGCCAGCGCGGCCTCGGCCTGGTCGCGCAGCTTGCCCGCCTCGGCGAGCTTCGCGCCGCGGGCCTTGTCGTCGGCGGGCCTGGCCTCGGCCTCGATCAGGGCCAGACGCCCTTCGAGACGCTTCGCCTCGGCGGCGTCGAGATCGGACTGGCGCTCGGCCCGGCTCGCGGCCTCGGCCGTGACGCCCTCGGCCGGAGCCAGTCCGTGCTTCGCCCGCTCGATCGATACGCGGGCCTCCAGGCTCGCCAGGCGGGAACGGGCCGCGATCAGCCGGGCCTCGGCGGACGCCCTCGGGAGTTCCCGGGCCTCGACCGCGCGCTGGGCCGCCTCCACGCGCCGACGCGCCACGTCGGTCGCCCCCGAGCGGTCGACGATCGAGACGAGGGAGGTCGCCGGCACCGATCCTCCGGGCGAGACGGACCAGCCGTCGCCGCCGATCACGTCGTCGCCGATCGCGTGCTTCGGGCGCTCGAAGTCGAAGCGGACGACCCGATCCGGGGCCGCGATCTCGATCGCGTCGAACGCCGCGACGCTCCCGGCCTGGGCGTCGAGCGTGATCGCCTGGCCCGGGGTCTCCGCCGGGTTCCAGGCGTTGATCGCGATGGGGACCCCTTCGACCAGGGTCGCGCCGTCGGCCGTGGAGACGACTGTCAAGAGCCCGCGGTCGGCCCCCGGCTCGAAGGCGATCCGCACGTCGAAACGGGACTGGCCCGCCTTGAAGTCGTAGCGGCCGGCGTCGAACTCGACGAAGCCGCCGGGGCGGTAGGCGACGATCCGGCCCTTGTTGAACCCGATGTAGCCGGCCGTCAGCCCCTTGGTGACGTCCCGCGCCAGCTGGAAGTTGACGTGGGCGTCGCTCAGGATCATCAGGCGGAAGGAGAGGGTCGTCCCGTCGCGGATCGGCCCCAGCTCCTTCACCCCGTTGTGCAGGATACGACGGCCCGTGGTGGCGTCGAGGATCAGCGACTGCCGCCCCTCCAGGGCGACGACCGCGCCGGCCGCCTCGGCGGAGGCGAACGCCGCTTCCAGGTCCGCCTCGGCCCGCGCCAACTCCTCGGTGAGTTCCGGAGACGCGTCCGAACCGGCCTCGACGGCCCGGGCCAGGTCGGACTCCGCCTGGCGGGCGGCCTCGCGACAAGCCGCGGCCTCGGCCTCGATCACGGCCGGACGCAGGCCCGGGTAGAACGCGACGGGCGCGAGTTCCACCGGCCGGATCGGCGGGGCCTCGCCCAGGAATGCGGGGACGCCGGGCTCGATCGCCCCCCGGCCCTCGACCCGGTTCCGCTCGTCGCCGCCGGTGTAGAACCACGTCGGCGCGTCCGCCGTCTTGTCGAAGATCCGTACGGCACCCAGGCGGACGACCTTGCGTAACGTCAGATAGTCGTATTCCTGGAAGGGTCCAGGATCGGCCTGGCCGACGACGCGGTCCTGGCGGATGCCGATCGGCTCGAAGAACGCGCGAAGGCGGAAGTAGTCGTCGTGGCGGATCGGGTCGTACTTGTGGTCGTGGCAGTGGGCGCAATTGAACGTCAGGCCGAGGAACGCCTTGGCGGTGTGCTCGACGTTCTCCCGCATCCACTGGTTGGGGTTCAGGGCGTACCAGTTGCGGATGAGGAAGCCGGTCGCGACGGCCGCCTCGTCGTCCTCGGGGGCGATCTCGTCGGCGGCGAGCATCTCGCGGACCATCAGGTCGTACCCCTTGTCGTCGTTCAAGGAGCGGACGATCCAGTCCCGCCATCGCCAGATCTGCGGGGCGCTGTTCCAGACGTCGGGGACCATGCGGCGGCCGAACCAGTCGCTGTAACGCCAGACGTCCATCCAGTGCCGGCCCCAGCGCTCGCCGTATCGCGGGCTGGCGAGGAGCCGGTCGACGACCTTCCCGTAAGCGTCGGGGGACTCGTCGGCCAGGAATTCGCGCTGCTCTTCGGGGGTCGGAGGCAGGCCGGAGAGGTCGAGGGAGACGCGGCGGAGCAGCGTCGCGCGGTCCGCCGGGGGCCGGGGCGAGAGATCGTGGGCCGCGTGCCCGGCGGCCACGAACGCGTCGACGGGGTTCGCGGCCCAGCTTAGGTCGGCGGTCGCCGGGACGGGAGGCCTGGCCAAGGGCCGGAACGACCAGTGGTCCCGGGGGCTGCGTTCGGGCTCCTCGCCGTCGGGCGAAGGCGCGCCGGCCGCGACCCATTCGCGAAGGGCGGCGAGCTTCTCCGGCGCGAGGGCGGGGGCCTCCAGCGGCATCCGCAGGGCCTCGTCGGTCTCCAGCACCCGTTCGAGGAGCGGGCTCTCGTCCGGGCTCCCCGGCTCGACCGCGGGCCCGCCGTCGCCCCCCTTGAGGACGGCGCGGCCGGTGTCGAGCCGCAGCCCCCCGGCCGCCTTCAGGGCACCGTGGCAGGCGTAGCAGTGCTCCTTGAGGATCGGCTTGACCCGGGCGAGATAGTCGGCCGCGCCGTCGCCACGCGCCTCGGGATTCACGCACGCCCCGCTCAGGACGAGCGCCGAGATCCAGGGGACGGACCGGAGGCGGGGAGGGAGCGGCATGGGCTTGCGTCCTGGGTCTCGGCCGGCGCGAGGAGCCGGCCGGGGTCGGGATCGGCCTGTTCAACCATTATTTAAACCCCATCGACGGCGATCCGTCGAGTCCCGTCTCCGGGGGGAGCCGGCTCGCGCCCGGCGAATCGGAGGGACTTCTCGTATCGAGGCGTCTCGTCAGGTATCTTCATGGGCCCATGTGGAAGGAGAGACTCATGCAGATCGCGTCATTCGACCTGAGATCGGCCGCCCTCGCGGCGCTCGCCCTGATGGGCTGGTTCGCATCCCCGCCCGCCCGCTCGCAAGAGGCCGCCTCCGGGCCGCGACGACCGGCCGCCGAGGCCGCCGGCAACGTACGGGTCGCGCCGGGCTTCAAGCTCGACCAGATCTATTCGGTCCCGAAGCAGACCCAGGGATCGTGGGTGGCCCTCTGCGTCGACCCGAAAGGCCGGCTCATCGCCGCCGACCAGAACGGCCTGCTCTATCGGATGACGCCGCCGCCGCTCGACGGCCAGGCCCCCGTCGAGCCCGAGCCGCTGGGCGTGGACCTCGGCGGGGCCCACGGCCTGCTCTACGCCTTCGACAGCCTCTACGTGATGATCAACGAAGGGAAGAGGGTCCACGGCCTCTACCGGGTCCGCGACACCGACGGCGACGACCGCTACGACGAGGTGAAGCTCCTCCGCGAGATCAAGGGGGGCGGCGAGCACGGCATGCACTCGATCGCCCTCTCGCCCGACGGCCAGTCGCTGTACGTCGTCTGCGGCAACTCGACGGCCCTGACCGAGGTCGACTCGTCGCGGCTCCCGCTCACCTGGGGCGAGGACAACCTGGCCACCCGCATCCCCACCGGCTTCATGGACGACTCGCTCGCGCCCCAGGGCTACATCGCCCGCACCGACCCGGACGGCGCGAAGTGGGAGTTGATCGCCGCCGGGCTGCGGAACCCGTTCGACATCGCGTTCGACCGCGACGGCGAGCTGTTCACCTACGACGCCGACATGGAGTGGGACATCGGCGAGCCCTGGTACCGCCCCACCCGCGTCAACCACGTGATCAGTGGCGCGGAGTACGGATTCCGCAACGGCTCGGGCAAGTGGCCCGCGTACTACCTCGACAGCTTCGGCGCGGCGGTCGACGTCGGCCCCGGCTCGCCCACGGGCATCACCTTCGGCTACGGGGCGAAGTTCCCGAAGAAGTATCAGGACGCCCTGTTCATCAGCGACTGGAGCTTCGGCAAGCTCCGCGCCGTCCACCTGAGGCCCGAGGGCGCCAGCTACACGGCCGAGGTGGAGGAATTCATCAGCGGCCAGCCGCTGCCGGTCACCGACGTCGTGATCAACCCCAAGGACGGCGCCATGTATCTGGCCGTCGGCGGCCGAGGCGCCCAGTCGGCCCTTTACCGCGCGACCTACGTCGGCGGCGAGGCCGAGACGCCCGCTCTCCCGCCGGCCGACCCCCAGGCCGCCGCGAAGCGCGACGTTCGGCGCAAGCTCGAAGCCTATCACGGCCGCCCCGTCGAGGGGGCCGTCGAGGCCGCCTGGCCCTACCTGTCCGACCAGGACCGGGCGATCCGCTACGCCGCCCGCATCGCCCTGGAGTGGCAGGACCCGTCGCAATGGCGGGCGAAGGCCCTGGCCGAGAAAGACCCCCGCAAGGCCATAGCGGCCCTCGTGGCCTTGTCCCGCTCGAGCGGCAAGGATCAGGCCCATCGCAAGCCGGGCGACCCCGAGCCCGATCCCAAGCTCCAGGCGGAGATCCTGGCGACCCTCGACGCGATCGACGCCTCGCAGCTGGCCCCGGCCGACCGCGTCGACCTGCTGCGCGCGTACGCCCTGGCGTATAGCCGCCTGGGACGGCCGATCGACGAGGCGATCGCCCGGTTGGTCGCGAGGTTCGACCCCATGTTCCCGACGAAGGCCGTGGAGTCCGACTTCCTCCTGGCCGAGATCCTCGCCTACCTCCAGGCGCCCACCGCCGCCGCGAAGATCATGACGGCGCTCCGCGAGGCAAACTCCCAGGAGGAGCAGATCCAGTACGCCCTGATCCTCCGCAACCTGAAGGCGGGCTGGACGCCGGCGCTCCGCGAGGAATACTTCCGGTGGTTCGTCGACGTGGCCGCGGGATACCGCGGCGGCAACACCTTCGCCAGCTCGCTCAAGACGATGAAGGACCAGGCGATCGCGGCGCTGAGCGATGAGGAACGGACGGCGCTGAAGCCGATCCTCAACGCCGCGCCGACGGGCAAGTCGCCTCGCGAGCTGCTGGCCTCCCGGAAGCTCGTCAAGAACTGGACCGTCGCCGAGCTGGCCCCGATCGTGGAACGCGGCCTGGAGGAGAATCGGGACCTGGAGCGCGGACGCCGGCTGTATGGGGCGGTGGCCTGCGCGACCTGCCACCGCTTCGGGTCGGAAGGGGGGGGCGTCGGCCCCGAGTTGACCGCCGTCGCCGGCAGGTTCGGCGTCCGCGACCTGCTCGAATCGATCGTCGAGCCCAGCAAGGTGATCAGCGACCAGTACGCGGCCGTCGTGATCGCCAAGACCGACGGCCAGGTCGTAACCGGCCGGGTGGGGAACCTCTTCGGCGACAACCTGAGCGTGATCGAGGACATGTTCGACCCCGGCCACGCCACCAACGTCAAGCGTGAGGACATCGAGGAGATGAAGGCCTCGTCGATCTCGCAGATGCCCGTGGGCCTGCTCGACAGCCTGACGGAGGAGGAGGTCCAGGACCTCGTCGCCTTCCTCCTGACCCGGGGCGACGCGAAGACCGCCGCCCGTCGGCCCTGACGCGACCATTTCGCACGCGGCGACGGCCCTCCCTCCGCGATCCCGGGTCGCGACGGGGCGGGGCCGTCGCGTCGGCTCTTGAGGCTCTCGGGATGTCGGTTTCGGATTTCGCGTCGCAACTGCCGCTCACGAAAAGCGATGAGAGAGCGACTCTTGCCTGGCGGTCGAGGTGGGGTCATACTGGCTTGACCGGAAAACTCGAGGGAAGCGTTGTGAATCGCGCGGCGAGTCGCAGCCGATCTTCAGAGGGTCAAGGATTGGCGAGGGAAGGTCGGGGGGGAAGGACATGAAAGCCGGGGAGCAGGTGCGGGCGCACGGTCGGATCTACGACGACATCACGCAGACCATCGGCGGCACGCCGCTGATCCGGCTCCGTCGGGTCGTCGACGGCGCGAAGGCGACCGTCGCGGCGAAGATGGAGAACTTCAACCCGCTCTGGTCCGTGAAGGACCGGATCGGCGTCGCCATGATCGACGCGGCCGAGGACGAGGGGCTGATCGACCCGGAAACGGTGATCATCGAGCCCACCAGCGGCAACACCGGCATCGCCCTGGCCTTCACCTGCGCGGCGCGGGGCTACCGGCTGATCGTGACCATGCCCGAGAGCATGAGCCTGGAACGTCGCCGACTGATCAAGGCGTTCGGGGCCGAGATCATGCTGACGCCGGCCTCCGAAGGGATGCCGGGCGCCGTCCGCAAGGCCGAGGAACTCCTCAAGACGTTCCCCAAGGCCTTCATGCCCCAGCAGTTCAAGAACCCGGCGAACCCCGAGATCCACCGCCGCACGACCGCCCAGGAGATCTGGCGCGACACCGACGGCGCGGTCGACGTCTTCGTCGCCGGCGTGGGGACGGGCGGGACCATCACGGGCGTCGGCCACGTCCTCAAGGAGCTGAAGCCGTCGGTGAAGGTCGTCGGCGTCGAGCCGGCCAATTCGGCCGTCATCTCGCAGTTCCGGCGGAACGACCCGATGCGGCCCGGCCAGCACAAGATCCAGGGGATCGGCGCGGGGTTCATCCCCGACGTGCTCGACCTCGGCGTGCTCGACGAGGTGCTGACCGTCCGCGACGACGACGCCTTCGAGACCACCCGCCGGCTCGCCCGCGAGGAAGGGATGCTCTGCGGGATCTCGTGCGGAGCGGCCGCCTTCGCGGCGATCAGCCTGGCGAAGAAGCCCGAGTACGCCGGCAAGCTCATCGTGGTCCTCCTCCCCGACCTCGGCGAGCGCTACCTGTCGACGCCCCTGTTCCCCGAGGCCTGAGCCCGTGGCGCGACCGGCCTTCGACCCCGAGGGCTTCGACGGCCCCCTGGAGATCCCCCCGGGCGTCGTCGAGGCCATGATCGCCCATTGCCGCCGCGAGGCCCCCCGGGAGTGCTGCGGCCTGCTGGGTGGCGTCCCCCCACTCGTCTCGTCGTTCCACCCGCTGCGGAACGCCGCGCCGAGCGCCGAGACCCGCTACGACGCCGACCCCCGCGACCTCATCGACGCCGTCGTCGAACTCCGCCGCCGCGACGCCGAGATCCTGGCCATCTACCACTCGCACCCGCGATGGGAGGCCGTCCCCAGCCGGACCGACCTCGAAGAGAACCACTACGGCGCCGTCCCGCGGATCATCGTCTCGCTGCTGTGCGAGCCCCCCGACGTCCGCGTCTGGCGGCTCGAGGCCGACGACTACCGGGAGCTCTCCTGGGTCGTGGGCGTCGACCCGGCGTTGCACGAGCCGCCCGCCGGCGAATAGACTACGTCGCGGAAAAATCCGTTTCCGACCGACGCACACCCCTTTGTTTCCCCTTAATGAAACGGCGCGCGACGCGCCGCGAGTCCCTCTCATGCAGAAGACCCTGATCATCTTCAAGCCGGACTGCGTCCAGCGCCGGCTGGTGGGCGAGATCCTCGCCCGGTTCGAGGCCAAGGGGCTGCGGGTCGCCGCCCTCAAGCTGCTGCAGGTCGACCGCGCCCTGGGCGAGAAGCACTACGGCGAGCACGCCGGCAAGCCCTTCTTCGACGGCCTGATCGACTTCATCACCGGCGGCCCGGTCGTCGTCGGCGTGCTGGAGGGGAACGAGGCGATCGCCGTCGTGCGCACCATGCTGGGCGCCACCAACGGGACCGCCGCCGCCCCCGGCACCATCCGCGGCGACTACTCGATCAGCAAGCAGAACAACCTGATCCACGGGAGCGACAGCCCCGAGTCCGCCGCCCGCGAGATGGCCCTCTGGTTCAAGCCCGAGGAGATCGTCGACTACGCGATCGCCGGCTCCCAGTGGGTCTTCGACGGCGCCTGACCGCAGCGGCCCCCGGCCGGACGAAAGGGTCGCCGCATGGCCCCGCACCCCCGCAAGGGCGACGTCCTGACGAACCCCTTCCACCTGGGCCTCCTGGCCGTGAGCGCCGCGTTCGTGCTCACGGCCCTGGCGTACCTGGCCGCCGGGCCCGCCCTCGACCCGGCCCGCTCCGCCCCCCAGGCCGGGGCCTCGCGGCGAGCCGCCCTCTGGCTCGACCGCTACGGCCCCCGGCTCCTGGCCGCCGAGTTGGCGCTGATGCTGCCCGCCTCGGCCCTGATGATCCTGATCGACGGCCGCCGCGACCGGGCGAGACGCCAGGCGCGCGAACGGCGGAAGTCGGGCTGACGGGCCGCCGGCGGGCCGGGGGCTTTCCCCACCACCCGATCCTGACCGGAGACGACACCATGCGCACGCGCAAGCTCTTCGCCCTGGCCGCCTCGATCGGCGTCGGCCTTCCCGGCTGCGGCGGCTCGCCCGAGGTGGGCGACGCCGTCGTGGTCCCGCCGGGGACCGCCGCCCCGGCCGAGGCCCCGGCGGAGACCCCCGCCGACCCCGTCGATCCCTCGGGCGCCCCCGGCGATCCCCCCAAGCCGGCCCCCGAGCCCGAGGCCCCCAAGGCCGAGTGACCGCGGCAGGCAAATCCCGCATTCCGGCCGCCGGGGGGGTGGCGCCTCAACACGGGACGCCCCGCCTGGTATCGTGGGATCACGGCGACCATCCGCCGCGGCGCCTCGCGTCGCGCCCCCGGGCCGAGACACCCTCCGGCCCGGTCGCCCTCCCCCGACGTATCCCGCCCGCGGATAAGCAAGCTTCTCACCGCTGAAGATGGAGGATCCCCTCATGTCTCGTGGAGCGCTAGTCCTCAAGAGCCTCGCCCTCGCCGTCGCGACGGCGGGCCTGACCGCCGCCCCGGCCGTCGCCGACGAGCCCGGCTCGATCAAGGGCCGCGTCGTGTGGGCCGGCAGCGACGTCCCGACACCCAAGGTCCTCGTCGAGAAGGGCAAGGCGACCAAGGACCTGGAAGTCTGCGGCGTCAACGGCCCGATCGTGTCGCAATCGCTCCAGATCGACCCCGAGACCAAGGGCGTCGCCGGGGCCCTCGTCTACCTCGCCAAGCCCAACGGCAGCAATCCCGCGGCGGTCGAGGCCCTGATGAAGGCCCACCCGAAGGCCGTCCTGGACCAGAAGGACTGCGAGTTCATCCCCTACATCCAGGGGATCTACAAGGAACAGCCGCTGGTCATCAAGTCGAGCGACCCGGTCAACCACAACGTCCGCTACAACGGATTCAGCAACGCCTCGCTGAATCAGATGCTCGGCGTCGGCGGCTCGATGGAGGTCAAGCTGGAGGCCGAACGCCGCCCCCTGCAAGTCGCTTGCGACATCCACCCCTGGATGACGGCCTACATCGCGGTCTTCGACCACCCGTACTTCGCCGTGACCGGCAAGGACGGCTCGTTCGAGATCAAGGGCGTCCCCGCCGGCGCGCAGAACCTCGTCGTGTGGCAGGAGAAGGCCGGATGGATCAACGAGGGCAAGGCCAAGGGTGCGCCGGTGACGGTGAAGGCCGGCGCGGCCACCGACTTCGGGGTCGTCAAGCTTCAGCCGAATCAGGTCAAGTGACCCGCGCGGGAGGCGGGCCCTCGTCCCGCCTCCCGGCTTCCGCCCCTCCCCACGCGAAGGCTCGCCCCCCGCTCGCGTGGGCCTTCCCCTCCACTTTTCGCGCGCCGGTCGTCCCGTTCGGGATCGCCCGCGTTCTGACGGGCGTCGACAAGGCCGGGTCCTCGCTGCTGATCGAAAGCGCGGGGATGCTCGACTTCTCCCGGGGCCGCCCGATCCCCGCCCGTACCGGAGCGAGCGCGTCCGACGAGGGCCTCCGAGCGGTCGTCCGTCCTGCCCAATCACGAGGCAACCGCAGGCCGCTTCGCCGCGAGATGTCGCTGATGCAGAAGGGCGATGCGCGCGGATCCGGCCGTTCCGGCCGCCGAATCGCGGGACATGGACGCTTGGTATCGGATTTGCCGCTGGGACTTGCCAAGATCGCGCAGTCTCAGCGTACAATAACCGGGCAAGAGGGAGGCGCCGGCCCGCAAGCCGCGGGCGGCGGACGAGGCGCGCCTTGCGATCGGCGAGCGGACGCGAATGACTGACTGACCTGTCGATCCGAATCCGATCACGACGATCGGCGAGAGGGGAGCGAGGATGACCTGGTTCCGGCTCGACCGGCGCGACCGCGCCGCGGCTCCGTCCCGAACCCTCGGAGTCTTCCTGTTCTGCGCGCTGGCGGCGACCGCGGCCCGGGGCCAGGTGCCGGGGAGGAGCGCCTCGAAGTTCTACCCGGACTCCAGCGAGGCGGCCGAATCGCTCCTCCGCAACGCGGCCAACCACGCCCGGACGGGCCAGTGGTCGGAGGCGGTGGCCATCTATCAGCGGGTCATCGACCAGTTCGGCGATAAGGTCGCCCGGCTCCCCCGCGACCTCGCCGCCGCGCCCGGCCGGCCCGGCGCGGCCCCGGCGATCGCGGGCCGCGAGGACGACTTCACGCTCTACGTCGACCTTCGCGCGTATTGCCAGCGGACCCTGGCCGGCCTGCCCGCCGAGGCCCTGGCGGCCTATCGGGCCCGCCGCGACTCGCAGGCCGAGCGCTGGTACGCCGAGGGGAAGGAGAGGCGCGACCCGACGCCGCTGCGGCGGATCGTCGACGAGGCGTTCTGCACCTCGTGGGGCGACGACGCGCTGGAACTCCTGGGCGACCTGGCGTTCCAGGACGGCCGATTCGGGGAGGCCGTCGCGATGTACCGCCGGCTCGCGCCCGACGACCCCGAGAGCCCGCTGAACTTCCCTCACCCCGACCCCTCCGTCGACCTCCCCCGGGTCGAGGCCAAGAAGATTCTCGCCCGCGCGGCGATGGGAGACGCCGAGGAGGTGGCGCGGGAGGTGGAGGGGTTCGCCCAACGTCGCGGCGCCGCCTCGGGCGCCCTGGCCGGCCGCAAGGGACCGCTCGCCGACAGCCTGGCCCAGGCGATCGCGGCCGACTCGCTGGCCCCCCCGGCGCAGAACGACGCGCGCTGGCCGACTTTCGGCGGAGCGCCCACGCGGGACAAGGTCCTGGCGGATGCGGTCGACGTGGGCTCGCTGCAATGGCGGGCGACGCTGGACAAGATCACCCCGAGCCGGGGCGGCTATCCCGGATTCCGAGGCCCCAGCCAGGGGGCGACCTTCCCCCCCGACCGCCTGCTCGGCTACCACCCGATCGTCCTGGGCGACCAGGTCCTGGTGGCCGACGGCTCCAAGGTGCTGGCGTACAACCTGAGCGACCGCCCCGACGCCTCGGGCGAGGAGGCGACGGCGAACATCGAGCCGGCCTGGAAGTACGACGCCGAGGGGGCCGACGCGATCCCCCAGGCGCGGCAGCCGGCCTGGACGGCGCCCCGCCACACGCTGACGGCCGTCGGCCGCCGGATCTACGCCCGGATGGGCCCCTCGGCCCCCGGGTTCCCCAACATGCCGAGGATGGCCATGCGCGAGGCCGGCGGCGGGGCCGGCCCGGGGAGCTACATCCTGGCCCTCGACCGCGACAAGCCGGGGGACAAGAAGCTCTGGGCGCGGCGCTCCAGCGAGCTGGTCCTCCCCGACCGGCCGGGCGACCAGGGGGGTCGGACCGTGGCCTTCGAGGGCGCGCCCGTCGCCGACGAGCGGAGCGTGTACGTGGCCGTGACTGACCGCCGCGAGCAGACCGCCACCTACGTCGCCTGCTACGACGCGGGCGACGGCTCGCTGCGGTGGGTCCGCTACCTGGGGGCCGCCGCCTCGGAGAACGACGCGTTCCTGGGGATGATGGGGGGCGGCTCGGGAGACCCCGGCAGCCGCCTGCTCACCCTCGACGGCCCGTCGCTGTATTACCAGACGAACCTGGGCGCCGTGGCGTCGCTCGACGCCGAGACCGGGGCGATCCTCTGGGTCGCCACCTATCCCCGCCACGAGACGGGCCGGGGCCCGGCCGGGGCCGAGCGCGACCTGAACCCGGCGGTGGTCCACGACGGCCGGGTGTTCGTGGCCCCCAGCGACGCCTCGGCGATCTTCGCCTTCGACGCCCAGTCGGGCCGGCTGCGATGGAAGACCGAGTCGATCCCGGAGGACGTCAAGATCGCCCACCTGCTGGGCGTCGCCAAGGGCCGCCTGGTGGCGACGGGCGACCGCGTGCTCTTGTTCGACGTCCGCGACGGCCGCCTGCTGCACGCCTGGCCCGACGCCGGCGGCCGCGAGGGGTTCGGCCGCGGCCTGCTCGCCGGGGGCCGGATCTACTGGCCGACCCGGACCGAGATCCACGTGCTCGACCAGGCGACCGCGACCCTCGCCGCGCCGCCGATCCGCCTGGCCGAGACCTATCGCACGACCGGCGGCAACCTCGTCGCCGGCGACGGCTACCTCGTGGTGGCGCAGAACGACGCCCTGGTGGTCTTCTGCCAGAACAGCCGGCTGATCGAACGCTATCGCGACGAGATCGCCAAGCGGCCCGACCGCGCGGATTCGCACTACCGGCTGGCCCGCGCCGCCGAGGCCGCCGGCGGGCTCGACCTGGCGTTGGCCTCGTACGAGGCGGCGGCCCGTCACGCCAAGCCGGCCCAGACCATCGACGGCGCGCCGCTGCTCGACGCGGCGCTCGACCACGAGTTCCGGCTCCTGCTGCGGCTGGCCGCCGACCTGAGACGCGACATGAAGCCCGAGGCGGCCCTGGAGCGGCTCGACGCGGCGGCGCGGATCGCCCGGACCCCCCAGGACCGGCTCCAGGCCCGGCTGACCCAGGCCGACGCCTACGCGGAAACGAGGCGTCCGGCCGAGGCGGTCGGCGTCCTGCAGCGGCTCCTGGCCGACGAACAACTGGCCTCGCTCACCGTCTCCTCCGACGGCGGCCGACGCGCGGTGCGGGCCGACCTGTTCGTCGGCGACCGCCTGGCCGAGGTCGTCCGCGAGGGGGGCCGGGGGGCCTACGCCGAGTACGACCGCCGGGCCCGCGAGACGTTCGAGAAGGGCCGCGTCGGCCGCGACGCCCGGCTCCTGGCCGAGGTCGCGCGGGCCTTCCCCGCCGCCGAGGTCGTCCCCGACGCGCTTTTGGCCCTGGGCGAGGTCCTGGAGGCCGAGGCCCGCCCGGCCGAGGCGGCGACCGCCTACAAGCGGCTCCTGGCCCTCGCGACGCCCGACGACGAGGCCCGCGCCAGGGCGCTCTGGCGGCTCGCCCGCGCCTCCGAGGCGCAGGGGTTCCTCGTCTCGGCCCGCGACGCCCACCTGCGGCTCCAGTCCCGATTCCCCGGGGTGCGGATCGCCGAGGGCACGGGTGCGGCGGCCGTGGAAGGGGACGCGGCCGAGCTGGCCTCGGCCGAGCTGGCGCGCGAGCCCCTGGCCGCGATCGCGGCCGACCGGGCCCGGCCGTCGTCCCCCTCGCCGCTGGCCCGCCGCTGGCGATGGGCGGCGGGCGAGGCCGCGGAGGACGCGCGGCCGCTGACGGCCGCGGGCGTCCCCCCCGCGGTCGAATCGGGCAGGACGTTCCTCGCCGGAGCGAACGCGTTGACGGCCGTCGACCCGGCCGGCGGCGAGGCCCGTTGGACGGCCGAGCTGGGCGCCCGGGCCGTGTGGGTCGGCTACCTGGCGGACAAGCTGGTCGCCGCCACTCCCCGGCGCGTGGTGGGGCTCGACGCGAAGACCGGCGCCGTGCGCTGGCGGTTCGGCCCCGACGCCGAGCCCGCGGCCGCGCCGAGGCTCGACCCGTTCGCCCGCGAGCCGGCCCCCCGGGCCGAGGCGCCCGAGGCCGCGAAGGCCCCCGACGCCCCGCTGCACGGGTTCCAGGCCGTCGGCGGCCGCCTGCTGGTGCTCCGGGGCGACGACGAACTGCTCGCGCTCGACGGCGACTCCGGCCTGATCGACTGGGCCTTCTCGGGCCGCGGCGGCGGCATCAATCCGCTGGTCGGCGTCGGCCCCGACCGGCTCGTGCTCCAGACCGGCAAGCCGCTGGAGATCGTCGTCCTGGAGACGGAGACCGGCCGGGGCGTCTCGCGCCGGCCGCTGGCCGAGGGGGAGTCGCTCCAGCGCGTCCCCGCGGCGCTGGACGAGGACCACGCGATCGTCGTGACCGACCGCCGGACGGTCAAGAACCTGGAGCTGGCGAGCGGCCGGTTCGTCTGGGACTACCGCGAGAGCGCCGAGCTGCCCATCAACGGCGCCCCCCGGGCGCTGGTCGACGCCGAGCGCCTGCTGGTCATCCACGACGGCCGGACCCTGATCCGGCTCGACCCGGCGACCGGCGCGCGGCGATGGTCGGCCCTGCTGGGGGTGGACGACCTGGGCGAGCGGCCGGAGGCCTCCGCCATGGACGAGCGGCGGTTCTACTGGAGCAGCGGCCGGCAACTCCGGGCGCTCTCGCTGGAGGACGGTTCGGCGCTCTGGGCGCGGCCGCTGGCGGGGCCGTCGTCGGCGCGGTGGGCGCTGGCCCTGAGCGACCGGGCGGTGGTGGCCTATCCGGAGGCCTCGACCCCGGTCGACGAGCCCGAGGGCCCGCTCCCGGTGGTGGTCCGCCGCCAGTCCGACGGCGCGCTGGTGCAGCGGTTCATGCTGCCGACGCCGATCGACGCCGTGGCCCTCCGCCTCGACCCCCGGGGCGCGGTGGTCGCTACGTCGCACGGGCTCTGGGCCCTGGGCGACCGCCGGCCGGCCGGGGCCGCCCCCTGACATCCCGCCGCCGACCGCGATAGACTACCCGATCCGGCGACCGACCGGATCGGCCGCCGAAGTCGACCAACCAAGGGAGGACCCCGCGTGAGCGACGCCGACCCGAGAGAGCCCGACGGCCCGACGACCCAGGAGCCGGTCCCGGCCGCTCACGAAGACATCGCGGCCGTGGAGCGGCTCAAGGCCGCCTACGACACCCTCCGCGCCGAGATGGCCAAGGTCATCGTCGGCCAGAACAAGGTGGTCGAGGAGCTGCTGGTCTCGATCTTCGCCCGCGGCCACTGCCTGCTGATCGGCGTCCCCGGCCTGGCCAAGACCCTGATGATCCACACGCTGTCCGACGCCCTGAACCTGAGCTACAACCGGATCCAGTTCACCCCCGACCTGATGCCCTCGGACATCACGGGGACCGAGGTGATCCAGGAGGACAAGGCCACCGGGGTCCGCCAGTTCAAGTTCCTGCGGGGGCCGGTCTTCGCCAACATCGTCCTGGCCGACGAGATCAACCGGACGCCCCCCAAGACCCAGGCCGCGCTGCTGGAGGCCATGCAGGAGCGGCAGGTGACCGTGGGGGGCGAGCGGCACCGGCTCCCCGACCCGTTCTTCGTGCTGGCGACCCAGAACCCGATCGAGCAGGAGGGGACGTACCCGCTCCCCGAGGCCCAGCTCGACCGCTTCATGTTCAACGTGCTGGTCGACTACCCGGACGAGGAGGAGGAGGTCGACATCGTCCGCAAGACGACGAGCATCGCCCGCCCCGGCGTCTCGAAGGTCCTCTCCGCGAACGAGATCCTGGCCCTGCAGGAGATCGTCCGGCGGGTGCCGGCGGCCGACCACGTGGTCAAGTACGCCGTGCGGCTGACCCGGGCGACCCGCCGCGACCGCGACGAGGCGCCGACGTTCGTCCGCGACTACGTGAGCTGGGGCGCCGGCCCCCGGGCCAGCCAGTACCTGGTCTTGGCGGCCAAGGCGCGGGCCGTGCTCCACGGCCGGTTCCACGTCTCGATCGAGGACGTCCGCTCGGTCGCCCAGCCGGTCCTCCGCCACCGGATCATCACCAACTTCAACGCCGAGGCCGAGGGGCTCAAGCCCGACGACGTGGTGGATCGCCTGATCAAGTCCGTCCCGGTCGACGAACGCGAGGCCGAGCAGAGTGGAAAACTACCAAAGCTATTTAGATCCGCAGACGTTGGCTAGCGTCGAGGGCCTGGACCTCCAGGCCCGGCTGCTCGTCGAGGGCTACGTCGCCGGCATGCACCCCAGCCCGTACCACGGCTTCTCGGTGGAGTTCGCCGAGCACCGCGAGTACGTCCCCGGCGACGACGTCCGCCACGTCGACTGGAAGGTCTGGTCCAAGACCGACAAGCTCTATCTGAAGCAGTACGAGGAGGAGACCAACCTCCTCCTCTACCTGCTCCTGGACACGAGCGAGTCGATGTCTTACGCCTCCGAGGGGCGGGTCTCGAAGTTCAAGTACGCGCAGTTCGTCGTCGCGGCGCTCGCGTACCTGATCCTCCAGCAGCAGGACTCGGTGGGCCTGGCCCTGTTCGACGACGCCGTGCGCCGCTACCTCAAGCCGGCGGGCCAGCCGTCGCACCTGAAAGAGGTGATCCACCTCCTGGACGTCACCCCGGCGCGCGACAAATCCGACCTGGGGGCCGTGCTCCACGACCTCTCCGAGCGGTTCAAGAAGCGCGGGGTGGTCGCCATCTTCTCCGACCTGCTGGACGACCCGACGAAGGTGCTGGCCGGGCTCAAGCACTTCCGCCACCGCCGCCACGAGGTCGTCGTCTTCCACGTGCTCGACCCCGACGAGGTCGACTTCCCGTTCCGCGACCCGACCCTGTTCCTGGGCATGGAAGGGCTCCCCGACGTGGCCGCCGACCCGGCCGCCCTGGGCGCCGCCTACCGCAAGGAGGTCGGCGCGTACCTGGACGCCCTGAAAAAGGGCTGCCGGATGATCGACATCGACTACGTGCCGCTCCGCACCGACCAGCCGCTCGACGTCGCCCTGTCCGCCTACCTCGCCTCGCGGGCCGCGCGGAAGCGCTGAGGACGGCCCCGCGGCGCCCGACGGACGACCCGAAGGACCCAACGGAAGCTCGATGGAATCCATGCCGACCTTCGCACCGATCCTGGCCGTCGGGTTCGCCAACGCGGGGCTCCTCTACGGGCTCGCCGCGGCGTCGATCCCGATCCTGATCCACCTGCTCAACCGCCGGAAGCGCCGGGAGGTGCGGTGGGCGGCCATGAGGTTCCTCGCCGCCGCCCTGGCCAAGAACCAGCGCCGGATCCGCATCGAGCAGTGGCTGCTGCTGGCCCTCCGCTGCCTGCTGGTCGCCCTGGTGGTCGGCGCGATGGCGAAGCCGTTCCTGGAGTCGTTCGGCAACGTCATCCCGGGGCGGCGGACCCACCGGGTGGTCGTGCTGGACGCCTCGATGAGCATGGCGGCGAAGGTCGGCGGGACGACCCGGTTCGACCAGGCCAAGGCGGTCGCCTCGCAGTTCGTCAAGGACTCCCGGCGCGGCGACGCGGTGAGCCTCGTGCTGATGGGGGACCCGCCGCGCGTCGTCGTCGGCGACCCGTCGCCCAACCTGGAGGAGGTCCGCAAGGAGGTCGACGAGCTTACGCAAGGGCAGGGGGGCGTGGACCTGGAGGCGACCTTCGAGGCGGTGGACCGCGTGATGGAGGCTTCGTCGATCCCGCAGAAGGAGCTGGTGTTCCTCTCGGACCTGCAGGCCGCCAGCTGGCGGCCCCGGGGGGGCGACGGGGCCTCGGGCGACGAGGGCCTGAAGCGGTCGATCGCCAGGATCGAGGCCCGCCAGCCCCGCTCGGTCGTCGTCGACCTGGGGAAGGCCGGCGCGGGCAATCGGGCCGTCGTGGGCCTGGAGGCCGACGCCCCGGTGATCACCCCGGGGGCGACCGTGGCCGTCACCGCCCTGGTGCGGAACTTCGGCCCCTCGGCCGCCGAGGGGGTCCGCGTCCGGCTCACGACCGACGGCCGCCTCGGCCCCGAGCAGGTGGTCGACCTGCCCGTCGGCGAAGTGGTGCCGGTCGTCTTCAACCAGCAGTTCCCCGCGCCGGGGGACCACGTGGTGGAGGCCTCGATCGACGAGGACGCGCTGCCGCCGGACGACCGCCGCCTGCTGGTGGCCTCCGTCCGCGAGGCCGTCCGCGTCCTGCTGGTCGACGGCGACTTCAAGTCGGAGGCGTTCCTGGCCGAGACCGACTTCCTCTCGCAGGCGCTCGCCCCCGGCGAGTCGGCCGAGGGGGAGCCCGACCCGATCCGGGTGGAGGTCGTCCCGGAGAGCCAGCTCGCCCGCCGCGACCTGGGCTCCTACGACGTGGTGGCGCTCTGCAACGTGGCCCAGTTCAGCCCGGTCGAGGTCAAGGCGCTGGAGGACTTCCTGGAGCAGGGGGGGGGCGTCGTCGTCTTCGGCGGCGACCAGGTCTCGGCCGAGAACTACAACCGGCTCCTGTTCGCCGACGGCCGGGGGATCCTGCCGGCCTCGCTCGGCGAGGTCGTGGGGGACGCCGCCAAGAAGGAGTCCGCCTTCCGGTTCGACCCCCTAGGCTTCCGCCACCCGATCCTGGCCGACTTCCGCAACCAGGCCGACCCCGTGGTCGCCGGGCTCACCCAGACGCAGGTCTGGAGCTACCACAAGCTGACCCTGCCGAAGGACTCGACGGCGCGGGTCGCGCTCGCATTTGACGACGGCGACCCGGCCGTGATCGAGTCGGCGAGGCGGCCGGGCCGGGCCTTCCTGGCCGCGCTCCCGGCCGACGCCGACTGGTCGAACTGGCCCGCGCACCGCAGCTACCCGCCGGTCATGACCGCCCTGATCATGGAGGCCGCCTCGGGCCGCCAGGCCGACCGCACGATCCAGGTGGGCCGGCCGTTCGACCAGACCTTCCCAGGCTCCGCGGCCGGCGCGGCGGCGACCGTCGTAACCCCGAAGGGGGGGGCGGCGACGGCCGTGAAGCTCAAGGCCGAAGGGGGGCTCGCCCGGCTTCACTTCGAACAGACCGACGCCGCCGGGGCGTACCAGGTGAGGCTGGGCCCGCCGGCCCCGACCGAGCTGACCTTCACCGCCAACCCCGACCCGGCCGAGAGCGACCCCGCCAAGCTCGAACGCGCGGGCCTGGCCGAGCGGCTCCCGGGCTGGAAGTTCACGCTCCTGGACAACGGCCGCGAGCTGGCCCGCAGCGCCGCCTCGGTGGGGCGTCGGGGCGAGCTGCACCGGCCGCTCCTGTACGGCGTGCTGGCCCTCCTGATGATCGAGTCGTTCGCCGCCTGGCGGTTCGGCCGGGCCGGCTCGCGGTGACGCCCAGGCCCCCGCACTCTGACCCGAACCGCGAACGCCCGACCGAGGACCGCCTGCGTTGATCGAATCGCTGCTCCAGTACCTGGCCGACCGATTGGGCGTCGCCCCCCCCCGCGCCGGGGAGGCCGTGTCGCCGCACATCCGGTTCGAACAGCCGTGGCCGCAATGGGCGCTCCTGTCCGTCGTGATCGGCGGCTCGGCGTTCGTGATCTGGCTCTATCGCCGGGAGACCCGCGCGCCGGCCGGGATGAAGGCCCTGCTCGCGGGGTTGCGCATCGGCCTCGTCCTGCTGACCGTCTTCCTGCTTTCCGAGGCCGCCCTCTCGGTCGACCGGACCGGGCTGCCGTACCTCGCCGTGCTGGTCGACGACTCGGCGTCCGAGCAGATCGCCGACCAGTACGAGAAGCCCGAGGTGCAGTCCCAGGCCGCCGCGCTCGCCGCCGACGCGGCGAAGGCCTCGCCCGGCGCGCCGGCGGCGGCGAAGCCCGAGGAGGCCCCCCGCGCCCGCGAGGACGAGACGACCCGGCTGGCCGTCGCCAAGGGGCTGCTCCTGCAGAACGACGCCGCGATGCTCCGGACGCTCCAGACGCAGCACCGGGTCCGGCTCTACCTGGTCTCGAACGCCACCCGGCTGCTCGCCGAGATCGACCGCCCCGAGGACGTCGACGCGGCCGTCGCCAAGCTCCGGGCCGTCGAGCCGGTCGGCGCGCAGACCCGGCTGGGCGACGGCCTCCGCCAGGTCCTGACCGAACTGCGAGGCGCGCCGCCGTCGGCCCTGATCCTCGTCAGCGACGGCCAGACCACCGAGGGGGAGCCGCTGACCAAGGCCGCCGAGCTGGCCGCGCGCAAGGGCGTGCCGCTGTTCACCGTCGGCGTCGGCAGCGCCGAGCCGGCGCGGGACCTGGAGCTGACCGACCTGCTGGTCGACGACGTGGTGTTCGTCGACGACGCGGTCCGGTTCCAGGCCAAGCTCGCCGCGCGGGGCTTCGAGGGCCGCAAGCTCACGCTCCGCCTCCGCGAGCGCCCCCCCGGCGCGACGGCCGACGGGCCGGGCGTCGAGATCAAGTCCGTCGAGGTCGACGCGCCCCCCGACGGCAAGCCCGCGCGGGTGGAGATCGTCCACAACCCGAAGGAGACCGGCGAGAAGTCGTTCGTGCTGGAGGTCGACCCCCGCCCCCGCGAGCTGCAGGTCGACAACAACCGCATCGAGCGCACCGTCTCGGTCCGCAAGGAGAAGCTCAAGGTCCTGCTCGTCGAGAGCGAGCCCCGGTACGAGTTCCGCTACCTGAAGAACTACCTGGAGCGCGAGGAGACCATCGACCTGTCGGTCGTCCTGCTCTCGTCCGACCCGGAGTACAGCGAGCAGGACCGCTCGGCGGTGCCGGTCTTCCCGGCGTCGCAGGAGGAGCTGTTCGCGTACGACGTGGTCCTCTTCGGCGACGTCGACCCGGGCTATCTCAGCCAGGCGCAGATGCGGAACCTCTCGGAGTTCGCGACCGAGAAGGGGGGCGGGGTCCTGTTCATCGCCGGCGAGCTGTTCAACCCGCTCTCGTACCGGGGGACGCCGCTGGAGGCCCTGCTGCCGATCGAGCTGGCCGACGCCCGCAACCCCTCGGCCGTGGGGGGGCCCGTCGCGCCGTTCCACCCCGAGCTGACGCTCGAAGGCCGCACCAGTCCGATCTTCCGGTTCGGTGCCGACGAGGCCGAGAGCGGCCGCATCTGGCAGGACCTCCCCGAGTCCTACTGGTACTTCGAGGCGCCCCGCAAGAAGCCCGGCGCGCTGGTGCTCGTCGACCACGCCTCGGCCACCGGCAGCGACGGCAAGATCCCCCTGATCCTCTACCAGTTCGCCGGCTCCGGCCGGACCATGTTCCACGCCTTCGACGACACCTGGCGCTGGCGGTTCCGCGCCGGCGACAAGTACTTCGGCCGGTTCTGGGTCCAGACGATCCGCTTCCTGGCCCGGTCGCGGCTGGCGGGCAAGCGCCAGGCCGAGATCCAGACCGACCGCCGCTCCTACGAGCGCGGCCAGCCGATCCAGATCCGCGCGCGCTTCCCCAACCCGGGCCTGGCGCCGATCGACGACTCGGCCTCGGTCCAGGTCGAACGCCAGGGGGGCGCGTCCCGGACGCTGAAGCTCCAGCGTACGGCGGGCGCTCGCAACGTCTTCGAGGGGGTCCTGGCCCAGGCGGCCGAGGGAGAGTACACCGCCAGGCTGCTCCCGCCCCCGGTCCTGGACGGCCCGATCCCCGCCGCGACCTTCCGGGTCGAGGCCCCCGCGGGCGAGTTCGAGAAGGTGCAGATGAACGAATCCGAGCTGCGCCGGGCGTCGGCCGCCACCGCCGGCGCCTACTACCCCGCCGTCGCCGCCGAGGGCCTCCTGGACGGCCTCCCCAAGCCTTCCAAGGTCCCCCTCGACACCGACCCGCCGATCCCGCTTTGGAATTCCTGGCCGATCCTGGCGCTCTTCCTGCTGCTGCTGGCCTCGGAATGGATTCTCCGGAAACGGGCCCGAATGGTATGATGAAGAGCATGCCACGTCGACTGATTACGGACCCCGATCTTAGCCGTCGCCCTCGCGTCGGCTCGCCCTCGGGAGGGTCTCGATGAGCCGGTCTCGCACGCGACTGGAAACACGCCTGGCCTCGCTCCGCAACCGCGTCCGCCGGCTCCTGCTGGCGTTCGGGGCGAGCCGGGTGCTGGCGGTGGCGGTGCCCTTGATCCTGGCGGCCTGCCTGGCCGACTGGGCGTTCCATCTCGACCCGACGGTCCGGCTGGCCGCCCTCGTCGCGATCGCCGGGGCCGTCGGCTGGACCGCCTGGCTGCGCGTCGTCCGGCCGGCCCTGGTCCCGTTCCAGGACCTCGACGTCGCCATGCGGATCGAGGAGCGCTGGCCGGGCCTGGAAGACCGCCTGGCGAGCACCGTGCAGTTCCTGAGGCTGCCGGCCGACGACCCGGCGTTCGGCTCCCCGGCCTTACGCGAGGCGACGATCCAGAAGGCCATGAAGGAGGTCGAGACGCTCGACTTCCGCGAGGCCGTCGACACCCGGCCGATGGTCCGCGCGGCGACCCTGGCCGCCGCCGCGATCCTGGTGGCGGCGTCGGCCGTCGTGCTCGACCCCGGCTCCGCCCGGATCGCGGCGCGCCGGCTGTTCGCCCCGTTCGGCGGCGACCGCTGGCCCCAGCGCACGCACCTGGCCCTGGACCCGGCGGGGACCACGCTCAAGCTCGCGCGGGGCGACGCCTTCAGCCTGGTCGTCCGCGTCCGGGAGGGGGACCGCGTCCCCGACGTCGTCCAGGCCGTCTACCGCTACCCCGACGGCGAGACCGTCGCCGAGCCCCTGGCCGCCGTCGAGGGGGGCGAGTTCCGGGGCCGGATCGAGACGGTGGACCGGCCGTTCACGTTCTCCGTCGCCGGCGGCGACGACTCCTCGTCGATCCGCGACGTGGCCGTGCGCGTGGTGCCGCCGCCGGCCCTCACCCGGACCACCGTCCGGCTGACCCCGCCGGCGTACACCGGCCAGCCGGCGCAGGCGCTGGCCTCCGGGCTGACCTCGTTCAAGGTGCTGGAGGGGACCCGGGTCGACGTCGAGGCGGCGGCCGACAAGCCGCTCTCCTCGGCGATGGTCCACCGGAGCGACGGACGCGAGCCCGCCCCGGCGACGCTCGACGGCCTCGCCACCGGGATCTCGACCTCGTTCACCCCGGAAGGGGACCTGACCTTCTGGTTCTCCCTCTCGGACGAGGAAGGCTTCACCAGCCGCGAGGCCGTCCGCTACGACGTCCGCCTGGTGAAGGACGAGGCCCCCCGGGTGGCGATCGTCGAGCCCAAGACCGACCGCGACGTCCCGCCCGACGCCCGCGTGCCGGTCTCGATCGACGTGGACGACGACTACGGGATTCACTCGGCCCGGATGCTCTTCCAGGTCGCCAGCGGCGACTCCGAGCCCCACGACGCGGTGGCCCTGCCGCTCTGGTCCGCCCCCTCGCCCGAGGCCGACGCGGCCAGCGTCGGCGCCGGCTCGGCCGGGACCGCCGCGGCCTCGGCCGCAGCCATGGTCAAGCACCAGTCGATCCGCCACGACTGGGACCTCGCCCCGCTGGCCCTGCCGCCGGGCGCGATCGTCACCTACCACGCCGACGCCCGCGACTTCGACGCCATCGGCGGCCCCAACCTGGGCAAGAGCCGCGAGCTTCGCCTGCGGATCGTCGCCAAGGAGGAGGCCTCGCGGCAGTTCGACGAGGCCCGCCGCGCCCTCCGCGAGGAGATCGCCCGAACCCTCGCCATGCAGAAGCAGGCCGCCGCCCCCGTCGCCGACGCCGAACGCGCGCTCGACCAGGCCGGCTCCCTGACGAAGCCCCAGCGCGAGAACCTGGACAACGCCGGCCTCGTCCAGCGCCAGGTCGCCGGCCGCCTCAACAACCGCGAGGACGGCCTGGAACGCAACCTCCGCCGGCTGCTCGACGACCTCCAGAACTTCAAGCTCGATAACGAGCCCGCCAAAGAGCAGATGGAACGCATGCTCGCGCAGCTCGACCAGCTGCGCGAGAAGAACCTCGGCGCCGCCGAGCAGGCCCTCACCCGCGCCCGCAAGCACCTCGACGCCGCCAAGGACCAGGGCCAGGGCGACCCCAAGGGCCAGCCCCAGCCGGCCGACGACGACGCCGCGCAGGCCAAGGCCGGAGACGCCGCCAAGGCGGAGGCCGGCGAGGCCGCCAAGGCCCAAGCCGGTCAAGACGCGCAGGCCAAGGCTGGAGAAGCCGCCAAGGCGCAGGCGGGTCAAGACGCCCAAGCCAAGGCCGGTCAAGACGCCCAGGCCAAGGCCGGAGACGCGGCGAAGGCCCAGGCCGGTCAAGACGCGCAAGCCAAGGCCGGAGACGCGGCGAAGGCCCAGGCCGGTCAAGACGCGCAAGCCAAAGCCGGAGACGCAGCGAAGGCCCAGGCCGGTCAAGACGCGCAAGCCAAGGCCGGCGAGGACGCCGAGCCCAAGGCCGCCGGGGATCAGCCCGCGCGGCAGGCCGCCCGGGAGTCGCTCGCGCAGGCCGGGGAGAACCAGAAGGCCGTCGCCGACGAGCTGCAGAAGATGCTCGACGACCTCGGCGAGTTCGAGACCTACCGCGGGGTCGTCAAGGACGCGCAGGACATCCTGAAGAAGCAGGAGGAGGCGATCAAGCAGGCGGCCGACGCCGCGGCCAAGCCCGACCTGGCCGGCAAGGACCAGGCCGACCTCTCGCCCGAGCAGAAGGCCGACCTGGCGAACCAGGCCTCGCGCCAGCAGGAGCTGGCCAAGGGCCTGCAGGACCTCCAGGAGAAGATGGACCAGATGGCCGCGAGGCTGGACCAGTCCGACCCGCTGGCCGCCTCGGCCTTGCGCGAGGCCGCCCAGGCCAGCCGGGACGCCCAGACGGCCGCCAAGATGGAGGAGGCCGCCAGGGGGGTCGAGAAGAACCAGATGGGCCAGGCGAGGGCCGGCCAGGAGGCCGCCAAGCAGGACCTCAAAGAGCTGGTCGACCTGGTGCAGAACCGCCGCGAGCGTGAGCTGGCCCGCCTGGTGAAGGAACTGAAGAAGGCCGAGTCCGACCTCCGCGACCTCCGCGCCCGCCAGGCCCAGAACCTCAAGGCCACCCGCGACGCCAAGAACATCGCCGACGCGCAGAAGCGCAAGGAGGAGCTGCAGAAGCTGGGCAAGGAGCAGGCGCAGATCCAGGAAGAGCTGAAGAAGCAGCTCCAGAAGCTCGCCAAGCTCAACGCCGACGCCGCCTCGAAGGCCGGCGGCCGCGCCTCCTCGCGCATGAGCAAGGCCCAGGAGCAGATGGACGCCGACGACGCCGAGCAGGCCGGAGGCGAGGAGGAGGAAGCCCTGGCCGACCTCAACGACGCCCAGGACGAGCTGGAACAGACCCGTCGCGACGCCGAGGAGAAGCTCGCCAACGAGCAACTCGCCCGGATGGGCGATCAGCTCAAGTCGCTGGGCGAGCGCCAGGCGAAGCTCGTCGGCGACGCCGAGGGGTTCGACAAGATCCGCCGCGACGCCGGCGACCTGACCCGCGGCCAGCGGGTGGGGGTTCGCAACCTCGGCCAGGTCCAGTCGGGCCTGAAGGACGAGACCGGCGACCTCGTCAAGCGTCTCGACGGGGCCCCCGTCTTCGCCCTGACCCTCCGCCGGGCCTCCGACGACATGGACTCCGCCGCCGCGGGCCTCGGAGCCCTCAAGACCGACCAGGACACCCTCGACGCCGCCCGCGCCGCCGCGAAGCGGTTCGAGCAGCTCATGGACGCCCTCAAGAAGGACGACGGCAAGAACGGCGGTCAGGGGGGCGGCGGCGGTGGAGGGGGCGGTGGCGGAGGCGGCGGGGGCGGAGACGGCATCCCGCCCACGGCCCAGGTCAAGATGATCAAGGCCCTCCAAGAAGAGATCAACGACCGCACCGAGTCCCTCGACGAGCTGAAACGCCGGCGCAAGGAACTCACGCCCGACCAGGCCGCCGAGGCCGACCGACTCGCCGCCGACCAGGGTGCCCTGGCCGACATCGTCCGCGACATGTCCCGACCCCGCCGCGACGACGGAGAGGAATGAACGAATGCGAATCCCACACGCCACCCGAGCCTCTTCGAGCCTCGCCGCGCTGGTCGCGTCGCTCGCCCTGATCGCCGCGGCCCCGACCCCCTCGCGCGCCCAGGACGCCTCCGACGACGCCGCGCTCGACGCCCTCATCAAGGAGGTGGACGACGCCAAGAAGGGGGAGGAGAAGCCCGCCCCGGCGAAGCCCGACGACGCCGAGAAGCCCGCCGACGACGCGGCGTCGAAGCCCCAGGAGCCCTCGGGCGCGAAGAAGCCAGGCGAGGGAGCCAAAGATGACGCGAAGCCCGCCGAGCTGGACTCCAAGGACAAGGACCTCGACGCGCTGCTCGAATCCCTCGGCGAGACCACCGACGAGCCCGCCGCCAAGGACGAGCGCAAGCCCCCCGGCGGCCCCGGCGGCGACGAGAAGGATCAAGACCAGGGGCCCGGCGGCGACGACAAGGACCAGCAAAAAGACCAGGGCCCCGGCGAGGGCCGCGATCGCCAGCCGCGCCTGACCGACAAGGAAAAGGCCCTGGACGAGGAGCTTGAGGAGCTGTCCGGCCGCCGCCGCAAGCGCAATAGCCGCGACCAGGAGCAGGGCGAAGGCTCGGGCCCGATGGGCGAGCTGATCAAGGAGATGCGCGACGTCGAGAAGCGGCTCGGCGAGCCCGACACCGGCGAGGAGACCCGCGGCAAGCAGCAGCAGCTCGTCAAGCGGATGGAGACGCTCATCGAGAAGATCCGCCAGGAGAGCCAGCAGCAGTCGCGGATGATGCAGCGTCAGACCCAGCAGCCGGGGGGCAAGCCGGGCGAGCAGCCGGGCGAGCAGCCGGGGAACAACCCCGACGGGGCCCCCAACCAGCGGCCACGCACGCCCACCGACCGGCGCTCGCTGGCCGGCGGCAAGGACGCCTGGGGCCACCTCCCGCCCGAGCTTCGGCAGGAGATGGAGAACGTCGCCAAGGAAGACTCGCTCCCCATGAGGGAGGAGCTGATCCGACGCTACTACCTGTCGGTCTCGCGCGGCAAGCTCAACCGGGGGGAATGAACCGATGATCCGACGCCTCCGCATCCCGGCCCTCGTCGCCGCCTCGGCCTTCGCCCTCGTCGCCGCCGCGGTCGCGGCCCAGGAGGCCCCGAAGGCCGAGGCGCCCAAGGGCGAAGCCCCGAAAGCCGAGCAGGCCGCCCCGCCCAAGGCCGAGCCGGCGGCCGACGCGCCGAAGCCGGAGAAGGCCAAGTCGGTCGGCGTGTTCGGCGACGCCGTACGCGGCGACGTGCCCGAGGGGACGGGCGAGATGCTGACGCCCGAGGCCGACCGCGCGATCCAGAACGGCCTGGCCTGGCTGGCGCGCTCGCAGCAGCCGGACGGCTCGTTCGGCAGCGGGACCTATCGCGGCAACATCGCCGTCACCAGCCTCGCCGGCCTGGCGTTCATGGCCGGCGGCTCCAGCCCCGGCCGCGGCCCCTACGGCGCGCAGGTGGACAAGGCGCTGGCGTACGTCATGGCGAACACGTCGCCGGCCGGCTTCATCGCCGTGGCCGCGGCGTCGACCCACGGGCCGATGTACTCGCACGGCTTCGGGGCCCTCTTCCTGGCCGAAGCCTACGGCATGACCCGCCGGGCCGAGATCCGCGAGAAGCTCCAGAAGGCCATCCGCCTGATCATCGACACCCAGAACAACGAGGGGGGCTGGCGCTACCAGCCGGTCCGGAACGACGCCGACGTCTCCGTCACCATCTGCGAGATCAACGCCCTCCGCGCCGCGCGGAACGCCGGGCTGTACATCCCCAAGGAGACGGTCGACGCCTGCATCAAGTACGTGAAGCAGGCCCAGAACCCCGACGGCGGCTTCCGCTACATGCTCCAGGGGGGCGCCAGCGCCTTCCCCCGGTCGGCCGCCGGCGTCGTCGCCCTGCAGAGCGCCGGGGTCTACGACGACAAGGAGGTCGCCGAGGGGATCGCTTACCTGAAGCAGTTCATGCGCGAGATCAAGCTGGGGAGCCGCTACAGCCACTACTTCTACGGCCACTACTACGCCGCCCAGGCCATGTGGATCCGCGGCGGCGCCGACTGGAACGAGTGGTTCCCCGCCATCCGCAACGAGCTGGTGCATCGCCAGTCGGCCGCCGGATACTGGAACGACAGCATCTGCAACGAATACGGCACCGCCATGGCGCTCATCATCCTCCAGATGCCCAACAACTTCCTGCCGATCTTCCAGCGCTGAAGGCGCGAGGCCGACCGACCGGGACCGGACCCCATCATGCACCAGCACGAGATCCGCAAATTTCGCCTCGCCGCGGCCCTCGTCGCCGTGGCGGCCCTCGCCGGGGCGGGGGCCGACGTCGCCGAGCCGACGTTCGAGTTTCTGACCACGACCGGCCCCGGCCCCTCCGGCCGGATCACGGCCCTGGCCGTCGACCGCATCGCCGTCGCGCCTGCCGACGGCCCCGCGAAGGAGATGGCGACGACCGAGCTGGTCCGCCTCTCGCGCGAGGCGTCGACGGAGATCGGCGAAGGGGCCTACGTCGTCCTCCCGGACGGCGATCGGATCGCCCGGGCCTTGCTCGGCGCGGCCACCGACGCGACGTTCGAGGTCCAGGCGGCCGCGATCGGCAAGGCGACGCCCCCGCTGGACGCCGCGCTCGGGCTGATCCTGTCGCCGCCGAGCGACCCGGACGCCTTCGACCGCCTCGTCCGGGCGATCCGGACCGAGCCCCGGACCAGCGAGGTCGTCTGGCTCGCCAACGGCGACCGGCTGACCGGCTCGTTCCTCGGCATGGACGATCGCGCGGTGCGGGTTCAGGTCCAGGGGACCCCCCGCGAGCTGCCGCGCGACGGCGTCGCGGCCGTCGGCTTCGACCCGGCCCTGGTCGTCTACCCGAAGCCCGAGGGCCCCTACCTGGAGATCGGCTTGATCGACGGTTCACGCCTCGGGCTGACCGGGGTGAAGCTGGAGCGCGGGCGGGTCTCGGGGACCTCGCGGTTCGGCGCGAGCTTCGACGCCCCGCTGGCGGACGTGGTCTCGATCGCGCCCCGCACGCCGGCCGTCGCCTACCTGTCGGAGCGCCCGGTCGACGGCAAGAGCTACGTCCCGTACTTCGACCTGGTGCGGCCGTTCCAGGCCGACGCCAGCGTCGAGGGCCGGCCCCTCCGCCTGGGAGGCCGCACCTATGAACGGGGCCTCGGGACCCAGAGCCGCACGCTGCTCGCCTACAAGGTGCAGCCCGGCGACCTGCGGTTCCAGGCGTCCGTGGGCGTGGACGAACGCGCCGGCCCGCTGGGGAGCGTGGTCTTCCGGGTCCTGACCGACGGCAAGCCCCGATTCGCGAGCGATCCGCTGACGTTCCGCGACCCCCCCGTCGCGGTCGACGTCGACCTGGAAGGAACGAAACTCTTGATCCTGGCCACCGAGTTCGGCGACCGCGGCGACGTCCGCGACCTCGCCGACTGGGTGGAGGCCCGGATCATCCGCCGTCCCTGACCGAACCGCCCCGCTCCGCCAGGCGGCCCCCGCGACGAACCCTCCCCCAGCCGCGAGCGTCCCGAACCATGCCGGACACGACCTCGAACGCCTCGCGAATCCCGATCGCCCGCGACGCCCCGACCAACATCCTGGGGCACGTGGCGTCGTCGGTGGTCCACAGCGTGATCAACCACTTCAGCGCGATCGTCAGCCAGGCGGAGATGCTGAAGTATCGCAAGCTGCCGCAAGACCAGGTGGCGACCCGCGCCGACGCGATCATCAACGCGGCGCTCGGGGGTTCCGCCCTGGCTCGTCGGCTCGCCGAGTACAGCCGACGGCTGTCGGCGTCCGAGCCCGAGATGGTGGACCTCGACTCCCTGATCGCCGAGCGTCTCGAGGCCCGTCGCGGCGACGCCCCCCGGCGCGTGGCGCTCGTCGGCGACCTCACGGCGCGGGCCGTCTTCTCCGGCGACGCCCCGAGGCTGCTGGTCATGCTCGACTGCCTGATCGACAACGCCTTCGAAGCCCTGGCGGCGGCCGGGCGGGGGGGGGTCGTCACGGTCTCGACCCGGCTCGACAACCGGGGTTGGCTGGAGCTGGACGTCGCCGACGACGGGCCGGGGATGACGGCCGACGTGCTGGAACAGGCGCTGGAGCCCTTCTTCGGCAGCAAGCCCGACCATCCCGGCCTGGGCCTCCCGCTGGCGCGGAGCATCTGGCGGCGGCACCGCGGGGCCTTCTCGATCGACGCCCCCCTCGGCCGGGGGACGCTGGTCCGGCTCACCCGGCCCCCTTCGGAGCCGACCGGGCCGTCCTGACGCGAAGCCTCCGCCGCCGCCGAGGGAGGTCGACGGCGAAGGGCTCCGACTCGCGAGGGGCCGACTCAGCGGGCGCCGAGCAGCTCGACCTCGAACAGCAGGGTGGCGTTGGGAGGGATCACGCCGCCGGCGCCGCGGGCACCGTAGCCGAGCGAGGCCGGGATCAGCAGCTCGCGCTTGGTCCCCACCTTCATCGTCGAGACCCCCTCGTCCCAACCCTTGATGACCTGGCCGACGCCCAGGGTGAACTCGAACGGCTCGCCCCGGTCGACCGAGCTGTCGAACTTCTTCCCCTTCTTGCCGTCCTCCCAGAGCCAACCGGTGTAGTGCATCTGGCAGGACTGGCCCTTCTTGGGCGTCGGGCCGTCGCCTTCCTTGGTGTCGCGATACTCCAGCCCGCTCTCGGTCTTGGTCATCTTCTTCTCCTTGGTCCCGTCCTGAGCCGTCGCCGGGGCCGAAAGGCCCAGCGTCACGAACCCGGCCAGCGCCGCGGAAAGCAACACCCGGGCCAGCATGTCGGCGGTCTTCAAGCGAATCGCTCCTTCCAGGCGGCATCCGATCGCGCGTCCCGCGACGTGCGGAAACGCTTCGAAGGCTGAGGCTACCATATCCCCGGACCCCCGGAAACCACCTCACCCAAGAAGTGTACAAAACGTCATGGACAATGCCGGGGCCGCCGATATACTGCACACCTGAGCCGAGAACCAAGCCGCCGGTCGCACGACGAGACGGGAGGGCGCGAGCCGAATTCCGCCCCGACGGGACGGTTTTCGGCAAGCATCGGGGTCGATCGGCGAATATCCGGGCGAACATTCCGCGTCCCGGGAGCGTCTTGTCGGCATGACCGAATCGCCCCCCATTGGACGGGCCGGGGTTCGCGGCCTAGATGGTAGTAGGGATGATCGCCAGCGACTCCCGGATCGCGGAACGTGAGAAAGGGAAACCGGCGTCGCCCGGGACGACTTCTCGACAACTGCAACCTGCGACGACGACCCTGAAAGCCGCGCACGCGATCACGATCTCTCAACTCAAGGACGTCTCCATGTTGACCCCTGTCCCGACCAGACGCCCCAGGCGGATCGCCGCCGACGGGCCGCACATCCAACCGCAATCGATCCGGCCCACCTTCGTCGACGCCCCCACCGAAGAGTTCGAGCCCGTGGCGTCCCCCTCGGCCGGCGACATCGCGGACTCTCTGCGTCGGTCCACCCTCCGCGCCCACCACGTCCTGAAGCACGCGGGCACGGCTCCGGAGACGCTCCGATCCCTCCGCGCCGAGGTCGCCGATCTCGAGAACGAGATCGACCGCCTGGGACTTCGCAAACTCCGCCCCTTCGTGGGCGCGCTCCGACGCCGGATCGAGGCCTCGCTCTGAGCCGAAATCCTCCCGGCGACTTCTCAAACAAATTTCCAAGAATCGCGCGAACCGACGCTTGATCTCGATCGGGATCGGGGTTATCCTGACCGAAGATTTCACAATACACAGCTTCAGCAGGATGCGCCGCCTGGATGATTCTGGCGCATCTGCAAAGACGACGAGGCGGGCGGCGGCGTCCGCCGGGTGTATCGGGAGGAAGGGGGCCGGACGCGAAGGCGACCGGCCGTCGATCCCTACGGACTGGACCGCGGAAGCCGCGGCAGGGAACCGACACCTCTGGCGGCGCCGCCCTCGCTTCATCTCTCCTCGCCGAGGCGTCGCCCGCCTCGCCCGGTAAGTCAGGGCGAGGGGCGATCGCGTCGGCGTGACGAGGCCGCGGGCTCAGACGCCCCGACGCCCGCCCCCTTGCTGGCGGCCCGCCTGCTGGTTGCCGCGGCCGATCTCGACCATGTGGCCGCGGAAAGACGCCTCGGCGTTCTTGGCCTGGGCGGCTTCGAGGGCCTCGCGCGCCTGCTCGGCGGCGGTGGCCTTGGTCTGGTCCTTCGCCCGGGAACCGGGCTTCACGGACTTCGAGGTCGAGCCCTCGGGCTTGCCGAGGGCGTCGCTGAGCTTGAACTTGCCGATGCCGGCCATGGTCGATCTCCTTGCTTACTGCTTGGGGTTTCAGACGAAGAGGCGTTTGAGGTAGTCGCGGAAGGCCATCGGGTCCAGCGGCCGGGCGCGGAAGCCGATGAAGCCGTCGGGACGCACGAGGTAAAGGCAGGCGCCCTCGGCGCCGAAGCGGCGGTGCAGGGTGTTGGCGGGGTCCGGCAGGCGTTCCCCGATCCAGGCGGGGGAGTCCTCGATGGGGACCCGGGGCTCGACGAGGATCGGCCGGATGCGGCCGGCGAGATGCGGCGTGATGTAGTCCTCGGCCAGGAAGTCCACGCGGAAGGCCCCCGACTCGGGCTTGGTCCCCTGGAAGACCAGCAGGACGTGACGGCCGGCCGCCGCGTCCCGGCCCTCGTCCTGGCGGAAGACGACGTCGGAGAGCCGCATCGGCAGGCCGGTCGTCGGGTCGGACTGGGCGAGCAGGACGTCGGGCATCCGGTCGCCGGCCCTCGGCCCGCGCAGGAACGACTGGCTGGCGTTGTAGCCGGTCGCCCCTTCCTGGGCCGTCGCGATGAACCGGCCGGGGCGGCCTTCGACGACGATCGGGCTGTCCCGATAGGCGACGTTCAACTCGGCCAGCTCGCGGGTGAGCCGCCGGCGGACCGCCTCGACGCGCCCCAGCGAGGCGAGGGCGGCGTCGCGGGCCAGGCGGGCCAGGGGGTTCCTGGCGGCGATCAGCCGCATGAGCCAGTCGGTCCCCCGGAGGACCCGCTCGCCGACCGGGCGGCGTTCGGCGTCAAACGATTCCAGGAGTGATTCCGGCCCTTCCCCGCGGATCGTCATCGCCAGCTTCCAGGCCAGGTTCTCCGCGTCCTGCACCCCGGTGTTCATCCCCTGGCCCCCCGCCGGGCTGTGCAGGTGGGCCGCGTCGCCCACCACGAAGCATCGCCCGGCGCGGTAGCGGTCCACCACGCGGCGGTGGATGACGAACGACGACGTCCACGACGACTCACCCAACTTCCCGCCCAGGCCGGAGACCGGGCCGGCGAGCTCCCCCAGACGTTCGACGATCACCTCGGGCGAATCGGCCTCGGCCCGGCCGGTCGCGTCGATGAGCCGCCAACGTCCCTCCTCGGGGAGCGGGACGGCGACCATCGCTCCCTCGGACGTCAGCACGATCGCCAGCTCGTCGTCCGAGAGCGGCCAATCCAGGGCGACGTCGGCCAGTAGGAAGCGTTCGGGATACTCGCCCCCCCCGAACGTGAGCCCCAGCCCGTGGCGGACCGCGCTGCGGGCGCCGTCGCAGCCGATCAGCCAGCGGGCCCGGACGTGCGTCTCGCGATTCGAGCCGTCCTTCAGGATCGCGGTCGCGCCGTCGAGGTCGGCCTTGAACGACGAGAGCCGCGTCCGCCGCTCCACGCCGCCGCCCAGTTCCTCCAGCCGCTCCAGCAGGATCCGCTCGGTGCGGGATTGGGGCAGGACCAGGACGTACGGGAACCGCGTATCGTCGGGCGAGAACGACAGCCGCAGGTCCACGATCCGCGAGGCCCCCCGGTAGACGGCCATCCCGTGGACCGCCCGCCCCTCGGCGCGAAGGCGATCGGCCAGGCCCATGCGGTGAAAGGTCTCCAGCGTCGCCGCGTAGATCGCCAGCGCGCGCGACTCGCGGAGGGGCGACGGGCCTTCGCCCTCGTCGATCACCAGGCAGGGGACGCCGCGACGCCGCAGCTCGCAGGCCAGCGTCAGGCCCGACGGCCCCGCGCCTGCCACGAGCACCTCAACCTCGCGATCGATCCACCCGGCCATGCTCAACGCCCTCGCCCGTCCATCAGGCTCCCGCGACGGGGCCTCCTTACACTTTGTCATACTCCACGCCCGCACGCCACGGGGCAGACCCCCCTCGTGGAATTCCCGCAAACGCACGCGGCTTAAGAAGACATCCCCCGCATTGGGGACACCCGCGCCCGCCGCCCCCAGTCGAGGCGGCGGGCTGAAAACGGACTCCTTAGGAGAACGCGTTCTAGGCTGCTGGAGGGGGGAGGGGTCTCGGGCTCCCGGCAGGGACGACCGACCCACTCCTCATTCGATCCCGCATCGCGAGAGGGTCCGACGGTCATGGGCGAGCGAGGCAGGCGGAGGGCGTTGAGGCCTCGGGTCGGCGTGCTGGAGCCGAGATGGCTGCCGTCGCTCTCGGCCTTCTGGCTCGGCCAGGACGGCCGCGACTTCGTCGGCACCGAGGGGACCCTAGTCCAGCAGGCTCCCAACGACTACCAGGACATCCACTTCCGACTGGCCGGCCTCACCGGCGCGGCGGTCGCCCGCGTGGACGTCGAACGCTACGGCGGCGGGGCCTGGGGCTGGAGCCCCGCCGGGGCCAAGAACGCCGTCTTCCGGGCCGACCCCGCCGACCCGTCTGCCGGCGACCTGTTCCTGGAGCCCTACTTCGCCGACGCGGCCGGGACCCTGTATCAGGCCGTCCGCGTCACCTACGCCGACGGCTCCGTCGCTCAGACCCAGGTCGTCTCCACCTCCGCCGTCGATCCGAACCTGCGGACGCCGGGCCGGGAGATCGCCGCCGCGTTCCTGGGGCAGGACGGCCGCGACTGGACCGGCGCGACGATCGCCGTGGGGCCGGACGGATTCCAGGACGTCCACATCGCAATCGCCAGCCTCTCGGCCGGGGCCTCCGGCTACGTCCGCGTCACCGCCGCGACCAACCCGCCACGCTCCTGGGAATCGGGGGTGAACGCCGACGGCCGCTGGAACGTCGAGTTGCTCGATCGGACCGGGACGAGTTCGACGCTGGGGACGACGGCCGACCTGTACTTCTCGTCGGACGTGAACCTCGCGAACGTGCCGCTGACGATCCAGGTCTTCTACGACCACTGGAACCCCGACTACCGCTCGTACACCAACCGCAGCGGCAAGAGCGACACGGTGGTGATCCTGGCCGGCGCCGTCAATCCGGCGCTCCGCGCTCCGGCCGTGGCCGAGTCGAACTTGCCGACATTCGGCGCCGCGAGCCGGCCGCAGGACGCCCAGCATCCCGGGCTCTCGCACGTCGCGATCGACGCCGCGAGCCTCGCCGCGCTGGGGGCCCCGCAGGCGTTCGGCTCGATCCGGTCGGCCGTGCTGACCAACCGCCACGGCGCGGCGTGGCTGTTCCTCAAGCCGGGCGCGTCGGCCCCGTACACCGGCCTCTCGAACCCGGCGGCGATGCGGTTCGACGCGATCGCCGGCGTCTTCGACTTCCCCCCGGTCCGCGACGAGTCGGGGTCGACGCTCACGCTGGTCCTGACGTTCGACGACGGCTCCCAGGCCGTCTCGCGGCTCGCGGCGGCCCCATCGGACCTCGGCCGCCTGGCCGTCGACCCTCGCGTCGGGGCGACGGCCCGGGCGGTCGTCGACGCCGCCGGACTGCTCGCGGCGATCGACTCCGGGGCCCCGCTGATCCATCTCCGCGCCGGCGTCTACTCGCTGAACCGCCCACTGAACATCAACAGCCCCGTGCGGATCACGGCCGATCCCGGCGCGGTGCTGGAGTTCGTCCCGTCGGCCGCCGCGGGCTCCCCCTGGGGTTCGGCGACGGGGGCGATCCAGGTCCGGTCGGGCCATGTCGCGCTCGACGGCTTCGCGATCCGATTCGCCGGTACGACGGCCGACTGGAAGTCGTCGTCGCGGAACGTGATCCAGGCGGGGCTGGGGACGGCCGACGTCGACCTGGCGTTCACGAACCTCAGCATCACCGCTCCGGCGGCGGCCGTCGCGGGCGTCTACGAGCTGGCCGTCCCGCTCATGAACTTCGAAGACGGCGACACGGGCCTGATCGCGAACAACGTCCTGCGCGGGGGCTGGATCCACCTCGGCGCCGCCCCCTGGCGGGTCCTCGGCAACGACTACCGCGGCGCGCTCGCGGGAACCATCTCCCCCACCTTCCTGAACGCGCATCGGAGCTTCGACCTGGAGATCCGCGGGAACCACGCCTGGGTGGAAGCCCCGGGGGGGATCACCCAGCGCTTCCTCGTCCTCGGCAACTCGGATTCGGGGCAGGGGATCGGCAACACGATCGAGGGGAACCGGATCGACGGCGGGATCGGCACGCCGACCTCGGGCGTGCCGGACGGGTACGGCAACAACCCGGAGATCATCCTCACCGAGACGTACCAGCCGCGATTCGAGGGCGCGCCGTCGGCGGTCTCGCCCGACCGATGGATCGTGCAGGTCCCCCACCTGCGCGGGCCCGCCCCGCGCGCGGGCGACGTGGTCTCGATCCTGACCGGGCCCTACGCCGGCCAGTGGCGGATGATCGCCCAGGCGCTCGGCACCACGCGATACCTGCTGGACGCGCCGCTCCCGGCGGGTGATTTCGCCATCGCCGTCGGCCGGGGGTTCGTCGACCAGACCTATCGCGGCAACACGATCGACCTCCGCGGCATGAGCGCGGGGAACGTGGCCGTGGTGATCAGCGGCAACCACTGGGGCCAGCGGATCGAGGGGAACACGTTCCTCGGCGGCTCCGCGCTGCGGATCGAGGCCGGCTCCAGCGAGGCGGCCTTCGAGGGCCGCCATCCCGCGCCCTGGGGCTGGTCGCGGCTCCCGGTCTTCGGGCTCATGGTCGTCGGCAACACATTCGTCGATTCGGCCGCGACGCTCTTCGTCGCGCACAACCGATGGGCCGCCAAGGCGAGCGCGGGGCGGACCTACCTGACGGGTGACTTCTCGGACAACGAAATCCTCTGGTCGCACGCCTCCCGCCCCGCCGTGACGATCGGCGCGGCGGGCGACCCCGGCCGCAACGAGCCCGCCTACACGCTCGCAAATTACCCGTGGCTCACGCCGGGCGAGATCGTCCTGAGCGCGCGAAACAACCGGGGCCGGAATCCGGCCGACGGCGCGGCGACCGCCTCGATGCGGGTCCTCGCCGCCGTCCTCAACGGCGCGGCGGCCGACGACCTGCTCCTGAGCCTGCCGACGAACGCGGCCCTCACGGCCGCGTCGAAGGGGCAGGACGGCCGCGACTTCATCGGCTCGGGCCCGAACTCGTCCGGCCCCGATGGCTTCCAGGACGTCCACATCACGCTGGCCGGCCTTCCCGCCGGCAAGACGATCGCCAGGGTCGTCGTCACCGGCGAGGGGGGCGGCGAATGGCGATACCAGGGGGCCCCCGGCACGGATCGCGCCGTGCTCGTGAGGAACGGGGCGAAGGCCGATCTCTACATCCAGCCGTATCAGGACGAGTCGGGCCGCTCGCTCGTCATCGACGTCTACTACACGGACGGGACGTCGTCGCGGGCGGTGATGAGCGGGCTCTACGCCTCGGCCCGACTGGCCGTCCGCGTGGACGTCGCGACGCTGTCGGCGCCGGCCGCGGTCTCGGCGCGGGGCGACAACGCCGGGGCGGGCGAGAGTCGGCTGCACGCGTTCGACGACGACCCCCGGACGAAGTGGCTCGACTTCTCCGGCCAGAGCTGGATCCAGCACGAGTTCGCCGGCGGCGCCGCGCAGGTCGTCGTGCAATACACGATCACCAGCGCCAGCGACACGGCGAGCTTCCCCGGCCGCGCCCCCAGGTCCTGGATCCTCAAGGGCTCCAACGACGGCGTGACGTGGGCCGTCCTCGACGTGCGCACCAATGAGGCCGTGGTCGCGAACCTCGCCAGCCGGACCTACGCGATCGCCGACCCGGCGGCGTTCCGCATCTACCGGCTCGACGCCATCGTCAGCAACGGCGACCCGATCATCCAGATCGCCGAGATCCGCCTCGTGACTTCCCAACTGGAGGACGCCCTGGACCTGGCGAGCGGCCGGCCCGCGACCTCGTCGAGCGACGAGGGGCCGGCCCACGCCCCGGCCGCGGCGGTCGATGGCGATCCGACAACGCGATGGTCGAGCGGCCAGTGGACGCGGCCGGACCAGGTCGCCTGGCTGAGCATCGACCTGGGCTCGGCCCGCGTGATCGACCGCGTCCGGCTGACCTGGGAGGCCGCGTTCGCCGTCGATTACGCCATTCAAACGAGCGACGACGGCGAGACCTGGACGACCGTCCGGTCGGTCCTCGGCGCGACGTCCGGGGGGGCGGCCGATCTGGGGAACCTCCGGGCGCGGGGACGGTTCTTGCGAATCTTCATGACCCGGACCAACGCCACGAAGAATTATTCCCTGTACAGCGTGAACATCTACGGATCTTGAATCCGGGGGGCCGCGCCAGGGCTCGCGACGCGACTTGTCGGATCGGCCGGTTTCGGTTAGTTTGAGAGGAGATCGACGGGTGCCGCCCCCGGCTTCGCGCCGCGGGGGGGAGAATAGGGAAGCCGGTGCGAATCCGGCGCGGGGCCGCCGCTGTGATCGGCCAGGCTTCGGACGCTGCGACCACTGCCACCAGGCGGGAAGGTCGTCCGAGGGCCGCTACGAGCCGAGAGCCAGAAGACCTGCCCGTCGAAGCGACGTCGAGACGCCCCGGCCGCGAGCGTCCGCGCGTGCCCCGACGTCAGGTCCCCGCCTGCATCGAGCCCGCCGGAACGCGGCCCCCGCGCCGACCCACCCAGCCCGAACCGGCTCGCTCCAAAGGTCTCTCCGATGTCTCCCCTCCGATTCCCGCGCCCCTCGCGCCGGGGGTTCACGCTGATCGAACTCCTCGTCGTGATCGCTGTCATCGCCGTCCTGATCGCGCTTCTGCTGCCGGCCGTGCAATCGGCCCGCGAGGCCGCGAGGCGCGTCCAGTGCCGCAACAATCTGAAGCAGTTGGGCCTGGCGATGCACAACTACATCGGCGTCTCCAACGTCTTGCCGAAGGGGGGGCCCGGCGGCCTCGTCTCGGCGGCCGTGATCAACTTTCCCGCCGGCCATGAGCAGCGGATCCTGAGCTGGGGGGCGGCGATCCTCCCCTACATGGAGCAGGCGCCGCTCTTCAACGCGATCAATCAGACGAAGTGGTACGTGCAGGACGAGAACCTGACCGCCAGCCAGGTGCGGCTGGCGACGTTCCTCTGCCCGTCGAATCCCGCCGGCGACGTGGGGAAGCCCAACGGCGACAACGTCAACTCGCCGCTCATGGGGCGCAACGATTACGGCGGCAACTGGGGCGAACGCGCCCTGCGTTGCTATCCCGCGTCCAATTGTCAGAATAATTACGGGTCGTCGACCGGCGAGGGTCGGGGCGTGATCATGCATCGCACCGAGCCGAACGTCACCCTGGTCGACATCCCCGACGGTACGACGTACACCGCCGTACTCGGCGAGGCGCCCAACGCCTTGCACGGCCTCTGGATGGGCCACAAGAACTTCTTCGACCAGAGCGCCCCGCTCAACGCCCGCTACAGCTCGTCGCCCTCCGGGACGTTCGCCTCTTGCCTGGTCCTGGGCAACAGCGACCGCCGGGGCCAGCTCGGCTGCGACTACGGCCAGGAGTTCCACTCCTACCATGCCGGCGGGGCGAACTTCCTGATGGTCGACGGCTCGGTCCGCTTCCTGAAGGAGACCATGGACCTCCGCGTCTTCGCGGCCTACCTCTCCCGCAAGGGGGCCGAGATCATCAGCGCCGACGCCGAGTAATCCGACCCGGCCGACCCCGATTCAGCCCCGCTCGCGCTTCCAGGACGTCTTGCGGGCGGCGTAGTCGGGGTCGGCCTCGGCCGCCTTCCAGGCCTCGTGGAAGACGGCCGCGCTTTCCGCCTTGATCGGGTCGCCGGTGCCGCGTTCGAGCGGATGGCCGTCGCCCTTGTCGTACTTGCGGCCCCCCCGATAGTTGGCGTAGCGCCGGGCGCGGGTGTAGCCCATCTGGAGGAACTTGCGGGCCATGTCGGCGCCGACGAAGTCGCCGCGATCGAGATAGTCGCGGAACATCGTGGTGATCGCCCGGCTGCTCTCGCGGGCCTCGTCGGGCGTCTTGAAGCGCCAGTGGGCGACGATCTCGGACTTGTAAGGCTCGCAGATGAGCACGCCTTGCTCCCCCTTGCCGACGCGGTAGGCCTCTGGGGTCTCGCGGTAGTCGACGCCGGGCTTCCAGGGGTAGGAGTCGTGATCGAAGCTCTCGCGGGGCTTGGGCATCGGCCGGGTCCACGGGTCGTGCGGGCGGGCCTGCGCAAACTGCGTCGACCTGACCGCCCGACGGCAAGATAGCAATCCCCGCGCCGGGAGTCGAAATCCGCACGCTCCCCCTGTTCCGCTCGACCAGGACGACCCACCCCGCCGATACCTGACGAGGGGCCTGGATTCTCCGGCAGTAGGAAGGGGCCAGATGTCGCAAACGACGACCGGCACGCGAAGGGCGGGCGACACGCTCTGGCGGCTCGCGCGGCACCTGGGTGCCCTCGTGCTGATTCTCGCCGCCTCGGCCGCGGACGGCCTCGCCCAAAGCATGGATTCCGGCGGCACGCCGTCCACGGGGGGCGTCGAGGAAGGCTCGCGCGGCTCCACGCTGGAGCCCCTGGACGGCGGCGAGCCGGGCGAACCGGAGAAGTTCGGCGGGATGGAGGGGGGAGCGGGACGGTCCGCCGGCACCGCGGGGGGGTTCCGGAGCGACCTGACCCGGGGGAGCCCCGGCGACCCGAACGAATCGCTCCTGCCGCCGCCGATCGGGGCCTCGGGCGCCAACCTGGGCGACGCCTCGCCCGGCGACCAGGCTCCCGGCGTGCTCGGAGGCCGGATCGGCCGGGCGGCCGTGCCGGACGTCCGTCCCGGCGGCTCGTCGGCCGGGCGGCCGCGCGACCCGACGGAGAACCGGCTCGTGCGCGACCGTTCGGACGTCCGTCCGCCCGAGTTCGACGAGCGGACGCTCGCCAGGCATCCCAGGCTCGACATCCCCGCCCAGCCCGACGACCCAGGTCCCGAGGACGGCCTGACCCTCGACGCCGCAGTGGACCGCCTGTTGAAGGGCAACCTCAACGTCGCCGCCCTACGCTACGAGATCCCCAAAGCCGACGCCGACGTGCTCACCGCCGGCCTGCGCAGCAACCCGATCCTCTACGCCGACGCGCAAGGGGTCCCCTACGGCAAGTACACCCAGGAGCGTCCCGGCGGCGGCGGGCTGCCGCAGTACGACGTCAACGTGTCGGTCCCGATCGACGTCAGCCGCAAACGCCTCGCTCGCCTCGACGTGGCGACGAAGGCCCGGAAGGTCACGGAGGCGCAGCTCCAGGACGAGCTGCGCCGCCTGGTCGACCAGCTCTACGCGGCCTACGTCAACGCGCTCGCGGCGCGCGAGACGGTCCGCTACAGCGAGGCCTACCGCGCCGGCGTCGCCGCGATCCTGGCCGCCGCCGAGGCCCGCCGCGACGCCGCCGAGGGGGAGGATCGCGAGGCTCTCGACGAGGCCGTCGCCGAGTTGAAGAGCCGCCGCAGCCAGGCCGACTTCCAGCTCAAGCAATCGGAACGGGCGTCGACCCGGACGCACCGGACGCTCGCGCAGCTCCTCTTCCTGTCGGGCGAGGAGGCCCGCGGCCTCAAGCTCCGGGGTCGGCTCCGCGAGGTCGCCCCGGTCCCCGAAGACGCCTGGCTCGTCCGCACGGCCCTGGAGAACCGTCCCGACCTGGCCGCCTATCGCCTGGGACTCCAGCGCGCGCAGGCCGACGTCCGGCTGGCGCGGGCCAACCGCTATTCCGACGTCTACGCGGTCTATCAGCCCTACACCTTCCAGAACGGGTCCTACGAAGGGGTCAAGAGCGCCACGTCGTACGGCTTCGGCGTGAACGTCGCGCTGCCGCTGTTCAACCGCAACCAGGGGAACATCAAGCGGGCGGAATGGAACGTGGCGCAGACGCAGACCGAGGCGCAGGCCCTCGAATACCAGGTCACCCGCGAGGTGGAGGACCAGGCCCAGGACCTGCGCGACACCATCGACGCGGTGCGGGAGTTGGAGCGTAACGGCCTCCCCGCCGCCCGGAAGGCCCGCGACGCCGCCTTCCGCTCGTTCCAGGCCGACCCCTCCAAGGCCGGCGACTTCCTCGGCGAGCAGCAGGATTTCGACGACGTGGTGCAGCAGTATCGGAACGCGCTGATCGAGCTGCGGCAGGACATGCTCGACCTCAACACGTCGACGGGCGTCCGGGTCTTCCCGTAGCGACTCCCTGGCGGCCCCCCTTCGATCGGGATAAGCTCGGCGGCGTGCGAGGCGGATTCCGATCCGGAGCAGGAGCCGAGCGATGGCGAACGAGGTGGGGGGGCGGGACGACGGGTGCCGGCCCGATTCCGGGTGCTGCGGGCCGAGCCGACGGCGGTTCATCCAGGTCGTGGGGCTGGGGGCGGGGGCGATGCTCGCCGGCGGGAGGCCCGAACGGGCCATGGCCGGCCCGTTCGAAGGCGAGGAGTTCCGACGGCTCGTCCCGGCCGACAAGAAGCTCGACCCGCGATGGGTCCGCTCCCTGTTCGAACGCGGCCGGCCGACCGTCTACCGGGGGCCCGACCTCGACCTCATCGGCATGCCGATCGGCGGCCTCTGCGCGGGCCAGGTCTACCTGGGGGGCGACGGCGCGCTATGGCACTGGGACGTCTTCAACGAGACGATCCGCACGAACGAGGCCCACTACGCGAAGCCCATGCGGCCGGCGTCGCCCGTGGATCAGGGCTTCGCGATCGGCGTCAAGAAGGGCGGTGCGGTGCAGGTCCATACGCTGGACCGCAAGGGCTTCGCCGACGTCCGATTCCGGGGCGAGTACCCCATCGGAGTCGTCACCTATGAGGACCCCGGCGTCCCCGTACACGTGACGCTCGAAGCCTTCTCGCCGTTCATCCCGCTCGACGCGGACGCCTCCAGCTTGCCGGCGACCACGCTGACGTACACCGTCAGGAATACGTCCTCCGAGGTCGTCGAGATCGAGCTGGGCGGCTGGCTCCAGAACGCCGTCTGCCACGCGACGGGCGAACCCGGCGAGGGGACGCTCGTCAACGAGGCCGTCCGCGAGCCCGGGCTCCTGGCCGTCGTCTGCAGGGCCGAGGCCGCGCCCGAGAAGCCCCCCGCGGACCGGCCGCCGATCCTGATCGCCGACTTCGAGGGGCCCGATTACGGCGGCTGGACCGCCGAGGGCGAGGCCTTCGGCGACCGCCCGAGCGCGGGGCAGGGGCCCGGCCAGTTCCTCAAGGGGTACGAGGGGAAGGGACTCGTCAACACCTGGACGGGGACCGACGCCCTGACCGGCCGGCTGACCTCGCCGCCCTTCCCGATCGAGCGCGACTACGTCAACTTCCTGATCGGCGGCGGGGATGACCGCGATCGGACGTGCGTGAACCTGAAGGTGGACGGCCGCGTCGTCCATTCCGCGACCGGAACCCGGTCGGACGGGATGACTTGGCGGTCGTTCGACGTCCGCCGATACGCCGGCAAGGCCGCGCGCATCGAGATCGTGGACGCCCATTCCGGCGACTGGGGGCACGTCGACGCCGACCAGTTCGTCCAGGAGGACGCCCCCCGCGCCGGCCACGGCCCCGTCGCGAAGCGTCGCGACTTCGGCACGATGGCGCTCGCGCTGCTGGGGCCGACGGACGGCGATCGGGCCCAGCCCGCGACCCCCTCGGGAAGCCCCGCGGACGGCCTGTTCGGGCCCCCGCCCGAGCCCCGCGCGCCGTTCGGCTCGAAGCTCGCGGGGGCGATCGTCCGGGCGATGACCTTGCAGCCTGGCGAGGAGCGTTCGGCCACCTTCGTCGTCTCGTGGCACTTCGGCAACCTCTCGCTCCCCGACACCCGGCTGCCGAAGGACCTGGGGCGGCATTACGCGAGCCGGTTCCCCGACACCCTCGCCGTCGCTCGGGCCGTCGCCGGGGACTGGGAGCGCCTGGACCGCGTCACGCGGCTGTGGCGAGACGTCTGGTACGACTCGACCCTGCCGTACTGGTTCCTCGACCGCACGTTTGCGAATACGTCGATCCTGGCCAGCTCGACCTGCCATCGCTTCGGCGACGGCCGCTTCTACGGCTGGGAGGGCGTGGGCTGCTGCGCCGGGACGTGCACCCACGTCTGGCACTATGCGCAGGCCGTCGGCCGGCTTTTCCCCGAGCTGGAGCGGATCCTCCGCGAGCGCGTCGACTACGCCGAGGGGGTCGGCTTCAACCCGGAGACCGGCGCGATCAGCCATCGCGGCGAGGAGCCCGTCGGCCCGGCGATCGACGGCCAGGCGGGGAACATCCTGCGGGCCTACCGCGAGCACCAAACCTCGGCCGATGGGGCCTTCCTGGCCCGGCTCTGGCCCCGGATCAAGCGGTCGCTCATGTTCCTGATCGAGCACGACTCCGACGGCGACGGCGTCCTCGATGGCGGCCAGCACAACACGCTCGACGCCTCGTGGTACGGCGAGGTCCCCTGGCTCTCCTCGCTCTACCTCGCGGCGCTCAGGGCCGGCGAAGCGATGGCCCGCGAGCGGGGCGACGCGGCCTTCGCGGACCGCTGCCGGGCCCTCGCCGAGAAGGGCGCCGCGAACCTCGCGAGGCTCCTCTGGAACGAGGACTTCGGCTACTTCGTCCAGCGACCGGACCCGGCCCACGCGAAGGCCGTCGGCTCCTACGACGGCTGCGAGATCGACCAGGTCTTCGGCCAGCACTGGGCCTTCCAGGTCGGCCTGGGTCGGATCCTCGACGAGTCCCGCGTGAGGCGGGCGCTCGCCTCGCTCTGGGAGTACAACTTCACGCCCGACGTGGGCCCGTACCGCGAGGCCTACAAGGCGGGCCGATGGTACGCCATGCCCGGCGAGGCGGGGCTCCTGATGGTCACCTTCCCGAAAAGCCCCCGGCCGCCGATCGACGACCCGTCCGGCGGGTGGTCGGCCATGTATTTCAACGAGTGCATGAACGGCTTCGAGTACCAGGTCGCCGGGCACATGATCTGGGAAGGGATGACGGAGCAGGGCCTGGCGATCGCCCGGGCGGTGCACGACCGCTACGACGCCTCGCGCCGCAACCCCTGGAACGAGGTGGAATGCGGCGACCATTACGCGCGGTCGATGGCGAGCTACGGCGTCTTCCTGGCGGCGTGCGGCTTCGAGTACCACGGGCCGGGCCGCCGCCTGGCCTTCGCCCCGCGCCTCTCCCCGGACGACTTCCGGGCCCCGTTCACGGCGGCCGAAGGCTGGGGGACGTTCTCGCAGCGTCGGGAAGGCGAGGCGCTCGCCGCCACGGTCGACGTGCGTCACGGCCGGCTCGCGATCCGGACCCTGGGCCTGGCGGTCGGCCGTCCGGCGAGGGATTTGCAAGTGGAGGCGACCCTGGGGGGCGAGCCGCTGGCGGGCGTGGTCGCCGGGCCGAGCGCGACCGCGGGGATGGTCGACCTGACGCTCCCGGCCGAGGTCGTCCTCGAACCGGGGCGGAAGCTCGCGATCCGCGTCGCCTGATCCACCCCTCTCCCGCGAGCCAAAGATCGGCGGCCAGCATGCCTGCGAAGGGATTGGAGATCGACGACGACCCCGCGTTCCAGCGGCGGCTCTGGGCCTGGCAGCGCCGATCCTGGGCCCTGATCGCGGCCGTGCTGGCGTTCGCGGCCGTCGGCGGCTTCGGGAAGGGGCCGCTGTCGAACGCCGAGGCCCGCGACGAGGAAGGGCGGCTCCACGTCTCCTACGAGCGGTTCGGCCGGATGGAGTCGCCGACCGAGGTCGAGATCGCGGCGGCGCCGGGGACCGACGGCCGGCTGCGGCTCCGGCTCGGGGAAGACTTCCTCCGGGCCTACGACGTCGAGGGACTCGACCCCTACCGCGCGTCCACGCGGCTCGACCCCGACGGGGCGACCTTCACGTTCGACGCGGTCGGCGGCGCGGCCCCGGTCGTCCTGACCCTGGAGATCCGGCCGAAGGCGCCGGGCCTCGCGAGGATCCAGCTCGGCGTGGAGGGGGGGCCGATGCTCTCGCTCGCGCAGTTCGTCTACCCCTGAGCCTCCCGGCCCGCGAACCGACCCCACCCACGCCCCCCCGAGCCCTCGACATGAACTCGATCCTCCGCGCGGCCGCGACCTACCTGTTCCTACTGTTCGTGGTGCGGGCCGCGGGCCGGCGGACGCTCGGGGAGATGCGGCCGTTCGACTTCGTCCTGCTGCTGATCATGAGCGAGGTCACCCAGAACGCCATGGTCGGGGACGACACCTCGCTGACCACGGCCGCGATCGTCGTGTTGACGCTGCTGGGCATGGACCTGTCGCTGGCCGCCGCCAAGCGGATCTGGAAGCCGCTCGACCGCCTGGTCGACGGCCTGCCCACGATCCTCGTGGAGTCGGGCCGCCCGGTGGAGGATCACATGGCCTGGGCCCGGGTCGACCTGGAGGATATCCTGGACGCGGCCCGGCGCCATCAGGGGCTGGAGTCGCTCGACCGGATCAAGTACGCGATCCTGGAGCGGAACGGCGAGATCTCGATCATCCCCGCCGATTCCTGAGCCCGCGTCCCGACTACCGGCCGCCGCGCGGCGGCCTGGGTATCGCCCGGTTCTCGGCCAGCATGTTGCAGAACAGGGCGCCCTGCTCAATGGCGTCGTCCAGCGCCTTGTGGGTGTGGGGCAGGGGGTCGAACCAGGCCTTCGGCATGGTCCGCTTGGCCGTGGCGCGGAACTCGGTCCCCAGCGTGGCCATGGCGAACGTCTTGACGTCGAGCGCCGCGAACGAGAACGGCGACGAGCCGGCGAATCGGTGCAGGTACCACGTCATGAACAGGAAGTCGAAGCCCGCCGGATAGCCGACGAAGACCGGCTTGCCGGGCAGGGCCTTCACCCAGGCCAGGTACTCGGGCATCGCCTCGGCGGGGGGGCGGAGGTCGCGGCGGCACTCGGCCCAGGCCTCGGGCTGGGTCTCCCACCATCGCATCGTGTCGGGGTGACCCTCGGCCCCGAGGAGCGTCTCCAGGTTCGCCTCGAAGGTGGCGAGCAGCCGCTTGTCCGCCGTGTAGGCCGCCGAGCCGAACGAGAGCATCGAGTGCGGCCCCGGGATCGGCCCGTCCGTCTCGACGTCGGTGCTGACGTAGATTTCGATCATCTCAGCACGTCCTCCTGGCGCCCCGAAGGCCTCCCCGAGCGAAGTCCGGTACGATGGAGTTCTTGACGACGCGAAGGCCCGTCCGGTTCGGACCTGGGAGGGTGGCCATGAGAATCGACGGCATCCTGGAAACCGCCCTCTACGTCGCCGATCCTGCGCGGTCGGCGGATTTCTACCGTCGCGTCTTCGGATTCCTCCCATTGCTGCAATCCGAACGTCTGGTCGCGTTGGAAATCGCGGGGAAGGGCGTCCTCCTGCTCTTCCGTCGAGGCGACACGGATCGCCCCTTCGAGACGCCGGGAGGGACGATCCCGGCCCACGGCGGTTCCGGGCGCTGCCATTTCGCCTTCTCGATCGCCGCCGAGGAAGTCGAGGCCTGGCGCGGGCGGCTGGAATCCGAGGCGATCCTGGAGGGGGCGGTCGACTGGCCCGGAGGTGCAGTCAGTCTGTACTTCCGCGACCTCGATGGGAATCTCGGGGAATTGATGACGCCGGGATTCTGGGCCTGGAGCCGAGGGATCGCGGAGCCTCCTCCCGCCCCGGTGTGAAGCCTTCCGGGCCTGCGCGGCCCGAGAAGGCCGGCGGGCCCGCGGGGAACTCGGCGTCGCGGCCCGCGAGATGCATGAGTATCGGGATGGAACGTGACGACCGAACGGAGAACATCCGGCGAGGGCGAGGGGGGGCGGGGCCATGGAACGCGATGAAGCGGGGCGGAAGCGGACCAGCTGGACGGCCGACGAGGCGATCCCCGTGCGGAAGCCGCTCGGCGAGGACTTGGAGGTCGACGTCTGCGTCGTCGGCGCGGGCATCGCGGGCATGTCGACCGCTTACATGCTGGCCCGCGAGGGCAAGTCGGTGGTCGTGCTGGACGACGGGCCGATCGGCGGCGGGGAGACCCAGCGGACCACCGCGCACCTCTCGAACGCGATCGACGACCGCTACGTCGAGATCGAGCGGATCCACGGCGTCGAGGGTGCCCGGCTGGCGGCCGAGAGCCACACCGCGGCCATCGAGAGGATCGCTCAGATCGTCCGCGACGAGGCGATCGACTGCGAGTTCGCCCGACTGGACGGCTACCTGCTCCTGGCCCCGGACGACCCCGGCGACCTGCTGGCGAAGGAAGAGGCCGCGGCCCATCGGGCCGGGCTCTCGCGGGTGGAGCGGCTCCCGGACGTCCCGTCGGCGCCGTTCGACTCCGGTCCCTGCCTCCGCTTCCCGGATCAGGGGCAGTTCCACCCGCTCAAGTACCTGGACGGCCTGGCCCGGGCCTTCGAGAAGCTCGGCGGGCGGATCTTCAACGGCACCCACGTCACCGCCGTCGACGGGGGGCCTCCGACCAGGGTGGAGACCAAGGACGGCCGGGCCGTCGCCGCCGCGGCGGTCGTGGTCGCGACCAACTCGCCCATCAACGACCGCTACGCCATCCACACCAAGCAGGCGCCGTATCTCTCGTACGTGATCGCCGCGAAGGTGCCCCGGGGGGTGATCCCCAAGGCCCTCTACTGGGACACGATGGACCCGTACCACTACGTCCGCATCCAGGACCTGGGCGACGACCCGGCCCACGTCGACGACGACCTCCTGATCGTCGGGGGCGAGGATCACAAGACCGGCCAGGCCGACGACTACGAGGCGCGGTACGCCCGGCTGGAGGCCTGGGCCCGCGAGCGGTTCCCGATGATGCGGGACGTGGAGTTCCGCTGGACGGGGCAGGTCCAGGAGACGATCGACGGCCTGGGCTTCCTGGGGAAGAACCCGCTGGACGAGGACCAGGTCTACATCGCCACCGGCGACTCGGGCATGGGGATGACCCACGGCACGATCGCCGGCCTGATCATTACGGACCTGATCCTGGGCCGGGAGAACCCCTGGGCGAAGCTCTACGACCCCTCGCGCAAGCCCCTCGGCAGCGCCAGCGACTTCCTCAAGGAGAATGCGAACGTCGCCCGGCAGTACGCCGACTGGCTGACCGGCGGCGACGTGTCCGACGCGGGAGAGATCCCGTTCGGTGGCGGCGCCGTCATCCGCCGCGGGGCCTCCAAGGTCGCCGCCTATCGCGACGAGAAGGGGACGCTCCACGAGATGTCGGCCGTCTGCCCGCACCTGGGCTGCCTCGTCGCCTGGAACGACGACGACAAGACCTGGGACTGCCCATGCCACGGATCGCGATTCGACCGACTCGGCCGCGTGGTCGACGGCCCCTCGCCTGTCGACCTCCCTTCCGCCGAGTGATCGGCCCACCCGGAACGAGTCAAGTCGAGCCCGCCTGTCGGCCGAAAAGTCGGACGACGCGGGTCCTCGGATTTCGAGAGCTGTCGCCCGAACGGGAGAGTCCATGCCGGCGTTCGCCTTGCGAGATCCCATCAGCACCTGGACCCACCTGCTGGGCCTGGCCGCGGCCTTGCCGACGACCTGGCTCCTGATCCGCAAGGCGCTGGGGACGCCCGCGTACACCCCGGCCGAGCGATCCTTCCGGGACGGGAAGGCGGCCTCGCTGGCGGTTTTCGGATTCGGGATGGCCGTCTGCTACGCGGCAAGCGCGGCGTACCACGGCCCGCCCGCGACCGAGTTCACGATCGAACTGCTGCGCAGGCTCGACCTGGTGGGGATCTTCCTGCTGATCGCGGGGACGTTCACGCCGGCCGCCTGGGCGCTGATGCGTCCGATGCCCCGGCGGATCGCCATGGTCCTGGTGTGGGGGGTCTCGATCGCCTGCGGGACGACCATCGCCCTGGGGCGGCCGTTCCCGACTTGGCTGGCGACGAGCATTTACCTGGGCCTGGGGTGGGGGATGGCCATCTGCTACGTGGACATCCGCCGTCGGCACAGCGCGCGGACGCTCCGCATGCTGCCGGTCGGCGGGGCCCTGTACAGCGTGGGGGCGGTCGTGAACCTGACCAGGGCCCCGGAGATCGTCCCCGGACTCGGCTCGCACGAGGTTTTCCACCTGTTCGTGCTGGCCGGCACCGCCGCTCACGTCGCGTTCTTGTTCCGCGTCGTCGCCCCGGCGACGCCCCCCGATCCCGACTTCCGGGATCGCGAGCGCGTCTCGATCCGGCGGACGGTCTCGGCCGAGGCCTGAGCCGCCCCCCGGTCGCAAGGGGGCTCGGGCGGCGGCTCTCGGATCGGTCGGTCAGTTCAGCAGGGCGGACAGGCGCTCGACGGTGGCCTCCTTGTCGAGTTCGGCCTTGCCGAAGCCGGGCTCGGCACCGGCCTCGACGGCGGCCTGCTGGGCGTCGGCGAAGTTGCTGACCATCATGATCGGCACGCCCGAGACGCCCGGGTCGGAGTGGTCCTTGAGGGAACGGATCACGTCCACGCCCGGGAACTGGTCGGCGTCGAGCAGGCGGTTGACGAGGACGAGCCCGTACCGTTCCTTCTCCAGGAGCCCGCGCGCGTCGTCGAGCCCGTGGGCCCGGTCGACCTTCGCGCCGAAGCGGTCGGCCAGGAAGCCGGCGATCCGGCGGTGATCGTAATCGCACTGGCCCACGTCCAGGATCTTCGGGGGTTCGCCGCCCGTCTTCGCCATATCCTCGGTCCTCCGTCGCGTGATGAATCTGGGGCTGCGTCGGCCCCTCGGCGGGGTCGCACGGTGCCATTCTTCGCGGCGGCGGCCTCGCCTTCAAGGGACGAGCCCTCGCGCGGGCGCGATCGGTTTTCGGCTTGCCCGACTTGAGGGGATCGTGCTAGAACGCCCCGCGAACGCTACGCCCACGTCGACGTCACCTGTCCGATCCCCCTCTCGAACGGCCCCTCGACGCCTCGACTCATCGCCGACTCGCCATGGATTTGGCTCCTCGTCCCCCGGGGCGGGAGGAAGGACGGATCTCGTGATCAACGCACGCAATCGCCGCCGCGCGGCCTGGAAGACGTCGACGAGGGCGGTCCTTTTGGGGATGGGCGTCGGACTCTGCGGCCCCGCCGCCCCGACCACCGCCGCCCCGGTGCGGCCCGGCGCGGGCTACACCCTGAGCGCCGACGCCCGGCGGGCCGTCGTGCTCGATCAGGAGGGCCGCCGGATCGCCATCCCGCGTTCGGGGGGCGGCTTCCCCGAGAGAACGACGCCGACCTACGTCGCCTATCGCCTGCCCGGCCGATCCCAGGTCCCCGAAGGGGTGCCGACCGTCGCCGTGACCCCCGGCCCGGGCGGGGCGGGTCCGCTCCGGCTGGACGCCCTGGCGCTCCGCGCCCTCGACGCCCAGCTCGCCGCATCCGACCGCGTGGCCGTCCTCGGGCCCCGCCAGTCGTTCCTCGTCAGCGCCGCCGCGGCCTCCAGCTTCGCCGGCGACGGCTCGACCCAGTACTGGCGGCCCGGCGTCCAGGGAGGCCCCGGCGGCAAGTCGTTCGGCGACACCGTCGGCGGCTGGTACGACTCCAGCGCCGACGCCGTGAAGAAGATCAACGACCAGATCGCCGACGCCTTCAAGAAGGCCTTCAACCCCGACCCGCCGAAGCCAGTCATCATCCCCCCGACCCGGGTCGCCGCGCAGGTGCTCGAAGGCCCCATGCGAGACGAGCCAGTGCACAGCGCCCAGGGCCTCGCCGACGACGCCCAGCCGGCCCCCGTCCCCGAGCCCGCCGCCTGGCTCGTCTTCGCCGCCGCCTCGGCCCTGGGGCTCCGCCTGCGTCCCCGCAAGGCCGCCGGGACCGCCGATCCCGCCTGAGGTCGGTCGACGGGCGGCCGGGACCTCCCCCTTGCCGCCCGGAGATGAATCGACTCTCATCGTCCGCACGGCTGTTCCTCGCCCGCGACCACGACGCGAACCACCCCATGAATCCCAGGCCCAGCGACGCGAAGATCCTGGAAGACTACCTGCGGTTCCTCGAATCTACCGCGTTCAAGCCGACGCTCCGGAAGCTCGCCGGGCGGCCCTGGTACCACATCGTGATGGGGGTGATCAGCGCCGCGACGACCATCGGCATCCCGATCGCGCTGTACCACCTCTACCGGATCCTGACCCACAAGAAGCGGGTGCGCAAGGGCTTGATCGCCGTCGCGAAGGCCGCCAGGCCGATCACGACCCACCCGCTGATGGTCAACAGCGCCCTGACCTCGGTCCCCGGCACGGTCGCGCCGGGGATGGTGATCGGGTCGTTCCAGCCCCGGGCCCGCCAGGACGCCGAATATTGGCTGGATCTGGCGGTCAAGCTCTCGTTCCTCTCGCCCGAGGTCGTCGAGACGCCCGAGGAGAAGGCCGCGGCGCGCTGGCTCTCCGACGAAGGCTACGTCGAATCTCGGCGCCTATGCCTCCCCATGAGCCTGACCGACGGCTGCGAGGTCTTCGCCTTCCACGTCATGATCCCCGGCGACTACTTCACCGGCGGCCTATTCAAGGCGGGCGAGCTGCCCTGCGTCGCGGTCCCGGGGCCCGTCGGGGCGATCCAGGCCATTCCCTGGTGGATCGCCCGGGGCGAGCGGCCGCCGGCCTGACCTCGACCCGGACCTCCGGAGCCCGGCGTCAGCCCTCCGGATCCCACCAGGCGTCGAGCAGGCGGCGGATCTCGGCGACCTTCCCGGGCTCGCTCTCGGCCAGGTTCCGGCGCTCGTACGGGTCCTTCGCCACGTCGTAAAGCTCGACCACGCCGTCGGGCGAATTGCGGGGGTCGGGGACGATCAGCTTCCAGTCGCCGGCCTCGGCCCAGCGCTGGCAGAGGCTGGCGGCCGGCCGGTCGAGGTCGACGGCATCGTGGAGGAAGATCTCGCCGAAGACGGCCTCCCGCTTCGCGACGGCCTCGGCGTCGAGCAGGTTCACGCCCTGCATCTCGGGCGTCGGCTCGGCGCCCAGGGCCTTGAGGATCGTGGGGGCGACGTCGATCGAGCTGACCGGCGTGTCGACCATCCCCAGGCGGGCCTTGCCGGGCCACCGCACGATGATCGGCGTCCGCAGGCCGCCGTCGTACTGCGAGCGCTTGGAGCGAGGGGCGAAGCCGGGGGAGTCAGGCTCCTGGATCCAGCCGTTGTCGGCCAGGTAGACGACGATCGTGTCGTCGGCGATCTTCCGCGCGTCGAGGTGGTCCAGCAACTGGCCGCAGGTCTCGTCGAACCACTCGATCATCGCCCAGTACCTGGCGACGTGGAGGCTCGGCGTCTTGTCGCGATACTTCGCCAGCAGCCGCTCGGGCGGGTCGTGCGGCTGGTGGGGCATCATCGGGGCGTACCAGAGCAGGAACGGGCGGTCGGCGTCGACGGAGCGGTCGACGAAGTCGAGGACGGGCTTCATGGTCTTGCGGCCGATGGAAAGGCCCTCGTCGCCGTGCCGGCCTCCGTGGGCCGGGTCGCCCAGGGTCATCCCCTCGGTGAAGCCGCCGGAGCGGAAGTTCCCGCCCCACCACTTCCCCGCCTGGAACGAGTCGTACCCGCGCGCGGCGAGCAGCTTCGGCAGCGTCGGGGCGTCCTCGATGAAGCCGACCATCCGCCGCCGGCCTTCCCGAAGGACCGGATCTTTGGGGATCTGGGCGTGGCGGCCCGCCGTGCCGGGGGGGTCGTTGCTGGTCAGCTTGTGCTGATGGGCGTAGAGCCCAGTCAGGATCGACGCCAGGCTCGGCGAGCAGAGGCTGGACGGCACATACCCGCGACGGAACGTCGTCCCCTCCGCCGCCAGCCGGTCGATCCGGGGCGTGCGGATGTGCGGATGCCCCATGAACGAGTAGTCGCCCCAGGCGTGGTCGTCCGAGATGATCAGCACCACGTTCGGCGGCTTGGCCGTCACCGACGAGGCCCCCGCCACCATCACCACGGCCGCCAGCATCGCCCGACGCGACATATCCACCCCCTCCATCGACAAGAGCCGGCCGCCCGTCAGGCGAACCGCATCAGCAACACGAGCGAGGCCAGGGCGAGCACCAGCCCGACGACCTCCGGGACGCTCGGGATCTCGCGGAAGCCCACGATCCCGACCGCCGTGAGCATCACGATCATCGACACCGAATACACCGCGCCGATCGTCGCCAGCTTCAGCCGGCCCATCGCGAAGACCCAGCCGAAGGCCGTCGAGGCGTAAAGCGCGAAGCCGAGCAGGAACCATCGCGACCGCAGGGGGCGTTCCTCCTGGCTCGCCAGCTTCAGAAAGTAGTCGCCCACGATCCCGACGAGGCTGAACGCCAGCGTGAGGAGCAAGGCCGCCGCGCGAGGTTTCATCGCTGTTCGAAGCCCAAGGTGCCGAGGACTCGTCGACGACCGCCGCGCGACGCGAGGGCCATCGTAACCGTCCGGCCGGGCCCGCGATACCGGGCCGCAGCCCCCGCCGCGCGGCCGTCGCCGGGGCGGCCACGGTGTCCACCGTCCCCGGGCCCTTCCTGCTCCTGGGGAACGACGACGGGACGAGTCCATATCCCCCGATCTCTCCACCCCTTTGATCCGATCTTCCCGGAGACAACCATGGACAAACCGGAGAAATCAATCGCAAACCCTTGAACCACAAAGCTTAGAAGCGTCCACAGCTGCCGACCGACGCGGTGGACGGACCGTGGACGGCGGCCGAAGCGCGTGATCGATACGACCCCCGCAGGCCGCGTCGTCGCGAGAAATCGACCGTCTGCTGGACAGGCCGAAGCGGACGCGTGTATAGTACCTTCCTTGAGATGGGTTCAGGATTCCGGGAGGCGGGGCAGGGGGGCTTTCCAGGGATGGCGGCATCGGACGTGGTGATCCGGGGGGCTCGCGAGCACAACCTCCGGGACGTGTCGCTGACCCTGCCGCGAGGTCGGCTGATCTGCCTGACGGGGGTGTCCGGCTCGGGCAAGAGCTCGCTGGCGTTCGACACGCTCTACGCCGAGGGCCAGCGGCGGTACGTCGAGAGCCTCTCCAGCTACGCCCGCCAGTTCCTCGGCCAGATGCCCAAGCCCGACGTCGATCGGATCGAGGGGCTCTCGCCGTCGATCTCGATCCAGCAGAAGACCGGCGGCCGCAACCCGCGGTCGACCGTCGGCACCATCACCGAAATCAACGACTACCTGCGCGTCCTGTTCGCCAGGGTCGGCCAGGGCCACTGCCCCCGCTGCGACCGGCCGGTCGCCGCCCAGACCCGCGAGCAGATCGTCGCCCGCATCCTGGACCTCCCGACCGGGACGGCGTTCAGCGTGCTGGCCCCCGTGGTGCGGGGCCAGAAGGGGGAGTACAAGGACCTGTTCGTGGACCTCGCCAAGGCCGGCTACGTCCGCGCCCGGGTCGACGGCCAGGTCTACGCGCTCTCCGACGACCTCCGGCTCGACCGCCAGATCAAGCACGACATCGAGGTCGTGGTCGACCGCCTCAAGGCGACCGCGGCCGAGAACGCCCGAGGCCGGCTGGCCGAGGCGGTCGAGCAGGCCCTCAAGATGGGGGAGGGGACCCTGGTGGTGGCGATCGAGGGCCGCCCCGACCTGGTCCTCTCGGCGCATTACGCGTGCGTCCACTGCGGGATCGGGTTCGATCCGCCCAGCCCCCAGCTCTTCAGCTTCAACAGCCCCCAGGGGATGTGCCCGGCCTGCGACGGCCTGGGCGTCCGCCACGACTTCGACCCCGAGCTGCTGATCCCCGACCACTCGCTCTCGGTCTGGGACGGGGCCATCGCCCCGCTCGGCCCGGTGAAGGAGGTCGGCAAGTGGCGCAAGCACCTGTTCGAGGCCGTTGCCAAGAATTTCGAGGCCGACCCCGACGGCCCGGCCGCCGGGACGATGCTCAAGGGCCCCTGGAGCAAGCTCGACGAGAAGTGGCGGCAGGTCTGGCTCCACGGCGCCGGCGACCGCACCATCGTCTGCCACTGGAAGACCAAGGGGAAGACCTGGGCCCACCCCGAGAAGTGGCCGGGCGTGGCCGCCGAGCTGCTCGATCGCTACAAGAATTCGGGAGGCGCGCCCACCCGCGCCCTGCTCGAACCTTACATGCGGAGCATGGCCTGCCCGGAGTGCAAGGGCGCCCGGCTCAACGCCCGCGCGCGGGCCGTGCGGGTCGGCGGGGCGACGCTCGTCGAGCTCTCGTCCCGGCCCATCGGCCGCATCAAGGGCTTCTTCGACGCCCTGGCCGACCCCTCGGCCGCGAGGGAAGGCGACGGCCCGACGCCGACCGCCCTGGACCCGATCTCGCGGACGATCGCCGAGGAGCTGCTCAAGGAGATCCGGGGCCGGCTCGGCTTCCTGCTCGACGTCGGCCTCCACTACCTCAGCCTCGACCGCTCGGCCCCGACCCTCTCCGGCGGCGAGGCCCAGCGCATCCGGCTGGCGAGCCAGGTGGGCGCGGGGCTGGTGGGGGTGCTCTACATCCTCGACGAGCCCTCGATCGGCCTCCACGCCCGCGACAACGACAGCCTGATCTCGGCGCTCCAGAAGCTCCGGGACGTGGGCAACACCGTCATCGTCGTCGAGCACGACGAGGACACCATGCGCGCGGCCGACTGGCTCGTCGACTTCGGCCCCGGCCCCGGCGTGAAGGGGGGCGAGGTCGTCGCCCAGGGGGACCTCAAGGCCCTGGAGAAGGCCAAGGACAGCCTGACCGGGGCCTACCTTTCGGGCAAGGCGCGGATCGAGATCCCCAAGGAGCGGAAGGCGCCCGACGGCCGCGAGCTGGTGATCCGCGGGGCGAGGCAGAACAACCTGCGGGGGATCGACGTCGCCTTCCCGCTCGGCCTGTTCGTCTGCGTCACCGGCGTGTCGGGCTCGGGCAAGAGCTCGCTCGTCAGCGACATCCTGCGAGACGCCCTCGCCCGCGACCTGAACGGAGCGCAGTCCGTCCCCGGCGAGCACGACGCGATCGAGGGGATGGACCAGCTCGACAAGGTCATCGACATCGACCAGTCCCCCATCGGCCGCACGCCCCGCTCCAACGCCGCTACCTACATCAAGCTTTGGGACCTGATCCGCGACCTCTACACGAAGCTGCCCGACTCCCGGGCGCGGGGCTACCAGCCCGGCCGGTTCAGCTTCAACGTCTCGGGCGGGCGCTGCGAGGCCTGCGAGGGGAACGGCTCGAACAAGCTGGAGATGGACTTCCTGGCCGACGTCTGGGTCGTCTGCCCGGTCTGCGAAGGCCGCCGGTTCACCCGCGAGACGCTCCACGTCCGCTACAAGGGCAAGAGCATCAGCGACGTGCTGGACATGGACGTGCAGGAGGCCCTGGAACACTTCGCGAACGTCCCCAAGATCGCGGCCATGCTCCAGACCCTGCACGACGTCGGGCTCGACTATCTGAAGCTCGGCCAGGCCTCGCCGACCCTCTCGGGCGGCGAGGCCCAGCGCATCAAGCTGGCCCGCGAGCTGGTCCGGCGGGGGACGGGCAAGACCCTCTACATCCTCGACGAGCCGACCACCGGGCTCCACTTCGAGGACGTCCGCAAGCTCCTGAACGTCCTGCACGGCTTCAAGGCTCGCGGCAACACCGTCGTGGTCGTCGAGCACAACTTGGACGTCGTCAAGACGGCCGACTGGCTCATCGACCTCGGCCCCGAGGGGGGCTCCGGCGGCGGCGTGGTCGTGGCCGAAGGGCCGCCCGAGGCCGTCGCCCGGGTCGCCGAGAGCCACACCGGCCGCGCCTTGGAGCGAGTCCTCAAGCCCGACCCGAAGCGACGCGTCGGCCGGCCGAAGGCCGCGAAGGGGGCGAAGGGGAAGGGGAAGGCCCGGTCGTCCGAGGAGGGGCTGGACCTGATCTCGGTGCGGGGCGCCCGCCAGCACAACCTGAAGGGCGTGGACCTGGACATCCCGCGCAACAAGATGACGGTCTGCAGCGGGCCCAGCGGCTCGGGCAAGAGCTCGCTGGCGATCGACACGCTCTACGCCGAGGGCCAGCGGCGGTACGTCGAGAGCCTCTCCAGCTACGCCCGCCAGTTCCTGGCCCCGCTCCCCAAGCCCCGGGTCGACAAGATCACCGGCCTCTCGCCGGCCGTGAGCATCGAGCAGAAGACCACCAGCAAGAGCCCGCGGTCGACCGTCGGCACCGTCACAGAGATCCACGACTACCTCCGCATCCTGGTCGCGCGGCTGGGCCATCCGTATTGCCCCTCGTGCGGGATCATCATCGGCTCGCAGACGTCCGACGAGATCATCGAGAAGATCCTCCAGCTCCCCGAAGGCTCGCGCGTCCACGTCATGGCGCCGGTCGACCGCCGCGACAACGAGTCGTACGACGACCTGTGGCTCACCCTGAAGGCCTCCGGCTTCGCCCGGGCCCGGGTCGACGGCCGGACGATCGAGCTGGACGCCCCCCCCAAGCTGAGCCGCCGCCGCAAGCATCAGGTCGAGGTCGTCGTCGACCGCGCCGTCGTCCGCCGCTCGACGCGCGCCCGGCTGGCCGACGCGGTGGAGTCGGCCCTCGACCTGGGCAAGGGGGTGGTGCTGGTCGCCCGGGTCGTCGACGACCTCGTCGAGGCGAAATGGCCCGTCGACCGCTTCAGCCAGCATCGTTCCTGCGACCAGTGCGGGCGGAGCTTCGAGGAGCTGTCGCCGCACCACTTCTCGTTCAACAGCCCGCTCGGCTGGTGCCCGGTCTGCGAAGGCCTGGGCGTCCAGCAGGGGGCGAACCCGGCGGTCCTCATCCCCGACCCGTCGCGGTCGCTGCGGGACAAGGCGGTCGCCGTCTGGCCCGACGTCCGCGAGAATCGGGCCTTCGGGCGGATGATCGAAGCGGTCGCCCGGGCCGAGGGGATCGACCTCGACGCGCCCTTCGACGGCCTGGAGGCCCGCCACCGCCGGACGATCCTCCACGGCCGGACCGACGTCTGGTACGAGCTGCCCGGCGAGGGCGACGCCCCCGGCTTCTCGTTCCAGTTCAAGGGCCTCTTCCCGGCGATCGAGGAGGCCGGCCGCGTCTCGTTCCAGTATCGCTGGAAGCTCCAGGGGCTCGTCGACGACGTCCCGTGCGCGGCGTGCGTGGGGGCCAGGCTTCGCGACGACGCCGCGGCCGTCCGGTTCGAGGGCCAGACGCTCGACCAGATCAGCCGGATGCCCCTGGGCCTGGCCCTCGACTTCTTCGAGAAGCTCGACCTGAACGACGAGAAGCGCCACATCGCCGGCGACCTCGTCCGCGAGGTCCGCGAGCGGCTCTCGTTCCTGGTCGAGGTCGGGCTCGACTACCTCTCGCTGGGGCGGAGCACGCCGACCCTCTCGGGCGGCGAGAGCCAGCGCATCCGGCTGGCCAGCCAGATCGGCAGCGGCCTGACGGGGGTCCTGTACGTCCTGGACGAGCCGACGATCGGCCTCCACCCCCGCGACAACGGCCGCCTGCTGGGCGCGCTTCGGCGGCTCCGCGACCTGGGGAACACCGTCGTCCTGGTCGAGCACGACCGCGAGATCATCGAGGCGGCCGACGCCCTCGTCGACTTCGGCCCCGGCTCCGGGCGGTTCGGCGGCGAGGTCACCGCCAGCGGCCCCCCCGCCCAGGTCGCCGCCGACCCGAAGTCGCTCACGGGCGCGTATCTCGGCGGGACGAAGGCGATCCCGATCCCGACCAACCGCCGCCCGGCGGGCTCCGATTCCGGCGTCCCCGCGCTCCTGATCAAGGGGGCCCGGCACAACAACCTGAAGGACCTGGACGTCCGGATCCCGCTCGGCGTGGTGACGGTGGTGACGGGCGTCTCGGGCTCCGGCAAGAGCACGCTGGTGGAAGACGTGCTGTGGAAGACGGCCGCCCGGACCCTCCACCGCGCGCAGGTCTCGCCCGGGGCCGTCGAGGCGATCCTCGGCCTGGAGCAGATCGACAAGGTCATCCGCGTGGACCAGTCCCCGCTCGGCGGCACCCCGAACTCCACGGCCGCCACCTACTCGGGGACGTTCGACCTGATCCGCGAGCTGTTCGCGAAGCTCCCCGAGGCCAAGGTCCGCGGCTACACCGCCCGCCGGTTCAGCTTCAACATGCCGGGCGGGCGCTGCGAGGCCTGCGAGGGGGCCGGCCAGAAGCGCATCGAGATGCACTTCCTCCCCGACGTCTGGGTCGTCTGCGACTCGTGCAAGGGCCGCCGCTTCACGCCCGAGGTCCTCGCCGTGACCTTCCGCGGAAAGACGATCGCCGACGTGCTCGACATGTCGGTCGACGAGGCCCTGGAGCTGTTCGACAAGGTCCCCAGGATCAAGCGGATCCTCCGGACGCTGCACGACGTCGGCCTGGGCTACCTGCCGCTCGGCCAGTCCGCCCCGACCCTCTCCGGCGGCGAGGCCCAGCGCGTCAAGCTGGCTTCGGAGCTGTCCCGGCCCGACACCGGCAAGACGCTCTACATCCTCGACGAGCCGACCACCGGCCTGCACGTCGACGACGTCCGCAAGCTGCTCGACGTCGTCCACCGCCTGGCCGACCTGGGGAACACCGTGGTCGTGATCGAGCACAACCTGGACGTGATCAAGACGTCCGATTGGGTGATCGACCTGGGCCCCGAGGCGGGCCGGGGGGGCGGCGAGATCGTCGTCGAAGGTCCGCCGGAATCGATCGCCGCCTGCGATCGCGGCCACACCCCCCGCTTCCTCCGCAGCTTGCTCGCCGACGGCCCGTTCGCCGAGCGTCCCCGCTTCGACCCCAAGGAGGCCGCCAAGAAGGCCGCCGCCGAGGCCAAGGCCGCCCGCCTCGCCGAGCCCGGGAAGGGGAAGGCCCCGAAACCCAAGTCCGGCGGCCGCGCGACGGCGACGGCCGAGGTCGGCGCGGCCCTCGCCCCCTGGGAGCGCGACGGCCGGAAGTGGCACCTGGAGGATCGGACCTCGCGCAACGGCCGTCCCGTGCGCTGGGACGGCCGGATCCTGGGGCACGTCGTCGACCGCCTGGAGGCGCTCGGCGGCGAATCTCTCGGGCCGACCGATTGGAACCAGCGCGGGGCGGTCCGCATCGGCGTCGTCGGGCCCGACGGCGAATCCGAAGTCGCCTTCTTCCAGGCGACGACCGGCAGCGAGTGGGTCGTCACCCTGCGATTCCGGGTCCCGCGCAACACGTTCCAGGAGAAGTCGCTGGCCGCCAGGCTCGGCCTCATCCCGTTCCACGACGGCCCGACCCCCGTCCTCTCCGACGCCCCCCGGCTCAAGGTCTCCGGGGCGTCCGGGCTCCAGGAAGTCACCATCACGGGCCACTCCCTGGCCGACTTCCAGACGCCGGCCTTCGAGGAGTTCCTCGCCCAGGCCGCGGCCTCACTGGCCCGCTGGGCCCGGCTCCCCCGCCTGAAGACGGCCGCCGAGCTCTGAGCCGACCCCGGCCGCGCCGACGACGCGGCCTCGCGCCGCGCTTGCGTTCCTGACAAAAATCCTGACGACGTTCGCGAGGTCGAGCGAGGGCCGGGCGGGCGTCTTCGTGTCGATCTCGTCCATTCGGGGGGATTCGAGCCTCGAAACCCCCGCGTTCCACATCCTCATTGTGCATCCGACTCCCCACGCACCGCCTCAAGTTTCCCAGACTGGACATTTTCCCGGATCGTTAAGCTCGGTCTCACAGAGACTTGCGCAATTCTCCCGAATTCGTCGGTCGAGTTGCCTTTCCGCATTTCGTTTTGTATAGCACAACTTAGGTAGACGTCGACCGAGGGCCGGGCGGGCCGGGAGATGACGTCATGGGAAACGCGACGAGAAAGAGACGGGTCAACGGGGTGGCCCGCGAGGTCCGCGACCAGGAGTGGCTTCGGCTCCACCAGGAAGGGAAATCGACCTCGGCGATCGCCGGGGGAGCCGGCGTGAGCGTCCAACTCGTGAGGCGGGCGTTGGCCAGGCTTCGCGAGCAGGAAGCCTCCCACCCTCAGGAAGAGACCGCCGCGGACATCCTGCCGATGCGGGACGGCGACGGCCTCGAAGGGTCTTCGCCGGGATCGGCCGGCATCAGGACGCCCTGGTGGCTGGAGCTCGTCCCCTTGTTCCCGATCGGCGCGTTCACGCCGGCCTCGGAATGCCCGCATCGCGGGCCGATCCGCCCCGGTTCCCTCTTCTGCTGCATGGTCTGCTCGCAATCGGGCGTCGACGGCCACCCGGCCATGAAACGCGACCCGGCGACCGACCCAGCCCCCGAGCCCGAGTCGGCCGCGCCGACGCCCGCCGGCCGGGGCCTCCGCGAGGAGGTCGCGGCCTCGCCCGCATCCGAGACGAGGCGTGAGCGGCGGGCCCGGCGGTTCGCCTCGCTCCGCCCCTGACGGTCCCTTTCCGCTCCGGCACGCCCGGCGCCGACGACGGCGACGCCGGCCCCCCCTTCGTGCGTCCGTCGTGAGACTCGCCAAAGCAATCGGGGTGATCCGCCATGTCGCTGCAGGGAATCCGCATGCCCTTCGAAGCCGCCCTCTCGACGACGGCCCTCCTCGCGAGGCGTTGGGGGCCGACGCTCGTCGTCGCCGCGGTCTCCGCCGCGGCGGGCGTCGCCTGGACGAACCGCCGCGACGCGTCGACCGGGCCGGAGTCGGCCCATGCCATGGAGTCGATCGGCCGGGCCTATCCGAAGGCCCTCGGGGCCGTCTACGCCGAGGCCTGGCGACAAGGGGCCGACGCGTTGGAGTCCGGACGGGGCGTCAACGAGTCGCTCTCGCTGGTGGCCGAGACTTGGGCCGCGGGCCGCACCGCCCTGTTCGATCGCGTCGTCGCCCGGTCCTTCGCCGCCGCGGTCCCCGAGGGGAAGCCCGACGCCGAGGTCTCGCGGGCCGACAAGGTGGCCCTCGCCGCCATCTGGCGGGCGTTCGCGGCCGGCCTCTCCGAGGCCGAGTGAGCCCGACCCCCGCGGCCCCCATCCCCCCCCCCCGCGAGAGATCCAATGAGCGAATCGACGCATGATCACGCCGTCGACGGATGGCTGGGCGCCGACGAGGTCCAGCGGAGCTTCGCCGCCCGGCGCCCCACCTTCTCGTCGGCCGCCCCCGGCCTGATGGCCGGGGACCGGGGCGGCGCCCCCATCCTCCTGTACAGGGCCTTCCGGGACGTCCTCGGCCGCTATCCGGCCTATCCGGCGCAACAGATCGGCGACTGCGTGGGCCACGGCCACGGCCACGGGCTCGACTTGCTCCAGTGCGTCGAGATCGCCCTGGGCGAGGCCTCGGAGTACCGCGAAACGTCGACCGAGTTCATCTACGCGGCGTCCCGCGAAGTGGCGGGGATCCTCGGCCGCGGCGACGGCTCCTACGGCTCGGCGGCGATCTCGGCGATGTCCACCATCGGCGTCGTCAGCCGCGAGATGCTGGGCGGCGGCGGCGACTACAGCGGCGATCGGGCCAGGTCCTGGGGCCACCACGGCGCCCCCGCCGAGCTCAAGGCCAAGGCCGCCTCGCTGCGGCTCGGCTCGGCCGCCCGGGCCTCGACCTGGGGCGAGCTGGTCGCGGCCATGCGGAACGGCTACCCGGTCTCCATCTGCTCGAACCAGGGGTTCACGACCGCCAGGGACCGCGACGGCTTCTGCGCGGCCCAGGGGACGTGGGGCCACTGCATGCTGATCGGTGGGGTCCGGTTCGACCGCCCCGGCGCCTGCATCCTGCAGAGTTGGGGCCCCGACCAGCCGACCGGCCCGCTCGCCCTGGATCAGCCGAGCTACAGCTTCTGGGCCGACCGGGCGACGGTCGAGAGGATCCTCGCTCAGGGGGATTCCTGGGCGATGGCCAGGGCCCCCGAGTTCGTCACCCGAGCGCTCCCGGAGTACTGGAGCTACCATCGCGCCGCCTGACCGCCACCCGCCCCGGCCGCGACTCCGCCGCGACCCGCCGCACCCTCCGCCGGCGGCGATCGCGGCGAGGGCCGCGGCGATCGGCCCCGAGGACCGCATCCTGCTGGCGGCCCTGGCCGTCGCCGCCGCCTGGCTGGTGGCGTCCGAATCGATCTGGGAATGCCTCCCCCCCTACTGACCGCGACGAAAGGCCGACGAAGATGAACACGACGATTGTGCTTATCCTCAAAGTTTTGCGCAACTACAAGACGTATGCGTCGGTGGCCGCCGCCGTCGCCTCCGGGATCGGAATGATCCTATCGAAGCACTACGACCAGGGGCTGGAGACGATCTTCGAGGCGATGCTGGTGCTCTTCAGCGGCGCCAGCGCGGTCGGGCTGCACGCGGCTTCCGCCGCCAAGCCCGAACGCGATTGACCGCCTCGCCCGGGATCTCCCGCCCATCGAGCGGGCGCCCCCCCGAGAAGGATGGGTTTACGTCATGAGCTACTTCCCGTACGTCTCCCAGAATCTCGCCTACGCCGGGGGGCTCCTGGCGACGAGCACGGCCCTGGTCGCGGAGTCCGTCTCGGCGGACCCGACGGTCGGGGCCGGCTCGTTCCTCCTGGGGGGCGCCGGCCTGATCGCCGCGATCTCGGCGTTCACGAAGGACTTCTGGCAGGACCGGCAGAAGCAGCGCGAGCACGAACTGGCGAAGCTTCGGATCCAGGCCCGGACCGACCACGCGGCTGAGGTCGTCGAGGCGGTGCTGGGCTGGATCAGGGCCGCCCGCGCGGCGGACGGCGCCCTTCCCCCCGCCCCCGACATCAGACCATTCCCGGATCCACGCAATGACGATTAAGAATGTCTTGGAACCGTTCGGAGAGTGGGCGACGAGTCGGTGGAGCCGGCTCCCGGCCCTGATCGCCACGCTCTGCCTCGCAGGTGCGGTGATCCTGGCGCTCTCCCAGTCGCAGCGACGCGAGCTCCTGGCGTTCGACCGGCGGCAGGCCGAGCCCGGCCCCCTCGCGGCCGAGATGGAGCGCGACCGCGAGCGGCGGGACGCCGAGCGTCGCCTCCACGGCGAACTCCTGGACAAGCTGGAACAGATCCTGACCCGGCTGCCCGCGGTCCGCTGAGCGGCCGTGACGGCCCTCCTCCTCCTCGGGAAACCTCGATCATGGGCGACGGCGTCGCGACCAAATCCCTCGGCCCTCATCCCCCGGTCGAGGCCGACGACCCCCCGGCCCCGGGGCTGGACCAGCGGCTCCGAGAGCGGCTGGCCGCCCCCAGCGACGACCCCTCCCGGACCTGGGCCGAACGCGCGGCCGAGGCCCTGATCGCAGCGGCCGTCAGGGGAGACCTCCGCGCCTGGGCCGTGCTGTCCCGCCGCCTCGCCCCGGCCGCCCCCGCGGCCGAGGAGGCGGCGACGCCGATCGACGACGAGACCGCCCGCAGGGTTTTGGAGGCCGTCCGTGGACCCGTCAAGGATCGCTCGAGTGCTCAAGGCCGTTCGTGACCGCAGGCCCAAGACCAGGGCCGAGCTGCGGGACTGGGTGCGCGGCTTCGCCGGCGTCCGGATCCCGGCGCGTCCCGTCTGCCAGGGGCATTCGGCCCCGTTCGACATGTTCGCCGACCAGGTCCTGGACCGCCCCTCGCTCGCCCTCTGGCACGGGCCTCGGGGCAGCGGCAAGTCGTTCCTCTCGGCGCTCGACACGCACCTGGCCAGCCGGTTCCACCCCCGCCACGAGACCCACGTCCTCGGGGGCTCGCGGGCCCAGTCCGAGCAGATCTACCGGGCCCTGCAGGCCACCGTCTTCGAGGGCGCGGGCGTCCTGGGGGGCGACCGGGACTCGGTCCGGAGGCTGCTGAAGACCGAGGCGACCTACGTCAACGGCTCGCGGGTGGCGATCCTCGCCGCCAGTCCCACCAGCGTCCGCGGCCCCCACGTCGCCAGCCTCAAGCTCGACGAGGTGGACGAGATCGACCCGGAGATCCGCGAGTCGGCCCTCGGCATGGCGATGGACCTCCGGGGGGTGAAGGCGAGCGTGCTGATGACGTCAACCTGGCACCGCCCCGCCGGCCCGATGGCCGGCCTTGTGGAGCAGGCCCACGCCGGCGCCTTCCCCATCCACACCTACTGCATCTTCGAAGTGCTCGAGCGCTGCCCCCCCGAGCGGAGCGGCCGGCGGCTGGAGAAGTGCCCCGAATGTCCGCTGATGCCGTGGTGCCACGAGGACCGCGACGCCGACCCGAAGGGCCGCCCCAAGGCCAAGCGGAGCGACGGGCACTACGGGATCGACGCCCTGATCCAGAAGGTCCGGGGGGTCTCCCCCCGCGTCTTCGCGAGCGACTACCTCTGCCGGGGCCCCAAGGCCGACGGCGTCTGGTTCAAGGACTTCGACGAGTCGGAGAACGTCCGCGACGACGCCGACTTCGACCCGTCGCTGCCGGTGCACGTCGCGATCGACTCGGGCGTCTTCACCGGTGCCGTCTTCTTCCAGGTCCGGCCCGGCTGGGCCTGGGCGCCCGTCCCCGAGCCGGCCCGGATCCACGTCTTCGCCGACTACCTGGCGGAGGGCCGCTCGGCCGAGGCGTGCGCCCTGGAGGTCGTGGCGATGCTCGACCGGATGTGCGGCTCGGCGCTCCGCCACGTCTCGACCGACTCGGCGGGGGGAGCCCGCAACCCGGTCGGGCCGACGGTCGTCTCGGAATACCGCCGCTGCGGCCTGGTCGGCGAGACGGGCCTCGAGCCCTGGCCGCGCTACCCCGGCTGCGTGCTGGAGGGGCTGAACCTGATCGAGAGCCTCGTGAGGTCGGCCGACGGCTCGGCCCGGATGGCGATCCATCCGCGATGCACGCGACTGATCGCGGCCTTCCAGAGCTACGCCCGGGCGCGGCGCTCGGGACAGTGGATGGACTACCCGGCCGACCCGCAGCATCCGTGGGAAGACCTGATCGACGCGCTCCGCGGCGGGCTGAGCGTGGCCCTCCCCGACGGGGCGTCGCCCGAGGAGCCCCCGCTCCGCCGGGCGAAGGCCGGCCGCGTGTTCTGAGCGTCCCCGGCCCCCCTTTCCCCCCTCCTTCATACCAGCGGAAGACACCACCAAGATGCTGACATCGAACACGATCGGAGCGTCGGTCTTCCCGATGCCGGGCGCCGGCATGCCGCGGCTCGCCCTGCCGGACGGCCGGCGGCTCGACCACCCCCATCCCGAGTGGCTCGCGAATCAGCTCCCCTGGCGATGGCTGCTCGACTCCTGGGAGGGGGGCGAGGCCTACCGGACGGCCGTGTACGGGTACGACCCGCACGGGATGCCGGTCCGGAACCTCGTCCGCCACAAGCGGGAGTATCCCTCGGCCCTCGAATCCGGCTCTTATCCCGCGAACGGGAGGCCGATCGGGACCGATCCCGCCCACCAGGCGACCGACGACGACTACGAGCTGCGGCGGGCGCGGACCCCCGTGCCGACCTTCGTCTCCGAGGCCGTCGAGGCCCACCTGGCCCGCATCTACAGCCGCGAGGTCAAGCGGAGCGGGCCCGAGCGGCTGACGGCCTGGTGGCGAGACGTCGACGGCCGGGGCTCCTCGATCGACGACTTCATGTCCAACTCGGTAGCCCCGCTGCTGCTGGTCCTGGGCCAGCTCGACCTCATGGTCGATCGGCCGGCGGCCCCCGACGACGAGCCGGTCCGCACGCGGGCCGACGAGATCCGCCTGGGGCTCGACGCCTGCGTCGCCTCGTACATCCTGCCGGAGAACATGGTCTGGTGGCGGCTCGACCGCTCCGGCCGCTACCTGGAGTGCCTCGTCCGCGAGGTCCACGACGAGGGCCGCTCGTCGTGGCGGCACTGGGACGAGCGGTCGTGGACGCTCTTCGACGAGAAGGGCGAGGTCGTCAAGGGCCCCGTGGACCACGGCTACGGCAGGGTCCCGATCGTCCGCGTGTTCGACCGCCGCCGGCCCCGATGCCGCAACATCGGCCTCCCCCGATACGAGAGCATCGCCGAGATCCAGCGCGAGTTCTACAACCGGGACAGCGAGCTGATCCTGAGCGACACCACCCAGGCCCACCCGCTCCTGCAGGGCCCGGAGGACTACGTCAAGGCGGACGGCGCCGTGCCCATCGGCCCGAACTGGCTGCTGCCGAAGAAGAAGAACACCCAGGGGGGCGCCGCGACCTACGAGGGGTTCGACGTCGTCCAGTTCCCGAAGGAGGGTGCCGACTCGCTGCGGCTGAACAAGGCCGACCTACGCGACGCCGCCGACCGCGCCGCCCTGCTGCTCAAGCCGGCGGGCTCCGCCGGGACGGGCGGCTCGACGGTCGCCCAGAGCGGCGTGTCGAAGCGGATCGACTAGGCGGCGGGGAACGACCTTCTGAGCAAGGTCGCCTCGACGCTCGGCCAGGCTGAGCGTCGCCTCGCGGACCTGGCCCTCCTGGTCCAGGGCGGGGGCGAGACTTCGCCCGAGGATCGGGAAGCGGTCCGGATCCAGTATCCCAGCTCGTTCGACCTGTTCACCGGCGAGGAGCTGGCCCGCACGATGGGCCAGTTCCAGGCCATCCTGGCGGCGGCCGGCAACGCGCCGCTGACCGAGAGCGAGATGCTCGGCAAGCTCGTCCGAGTCATGCTGCCGGGCCTTGACGACGGCGACTACGGCGTCTTCGACGCCGAGATCGACGTTTACCTCGGGCTCGGCGTCGCGGGGGGCCGGGGCGAGCCCTGAGGGGCCCCCCGTACCGCCCCCCCGCGACGCCGGCCCATCCCGTCCCCGTGCGAGGTCATTCCGTGAACGATCACACGAACGTCGAAGTGAAGCCCGGCGCCGGCGCGGCGGCCGAATCGTCGGCGCCGTTGACGGCCGAGGAGCACCAGCGCCTGCGGGCCCTGGAGTCCCAGCTGAAGGAGTACCAGCGCCTGCAGGAGGCGACGCTGGAGATGAAGGAGAAGGAACGGCTGCGGGCGCTGGCCGAGAAGGGGCAGATCGAGGAGGCCCTCGAACAGCAGCGGAAGGCCTGGGAGCAGAAGCACGCCGAGGCCGTCTCGCGATACACCCTGCTGGAGCAGCAGGTGTACGGCGAGCGGAAGTCGGCGGCCATCGCCGAGGCCTGCCAGGGGCGGACGTTCGTCGGGGAGACGGCCGAGCAGCGTTCGGCCGCCGCCGCGATGGTCCGTCGGCTCCTGCAGGACGAGTTCGAGACGGTCCGCGAGGCTTCCGGCGCCCTGACGGTGCGCGAGCGGGCCTCCGGCCGGCCGGCCTCCGAGGCCCTCCGCGAGCGGCTGGAATCGCCGCAGTTCGCGATCTTCTTCGCCCCGACGTCTCGCGGGGGGGCCGGCGGCGACGCCAGCCGCCCCTACACGGCGCCCCGGGGCGCGCAGCCGGGATCGCTGGAGGCGATCGTCAACCAGTGGAAAGACCGGCAGAACCAGTACCAGTCGTTCGGCCTGCACCCGCTGGCCTGAGCCGAACCGAACCGCGCCGAGCCGGGGCGAGCCCCGCCTCGAATCGCCCCTCCCCCCCGGACGCCCGGCCGCGTCGGCCGCCGCTCCATCCCGACGGATCCCAACCGGAGTCGACCTAAATGCCCCTGTACGAGAACGGCCCGCTGACCCAGTTCTCCGCGCTCAACGCCGGCGTCCTCCCGAACGACGTGTTCGGCGTGGCGATCAACTGGTTCGTCAACCGCACCCCGCTGACCTCGCGGCTGCCGAAGCTGCCGGTCGGCTCGCCCCACTTCCTGATCGTCAACGACAACTACCGCCCGCGGTCGATCGCCCTGAACAACGGCGGGGCCCTCTCGGCCGGCGCGACCACGCTGATCGCGGCCGACGCCTCGGTCTTCGACTCTGGCGACGTCGTCCAGATCGAGCAGGAGTACCTGCTGGTGACGGCCGTCGACGCGGCCGCCAACACCCTGACGGTCGCCCGCGGCTACGCCGGCACCACGGCCGCCGGCCACGCCGACGCCCAGCCGATCTTCCTGGTCAGCAACACGCGGACCGGCGCCGAGACCAACGTCTCGGGCCTCAGCCGCATCCCGCAGGCCACCACCCAGTACTGCCAGACCGTGCAGCACGCCTACCAGGTGGGCGGCGCCCTGCAGGCCGACTCGGGCTACGGCTCGGCCTTCGCCACGCCGCTCGACCGCGACCGCATGCTGGCGATGCAGCACGTGATGGACGACTTCGAGTCGGCCGTCTACTACGGCAAGGGCGTGGGCCTGACCTCGCCGACGAGCCGCCCGCTCATGAAGGGCATCCAGTCGATCCTGGCCACCAACAAGGTGACGGCGCCCACGAACGCCGCCGCCTACAAGCCCTCCGACCTGATCCGCGACACGATCCAGGCGTGCTTCAACGGCGGCGGCAACCCGAGCCTCCTGCTGGTCAGCACCGACTTCCTCTCGGCGTTCGCCGTCTGGGGCCACGCGGCGATGCGGGTCAACGCCGGCAGCAACGTCTTCGGCACGCCCATCGACCTGTTCGAGGCCCCGTTCCTCTCCGGCATCTCGATCGTGCCGGCCCCGCTGCTCCGGCCCGGCACCGCGGTCTGCCTGTCGGCCCAGGAGTCCCGCATCCGGCTCAAGCGGTCGATGATCGACAAGCCGCGCGGCTCGCGGGGCGACGCCTTCGAGGGCGACATCATCCTGGAAGGCGCCGTCGAGATCGACAACGAGGCCCATCACGCCTGGGTCTCCGGCATCACGGCCTTCTCGGCCGCCTGACCGCCGATCGGTCGCCCGGAGCCCCCGAGCCCCCCCCGGGGGCCGCCCCGAGCCGCCGGCCGTGAGCCGGCGCCGGGGCGGCCCCGCCCGACCCTCGACGCGAGCCGTTATGAACATGCGATCGACCTTCACGTTCCCCGGCCTGTGGCCCTACATCGAGCGCGCGGCCGAGGGCCGGGGCCTCCGGCACCTCGGCCAGGGCCGGGGCCTCTGGCATTACAAGCAGGTGCAGGACGCCCTGGGGCAGTACCCCGCCCTGGAGGCCGGGAGCCGTCGCGAGCTCCTGGAGCACGTCCGGGCGGTCCGCGACGCCCTGGCCGCGGCCGTCGAGGGGATCGACCTGGCCGTCCGCGAGGCGGTCGAGTCGGTGGAGGGGCCCCCCGAGGCCGCCTCTGCCCCCGAGCCGCCCCCGTCGTACCCCCTCCAGCCCCAGACGGCCGCGGCCTCGCGGCGCAAGCGGGCTTGAGGACCCTGGCCCCTGTCCGGCTATACGTCCAGCCCCATATCGGGCACCTTCGCCGGCATCCCCTCGGGGCAGGGGAGCTCGCCTTACGCCCAGGCGGCCGACCTCAACGGCCTGCGGGCCGCCTACGAAAACCTCCGGAACCTTTCCGAGAACACGACCCAGCTCCTCAACGGGCTGATCAACGACCTGAAGGCGATGGGCCTGCTGGGTTGATCCGCGCGGTCGGGTCGAGCGGTCGCGACGGTCGATCTTCGCCACGAGAGGACGTCTCGCATGCCTGGGAG